>JAKPQA010000301.1 GCA_029547025.1 Armatimonadota bacterium
TGGGCTCATCCACTCGATGACCGGCCGGGTGGACTACATCCGGCGCACCATGGACGCGCAGGACTGCATGGCTTGCCACAACGAGGAGCGGCAGCCGGCGGGGTTCGACTTCGCGGCCTCGCACGACAAGATCCGGCACCTGCCGGCTCCGACCGGCGCCGCAGCGGAGTGATGGCGATGGATACGGACCGCCGAGCGAACGAGAAACTGCTGGACGAGCTCGTCGACATGCTCGCCGACCGCATCGCGCAGAAGCTCGACGAGAGGCGCCGAATCGATGCTCTCGCTGACATCGTCCTCGAACGGCTCGAGGCCGGCGGAGTCGCCGCTGAGGACATCCTCGGTGACGGCAAGCCCCCGGCCAAGCGCAAGCCATCGACCGCGCGGCCGGCAGCCAGAGCCAGGGGCGCCGCGGCTTCCGACGGCAAGAGGAGGGCGACGAAGGAGGCGTGATCATGAGCCGGATCGGCCTGGCGTTCGCGCTGGCCGGAGCGTGCCTCTGCGGTGGATTGGCCCGCGCGGCGGCTCCGGAGCCCGGCGCTTTCCTGCTCGATGAGTGCCCCGTGGGTGTGGGGCTGCTCGTTGACTGGTCGCTGTGGCAGGGCGACTACGCGAAGGCCGGCGACGTACTCAAGACGCTCGACGACCTGGTCGCTTCCGGGCGCTGCGGCACCCTCTACATGTACGTCTTCTCCGATGGACACACGGCGTGCCCGGTCGCGGGCTCCCCATTCCCGGAGTTGGCGATCTCGGACAGCACGGCCGCGCTGGGGCAGTTCGTGAAGGACCTGGCTGCCAAGGGCGTCCGGACGTACGCCGTGGTCGATCTGCTCGAGTGGCACCGCGCGGGCTCGAAGCTGCCGGACCCGCTCGCCGGCGACTTGGCTGAGCTGAAGGAGAAACCGATCGGCCGGCAGCCCGAGCCGGGTGCGAGCTACGCGTCGGCCTTCAGCCCGCGTACGCAGGAGGCCTTGCGATCCATGCTCGAGGCGTTCCACTTCGGCGACGAGGGCTTCGAGGGGCTGATCTTCGACCTCCACCTGCCGCGCGACGTGCTCATGGGTGGCTCTGAAGCGACCCTGAAGGCCTATGCCGAGGGTAGTGGCCACGCCGCGTCGGACCTGCAGGTGCCCCCCAAGTCTGCCCAGGGGCTCTCGGAGATCGAGGCCTTCATTGGTTGGCGCGACGGTGCGCTGCGCAACTGGGTGAAGTCGCTGGCCGCGGCCTTCGGCACGCCCAAGCTCAAGCTGGGGCTCATCGGCGATGCCTCCTACTGGGTCCAGCCCGCCGTGGTCCGTGAGAACATGGCCTGCGCGTGGCCCCTCTGGCTGATGGACTCCCCCTACAGTGTGGTGCTCCTGAACGGCGACTGGGGGGATCAGAACGAGCGGCTGGGGCTGAACTCGTCGCGCATCGGGATCCTGACCAACGTCCGAAGCGGCGCGGTGGCGCGGCCGGTCGTCACGCCGGCGATGTTTGCGGCCCTCGAGTCCTTCGCCGAGGGCAACGGCCCGAACGATGAACTCGTGGTCGCGCTAACGCCGGACACTGTCGGTGCGGATGTCGTCGCGTGGGCCAAGGGGCTGCCGGCCACCTCCAAGCCGATGGGCACCATGCCGCTGCTTTGCCCCCTCGCGGGGCGGGGGCCCGAGATGAGCGCGAACCTCGAGGCGGCGGACCCGCAGACGGTGCTCACGCAGATTGGCGGCCAAGTGGGGATTCCGCTGACGCTCGACCCTGTGTTCGCCTCGGACTGGAAGGCGGCCGGGAGGAACCTCACCGGTACCATGGAGGCCCAGCCAGCCGGCATGGTGCTGGCGCAGGTGCTGCGGCAAATGGGCGCTCAGCTTGTCCGCGAGGGCGAGGGCTGGACCGTGCGTGAGCTGCCCGACCCGGCCGTAACGATGGGGGACCGGCTACAGGCGGCGGGACGGTTCGACGAAGCTGCCGAGGCCTACGCCATGGCCATCGAGCGCAAGGCCAACCTCCGCGCGGCCTACCGGTCGAGGGGCGATGCGCTGCGGAAGGCGTGGCGGTCGAAGGAGGCCATCGAGGCCTACGCGCAGGCCGAGGCGCTGGGCGTCCGCGATGGTCAGTTCTTGCTCGATGTCGGCACGTGCTTCGTCAACATGTCCAAGGTCAATGAGGCCCAGGACTACCTGAGGCAGGCGCTGGAGGCGGAGCCGGACAACCGGTGGATGCTGTCGTGGGTGAACCTGCAGATGGGCATCCTCATGTTCGAGCACGGCGACACGCCCGCGGCGGGGCTCCCGTGGGTCCAGGCGGCGGTGGCCAACGCGCCCGAGAACGTGTGGGCCCAGGTGTGGCTGGGCAAGGTGCTGGTCGCCATTGGCGATCTGGAGGCGGCGAAGGCGCCGCTGGAGGAGGCCCTGAGGCTATCGCCAGGGCTCCAGCAGGCCGTCGATCTGCTGGCGGCCACGAAGCAGTAGGGTACGAGGGAACGGAGCCGTCGATTGAGTTCTCCGCGGTGGCGAGGGGCGCGGCTGGCCGAGGCCGATGTGCAGGAGGTCGCTCAGCGGGTGCGCCGGGCCCTTCGGGCCCGAGGGATCGACCCGACACCGGCGATCCCCTTCGACCGCGTCCACCAGGACCACCTGGCGCGGACGCAGCTCGTGCGCGAGCTCACGAGGTGCTCGCGGCACCGCATTCTGGCGCGGGAGACCGACCCGGCCCGCGTGATCGAAGCCATTCACGACGGCGAGGCGGACATCGACCTGGCGGCCGGGTGCCCCGGCGCATCGGCCTACCGATGCGTTCGCTGCGGCGCCGCGTATCTGCGGCCGACCTCATGCTGCGGCCGCAGGACACGAAAGGGTCCGCTGCCCTACTTCGTCCCGGTACGGTCTCCCCAAATGGTCGAGCGGCCGCGCTGGAGCATCGTGATCCTCACCAAGAACCACCTCGATCTCACGAGGACCACCATC
>JAKPQA010000125.1 GCA_029547025.1 Armatimonadota bacterium
CCGACAGCCTGGGCGAGCTCACCGCACAGATCGCCTGCGGCAAACGTCGCATCCGCCGCGTCAAGCATGGCCTGAACTTCATCAAGCACTGTGGACTCCTGGATCTCACGACCATCAACCTAAAGCGCAAAGGTCATTAGCGGCGATCCTGTTCCCGGTCTTCGCCAAGGCACGGGAGAAGGCACGGACCACCGCGTGCCTGTCCAACTGCAAGCAGATCGGCCTCGGCGTGATGATGTACTGCCAGGACTACGACGAGAAGTACCCGCTCAAACGGTACGGCAACGGTGACCCCAGTACGGCCTGTAATGACGGCACACGCAGCGGGACCTGGCGGACCGTAACCCAGCCCTATGTCAAGAACTGGCAGCTCTACCGCTGTCCGAGCAGTACCTGCAATGGGGGTAATCCTGAGGAGATCCGGCTCGGTGCCCTGGCGACGCCGGTCTACACGGCCGCACTCAACTTCAGCTACCACTACAACGGGTCCGTGATGTGTGGCACCTCGCCCAAGGGCATGGCCGACTTCCCATCGCCCGCCCAGCAGGTCATCATCCATGAGAACCGCATCTGCCCACCGGACGCGGGCGGCTGGTGCAACACGGCGTTCAGCTATGCACCGCACATGGGGGGCAAGAACTGGGTTTTCGCCGACGGCCACGCCAAGTGGATCCGGCCGTCACAGATCTGCTCGCCCCTGAACATGTGGGTTGCGACCGATCCTCCCATGAGCGCGTATGACTACACCTGCAGCGATAGCTGGACCTACCCGCAGTAGAACTCGGTGGACGAACAGGAGATGAGCACGGAATGCAGTTGAGCGCCGTAGCCAGACGAATCGTAGCGGCCCTCACCCTTACGGCCCTGATCGCGCTCGCCGCTCCAGGCTGCAAGTCGGGTGAGACCCGCTCGGGCACCGACATGTCCCCGCCTCCGGCCAAGGCCAAGATGATGGGTGGCACGCCGGTCGGCAAGGAGTTCGTGCAGAAGCAGGGAGACCAGCAGGCACCGCCGATGAAGACGAAGACGACGGAGACCACTAACCCGTAGACTCCGCCTCGACAGACCAAGACCGTAGACCGAGCCGGGCCACTCCGAGACGGAGTGGCCCGGCGCTATGCCGCGCGTGCGCTTCTACTCCCGCGGCTTGAAAGCTTCCACCAGGCCGCTCATCTGCTCGTCCTCGGCGATCTGTCTGACGCGCACGAAACCGGCCTGCTCGAGGCCCTGACGGATCTCGGCGAAGGTGTAGCAGTCGCCCCCGTCGGTGGCCGTGAGCATGTTCACGGCGAACAGCGCGCCCGCCGGCGGTTGGGTCCGCGTCTCGTCCAGAATGTGATCACGGATGACAATGCGGCCGCCCGGCTCCAGGGCACGGAAGCAGTTGCGGTAGAGCGTCTCGTTGTCCGCTGGGCTGTTCTGGTGGATGATGGCCGACACGAACGCCAGATCGTGCCCGCCAGGCATCGGATCGACCAGGAAGTCGCCTGCCACCAGACAGATCCTCGGGAGCAGCCCGGTGGGCTCAAGACGTCTGCGGGCCATCTCGATCACCGGGGGCAGGTCAAAGAGAGTCGCACGCATCTCGGGGCAAGCCCGGAGGAACGCCTCGGTGTAGGTCCCCGAGGCCCCGCCGACGTCAATCAGGTTCCGGGCGCGGCCCGCGCCGACAGCATCCACCACCTCAGGGGCTCGGCCCTGGCTGACGACGTGCATGGCCCCGATGAAGGCCTCGCGCTCCTCCGGACGGTAGGCCGCGGTGAGCGGGTTGCCTGAGGGCTTCTCCCCCCGGACGATGTCGGTCAGGCGAGACCACCGCCCCCAGAGCGCGTTCGAATGCATGAGCATGGGCCGCACCGAAGTCGGCGAATCGGCAGACAAGGCCGCCGCAACCTCGGCCGGGCACCGGTAGTGCGCGTTCGCCTTCACAATCAGGCCCATACCCGCCAGCGCGTCGAGCAAGATGCGAGTGCCGCGAAGGTCACCACCTACCCGGGCCGCCACTTCCTCCAGCGTCAGCGGCTCCCTCGCCAGTGGAGTGAACACATCGAGCTCGGCGGCGGTGAGCAGCACTCGCGACTGCGTGAACTGCCGGCCCAGCCCCAGGATACTGTCGCGGGTCCAAGGCGCCATGCTCGCCAACCCCTCTCACGTCACTGGGCCTGCCGGCCCCAAGGCAAGGACCGCTAGAGCCGCAACACCTGGCCTGGCCCGGCCCCCGTGTGGTGGCCCTCATGGACCACAAGCACCCCGTTGACCCAAACCTGGCGGATCCCGGCAGGGAACTGATGCGGGTCGGCATAGGTGGCCCGGTCCATGATGGTCGCCGGATCGAAGACGACCACATCGGCCGCTGCTCCCTCCCTGAGGACTCCGCGGTCCCTCAGTCCAATGCGCCGGGCGGGCTCGGAGGTCATCTTCCGGATCGCCTCCGGCAGAGGCATGAGCTTTCGATCGCGGGCGAACCGACCCAACACACGGGGGAACGTGCCATAGGCGCGCGGGTGTGGTTTGCCATGGCGCTGACCGTTCAGCGCGGACACGGCGGACGCATCCGACCCAACCGTCGACAACGTGTGTCCGAGGACGAAGGCCATGTCGTCGTCGCACATGGTGAAACTGACGATCGACACGCGGGTCTCGTGGGCGAGCAGCAGGTCGAACATGGCCTCGACGGGCGGCTTGGCGCACACCTGGCCCAGCTGGGCGAGTGTGAGGCCCTCGAACTCGCGATCCCGCTGATCCGCCACGGCGGCGACGAGCACACGGGTCCACGCCTCCTCGCCCCAAGGCGGGCCGGCGAAGCCCCGGGGTCCTTGGATCTCATCGGCAAGACGGCGGCGTGTCGCGGGATCGCGCAGCCGGCCGAGAAGCGCCTCGCGGCCCCCCTCGTGAGCCCAATCGGGCAGCAACGAGGTCATGGTCGTGCTTCCGGCCGTATAGGGGTAGACGTCGACCCGTACGTCAACGCCCTCGTCGCGAGCCCGCTCGATGAGGGCCATGGAGTCATGCACCTTGCCCCAGTTGTCCCGTCCGGCCGCTTTGTGGTGAGCGATCTCCACCGGGACCCCGGCGACTCGAGCCGCCGCGATGGTTTCGCACACCGAATCGATCAGGCCATCGCCCTCGCTGCGCATGTGGGTGTAGTAGCCCCGGCCGAAACGGGCCGCCACCCGACAGAGGAACTCGAGTTCCTCCGGAGGAGCGAAGGAACCGGGCGGGTAGATCAGCCCCGAGGAGAAACCGGCCCCCCCTTCCTCCAGAGCCTGCGCCAACATGCGGCCCATGGTGTCGAGCTCTTCGGGCGTGGCCGGGCGCGCCTCATAGCCCATGACGGAGGCACGAAGGGGTGTATGGCCCACCGCCTGGACGATGTTCATGGACGGCCGAGCGGCCTGAACCCGGTCCAGATACTCAGCCATCGAGAGCCAGTCCCATTCGAACTCGGCCTCAGGGAAGAACGCGCCCGCCCTCAGGTCTTCGCGGCAGGGCTCACTCACCGGTGCTGGGCTATAGCCGCACATGCCGCACAGCTCGGTGGTGACGCCCTGGTGAACCTTGCTCTCGCACCGGGGGCCTGCGAGCACCCCGGGGTCTGAGTGTCCGTGAATGTCGATGAACCCGGGTGCCACCATAAGGCCGGCGGCACTGAGCTCGCAAGCCGCTCGAGCCTGGCTCAGGTCGCCCATGGCGGTGATCCGGCCTCGATGGAGGCCCACATCGGCTTTCCGCACCGTGCCACCCAGGCCATCGCAGACGTCTCCGGACCGCAGGATCGCGTCGAACTCCATCGTACGCCCATGCCCTCTTCCGCTAGCCCAAGAGCCCCTGCTCGAGCAGCCGCCGAAGCACCGCGGTAGCTTGCCAGACCTGCTCGACCTCGACATACTCATCGACCGTGTGCGCCTGGCGAATGCTGCCGGCACCAAACACCACCGAGGGAATGCCGGCGGCGGCGAACTTGCTGGCGTCCGTCCCGTAACGCACAGCCGACACCTGGCTGTGGCCCCGTACCGCTTCGCAAGCGGCGCAGAGGCTTCGCGTGATCGTGGCGCCTTCTGGGGTCTCCATGGGATGGTCGGCCAGGTCTACCACGAACTCCACCGGGAAGTCCAGGCCGGGATCGTCCAGAACGGCACGCTGGATCTCAGCGATGACGGTGCCGGAGTCCTCGCCCGGTAGCACGCGCCGGTCGAGGCTGATGACACACCGATCGGGAACGATGTTCGTGTCGCGTCCACCGGCGATGGTGCCCACGCTCAGGGTCGGCGTCCCCAGTCGCGCATGGGGCTGGCGGCCCACCAGAGCCCCCGCGTGGCGCTCCAGCGCTGCCAGAACCCGCGCCATGCGGTAGATGGCGTTGACGCCGGCCGACGGCTCAGAGCTGTGCGCGGCAACGCCCTCCGTGATGCACCGCATGCGCACGGCCCCCTTGTGGGCGGTGATGACCTGGAGCTCGGTGGGCTCGCCCACGACAGCGCCGTCGGCCCCCAGGCCACTCTCGACCAGAGCACGAGCACCGGTGAAGTTGTACTCCTCTCCGACCGCGAGAACCAGGAGCACGGTGTGCTGAGGGCGCCCGCTTGAGGTGACATCGGCCAAGGCGGCCACCATCGCCGCCACCTGGGCCTTGTCGTCACACGACCCGCGGCCATAGACGCGGCCGTCGCGGAGCACAGGGTCGAAGGGATCGCCGCGATAGCCCTCGACACCCACGGTATCGACATGGGATTCGAGTAGGAGGACACGGGAGGGATCGACACCATCGACGCGGGCGAGAAGGTTGTCGCGGCCCGGGCACGCGGTCTGACGTTCGACGTCAAAGCGCGAGCGGGCGAGCACGTCCTCCAGGTGGTCGATGACTGCTGTCTCACCAAATGGACGGGCGAAGCTCAACTCATCGCGCGGATTGATGCTGGGGATGGCAATGAGGTCACGCAGCAAGCCGATGGGGTCGATGATCCGGCACCTCGCTCGCGAGTAGGCGCAGGGCCGCGGTGGGCTCGACACACGCGGCCGCGGTTTGACAAGTGGCCCCCGGAGGGCCTAAACTCGTCTGTTGCCAAAGCGACATCGTGCGCCCGTAGCTCAGAGGATAGAGCACCGGCCTCCGGAGCCGGGTGTCGCAAGTTCGACTCTTGCCGGGCGCGCCGAGCTTGGCCCCGTAGCTCAGCCAGGATAGAGCAGGAACCTCCTAAGTTCAAGGCCGCCCGTTCGAATCGGGCCGGGGCCGCCCAAAGCGAGCCGTGATGAACCGTATGGCCCAGACGTTCGAAGCGGGCCCGTGTGGCGCGAGCGAGGATCCCGCTCATTCCGAAGCCCTCATGGCCCTGGCGCTGGCGGAGGCCGAAGCCGCGCCGGCGCATGGGGATGTGCCTATCGGAGCCATCGTAGTCCATGAGGGCGAGGTGATTGCCCGGGCACACAATCGGCGCGATGTCGACGCCGATCCGACGGCCCATGCCGAGATCCTCGCGCTCCGCGCGGCGGCCAAGGCTCTGGGCACTTGGTACCTGACGGGTTGTGAGCTCTATGTGACGCTGGAGCCCTGCGCCATGTGTGCGGGCGCTTTGGTGTTGGCCCGGGTGCGGAGTCTGACCTTTGGGGCGCCGGATCCGAAGGCGGGCGCGTGTGGTTCGGTGTTCAACCTGGTGCAGTCCCCCAGGCTGAACCATCGGCTGGAGGTGTCGGGAGGCGTTCTCGGAGAGCGATGCGCTGAGGTTCTGAGCGCATTCTTCGAGGAGCTCCGTGCCAGCAAGGCGAACTGATGGTCCCGTTGGCGCGGAGAGGTGGCTGAGTTGGTCGAAAGCGCTCGACTCGAAATCGAGTGGCGGGGGTCAGACCTCGCCCGTGGGTTCGAATCCCACCCTCTCCGCCCTTTCCCATCGGGGGGCAAGCCATAGTCTGAGAGCTCGAAACCCGCAACGATGCCGGTGGTCTCCACGTTGCGGAGAGGTGGCCGAGTTGGTCGAAGGCGCGCGCCTGGAGAGCGCGTAGGCGGCTAGCAGTCGCCTCGTGGGTTCGAATCCCACCCTCTCCGCCCTTTCCCCGCGATTCCTGGCAACCCTCACCGAGGGGCTCGGCCGAGCTCCAGGGAAACCTCGCTCACGCCGCGAGCGGCGCGCCCGAGGGGAGAGGGTCCGTCTGTTCATCGACATACACTGTCATGCCTACCGCAAGCCCCCACCCGGCTACTCGTTTCAGACGGCGGAGCAGGTACTCGAACGGTACGACGCCGAGGGGATTGAGAAGGGCTGCCTGTTGCCCATCGTGAGCCCCGAGATCTACCTCCCGCAGACCAACGAGGACATCCTCGACATGGCCGCGCAGTACCCCGACCGGTTCATCCCGTGGTGCAACATCGACCCCCGGGCGTTGACGTACTCCTCCCACGCGCCGCTAGGTGATCTCCTGCGGTACTACAAGGACCGCGGCTGTAAGGGCCTCGGTGAGGTCATGCCCAACCTGCCCGTGATGGACCCCATGGTCCAGAACCTGTTCAAGCACGCGCAGGACGTGGGGTTGCCGGTCACGTGGGACGGTTCAGACCAACTGACAGGCGATTTCGGGCTGTACGACGACCCGGGCCTGCCGCAGCTCGAGCACACGCTGCAGCGCTGGCCGGAGCTCATCGTGCTCGGCCATGGGCCGGTGTTCTGGACAGAGATCGCGCGGCTGGAGACCCCCGGTGAGCGCGGGCATGTGTTCCGGCCCGAGGGCGGTCAGGTCGGCCGAGTGCCAAAGGGACCCATCAAGGAGGAGGGCGTGGTCCCCAAGCTGCTACGGCTCTATCCGAACCTCTACGGCGACCTGTCGGACGCCTCGCCCTGGAACGCGTTGGCACGCGATCCCGACTATGGCCCCAAGTTCCTGACCGAGTTTCAGGACCGGATGCTCTTTGGGACCGACCTATGCTTCCCCACGATGCCGATTGACATCATCGGCCTGCTGATCGACTGGCGGGACACTGGGAAGATCAGCGTCGAGGTCTTCAACAAGGTCGCGCGGGAGAACGCGATCAGGCTACTCGGGTTGGAGTAGGGCGGAGCCTGGAAGGGGCCAGCCAAGGAGACCTCGGCTGGCCCATGTGGTCCACTCCTCAGAAGCCCGCGGTCTACCACCCGTATGCGGCCGGGACGATGCGCTCGGGGTTGTGAAGCCCGGGCAGCGGCGCCTCGATGGTCTTCTCCCACTTCATCCACTTCGTGTGGCCGTCAGCGAAGCCATAGTTGGCTCCGTCGTTGTGCCGCGTCTTGGCGATGTGCTCGACAAGCCAGTTGTGGCCATCGCCCGCATAGTAGGAGTTCAGATCGTCCCAGTTCGGCGAGCCGGCGTTGGGCCAGGGATGGTAGCCATCCCACACCATGCCGGTCTCCCTCTCAGCGATCATGATCGTGTTCGCCGGCTGGCCAAACCGCGCCAGTGCCTCGCCGTGGGCGAAGAGACCGTTGATGGTGTAGTCCGAGTTCGAGTTGGCCGGGTCGTTCCGGTTCGACGGACACTGGAACACGTCGGCGTTCTTCACGTAGGCGTAGAGGGGCAGGTACCAGCGGTATGTCTCGTCGACGGTGACGAATTGCTCATCGTAGTCCTGGATGTACATCATCATCGCGTTCGAGATCTGCTTGACGTTGCTCAGGCAACTGGCCTGTCGTGCCTTCTCGCGTGCTTTGGCAAACACCGGGAACAGGATCGCGGCCAAGATGGCGATGATGGCGATCACGACCAGGAGCTCGATGAGAGTGAAGCCGGCATGAGCGCGCCGGTCCGCGCGATGGATGCAAGACATAGGTCCTCCTCCGAGGGAGACAAGCAGACCCACCGACGAGAGCGGAGACGAGTCCAGCTCGCAACGGCTGACGGTGTGGTCTAGCGATCGCGTGTCATGCCCCAGAGGGGACAGGAGGAGCTCGCGGACCCACGGGTCCAGCGACAGCTTGGGACGTACGTCGGCAGAGCTGCGGTGTGGGGATGCCCGGGTTGGGCAGACGCTCGGCCCTCGCCGACTCGAGAATGGCGCTGAGGGGCACGCCGCTCTGGATGGCCACACAGAGGGGGCACTCGTGCTCACCGGTGTCGACGTCGACGGGGCCAGGCGTCAGCTGGGGAAGCGAGGCTACCTCGGCACAGCGGCCGGCGATGTGCGTGTGTCGGGCGAGGACGCTCGGTACGTGGAGAAGCAGGTTCGCGGATGCCAGCAGCATCAGCACCCGCGGCAGCCACCGCCGCGTTCCAACTGGCCTGCGGAGTTGCCGCATTCCGAGCCCCCACTACTCAGTAGGTGGTTCCATCACTAGTATACCCAGGTACGGGGCTCGCCCGCAGTCCAGGTTCGCCGACGGAGGCGGACAAGGAGAGTGAGCCGACCGTGACCGGTCCTGCGTCAGGACTCTGTTTGGCGGCTCAGCAGGGCCTGGGCGTAGGTGTGCGCCTGTGAGCAAATGCCCTCGCCCATATCCTCGGGACGCGTGCATCCCGGTACCAGGAGGTGCCCCACGCTGGTGGCCTTCCAGTAGTCGCAGAGGAGCTCGAAGGGCTCGACCAGCAGGTCCAGATTCCGCCCGATGGGCCCCTCGGCCGTGGCCACAAGCCCGACGCGCCGGCCCTCCATCACCGACGCATGACCGGGCTGGCCGAACTCGCTGACGAGGCACACGCTGCGGTCGATGAGGGCTTTGAGTGGCGAAGGGAAGCCGAAGCAGTAGACGGGCGTGGCCACAAGGACTATGTCGGCGTCTTGCATCTGACCGAATAGGCCGTTGGCGTCGTCGCGTTGGATGCACAGGGAGCCGGGGCGCAGCTTGCAGGCGAAGCATCCGGTGCACGGACGGATGTCGCGATCGCCGATGCTGATTCGTTCGACAGCGGAGCCGGCCTCGTGGAAGACCTCCTCGACCCAGTCGAGAACCCGAGCCGTGTTCCCCGCGCGCCGCGGGCTGCCGAGGATGGACAGAACGTCCATGGTGGCACCCCCACATGAAAAGAGAGGGCGACCAGTCGAGGAGACCCCGACTGACCGCCCCCGGCCCTGGCTGCCAAGTGGGTAACGTAGGGAGTCACGGCCGGGTTCAGATGTTGGGCCGAGGAGAACTCGGCGTCCCGTGGCCTCGCCAGAGGGCAGAGGCCTCCGGCACCCGTTGGCCGAAACCCCCGGGAGACACAATCCCGGCCGCGCCCGACTTGCGCACGGAGGAGACGACTGTGGAACGCGACGATGCACGCCGCATCACCGAGCTGGCCCTGTCGGCCGCCACTGTAGAGTGCACGGAGGTATATGTGGGCACCACAGCAGCGGCCACGACGCGTTTCAGCGACAATTCGATCACTCAGAACCTATCGCAGACCGACCGGTACATCGCCATCCGTTCCGCCATCGGGAACAAGGTCGGCGTGGCAACGGCCAACGACCTGAGTGACGAGAGCATCCGCCAGGTGGTGCGGCGTGCGGAGGACATCGCCCGCGCCGCGGAGCCGGACACGGAGTATGTGCCTCCGGTCGGCCCGCAGGACTACCCGGACATACCGGCGTTCGCCGAAGCCACGGCGGTCTGTGATCCCGAACAGCGCGCCGACGCGGTGGCCGCCGTCGTGGCGACGGCGACAGCCGGCGGGATGCGTTCGTCGGGCAGCATCAGCACCAGCGCCGACGTGTCAGCGATTGCCAACTCGTTGGGACTGTTTGGGTTCCACCGGTCGAGTCGCTTCGCGCTCAACGTGACCGCCTTGACGGAGGACAGCTCCGGCTGGGCGGAGTCGTCCGGCGTCGATGTCAGCCGGCTAGATGCCACCGACGTGGCCCGGCGCGCGTGCGAGAAGGCGGCCATGTCGCGCAACCCCATCGACGTGGACCCGAAGCCCTATGTGACCATCCTCGAGCCGCCGGCGCTGCTGGAGTTCCTCGAGTTCATGATGTGGGATCTGGATGCCAAGGAGGCCGACGAGGGCCGCTCAGGTTTCGCGGGCAAAGAAGGCACAGTGATCGGACAGCCCTCGGTCACCATTCGCTCAGACCCATCACACCCCGAGTGCCCCGGCTCGCCCTGGACCAACGGCGGCGTCATCACGCCCAAGGTGACCTGGGTCGAACAGGGCACACTGAAGACGCTCTCCTACTCCCGCTTCTGGGCCCAGAAGACGGGGAAGCCATTCACCGGGTCACCCTCCAACATTCTCATGTCCGGAGAGGATCACGACATCGAGGACCTGATCGCGTCCGTCGATGAGGGCCTGCTGGTGACCCGATTCTGGTACATCCGGACGGTCGATCCCATGGCACTCCTCCACACGGGGATGACACGGGACGGGCTGTTCTGGATCGAGAAGGGTCGCATCAAGTGCGGAGTGCGCAACCTGCGCTTCAACGAGAGCCAGCTCCGCATGTTGAGCCAGGTGCGGATGATGGGTCGCGCCACACCCACCGCCATGTACAGCCGGGGCGTCGTGCCCCCCGTGCTGCTTGACAGCTTTCAGTTCACGAGTGGAACGAAGTTCTGAGGGGGTAGGAGGGGAGAGGGAGCACCGACCGGAGGCTGTGCCACTCAATCAGCCCTATGGCCCCTTCGCACGCCTCTCACGGCATCTGCCCTGCCGTCAGTATGCTCGCCGCCCAGACTCATGCTTAGTGGCCTTCGCCACATCTCGTCGATTCTGGTGAAGCCGGCCGGACCGGACTGCAACCTGGCCTGCCGCTACTGCTTCTATCGCAGCGCTGCCGCGCTGTATCCGGACCGGCCGGTCCACCGGATGAGTGACGAGGTACTGGAGTCGGTCATCTGCCAGTACATGGCCATCGCGGGGCCCTTGGCTTCCTTTGGCTGGCAGGGCGGCGAACCCACACTCATGGGCCTCCCCTTTTTCGAGCGCGTCGTGCAGCTGCAGCACCGCTACGGCCTGGGCGGACAGAAGGTATCCAACGGTCTGCAGACCAACGGGGTGCTCATCGATGACGACTGGGCCCGGTTCCTGGCGCAGTGGAAGTTCCTGGTGGGCTTGAGCCTTGACGGCCCGGCAGAGATCCACGACCACTATCGGCGAGACCACGGGGGACGAGCGACGCACGCGCGGGTGCTGGAGGCCCTCCACCACCTCCAGCATGCGAGAGTGGACACGAACGTGCTGTGCATGGTCACCGACGCGAGCGTCACTCGGGCGCGGGAGCTTTTCGACTACTTCTACGGCCTGGGCATTCGGTGGATGCAGTTCATCCCATGTGTTGAGACCCATCCCGACGGCGGTTGGGAGTCCTACTCGCTCGATGTGGCCGAGTATGGACAATTCCTTTGCGCCCTGTTTGATCTCTGGTACGGTGGCATGAACCTGAAGCGCACGTACATCCGCGACTTCGAGGAGCTCCTGATCAACGTGACCACCGGCCGTCCGCCCAGTTGCGTCCCGAGCGATCACTGTGGCGACTATGTCGTGGTGGAGCACAATGGTGATGTATATGCATGTGACTTCCACGTGACACCGGAGTGGCGGCTGGGGAATCTGATGGAGACTCCCCTGCTGGAACTCGTGAACTCCCCGACAATGGAACGATTCGCGGCCGCCAAGCGCCAGTGGGATCGGTCATGCACCACATGCCCGTGGCTGAACCTCTGCCACGGAGGGTGCCCCAAGTACCGCATCAATGCCAACGGCGCGCCGGCGCGAAAGACGTGCTTCTGCGCCGCCAACCTCGAGCTCTTCAGGCACGCGGGCGACACGCTACGCGAACTCGCCGATCGGTACGGCCCGCCGAGTGTTCTGCACCGTGTACCCGAGGTGCACGATGCCTCATCAGGCGTCAGAGGCAACGCTCCCTGCCCCTGCGGGAGTGGGCGGAAGTACAAGCATTGCTGCATGAAGCGGGGGTAGGCCCCGGTCAGTCCATGAGCGGCAGCTCGACCGGCAGACCGGTCGCCAGGGAGCGCTTCGCACCGTCCAGGATCTTGATGACCTCGAGCGTCGAGCTGTACGGAATGGGCGGTATGCCGGTGCGAACCATCCCGATCACCGCAGCGAGCAAGTTCCTGTAGAATGCCGCGGCATCGTTGACCGCGACCGTGACGGCGCCCTTCTCGCCATAGAGGCGTAGCTCGAAGACGTAGCCAATCTCCTCCGACACACACAGCACGCCCATGCGCCCGTCGGCATAGGCCAGCCTCACCACGTTCAGCCGCTCGCGACCGACGTTGTGCACCGAGAGCACACCCGGGCCGAGAACGCGGTGCATCAGCTCAGCCGGGTGGATGCCGTAGTAGATCAGCTCATTGGGTCCCACGGCGAGGGCGAGCTTGATGGGCGAGACGGCTTCGATCTGCTCCCACGCCTCATCGACTTCGCGGGCGTACCGAAGGGCCGACGAGGACATGCACGGTGTCCCGAGCTCCTCGGCCAGCGCCAGGATCGAGGCGGCCTCCCGCCAGTCGCGTGACAGCGGCTTATCGATGAACGTAGGGATACCGGCCCGGAGGAACGGCTCGGCGTACTTCTGGTGCTGCTGGGTGCCGTCATCGGCGATGAGGATGCCATCGACATGCCCGAGCAGGTCGTCGGGCCGGTCAGCCACCCAGGCGCCAGGCAGAAGGGCGACGAGCTTCTCGGCGGCCTCGCGGTTCTGGTCGTAGACCCCAGTGATCTCGACTCCCTCGATGGGGTCCACGCCCGGCTCCCAGAAGCCGGCGGCCGCCCAGGCGTCGCGGTCGCGCCGGTGATGCAGCAGCGCGCCGAAGGCGGGCCCGTGGAACAAGGCGATGCCCGTCACCATACCGATGCGGGTCACAGCGCCTCCCTCGCTCTCACGCGCGCGGTCAGACGCCGGCGATCTGGCGCGTGCTGGCCATGGCCTCGCGGTGATCCGCCGTGGGGCTGAACTCGAGGCCGATGTAGCCCGCGTAGTCCGTCTTGGCGATGGCCCTGAAGACATTCACGTAGTTGATCTCACCCGTGCCTGGCTCGTGCCGGCCAGGCACGTCCGCACAATGGAAGTGTCCGATGAGATCGATATTCCTCGTGATACGCACCGTAAGGTCGCCCTCGGTGATCTGCTGGTGGTAGATATCGAAGAGGAGCTTGACCCGTGGGCTACCGACCTCGTTGATGATCTCGAAGCCCTCATCGGACGTCGACAGGTAGTACCCCATATGGTCAGTCCGGATGTTGAGTGGTTCGAGCACGATGGTGATGCCGGCGGCCTCAGCCTTCGGGGCGATGCCCTTGAGCCCGGCCACGATGGCCGCGTGCTGCTTCTCGCGGGGAATGGGCATCTCGTTGCCCGTGGTGACGATCATGGTCGGAAGCCCGAACTCCTTGCCCTTCTCGATGGATTCGCTGGCGGCAGCGATCCATGCCGCAGTGTTGCTGGGATCCACGAGCGCACCGGAAGCGTCGCAGCACATGGCCGCGATGGTGAGGCCCTTGGCGTCAGCTCGCTGGCGGATCGCCGGCAGGTCCTTGCCGTGCCAGCCCCAGAACTCGAATGCGGGAAGACCGCACTCGGCGGCCAGGTCGATGCGGTCGACGAAGTTCGGCACGTTGCTGAAGATCATCTCGATGCAGGCAGAGAGCTTGAGATCAGCCATTGGGGTCTCCTCGGGTGTTGGATCGCGCCGCGTCTGTGAGCCTTTCGGCCGCTCCGTCCGACTGACCTTCGCACACCAGGACTCGGGGAATCCGGCGCCCGGCGCGATCCAGGCACGGAAATCTTTCATGAACGCAATGATTCGCCCGGCGACACGCCGAACAGACAAACCAGCGCGCTCGGAGCCAGAGGTACCTGTCTCGTCTCCGGCGATTGGTACCGGAGACCGTCGATCGGAAGGCCGGCCAGTCAGGCCGGCCCGTGTGGCACCCCCCTTATCTGCCGCCGGCCGGGCCCCCAAAAGGGACGCGGGCCCGGGGCGCGAGGGGAGTGATCGGACTTGGGTCGTTGGGAATACCAGGTCATCGAAACACGACATGTCCACCAGAGCTACCTTGAGCCGATCCTCAACCAGCACGGTGGCGAAGGCTGGGAGCTCGTTTCGGCCTACCTGACACCGAACCTGACGACGTTCATCTTCAAGCGTCCCGTCGAGGGCGCAGCCAAATCCCAGGACGAGGCGGCGGCATAACACCGGCCGCCAGGTACTAGGGAAGCCGGCTCCGGGCGCGCCGGCCCCCGTGCCACCACTGCCACTCAACATGGGAGGGTTCCCGATGAGGGCCACCGGTCTGACGCCGTTTCCGGTGTTAGCCGCCCTGGCGCTGTGTGCGGGATGTGAGACAGGTGCTGAGACGGATGGCACGACGTTCACGATTTCCGGGACCGTAACCCGCCAGGCTGCGGGGCTTGCCGGGGTGACCGTGACGGCCAACGACGCGGCGGGCCACACGGGCACGGCAACGACGGCGGCCAACGGCACGTACACCATTGCAAACCTGGTGGCGGCGGCATATACCATCACGCCGGCGCTGGCAGGGCACACGTTCACCCCGGCAACACGCAGCGTGACGGTTGGGCCGAGCGCCACCGGCCAGGACTTCACGGCGACCGCCACCAACGGCGCGGCGAACACGAACCTGTTCTTCCTGCACCACTCGACGGGCCAAGGCATCATCGATGGCGGTGTCCGGGCGGCCATTGCCCAGTACAACACAGCCCACGGCACCCACTTCGAGTTCTGGGATCATGGCTACAACGCCGACGGTCTCACCAATCCCGCCGGTGTGGCCACGGGCGCGAACTACGCCATCCCGGGGGACAACACGGACCCCGACGGCCTGCACAACCTGTGGTGCGGCACCGATGCCGATGCGGTGGCCGCGCGGAACACGATCCTTACCAACCATCAGGTGATCGCGTTCAAGTCGTGCTTCCCGGCCTCGCACATCGCCGACGCCGCGGCTCTGGCCGAGAGGCAGCAGTGGTACCTGGACATGCGGGACTTCTTTGACACGCGGACCGATCGGGTCTTCATGGTCATGTCCACGCCGCCACTTCATCCGCTCGAGACGGACGCCACCGAGGCCGCCAACGCTCGGGCTTTCGCGAACTGGCTGGGAAGCGAGGCCTATCTGGCCGGACACCCCAACGTGGTCTGCTTCGATTTGTTTGGCCTGCTGGCCAGCCCCGACGATGGTACGGCCGAGGCCAACATGCTTCGTCCCGAGTATCGGATCCCGGATCAGGACCCGCTGGCGCCCAACTCGCACCCAAACGATCTCGCCAACCAGACGGTGGCGCCGATCCTCGCCCAAGCCCTGATCGATGGATCCCAAGGCCGGGCTCAGACCTAGGGCAGAAAGAGCCAGACAACCACTGCGACCACGGCGAGGAGTGCGAACGCCTCAGCCCAGCGTATGCGCCGTACACCCAGCAGGGGAAACCTCCCGGTGAAGCCCCGAGACGCCAATGCCATGGCCTGGATATCGGCTCGCCGAGCCAGTCGGACCATGAGCACCTGAGACATGGCTCCGGCGACTCTCACGGCCCTGAGGCCTCTGGGCTTGCCTCGCGAGTCCCGCCCTCGGATCAGCCGGCGGGTCTCCTCCGAGACACCGCTGACGGAGCGCACGATGAGGTAACAGAGCGACGCCATTCGCCCGGGGACGCGAAGTGCGATGAGCCCTTCGAGCAGATCGCGCTCGGCGAGGCGGTGAGTCAGGGACAAACTCACCGTCAGAACAACCACGGACCGGACTGCCAGACCTATCAGGAACTGCACCCCGGAGGCCGGCAGACGCCGCTCCCCAATACGGACGACATCATGGCCCGCTTGCTCCGGCGCCGGCACGACCAGGAGCAGCGCGGCGGCCAGAGCCACGAAGGCGACGAGGGGCACCAGTTGGCGTGCCAGACGCCCCAGGGGGAGTCGTGTGGCCGCGGGCAGGCACACGACCAACAGGGAGAATGCGACCAACGTGCGAGGCGAACTCAGCGGAGCGACACAAACGGCCAACACCAGCACGACCAGCAGGCCGAACGCGAAACCTGGACTACAGGGGAGTCCCGGCGGTACGGCCGGACTTTGTGACCCACGGCTCAGTGTGGCATCTCCTCCAGCAGCTCCTGATCGGTGAAGCTCAGGATGACTTCGGCGCCAGCCCGGTCATCCTGCTGTTGCATGATCTCGACAGCGCGCGCCACGGGCTCTGGCCTGAGCCGAAGGTTCAGAGTCTCCCCGCTCCGCTTGTTGCGGAAGCGGGCAACGATGTCATCGGAGAGCTCGTGCCGGATGTTCATCTTGCCCATGGTGCAGCCCGTGGAGATTTGGATGCCGTCGATGAAACAGGAGGGCGGGGGGGCACCGGGGCACCGGACGACAACCTCAATGCCAAAATGCGCCTGGGCCTGCAGCCGATTCACCGCGAACCGGCCGCACCGCAGGCCAGCGACAACATAGGGTCCCACGTGGCCGTGGAAGGCGTTGAGGATGGCGAGATCGCTCTCCGAGACCGCGGCAGTGTCAGACACAGCGCATTCCCCTCGCGGGCCGCCCGAAGATGCTGGTGCGCTCGATAAGGTAGACGGCGCTCGGCACGACCGTCAACTGCAAGGCGATGCCGGGCCAGGAGGCAACGAACCCGGCGACGGCGAACTCGTAGAGGCCCTGTTCGTAGCCGAGGGCCCGGCCGATGGTCAGCAACGCCAACACGCCGACGGCCCTGGCGGCCAAGAGACCGAGGACCGCCGCCAGCCAGATCCCCAACCCCACAGATCGGGCCACACTGGCGATCAGCCCGAGCGCCGCCAACTCGGCCATCATGATGAAAGCAATGGGGGGCGCCAGGGGGGGCATGCCCGTCAGGATCGCCGAGATCAGAGGCACGAGCAGCCCGACCAGAGCAGCCGTCCGCCACGAGGCGAGTAGCCCCAGAGCCAGGATAGGGAGGTACATGGGCAGGAACACCTTGCCCATGCCCACGGCATGAAACACGATGGGCAGGACGATGGCCAGGGCTCCAAAGAGCCCTCCGAGGGTCAGGTCACGCGCGGCGCCGGCGACCGGACATACCGACGGGCCGGTGTTCACAGCCACCGTCGCTTCAGACTGATCCTCAGCTGGCGGCGTCATAGGTCACATCCCAGTACTTGCGCCACTGTGGTTCCGGGACCACCGTCACGGTCGAGGGGACCGGCTGGCCGGCGCTGTCCGCGTACTCGGTGGTGCTGTGGTACTCATCGGGCCGGAACCACTTGACGTGGCCGTCACAGAACAGCAGGTGCGAGCCGCCGTTGTGGATCCGCGTGACCGCCCAGTAGCACGTAGCGCCGCCCGAGAACAGACCAACCGGCCCGCACGGAGGCCCCGCGTTGCACCGGTCCCACTCGGCGACCAGGATCTTCTGCGAGGGGGACACGATGATGCTCTCGCTGGCCAGCGGAACGCCGGTCACCGGGGGCGAACTGCAACCGATATTGTAGCCCTGTCCATAGTACCACGGCAGGTTCGGCCGGCTCGGGCAGTAGTTGACCTGCGTGTTCTTCACGTAGGGCTGCAAGTTGGTTTTCCACTGATAGACCATGGGGAACGTGCCGTCGTAGTCGGAGGTGTACATGAAGAAGGCGAGCCCGATCTGCCGCATGTTGCTGGCGCAGCTTGCCTGCCGCGCCTTCTCACGAGCCTTGGCGAAGACGGGGAAGAGAATGGCGGCGAGGATCGCGATGATGGCGATCACCACGAGGAGCTCGATGAGGGTGAACCCGCGGCGGGCCATGGTGGCCTCCTAGTAACACGATTTCGACAGTCGTAACACCACTGTACGAGCCAAAAGCGCGGATGTCAATCGCGCGAATGGTCATTGCCCCTGACGCCAGTCGGTCCAGAGATCCCGGGCTTGGGAACACCATCGGAGCGAGGACTTGAGTTTGGGGTCGGCCTGGAGAGTCTTCTCGAGGCCACGGAGGACCTGGAGGTATTCGGAGGCCACGCTGGCTTCTCCGAGCCGGATCGCGGCAGCCAGAGCCAGGTACGCGGCGGGTGCGGCCTGGCGCGGGTCTTCGGTCCGGCTGTAGGCGTCACGGACGTCCGTCAGCGCGGCCGCAATGGTCTCGTTGGCCGAATCCGTGCGCCCCGCGAGGTCCTCGAGCGTGGCCAGACGGAAGCGGGTCGACGCCAGGCGCATGTGCGAACCCGGTACGTCGAATCCGACTTTCACCTGCTCGCACCGCACGGCCATCTGGTACGCGAGCATGGCCGAAGTGAGGTCCCGAGGGCGGTCGAAGAGGGACTCGAAGGGGATCTCGACGAGCACGGTCTCCCGCTCGGCCCGCGCACCATCGAGGCCCTTCTTGACGCGGTCCGCAAGCGGCGAGGACGAGTCGGATCCGGTCTCGCTCTTGAACTCCGACCGGGCACTGGACACATAGAGGCAAGCCTGGCAACCGGTAACGTCGTAGAGCACGGGGTTGACACTGGCATGCCCCTGGGTGCCCTCGGCCCGCGTGACCACCTGGAACTCGTTGGTCGTCAGGCGCTGCGTACTCGCTCGCACGGTCCAGGTGGAGACCGGCTGGTCGCAGACCGGGCAACGCCCCACAGCGTGGAATATGGGGTCCTTACCCGGAGGGGCGCCCGCGATCTCAGCCACATAGTGAGGCGAGAGCACCAGCCCAAACTGGTTGAGGTAGCGCTCGACCAGGAGAGGCTGGCCTCCGAGGAGCCGAGAGAGCCGTTCCACCAGCCAAGGTTTTCGGGCTACATCGATCGCGGTCATGGGCAGCCCTCCCCGGCAGGGCCTGGCACGGCGGCTGCGCCGGCCAGGCATTCGAGTTCGAGGGTTCCACAGCGTGACCGCTGCCTGAGCAGCTGCGAGTAACAACTCCCAAAACAACGGTAGACTCGACGGAGGCGCCCGCTACGGCTTGGCGGCGATAGTCGCACGGATCACGAGGTCGTTGGCAACATCCTCCATGGCAATGGTCAGGACATTCCCCACGGTGCGGACTTCGCGCAACACCACAGAGGTACCCGCCGCCGCCTGTCGCCAGACGATGCCGGTACGGTGGTCGGTCACGGCAATGACTCCCGTGCGAGCGTCGAGCCGCACCCGGACCGACTCCGTCTCGACGGAGGCGTCCTCCGCAGGCCACTGCGCCCGCAGGTCATCGACGTTGCCGACCCGTCGGAGCTCCGCGTCATCGATCCATACCGTGCCAATGCCCGCACCCGTGAGCCTGAACTGGATGTGGTTCGCCCCCGGTGGCATCACGAGGCGGCCGCCGATCCGGGACCACTCGGCCGATCGCGGCACGCGCCGGGCGCCGTAGACCCAGTTCAGGGCCTCTCCGCGGGCATCCGTCACCACCACGCCGATCTCTGCCGAGCCAGCCAGATCCTGACTGCGCACCCATGCCGAGATCCGGAGGATGTCCATGGGGCGCACCGCGAACCGGTCGGGGAAGGCGAAGCTCCAGTCCTGGCTCCCGGTGTGCGTGACCTTCACACACCGAGTGCCCTCGGGCGCTCCGGTGGTCTCGACGGTGACAGTCGCCGTCCCTGCATCACGCGCCCACACCGGGGCCCAGCCCGCGGGACGGCCGTCGGCGTCGAGGGTCTCGAAGCCCGCGTTGACAAGCAGGTTCGGGCCCGGCTCCTGACTGTGTGCGACCCCAAGCGCTCCGACGAGGATCAGGAGCGCGACGGCAGTACTGGTTCGCATGCGAGTGCCTCCCAGGCAGAGCGCTACTGGAGCTCGACGACCCTGGGTTGCCAGCCCATCTGGCGGACGTGTGCCATGTAGTCGTCTTGCGAGAGCTCATCGGGTCGCCCGCCGGAGAGCGCCACGATGAGGGCCTCGAAGACGTTGGTCCCTGGTGATCTTCCGCTGATCTCCGGTGTGGAGGTGATGAGACGCCGGGCACCGCGCTCGCGGAGCAGGGCGACATCGGACTCGCGGATGGTGTTGGTGAGAATAGTCTTACCTTCGAGGCGGTCGGGCATGTGCCGCTTGATGTAGTGGAAATCCCCCGCGATGACATCGGCCCACTGATAGTGACGCGTGAAGCGTGGCTCGATACGTTCCTGGGAGCTCCCGGTCGGGTATAGCCACCTGAACGGCATCTGGGTAATCACGGGAAGGAGGAGGCGGGCGGTGATCTGCAGGGTCTTCAGGCGACGGATCGGGATCGGGATGTGCAGGCAGAACATGACATCGCCGAAGAGGACTGGCCCGCCCATGGCCGAAAGCTCCTCGCCCAGTCCGAAACGGTCGACCGTCGAGACCAGCAGTGTCCTCGCCCGCGGGAAATCGACCAGGCCCTGCCGCTGGAGCCACCGCACGGTCTCTCGTTCGATGCTGTTCTTCAGGCCACTGCCATCCAGCACCGGAGTGGTGCGTGCCCCGGCGACTGCTCGAGCCACGTCGCGGAACATGTACCGCCGGCCGGAAGCCCAGACGTAGAGATCCGCGCCGCCGATCCCCAAGGCGTCGGCCTTCCCGTCGAGTTCGGTGAACATGCCGGAAAACCGGCGCAGATCACCATCGCACCCGATCCGCTCGACAAGCACGGTCTGCCCGAGGAACTCCGCTTCAACACGGAAGTCCCGTGTGGAGGATCCCAAGCTGATGCTGACAACGCGCTTGATGGCGGCACGCCTCCCTGTGCATGACCCATGAGCGGTCGCGCCTCCGCTCCGCAGCGGAGTAGTTTCCCGTCCGGCGGAACAAGGTCCTTGCTGGCACGGGCCGCTCACACGGTCCAGCCGGAGGAGACGGGCAGTCCTTCTTGAAGCCATGCGTCGAGCCCGCCCTGGAGAACAAAGACGTGGGTGTAGCCCATCGCCTGCAAGGCGCGCGCGGCCAGCAGGCTTCGAGCCCCGGCGCGATCGACGAGCAGCATGGGGTGCGAGAGCTCGGGGGCCACGTCCTCGATGTGAAACTCGAGCTGGCCGCGTGAGATGTGGATCGACCGTCGGATGTGGCACGATCCATACTCATCGCGATCCCGCACATCGATCACCAACAACTCGGGCATCTCGGCCGCCAGCGCCATGACACCCCGTGCGGTGATCGAGGGAACCATCCGATCCGCCTCGGCCAACAGGGCGTCCAATGCCTCTTGCTGGGGCGAGCGGCTCAACTCCTGACCTCCCCCGAGCCGTCCTGGGCGGTGGCGATAAGCTTCTGGCGCAGGTCGGCGAGGAAGTTGAGCGCGGCGAGCGGTGTGAGTCCGTTCACGTCGACGCGTTCGACGCTACGGAGCAACTCAAGACGCGGATCGGGCTCGGGCGGACCAAACAGCGAGAGCTGGCTCATGGAGAAATCGAGCTTCGGAACCGTGGCCTTGGGCGCGGGCAGTTTGCCCACCGAGTTCTCCTGTTCCAGGCTCCAGAGCACCTCGCGGGCGCGTTCGATCACAGCGCGGGGCAGGCCGGCGAGTCGGGCCACCTGCACCCCGTAGCTGCGGTCGGTACCGCCCTCGGCGATGCGATGGAGGAAGGTCATGCGCTCGCCCTCCTCCTTGACCAGGACCCGAAGGTTCCGCACGCGCGGCAACGACTGGCAGAGAGCATTGAGTTGGTGGTAATGGGTCGCGAACAACGTTTTGGCACCCACCACGTTGTGGATGTACTCGGCCACGGCCCAGGCGATGGCGAGGCCGTCGAAGGTGCTGGTGCCGCGGCCGATCTCGTCGAGGATGATGAGGCTGTCGCGCGTTGCGCTGTTCAGGATGCTGGCGGTCTCGGTCATCTCGACCATGAAGGTCGACTGCCCCTGAGCCAAGTCATCATGGGCGCCGACGCGAGTGAAGATGCGGTCGACCACGCCCAGTCTGGCCCGCCGGGCGGGCACGAAGCTACCGATCTGGGCCAGCAGCACGGTCAGGGCCACCTGGCGCAGGTAGGTCGACTTGCCTGCCATGTTGGGGCCGGTGACGATGGCCATCTGCTGCCGCAGGGAGTCGAGCCGGCAGTCGTTGGGCACGAACTCACCCTCGGGCATGAGGCTTTCAACGGTGGGATGGCGCCCGTCCTCGATCTCGATGGCGTCGCCGTCGTCGACTTCGGGCCGGACGTAGTTGCGCCGCACGGCGACTTCGGCCAACGCCGCCAGCGCATCCACTTCGGCCAGGGCTGCAGCTGAGTCGAGCACCCGGCCGGCGAACCCCGCCACATGCTGGCGCAGGGCCAGAAACAGCTCGTACTCGAGCGCGTTGATCTTCTCCTCGGCCCCAAGGACTTTCGACTCATACTCCTTGAGGCCGGGCGTGATGTACCGCTCGGCATTGGCCAGGGTCTGCTTTCGAATATAGTCCTCGGGCACCAGGTCTCTGTTGGCATTGCTCACCTCGATGTAGTAACCGAACACCGAGTTGAAGCCCACTCGTAACGACTTGATGCCGGTGCGGTCGCGTTCTTGAGCCTCGAGCGCCGCGATCCAGTCCTTGCCGCTGCTGGCGACATCACGCAGTTCGTCGAGGTCGGCACAGTGGCCGGGACGGATCAGGCCCCCTTCGCGGAGCGACACGGGCGGCTCGTCGACCAGGGCCGAGCGGATGGCCGAGGAGACCTCGGGCACTGCATCGAGGGCCTGGCTGAGCTCCAGGAGCTTCTTGCCGGTTTGGCCCTCGATCGCCGCGCGGATAGCCGGGAGCCGTTCGAGAGACCTTCCGAGTGCCACCAGGTCGCGGGCCGATGCCGAGCCGGTTCCGATGCGCGCCATCAGACGCTCGAGGTCACCGACGCGCTCGAGCGCTTCACGAATGTGGCGGCGGACGCCGGCGGCCTGGGCCAGACTCGCCACAGCCTCCTGCCGCGCCAGGATCGGCTCGACGGCCCGCAGCGGCGCCAGCAGCCACTGGCGGAGCCGCCGCGAGCCCATGGGGGTGAGGGTCAGGTCGATCAGCGTCAACAGCGTGCCCTCGCGACCGCCGCCCCGGATCGAATGGGTGAGCTCCAGGTTGCGTCGTGTGGCAGCGTCGAGGTACATCCGCTCGCCAGGCGCTCGAAGCGAGATGGCTCTGAGGTGGTTGGCCACGTCGAGCTTGCTCTCACGGAGGTACTCGAGCACGATGGCGGCCGCCTCGCAGGCTGCCGCGGCGTCCTCGAGTCCAAATCCTGCCAATGAGGCGACGCCGAAGTGCCGGCATAGCGTCTGGCGGCCTCGCCGGCCGTGTGGGTCCGCTTTGGCCGCGATCACACGCGCACCCAGCCTGCCCGCAAGACTATCCGAAACGCCATCCTCGGCGGCCAGGCTCTCGTCGAGCACAACCTCAGATGGACACAGCCGCCCGAGCTCCTCGACCGCCTCGACAAGCCCCCCGTTGACCTCACACGCCTCGAACTCGCCGGTGGACACATCCGCCCATGCCACTCCGATGTGGCGTGTATCAGCGGGATCGCGGTAGAGCGCTGCCAGGTAGTTGTTCGCCCGCGCCTCGAGCAGGAAGTCCTCGATGGCGGTGCCCTTGGTGATCACGCGAGTGATGCGGCGCTCGACCAGGCCTCTGGCGAGTTTAGGATCACCGATCTGCTCACAGATGGCAGCTTTGAGTCCCTGATCAATCAGCCGGCCCAGGTAGCGGTCGACCGAATGGAAGGGCACGCCGCACATGGGAATCTTGTTCCTCTGGCCACACTCGCGAGACGTCAGGGTTAGATCGAGGATCCGAGAGGCCACCTCGGCGTCCTCACCAAAGAGCTCGTAGAAGTCGCCCATACGAAAGAGCACCAGCGCATCGGGATACTCGGCCTTGGCGGCCTCCCACTGGCGGAACATGGGCGTCAGGTTGGCGGAATCAGGAGCACTCATGGCAAGCTGTGTCGATGACCTCCGCCTCGTAGCCCCACAGGTAGCCGCGGGTGACCCGGACCCAGACGAAGCGACCGCGCGCGGGGCTGGCGCGCCCCGGGAGCGGGCCAAACACCGCGATCTTGTTCGTGCGCGTGCGTCCAGACAGCCGTGAAGGGTCCCGTGCACTGGGGCCTTCGACCAGCACCTCGAAGGCCCTGCCCACATGAGTCTGGTTCTTCTCGCGGGCGATTTCGTTCTGCCGGGCCGAGAGGCGCTCCAAGCGGCGTCTCTTCACCTCTCGCGGCACCGGGTCGGCCATCCGCTCGGCCCGAGTGCCGCGGCGCGGGGAGAAGATGAACATGAAGGCCTGGTCGAATCGCACGCGCTCGAAGACATCCAGCGTCTGCTCGAACTGAGCATCGGTCTCTCCCGGGAACCCGACCATCACGTCCGTTGTGATCGATACATCAGGTATGGCAGCCCGGATGCGGTCGACCAATGCCAGGTACTGGTCGCGGGTGTAGCGCCGGTTCATACGGGCGAGGACTTCATCGGAACCGGCCTGGACCGGCAGGTGAACGTGTTCGCAGACCCTAGGCAGCCCCGCCACAGCCTCGATGAGGTCATCGCCAAAGTCCTTGGGATGCGAGGTGGTGAACCGGATGCGCGCCAGGCCAGCGATGCCATCAAGCTCGGCGAGCAACCGGGGAAACCGGGGGGACCCGGGGGGCAGGTCCATCCCGTACGCGTTGACGTTCTGGCCCAGGAGGGTCACCTCGCGCACTTGGGAGGCCACCAGTTGCGCTACTTCCTCGCGAATCTCGCCGATGGGCCGGCTCCGCTCGGGCCCGCGGACATCGGGGACGATGCAGTAGCTGCAACGGTTGGTGCAGCCATGCATGATCGTCACCCAAGCCTGTAGGTCGTCCGACCGCGCTTTGGGCAGGTCGCTAGCCGGCCGCGTGTGTCCCAACCGCATGGCGGAGACGTGTCGCTCCCCCGCCTCGACGGCGGCCACCAGCTCGGGCAGACGGCCGATCTCGTCGGGCCCGCTTGCCAGGTCGACGGCGGGCGCCAGGGAGAACAGCTCCTCCTGCAGGGACTGGGCCATGCATCCGCAGACTCCGATGATGAGCTCCGGCCTCTGCTGTTCGCGCATCCGCTTGAGTTCGGCGACCTTACTGAGGACCTTCCGTTCAGGCTTCTCGCGGACGCAGCAGGTGTTGAGGAGCACGACATCGGCCTCCTCGATAGAGGGGGCCACCTGGTGTCCGGCAGCCTGAAGTACCCCGAGGATCATCTCCGAGTCGTGGACGTTCATTTGGCAGCCGTAGGTGACGACGTGGATGCGTCTCATAGGGAAGAAGGGGCGGGACCGATCAGCCTCTAGCAACCGATTATAGGAAGCGCGACGACGGCGGGTCAACGCAGCGCGAGGGGCCCGGCAGGCTCGTTTCGTTCCCGAGTGCGGCCCGCACACGAGACCCTCGGCAGGCGGGCGGGACTCCATTGGGCCCGAGGCCATCGGTGCCACAGGAGGTTGGCGGCCCGGCGGAAGAACCAAGAGAGGCCTCCGGAGGGCCGGAGCCGCGCTTCCGGTCGCGGTGGCGTGCTGCTAGAATGTGCCCTCGGTTCCCCAACGATGGTTACCCGAGCCCGCACGGCTCGCGTACGATGTGGAGTCCCGCTGTGATCAGACGGCATACACTCGCCGGTTGGGCAGTGGCCCTGGTGATGGCCACGGCCGGTGCGAGCTTCGGCTACGTCCGGGGCAACTACGAGTATCACTTCTGGCACGGCGTGCAGCACCTGGTCGCCCATGCCGGAAGCCGTGGCCAGGCCGAGATCCAGTACGGTCTGCGGCAGCTCCGCTACTGTCGGGCTGCTGCCGTTCGGGACACGAAGAAGGTGGCGGCACGCGCCCAAAAGGCGCGGCAAGACGGCGACACCGCACTCGCAGACGCATGCCAACTCGTGATCGACTTTCACGAACGCCTGCGGTTGCCCGAGGCGGATGCCACCGAGGCGCGCCAGCGTGAGCTTCTCGCACTGATCCAGCCGGCCGAAGGCGAGCCGCCGCAGGCGCTGATCGACGCCATCGGCTATGCCCAGTCGCACGAGGACGAGGCGCGGGTGGTCGAAGTCAATGCCATCTTCGCCGAGCAGAGGCTGAAGGACTTCGCCCAGGGCTACGCACTGCGACGCCAGGCGGTCGACACCCTTACGCGTGTGGAGGCCGCACTCCGTGCCCGGTCGGCCGAGGTCGAGACTGCCTGTCCCGAGGCAGCCGGCTACCTGCGCCAACATGCCGACGAGACGGCCGCGCGGGCCCGGTACCTGGAGCGTCAGTACCAGCTCTGCTCCGATCCTGAGGGCATGGCGCGGCGGTACGCGTTCTACGCGAAGGTCGCCCAGGCACACCAGGGCTTGCAGGCGGAGATCTGGAGCATCATACGCGATACGTACCGCGGCAAGACGCTGTTCGCCATCGATCTGGCTCGAGCGGCGGGCGGCGACACGACGGCGCTGGACGATCTGGCGCGGCGTATCGCGGACAACGACCTGGCGGGTCTCGAGCCGTCGATGCCCGAGTGGTACTACCTGATCGAGATGGAGCTGCCGTTCTTCCACCACTATGGTGCGGGCAAGGAGTTCGGCGGGACCACAGAGATCGCCAACGAGTTGTTGCGGGTGCATGAGTCAGGGGATGACAACCCGCGCTAGTCGGTTGGCGGCTCCATTTGCTCGACGACCTCTCGGCTTGGCAAGTCTCCGGCATCCGGTGTCTTGCCGGTGCCCGGAGTAGACCGGGCCGTGGGCTGAGGCCCTCTATCCGGAACAGGTTCGGCGGGAACCACGGCTTGGGCGATGCGGCCATCCGGGGCCCAGACACCTAGCGAGACGGCCAGGTTGGCGGCGGTCTTCGGGATGGCGAACACGGCGCGAAAGGTGACGGTCTTCGCGTCCTTGGGGATGACCGTGTACCCCTCATCCACGTCCACAAACTCGGGCGGCTGCTGCTGCATCTCGAGCCCCGAGCCCTGCAGGTCAACAGCCACGTCGGCGATCCGAACGGGCTCCTTGCGCGTGGTGGTCGCCGCCAGCTCCACAGCGTAGTAGGCCGCATTCCCATCGAGTGGGGGCAGCGAGGCGGAGTCGATGAACCGCGCGTCGACAACGGCCAGACCCACGTCGGCGAGCTCAACACCGCGGTACCGCTCGATGGGCGCGTTCTTGTCTGGCTTCGTGTGCACCTGCGCCACGAATGTGAGGGCCTCGCGCGGCAGGACCTGGGGTCCCTGGTTCACCTTGGGCGGGGGTGCGGGGAGTGCCTCGGCCTGGAAGTAGGTGGGTTTGGGCTCGCGCTGAGCCAGCCATCGCAGGCCGAGGTACGATGCGCAACCGGCCCCGGCACACCCCACGATGACCAGCACCAGTGCGAGGCGGAATCGCCAACGGCGCCGCCGTGGGGGGGCTGCGCCCTCGGCCGTCGGTTCAGGTGGCACAGACTCAGCTGTCGACGTCGGTTCCACCTAGCGCGCCGCCAGGCGGCCCACCTCCTCCTGGGTCAGTGCCCGGTCGTAGATCCGCACCTCGTCGAACGAGCCCAGCCATGGCCAGGCCCCCGAAGCCGGGTGCAGCCCCAGGCGCCCCGCGAAGCCGTCGAGCGAAGGCACGACATACGCCCCCTCCCTCTTCTCGGCGGGCTGCCCATCCACGTACAGCGTTCGTCGATCCGGTGTCCACGTCAAGCCGAGATGGCTCCATCGCCCACGGTGCAGTGGCGTGGGCACCCGGGCGAACAGGACATCGTCACCGCCGCCACAACGTGCCAGCAGCTCGTCGCCGTGGACATAGAGGCCGATCTCGTCGGATCCATCGGGCAGGCCGTTGCCGTCGGTCTTCATCAGGTAGACGATCACCCGGTAGCCCTGCCAGAGGTCCCCTGATAGCTCGGATGCGTCGAACTCGGGGCGCACCCACAGAGCGATGGTCCCCTGCTCGGGCCGCGAGCCGAGGATGCCCGAGCAGCCCGGCAACTCAACGCTGGCCGCGCCGTCGACGGCCAACCCCTGCCCGACCACGCCCTCGGCACGCTTTGCGCCGCGCACCATGCCGTGCATGCCGCGTCCCGAGAGATCGACGGCGATCGGAGCTGTATCGTCAAAGCTGTACCGCAGCACCAGCCCAGGCTCGGGCCGGGCCTCTGGCATGCCCCATGTCACGGGTTCGACCCGCTTGGCGCTCGGGTCTTCGGCCGCGACCCGCGCAAGATCGACGCCCGGCCGATAGCGCGGACGGCCCACGATCGCCGGTTCGTGCCCGAGGGCGCGGACAACCTGCTCGAGCACGTCGGACATCTCGGCTCGAGCCGCAAGGAGCGCGGCGGGATCAGGGTTGTAGTCCCTGTAGGACCGCACCACATCATCGGGGATCGCCGCGAGCTCGCGCGCACGGGCGGCCAGCGTGTCATTCCCTCCCGCCGCGACCAGCTCGGCGGCGCCGGCGTCGAGAAGGGCCAGGACCTCGTAGTCCTCCAGGCCGTCGCGGAGACACTCCCACCGGATGGAATCCACCGGCTTGCCGTCATCGCCCGGGTAGAGCAGTGACCCGTCGCCGTTGGCGCCCGGGAAGGTCTCGGCACACCGCCAGGGGTCATTGCGGAACCAGTACACGGCCGACCAGTAGAGCATGCCGTCCAGGTCGTGCTTCCAGGTCATCCATGGCCACACGCGGCAGTCGAGCGCCGGGTAGTCGACCCAGACGTTGGGATAGGGATGGCGCGTGCTGAATGCCACGTACCACCACACCGCCTTGCCCTTTACCTGCTCGGCGCGGGCGGCCTCGGGATCGAACGAGTAGGCCTCGGGACACCAGATGTCGACGTAGCGAAGCTCTGGCGGAAACTCGCGCGCGGTCATCATGTTCATCAGGCCCGGCGCCGCGCGCTTGACCTCGCCCATGACGTCGTTCAGCAGGGGATACCGGTCGGGCGTCGGCTCGTCGAACAGGTACGTGTACCCGAGATGCGCCCAGCCATTCTCTTGGAGGTGGGCCTGCCACTCGCGCGCCCACGCACTCCGGGGATCAGAGAGGCCCACGACGTGCCCGGTGAGCCCCAGAGGCAGGTACGTGCTCACCTGCTGGTCGAAGTCCGACCAGTCCCACACGCCCGGCACGTCCGGGTCTTCCCACGCCGAACCCTCCCAGTGCGCCCAGCTCTCCAGCCACCCGTCGGGCCCGAGCACACGGCGGCTCTCCCGGTCCTCAATGAGGGTCTCGGTGCCGTCACCGCGCACGAGCCGGACGGTGGCTTTGGCCGCCTCGGCCACCTCGGGCGCCTCGAGCTCGAGCCGCCACGACAGGACCTGCGCCGGCACTGAAGAGACGTCGAAGGTGACATGCATCTCCGGCGCCTGCACCGGTTGGGGGTCGAGCAAGACAGGGCTGCCGTCGACCGGGGTCACGGCGAGCCGGAGGATCCCTGAGCCGGCCGCATGGAGATCGACCTCGATCCGCTCGGCGCCCTCCCAGTTCATGGCGGGTGGCGAGACCAGCCTGGGCGCGCCCACCGTGTAGGGGCTGATGCGGTGCTCGAGCGCGTTGCGCGTGTAGGCATCGGCGTCCTGGGGCACCCGCCAGCCGCCGGGGCCGAGGCCGAACGCCGTGCGCACACTCGGAGCCTGGGGGATGGTGAAGCGGCGCACGCGCACCTCTACGGGCACCGCCGTCTGCGAGGCGTTCTGGGCGGCCAGAATGAGTTGGCCGCGGTACAGGCCGGGGGCGGCATCGGCCGGAACTCGGACATCGATCCACAGCGACTCGAAGCCACCCTCGCGCACGTCGAGCCGCTCGAATGGCATCAGCGGATCGGGCCACAAACCCACATGATCGACCGCGTAGCTGGGCTTGACGGTGGGAACATAGCCCACCTGACGAATGCGGAACGCATCCTCAGGCAGCGCGATCCCCGCCTCGGACGTGACCTTGGTGAGCTCGGCCGAGACCCGCAGCAGCGGACGCTCGCCGGCGAACAGCACGACCTGACGGGCATCCATCTCGCGCCGCGCGGCGTCGAGTGTGAGGGTCCCACCCGCCTGGCCGCGGAAGGGCTCGTGGCGGAGCAGCTTGGTCAAAGACGTCTCGATTCCATAGGCGATGCTGCCCTCGGGCACCGCGGCGAGCACGGCCAGGTGCGAGGCATTCAGACCGACACGTTGCACATGCGACATGAGATCCGATGCCATGGCGGGCGGTGTCTCGTCCGCCAGCCTGGCCAGATGGTCGAGTTCGGCCGCCAGGGCGGCGCGCCGGGGTCCGAGGCTCTCGGGCAGCGCCCCAACCAGTGCGCGGGCTGCGTCGAGCGCGCCCTGGAGGGGTGTCACCGCAGCGATGTACAGCGCGCGGAACACCGGGACACCGCCGGCCAGCGCCTCACACAAGAGCGGGACGGCCCCCTCGCCGGGGAGGGCAAAGGCGCCCGCCGTCTCAACGCCATTGACGCGCAGCGCGACACTGGGACCAACACCTTCGGGCTGCCAGTCGATCCGTACGCGCCCCTCGGTGCGCGCGGGGAGGTCCCAGTGGACTCGCACCGGCCATGGGCAGTCCCCAAAGCCGATGCGGCCGAAGGCCTCCGGCTTGTGGAAGCCCTCGACCGTGGGCGACCACTGCGATAGCTCGGGCTCCGCCTGCCGGCATCGGCACACGTTGAAGCCCCACTCATCTCCCTCGACGGGCGCCCCACCCAGCGACGCCCATGGCAGCACCAGGGCGACCTCCCAGGCGGAGTCCAGCGCCCGCGCCGAGACCTGCCACTCGGCATTCCACGTTCCGTCCTTCTCACGCTCGTCATACGGTGTGCCGAGGGAGTTCACGATGAAATGCCGGTACGCTTCACCAGGCGGTTGCACGAAGACCTCGATGCAGTCATCGACCCACACCGTGGCGTCCCGCCGCGTCTGCGTCGCGACGATCCGGTCCATACGCGGCTCGGCACAGTGCACGAGCAGGAGCAGCGCGTGCTCCGTCCGGGCAACGCGGGCCGTCGTCTCAGCATCGGGCATGGCCCGCGCGTCGGCTCGAACGAAGGGGCCGAGCCACGCTGCAGCGTCCCAGAGCGGCGCGGTGAGCAGATCGGGCCCCTCGGGCACGCGAGTCGTCATCAGGGGCACATAGGTCAGCGGCGTCGGCTGGGGACCATCGGGTGCCGCATGGGCGAGTCCGACGAGCAAGAGCGGCAGAGCGAGCCATGAAGCGTTCATCGAGCACCTCCAGGGGCGAACCGCTCTCTTCACCGCACACCCCCTGGCGCCCTCCCGACGACTCCCGTGCGCAGGCCCGGCTGGAGCCAGCGGCGAACCGGAGGATGGTGCGCCCGCGGGCGCCACGGTGAGGAGTGGCCCGCCATGCTCGTCGATGTGCTGCTCACAGCGGCCGTATCGCTGGCAACCCCCAGAGCCACATACCTCCAGGACATGGGGGGCCCGGTCACCTTCGACTGGCCGTTCCCTGCCCGGTCCACCGACGACCGGTTGGGCCTCGTGCTGGGTGATGCGGCCATCCGCGCCACCTGCGAGTCTGGTGGCTCCGTCTGGGCTGCCACCGACCGAGGGTTGGCGATGGTCGATGGCGACCGCGTGCGCTGGTCCGAGGCTTCAGCCGACGGGCTTCTCAGCAGTGACTGCCGGGACGTGGCCGCCGACCGCGCCGGCATGGTGTGGATCGCGACGGACCGCGGCGTCAGCGTCACGGATGGCCACGGGCACTGGCTGCGGCTGACCGGGGCCGAGGGTCTGCCCGTCGAGGACGTGCGCTGCATCGCTCTCGGGCCAACCGGTGATCGATGGTTCGGGACATCGCGCGGCGTCTGCCGGCTGCGCGAAGGCGAGTTCAGCTACTTCGCCGGCCGTCGCTGGCTGCCGAGCGACGACGTGCTCGACCTGGCCGTCGACAGGAACGGTGCCGCATGGGTGCGCACACCGTCCGGCGTGGGCCAGATCGCCTCGAAGCCCATGACGCTCGAGGAGAAGGCCGAACGCTTCCTGACTCGGCTGCGACAGCGGCACATCCGGCATGGACTGTCGGTGGAATGCCGATTCGAGTCGGAGAACGACCTGACCCGGTACCGGCTCGACGCCAGCGACAACGATGGCCTGTGGACGGCCCTCTACGTCGCGGCCGAGAGCTTCCGCTACGCGGTGACCCGGGCCGATGACGCCCGGCGGAATGCGCGTGACTCCATGATGGCTCTGGTGAAGCTGGAAGAGATCACGGGGATCCGGGGGTTCCCAGCGCGGTCGATGATCCGACCCGGCGAGGATGTGAACCAGTCGGGGGGCGAATGGCACCCATCCCCCGATGGCCAGTGGATCTGGAAGGGAGACACGAGCTCCGATGAGCTCGATGGGCACTACTTCGCCTACGCCATCTACTACGATCTCGTGGCCGACGAGGAGGGCCGCAGGATTCTGCGCGAGACCATCGCGCGCATCACCGATCATCTGCTGGATCACGAGTACTCCCTCATCGATCTCGATGGCCAGCCGACGCGCTGGGCCGTGTTCGGCCCGCAAGCGCTCAACGATTCGCCCCAGTGGGCCGTCGAACGAGGCCTGAACTCGCTCTCAATGCTCTCGCACCTCAACGTCGCCTACCACCTGACCCGGAATGAACGCTACCGGCGAGCCCACGATGAGCTCGTACGCGAGCACGGCTACGCGCTCAACGCGGTCACGCAGAAAGTGCTCATACCCGGCGAGGTCAACCATTCGGACGACGAACTGGCATTCCTGTGCTACTACCCGGCACTGCTCTACGAGCGCGACCCCGATGTTCGAGCGCTCCTCCTGGCCAGCATCGAGCGGAGTTGGAGAATCGAGCAGCCCGAACGGAATCCGTTCTTCAACTTCGTCTACGGAGCGGTGACCGGCAAGCCTTGCGACGTCGAGGCGGCCGAACGCACCCTCCGCGAGTACCCCATGGAGATTCGCGACTGGCGAATGGAGAACAGCCATCGGGCCGACATCATGGTCGACCCCCGGTCAGGCCGATTCGATGAGACCCAGAGCACGCGGGTCCTGCCGTATTCGGAACGGTGTTTCCTCAAATGGAACGGGAACCCGTACCGCCTTGACTCGGGCGGCGACGGCTTGAGCGAGGACGATGGCGCGGCCTTCCTGTTGCCATACTGGATGGGCCGCTACTACGGGTTCGTGACGGAATAGGCGGCGGGGCCGGTGATCCATTCTGAGCGCATCCGTCGCCTGAACCGCGCTGCTCCGCGCCGGGGGCGGTACGTGGCCTACTGGATGCAGGCCTCCCAGCGCGCCCAGTGCAACCATGCGCTGGAGTATGCGGTCCGCCAGGCGAACGAGCTGGATCTGCCTCTGGTGGTGTGCTTCGGCCTGACGGATCGCTATCCCGAAGCCAATGCGCGGCACTATGCGTTCATGCTCGAGGGCCTGGCCGAGACGCAAACCGCTCTCGAACGGCGAGGAGCCACGTTCGTCTTGCGCCGGGGGGACCCGTCCGACATCGCCATCGACGTGGCCCGCAGTGCGGCGTTGCTGGTGGCTGACCGGGGGTATCTGCGGCATCATCGCGAGTGGCGCCAGCGAGTCGCACAAGAGGTTGCGTGCCCGGTGATCCAGGTCGAGGCCGACGCCGTGGTCCCGGTCGAGTCGGCGTCGCCCAAGGCCGAGTACTCCGCCGCCACCCTGCGGCCCAGACTGCACCGCAGGCTTGCCGAGTTCCTCGTCCCGCTGGCCGAGACGCCTCTGCGCCGCCGGAGCCCGCCGGCAACCGCCGCTCCGCCGCAGCTCGGCGAACTCGACGTGGAGGCGGTCCCCCCGGTCCCGCGTTTCCATGAGGGCGGCACCCACCGCGCCCGCCGCCTGCTCAACCAGTTCATCGAGCGGCGCCTCCGCGATTACGCCGACCGGCGCAACGATCCGGGCGGCACCTGCTACTCGGACCTGAGCCCCTACATCCACTTCGGACAGATCTCGCCGCTCGAAATCGCTCTCAGGGTGGTCGAGGCGGCAGGGAGACCGGCGGCCGATGCGTTTCTGGAGCAGCTTATCGTCCGCCGTGAGCTCAGCATCAACCACGTCTACTACACCGAGGGCTACGACCACTATGAGAGCATCCCGGTATGGGCCCGCCAGACGCTGGCCGCCCACACCCGCGACGCGCGCGGGCACACCTACGGCCCGGGAGAGCTCGAGGCCGGTCAGACCCACGACCCTTACTGGAATGCCGCCATGCGCGAGATGGTCATCACTGGCAAGATGCACCCCTACATGCGCATGTACTGGGCCAAGAAGATCCTGGAATGGTCGCTGTCGCCCGAGGCGGCTTTCGAGATAGCGTTAGCTCTCAACAACCGGTATTTCCTCGATGGACGCGATCCGAACTCCTTCGCCGGGGTAGCCTGGTGCTTCGGCACCCACGATCGCCCCTGGCCGGAGCGGCCTGTGTTCGGCACGGTACGCACGATGACCCTCGGCGGGCTCGAGCGCAAGTTCGACATGGCGGGCTACCTGAAGCGCGTGGCAGACTTGGCCTGACGTCAGGGCTCGCACGACGGGGCCGGTCGGCAACGCGGCCCTCGGAACGGCCCAGCCCTGAGCGGACTCGGCCAGACATCGGGGAGGTGTCGGGACCGGCCCGCCGAAATCCCCCACTCACCACCATTGCCGTGCTCGGTCTGCGTGGGCCGAGCCGGAGAGAGAGCGTGTCTGGGAGATGATGACCCGAATGCGTGCGCGAACCAAGACCCGGTTATGGGCAGGCCTCATCGCGGGGGCCATCGCCGTCGGCATCTGCCTGGCCGGCTTGGGCTGCAAACGAAGCGGCGGAGCCAATGCGGGACCCACCGATGAGGAGAAGGCCATCGCCAAGCAGCAGAAGATGAAGATGGAGGAGAAGTTCCGCGGAATCACGGGCAAGACGCCAGGGCAGTAGCGCAACCGAGGGCACGGTTGCGTGTTCCACGGCACGCGCGGCACGTTGGGCACCCAACGCCCGAGGCTCGTCACCCGGAGCGCTGGAGGGCGGAACAGCGGGTCTCGGGCGTGGCCCCACCACGCATGCGTGGGACACTCAGGTGGAGACGCCGAACCGGGTCAGGGCTCACCACATGGAGGCTACGTCGCCCTCAATCACACGAACAACGACTTGTCACGAGTACCCGTCTCATTCCATCGGTTTGCCTCTCGGCTGTGTCTGTTCTGGCGGTGTGCCCTGGTCACGGCCAGGCGCCCCGCTAGCCTGCTTCGGTGTCGTAGGGCCAGGCGGCCATGCCGCCGGCGAGGACGGAGATGTTCGAGTCGCCTCGGGCGGACAGGATTCGCGCCGCCTCGTAGGCGCGAAGACTTGTCTTGCATAGGGCCACCACGGGGCGGTCGCGCGGCACCTCGCGCAAGCGACCGCGAAGAGCGCCCAGAGGGATCAGGGTCGCCCCCGGGATGTGCCCCGCCTGGTACTCCGCCGGCGTGCGCACATCGAGAATGAAGGGGCCATCTCCGCTCTGACGCATGGCCTCGAGCTCGGCGGCGAAGACATAGCTGACGAGTCCGTCGAGTGCGTTGCGCAGCGCGTCAGCGGCGGTGATCAGAGGGTCCATGGCCGGCGCGTACGGCGGGGCGTATGCCAGGTCCAGGCAGGCGATATCGTCGATTCCCATACCCGCGGTCAGGGCGGTCGCCGCGACATCGATCCGCTTGACGGCATCGCCCGGACCCAGAATCTGGGCGCCGAGCAGCTTGCGGCCGACGCTGTCGGCGATGAGTTTCACGATGATGGTCTTGGCCTCCGGGTAGTAGTGAGCACGGTCGGGCCCGGCGATGATGGCGCACGCGGGCTTCACGCCAAGCCGCCGCGAATCGGCCTCGGTCAGCCCCGTGCGGGCCACATTCCATCCGAACACCTTGACGGCTCCGGTACCGACCACACCCGGGAATCGGGCATGACCGCCGGCGGCGTTGGTGCCCGCGACTCGGCCCTCCTTGTTCGCGGTGGAGCCCAGCGGCAGCAGACACGTAGTCCCCCGAACCACGCAGGCCTTCTCGGTACAGTCGCCCGCCGCATAGACGTCCGGGTCAGACGTCTGCATGTACTGATTCACGAGGATGCCGCCCTGCGGCCCCAAGATCAGGCCCGCCTCGCGGGCCAGGGACGTGTTCGGTCGGAAGCCGATCCCAACGATGACCGCACCGGCCTCGACGGTCCCCTGATCGGTGACCACGCGGGCGGCACGCCCCGAGGCGTCTGCTTCAATGGCCTCAACTGCAGCGCCGGTCATGACGCGCACGCCTTGCTGGACCACGTAGTTGTGGAGCAGCAGAGCCATGTCGGCATCGAGAAAGGGCAGGATCTGGGGCAACCGCTCGATGAGCGTGACGCCTCTCCCACAGGAGTGCAGCGCCTCCGCCATCTCGAGGCCAATGAGTCCCGCTCCGACGATGGCCACATCCTGGCAAGCCTCCGATGCAAGCAGCGTCTTGAGGAGGTCCGCGTCCTCGACCCGCTTCATCGGCAGCACGTTGGGCAAGTCGATGCCCGGGATTGGGGGCACGACCGCGCTGGCCCCGGTGGCGAGAATGAGCTTGTCGTAGGGGATCGCCCGCTCCTCGCCAGTCTGCCGCGAGCGAACCCGCACCATACGGCGAGCCCGGTCAATGGCCACGGCCTCGGTCTCAGGCAACACGCGAATGTCCTTGGCCTTCTCGAAGTAGGCCGGGTCGCGCAGGACGCCGATTGGGGTCGCCATCAGGTCGTCCCGTTCCGAGACGACACCCGAGACGTAGTACGGCAGGCCGCAACCGGCATACGACAAGACGGGATCTCGCTCGATCAGCGTGATCTCGGCCAAGGGGTCAACGCGGCGAGCCCGAGATGCCGCTTTGGGTCCCGCCGCAACGCCCCCGATCACAACGATTCTGCGGGGCTGTGCCATGCGACTCATCCTTCCGTAGCAGCCAGACAGACCTGAAGGACCGGGACGGCCAGGCGGAAACTGGGAGTGCCTGGCGTGCCGTCGGCCTCGAGAACCAGCGTCGCGTCCGTCCCGGCCGCGTCGCCGGGGATCGGTTGCTCAATCACGGTGGGATGCATGGCCGCGCTGTCGCCGCCCCCGGCAGCCTCCATCTCCAGGTTCGAGATCAGGGGCCATTCCCTATCGGGCCCCACGAGCTTGATGGCGACACGGGCTCGAGCCCCGGCCGGTGCACCGGCCATGAAGCCGATCAGGCCCCGAAGCACCGTGGGCCCGGCGGGAACCGTGATCGGCCATTCCCTCCGCCATGTGTCGGGCGCCTCACCGGCCAGCGGCACGGACAAGACCCGCGGTCCATAGCAACCACCATCGAGAAGGGCTGAGGGCCCGTCGGCAGTGTCGTCGACGCAGTCCAGGGCTACCGGAGGCAGGCCAACGAGCCACGCCTGCTCGATGTCGATCTCCGCCGGCCGGTCCGTGGGCGCCTCGACGACCACCCTGATGCCCTCGGCAGACGCGGGGACATCGATGATGAACAGGCTGTGCGGGCCAGCCAAGTCGGGCACGATGGCGAAGCGAGACTCGGCCTCGCCCGCCGAGACCACCAGGGCGGCGGGGGCCGAGGCGCCCCCGACAGCTTCGGCCACCAGGTACAGCCTCTGGGGCAGCGGGGAGGGCAGGTGGTAGACGCCACCCACCGCACCCCCGGCCGGCGCCTCCAGGTGCAGGCGTCGCTGATGCTTGCCATCGCTTTGTGTCACAGACCGGATGGCAACCTGCCCACCACGTCGGCCCATGACGCCAGCCTCGATGGGTGCTGCATCGTCGCCCGTCCACTCGGCGCCGGCATACCGTTCGATGAGGTCGGCGGCAAGACGCTCCGCATCGAATCGCACCTGGCCTTCGGCGCCGGGCATGACGTTGCGGAACTCCCACCAAAGCTCCCCAAGCGAGTTGCGGCTCGATGGCATGGTTCCGCCCGTCAACTCGTTGGCGGCGCCCTCGCCCCACATCTCGCCGTAGTGCTCGGGGCGCCGGATCACCGTCGTGATCCTGCGGCACGGCTGGTCACCATACATCATGACCCGCCGCGCGTTCGGATCGAGCCGGTAGAGCAGCAGCCGCTGGCCGCGGTTCTCCGGTGGGATGCCGTAGTCGGCGGGATAGACCAGGTACGCGCGGTTCTCGGCGATGACGCTCTCCTGGTCCGGGCCTTGAGGGAATCGGAACGCCGTCTTGTGGGTGTCCAGGGGCCACAGCTCGAGCCCGCGCTGCGATCGTGGCGGCACATCGGTGAACGCCATCCACCCGCTGCTCTCGCGGAGATAGGATGAGGGAGCCATGCTGAAGTGGGTACTGGCCGCCGGGCCTCCCATAATGTCAAACACGCCCCAGGGCTCGAAACTCGGACCGTAGAGGTCGGGCCAGCCGGCCAGCTGGTGGCCCATCTCGTGGATCATGATGGACAGGGGGAAGAGCTCGAGATCGCTCTCGGATGGCACGCGGTCGATGACCCCGGTCCTGTCGCTCGGTGGCGCTCCCCGCCAGATGGTAGCCGAGTAGCTGCTGTAGGGAGACGGCAGGCGAGTCCAGGCGTCGTCCCACAGTCCGCCGAGTCCCATGATATCGAGGACTTCCTTCAGCCGGTCCCACCCACGGTTGACGCCGCCGACGCCCCAGTCGGTGTTCAGGAAGACCAGCAGGTCGGGCGATCGCCCGTCGGCCAGGCGCACCCTCTGCTCGGCCTCGGCGCCCACGATGCCGTGGGCGCGGAGCGTCTCGGCCACGATCACCGGCCAGCTCTCACCGAAGGGTTCCATGCCGCCCTTCCAGTGGGGGATCTGGGTGATCTGGCGGGGGATGCGCACCCACTCGGTGACCTCGCCCCCGACATCCAGGCGTCCCTCACTGACGTTGAGGAAGTATTCGCGCACGCTCCCGGCCAACCGGCGTCCCTCCGGCGTCTGCCGGGGCTCGCCGAGGCCGAAGAACAGCCGGTCGAAGTACTCCCGTGTGTAACTATCGGGGTGCGGGATGTCCTCGAAGTCAGCGAGGAAGACTTTGAGGAGCATCTCACGCCGCGGCTCGGACTCGGCGGCCGACACGGTGCACAGCGCACAGATCGATGCGACGACGGGCCAGGCGAATGACCGCATTCCGCACTCCCCCATGGCTTCACTCGATCGAGGAGTCGATCTTCATGGGGAGCTCGATGCTGGCCTTGACGAAGCACAGATCCATGGCCCGCTGGACGGCCTTGGCCAGTTCGTCATCGAGTGGCTCATGCACTCGAAGCTTCAGCTCGGCCGACTCGATGCAGTTGTTCCCCACCGTCCACTGACAACTCACGGAGATCCCTTCGGTGGCGATACCTCTCCGCTCGAGGACGCGGTAGGC
>JAKPQA010000313.1 GCA_029547025.1 Armatimonadota bacterium
CTTGGCCAGTTCGTCATCGAGTGGCTCATGCACTCGAAGCTTCAGCTCGGCCGACTCGATGCAGTTGTTCCCCACCGTCCACTGACAACTCACGGAGATCCCTTCGGTGGCGATACCTCTCCGCTCGAGGACGCGGTAGGCATAGAAGAGCTGGCAAGCCGCGATGCTGGCCATGAAGACCTCGGCCGGCGTGGCGCCCTGATCCGTCCCTCCCGATGACGCGGGCTGGTCCATGATGATCTCGTGCTGGCCGACACGCGCAGACATGCGCGGTCCCCCCTGGAGCGTCACTTCGAGTTCGCGTGGCATGGCGGTCTCCTTTGCTGAATCGGGCCTGTGGCTGACCCACTATTGTGTACAGCGTCTTCTTACCCGGAGGATATCCGATCTGGGGACCGATGAGGCCGGGTCCCGAAGAAGGCAAGGAGATCGGTGCCGATCGCCGGGCCCAGTCTGCGGCAAGACGCGGCCGATCCGGCCGATCCCGCCTGTCTGCCCGCCAAAGATCATGCTCGTGGTGCTCCGGAGCCCGAGGCTTCCGCACGCGGAAAGCAACCCGGCACGAAAACAGGTGGGTATTTCGCTCACTGGCCGAAACCACTCCACACGCAATGTGTCATAGAAGCCGTGGGCAGCGCGAACTATAGATCAGCGTAGACCCACGCCGCCGCACATCTCCTTTCGCACCGGCCGTCGCCTGACCAGCGACGGCCGAACTCTTTTCCAGGCCGGATCGGCCGTTTGTCATATCCGACACGGTCCCTGCGAACCAGATAACAGCGTAGACCCAATGCGACTCCGCATCTCCTTTCGCACCGGCCGCCGACTGACCACCGGCGGCCTCTCTATTTGGGCCCCAGCGCCCTGACGCCGGCTGTCTGCCACGTCCGGCGACGGTATCCCGGAAGTGATCCGCCCCCTCCCGCCGAATGACGCGTCGATAGTACACGCGCAGAAGGGCAGGACGAGAGCGAGATGACGACGCAGGGCGGCCTTGCCAAGGCGGCAGAGTACTGGGGAGACCATCAGCGGCTCGACTTCTACGCCCGCGGCGGACTGGTCTGGTGGGATGTGCCTGCGGTGCGCCGGCGCTTGGATCAGCTCATCAGTGGGGACCCGGAGTGTGACTGGATCGCTCACCTGAAGCGCGCCCACCTGGCAGGCCGTGCGCCGGTGGCGCGGGCGCTCAGCCTCTGCTGTGGCGACGGCCGGGTCGAGCGCTCCCTCGTCTTGGATGGAGTGGCACGGGAATGCGAGGGCGTCGACGCCTCACCCGGCGCCCTCGAACGCGCCCGCGGGCTAGCGGACGAGGCCGGCGTCTGCGGCCTTTCCTACCGCCTGTGCGATGTGAACCAGCTCGAGGCCGACGAGGGATCCTATGACCTCGTGGTCGCCCACCAGGCTCTGCACCACATCGAGGCGCTCGAGCATGTGGCTCACACCTGCCGGAAGGCGCTCCGGCCGGGCGGGCTCATGGTCGCGCACGAGTACGTGGGACCGAACCGGCTCGCAACCACGCCACGCGACCTCGAGCTCATGAACGCCGCGCTGCGGCTGCTCCCGGAGCGCCTTCGCACGAGCGTGAGCTGGCAGAGGAGCGGTCGAGTCGGCCCGGGCGCGCGGCGCACCCCGCTGCAGTGGGCCAGGAAGGCATGGCTGAAGCTGGTCCACGGCGAACTCGGGGCAGCCCTGGTCCACCGCCGCAACCTGGCCCGGCTGCGCTCGACCGGCCAGGCGTACATCAAGAGCGAGATCCGTCCGATCATCGGCGACGAACTGGCTGCCGACGACCCCACCGAGGCGATCAGGTCGGCAGACATCCTCGGCGTCCTGGAGGCCGAGTTCGAGTTCGTCCAGCTCACTCCGTTGCACGGAGCTCTTCTCCATCGGGTGCTGGACGACATCGCCGGCAACTTCGATGCAGACGACGCCGAGGCCACCCAGATGTTGGAGATGCTCTTCGATATCGAGGATCACCTGACAGCGGCGGGCCAGCTCGAGTCCCACTTCGCCTTCGTGGTGGGCAGGCCGCGCTAGAGGTACCCCAGGTCTCGCAGGCGCGCCTCGACCAGGGCTTCCTCTTCCGCTGAGTAGCCAGAACCGGAGGCCGGCGCATGGGCGTCGGCCGGATCGGCGGGGCATTCGACTCCGGCATACTGTAGGATCACGCGGCGGAGCCCTTGCAGGTCGTGGCACGGAAGCTCGCCGGTGGCGGCCTTGGGGTCTGACACAATCAGGCAGCCGTCCATCCGGTGCATCGCGGTAAGGGTCGAGAGGGGGGCCGGAGCCTCCGAGGGTCCGAACACCAGTGGGAGGTCCGAATGACCCAGGTGGGGGCCTGGATCGTAGGCATAGCCACGAGGAATCAGTAGCAGGTCGGGCGCGCCGTCGGTTGGCGGGGCGCCTCGCTGCTCGGCCGTGCGGATGCAGCCCTCGATCACCGGCTCGTCGGTGCGGGGGTCGCGGAGCGAGAGAAAGGCCTGCTCGACATCCGCCAGCACGGCCTTGTAGTCCGACCCGGGCTGCACGCAGCCCTCGGGTTCCCGGCCGGCCAGGTTCACCTGCACCTTGCCATAGGTACCCCATGCGAAGGCCCGCGTTCTCGACCAGTCGATGGCATCGAGCTCGGTTTCGGCCACCCGCGCCTTGGCCGACTCGGGCATCAGCCGGAGGGCAAGGGGTTTGAGGGGCTTCGCCAGTCCGCTCCGGAACAGGCGCCGGATTCCTCGCACGGCCCGCACTGAGGCCCGCGCCGACCGCGAGCCCGCCGCAGCGCCACGGAGCCGCAGTAGACCGGCCTCGGCCAGCACCCGGGTCTGGTTCACGTGCCCCATGAGCGGACCCGCGCCGTGGTCAGACATCACCAGGACCGTGGTCTCGGGCCCGCGGACCGCCGACAGAAGCTCGCCGATGGCGGCATCGACGCTTCGGTAGGTCGCCAGAATCTCCCCGCCGGCCCGTACGACCTGGTCGGCCGCCTGGCCCTCGGGCCAGAAGTGATGCTGAACGTGGTCGGTGGACGAGGCCGTGATCATCAGCACGTCGCAGGGCCATCGCGATTGGAGGCGAAGCGCCATGGCGACGAGCCGGCGGGCCTTCTCGCCCGCGCGATCCGCATAGGTGGCCCTTGGGCGCATCGGCAGCGAGCCGTGAACATAACCGCGGCACAGGTCGGCGATGCAGTCCATGGCCTCGGGCGGCGACACCGCCGAGCGATCGAGACGAGGGGCATCGAAACCGCTCACCATGAAGCCGCGTACCCGTTCTGGAGGATAGGTGAACGGCGTGTGCAGCGCACCGACCACGAGGCCCGCGGCGCTAAGGGTCTGCCAGAAGCTCGGACAGCGGCGGCTGTTCGCGTGGGTAACCCGCGTCCTGTAGCTCTGTGGAAGGCGCTCGACGAAGTCGTACACGCCATGCCGTTCGGGCGGCTGGCCGGTGAGAAAGGCGCTCCAGGCCACAGGTGTGATGGGGGGAACCGTGGACGTTAGCGGCCCGGAGACGCCGGAACGCATCAGGCTCTGGAGGTTCGGCAGTTCACCGCGCTTCGCCCAGGGCCTGATCAGGTCCAGCGTACCGCCGTCCAGCCCGATGATGATGACCTTGGGCCAGTGAGTCGCGCGCCCCGCCATAGGCCCATGCCTCGCCCCCCGGAGCACGGGCCCCAACGAGGCCGCCCCGCCCAGACCCGGCGCGGCTGTGCGTGCTCTCGTCTACGGACGAGCGAAGCCGAGCAATGTTCGGTAAGGTGCTGGAGGCGAGGCGCCGCTACGCGCCAGCCGCCATGGATCGGTAGTACTCAACCAGCACCTGGAGCACCTCGCGGCGGCTGAACTCCTCCGGCGGGAGCTCACCGGCGCTGAGCATCTCCCGAAGCTTGGTCCCGCTGATGCTCAGGTGATGCTCCGGGGGGTGCGGACAGGTCTTCGAAGACGCCATGCTCTGGCATGCGCGGCACCAGAAGGTGTTGTCGAACTTCAGCGGCCGGATCAGGAGATCGCCTGGCGGGATCTCATCGAAAATGGCCTGGGCGTCAAATGGACCGTAGTACTTCCCCACTCCGGCATGGTCGCGGCCCACGCAGAGGTGCGTGCACCCGAAGTTTTGCCGGATGATGGCGTGCAGAACGGCCTCGCGTGGCCCGCCGTAACGCATCTCCATGGGGTACACCCTCAGCAGAACACGGTCCTCGGGGTAGTACGAGTCGAGCAGCACCTGGTAGCAGCGTTGGCGGACCTCGGCAGGGATGTCGCCCTCCTTGAGCTTCCCGACGATCGGGTGGATGAAGAGTCCGTCGCTGATCTCGAGAGCGACCTTCGTCAGGTACTCGTGCGAGCGGTGCAACGGGTTCCGCGTCTGGAACGCGGCCACCGTCTGCCATCCGCGCTCGGCGAACAGCGCCCGGACCTCGGCGGGCCGGGCGTACTCGGGGAAGCGCTCGGGGTAGCCGCCCTCGCTCAGCACCTCGACCGGCCCGGCCAGGCAGGTGTCGCCCTGCGCGTACACCTTGGCCACTCCCGGATGTGCCTCATCCTCGCTGCGGAACACATGCCGGGCCTCCGCCCGCTTGTCGTATGAGAAGAGCTCCTCGACCCGCATGGTGCCCATGATCTCGCCCGAGTCATCGTCGACCAGCGCGACCTCCTGGCCCGGGGTGATGCCGTCCACACCAGCCGCGGGCGCCAGGGTGATCGGGATGGGCCACAGCGTTCCATCGGCCATCCGCATGTCGGTGACCACGCCACGGTAGTCGGCCTCGCCCATGAACCCGGCCAGCGGACTGAAGGCGCCCATGCCGATCATGATCAAGTCCGAAACCTCGCGCGAGGTCAGCCGGACGGCAGGGAGCCCCGCCGCGTGGCTGAGCTTGGCTGCGCGCTCGGACGGGGGGACCAAAGGCGCCACCAGACGCCCGCCGTGCGGGGCAATCAACGAGGAGCTCATGGGCGCGGTTCCTTTCAGTTGCGGGCCGGCCCCCTCTCCCGGGTCCTCTCCCGAGGGAAGAGGGGGCCATGCGGGTGTAACCGAGGAGCGCTACCTGCCGCTACCCGACCTGCTCCAGGTAGCGCAGCTCCTCGAGCTTCGCCATGACCTTTGCCAGCGACTCGTCCAGCGACTCCTTGTCGGTGTGGCACACGACCTCGGCGTTGAGGGGCGCCTCATAGGGGTCGTCGACGCCGGTGAAGCCCTTCAGCTCGCCAGAGCGGGCCTTCGCGTAGAGCCCCTTGGTGTCTCGCTCCTCGCACACCGCCAGGGGCGCATCGGCGAACACCTCGACGAAGTTCCCGATCATCGCCCGAGCCTCGTCGCGAATGGCGCGGTAGGGCGAGATGGCGGCCGTGATAGCCACCACGTTGTTCCTGGACAACAGATGCGCGACGAAGGCAATGCGCCGGATGTTGGTATCCCGATCCTCTTTCGAGAAGCCCAGGCCCTTGGACAGATTGGTGCGGACCACATCGCCGTCCAGCACCTCGACTTTGAAACCACGGCCGCGCAGCTCGGCCGCCACCGCCTCGGCGATGGTCGACTTCCCCGCTCCCGACAGCCCCGTGAGCCACACGGTGAACCCTTTGTGCTCCATAGCCACTCCTCGCCCTACCAGCTCAATGGTCTGCCGATCATATCAGCAGGGACCGGCAGACCTAGTCGCTCCAGTACCGTAGGCGCTACGTCGTACAGCGTTGCCCCCTGAAGCTCGCCCGGTCGCGGGTCCCAGGGGTCATGGATGATCAGCAGGCCCTCTTCGGCGTGGTTCGCGTCATCGGGCCCCGTGTCGTTGTCAAAGACGTGCACCCCGGGATTCCCCACGGTGCCGACGGAGCGCCACCGCAGATTGCCGAAGTAGACGATCAGATCGGGTGGGATCCCTCGGACCTGGCGGTAGACGTCCTCGGGCTTGAGAGCTCGGGTGCCCATCGGCTGCCCCTGATCGTCGCCCAGAGACTCCAAACCGCGCGCAATCTCGTCGCGCACCCGCTCGTACTCGTTGGGATCGACGAGCCCCTCGGGCTCTCGACCGCGAACGTTGAGCATGATGCGTCCGTAGTAGCCGCCCTCACCCCACGCCGTGGTTCGCGCCCAGTCCACATCATCGGCGGTGAGGCGACGAGGCGACTCGGCCGGCCGGCGCAAGACCAGGTGTCCTTCGCGGATGAGCCAGTCGTTGATTGCGATGCCGCCGACCATGCTCGCCGCACCGTGGTCGGAGACGACGAGAACCAGTGTGTCGTCGTCGACGTGCTTGAGGACGGCGCCGATGCGTTGATCGAGATAGACGTGGTACTCCAGCGCCGCCTGCTCGAACGGGTTGCCCGGCTCAAAGAGGCGGTGGTCGTCGGCGAAGTACCGCCAGAAGCCGTGGTAAAGCCGGTCCGTGCCCATCTCGACGAACCAGAACAGGTCCCACGACTTCGTCGCCATCAGGTGTTCGACCACCCGGAAATGGCCGCTCGTCACGTCATAGAGCTGCCGGAGCAGGCCATGCTTGTCCTCGGTACGGAACTCTTCGACATCCACGCGGTAATCCGGAGCCACGGTCGCGATCTCGTCCCGCAGCGTCTTCGGGTACGTGTAGCCGCTCTGCGTGCTGGGCGTCAGGAAGCAGCTGACCAGCCAGCCCCTCAGCGGCTTCGGCGGATAGGTCATCGGGACGCCCACCACGGCCGACGAGAGCCCGCTGGCGCCGGCGATGTCCCACAGTGTGGGCTCCCTCACACTCAGCGAAGTGCCGATTGAGAGCCCGGTGTAGGAGTGGTCCACGCGATTGCGGAACCCGTACAATCCGAGCTGGCCGGGGTCTTTGCTCGTTGCCATACACATCCAGGCGGGGCATGTGATCGGCGGGATGGTGCTCCGCATCCGCCCCGATGCGCCTCGGGCTCGGAGCTGGGCCAGGGTGGGCAGCCGGTCGGCCCAGCGCTCGAGCACATACTGCGGCGTGGCGCAGTCCAGGCCCACGATGAGGCATCTGCGGCGTCGGCTGATGGCCGGTCCCCTCCCTGGGGGGCTCGAGGCGGAATCGACGCGGTCTGGCCGCGGGCGACGAACGATGTGCCTCTAAAGGAGTGTTATAGGGCTATGCTAGGAGGGTCCAGTGCCTAAGTCAAGGGCGCCTGACAAGGTCACGATCAAGATCCCCAGGCCGCTGTACGACAAGATCGGCACGCTCATCGAGGGCGCGGGTTACAACTCGGTGACCGATTTCGTGGTGTACGTCCTGCGTGATATCGTCTCGGCTCACGGCGAGCGCGAGGCCGAGCCCTACACCGAGACCGAGCTCGAAGCCGTCAAGGAGCGCCTGCGGCAGCTCGGGT
>JAKPQA010000344.1 GCA_029547025.1 Armatimonadota bacterium
TGGACCTTGGGTGCGGAGCGTTCGGTGTCGTCAGTCGCGGTACTGGCCTCGAAGGGGACGGCCTGGCCTACGGAGACGGTGATGCCATCCGGTGGAGCGATGATCCTGACCTCGGGCGCTTTACCCCACGCTGCCCCCCCCGTTACACACGAGACACATATCAACAAGCTGGTCCATCGTGCACGACTCACAGTGCTGCCCCCTGTTCCGCGGTCTGAGGTGCCGGTTCGTCCAACGAACCATGTTCGCATTCGCTGGAGCAGATAGCAATACCTCCTTACTGACAGATTGGGGGTGCGGGCTGCCGCGCCCGCCGCCCTTCGTCACGCCGCGCGGGCGCGGCGGCTCAGGAACGGCGGGGCTGGAGGCTCGCGCGAGGCGATGGAGGGCGTTGTCGGCCTGCGGCCGGCCCCGCGGCGCGGAGACCGCGGGCCACGGACCACACCGAGGGGACGAGCCCTTCGCCGCACAGGGCCCGGGGGGTATTGCCGTGCCGGCCGGGGCGAAGGGCTCACTCCCCGTAGCTGACCTCGGGCGGGCGGCAGAGGGCGGCCCGGGCGTCGGCTACTCCGCTGGCACGCGCCTCCGACCCAGAAGGAGGACATCGGCGGTTGGTGTCGAAGCGACTTACTATGGTCACTCCGGTATGGCGCACTCGCCGGGGAAGAGGAGTCTGCGAAAGGGGATGCACGATGAAGAGAAGGGGCTTCACGCTCATCGAATTGCTCGTCGTTATTGCGATCATCGCGATTCTGGCGGCCATTCTGTTTCCCGTGTTCGCCAAGGCAAGAGAGAAAGCGCGGCAGGCGTCCTGCCAGAGCAACCTGAAGCAGTTGGGGCTGGCGATGCTGCAGTACGCATCGGACAACGACCAGATGTGGGCCCGCGCCTGGGATCCGCAGTGGGGCGCCTGGGGTGGCCCAGTCCTCTACTGCGACGTCATTATGCCCTACGTCAAGAACAAGCAGGTCTTCTCGTGCCCGTCCCGGCGCACGGGGCCGTTCTGGAATGAACTCACGCTGAATAGCTCGAACCAGGTGGTCTCCGATGTCGGTGGGCTCCACACCCAGTGCTGCTACGGGGTCAACTGCGGGGTCCTGATCAAGAACCGCTGCAAGTGCGCCGCAGCAACCGATTCGGACATCACCCGCCCCTCCGAGATCATCGCTCTCGGCGACATGTGGACCAACTCCACCGATGGGCGGATCAACCCGATGGCTTGCTGCGGCAACTACTGCCACGGCACCCCCGCGAATGTCCACAATGAGGGCGGCAACTATCTCTACTTCGACGGGCACGTGAAGTGGCACAAGCCCGAGCAGATCGGCTACAACGCGGCCTCCGATGGCTGGAACGTCGCGCGCAAGTATTGGTCGCCCTGGTAGGAACAGGGCGCACCGCGAGGACCGGCCGGCTGACATGGACGGCTGCATCCATGTAATCAGGAGGGTTCCATGAAGTACGTAGCGTTGGTGCTGCTGCTGGTTGTGCTCGTGACGCTACTCGTGGCCACCGTGGGGTGCAAGGGCGAGGACCCGGGAGCCAACAGCCCCGAGGCCAAGGCGGCGGACGCCGCCGCTCAGCAGAAGTGCGCAGGCTTCCAGCCGCCGGCCGAGCGGCCGGGTGGCGGCACCGGGCCGCCACCCGGGAAGCAACTGCCCGCCTGGAAAACGGGGGCTGGGGGGGCCGCTGGAGGCACGGGTCAGTAGGCGCGCGTCGAGCACCGTCGCTCCGCTCGGGGGCATTCTCCTGCCACGCATGGTGACGGGAGGATGCCCCTCGCGCCGTACGGTCCACCTCGAGGCAGGACCGGGTCCCGCCCTGAGCGAACCCCATCGCTCAATGCCCGGCCGCAAGCCTGCCGGGCCATGATGGAGGCCCCTACATGGTCAAGCTCGTTGCAGTCCTCAAAGCGAAGCCCGGCCAGGAGGCTGCGGTCACCCAGGCGCTGCGCGATCTCGCGGTTCCGAGCAAGGCCGAGCCCGGATGCGTCATGTACGTTCCCTGCCGGTCGAAGGCCGACCCGGCCAAGCTCGTGGTTATCGAGGAGTGGGCCGATCAGGCCGCATTCGACGCCCATGCCGCCTCGCCTCACTTCCAGGCATTCCTTGCGAAGGTGGGCAACGCGCTGGCCGGGGAGCCGGAACTCGAGTTCGTCGAGGTGCTGTAGGCGGGCCGAGCCATGGCGCGGTGTGACGGCGGACGACAGGCAGCGCCCCGCGGTCCGGCGCGGCAGCGGGGTGCGGGGCGGAGCCCTGCGGTGCGCGACCGGACGGCGGGTGGCGTCTACTTGGCCGCCAGCACCGCCTGAACGCGTGCGGCGAAGTCATCGATCTCCTCAGGCTTTTCAAAGCCGACGATCATGCTGCTAACCGTGCCCTGACTCAGCACGAACCGGATGGACTCATCGCGCTTAGCGGGGTCGTCGCGGTACGCGCCCTCGCCGATGAGCTTCATGGCCAGGACGCCCTTGCCCGCATCGTGGAGCTGCCGAACGACGTCGGCGACCACGTTCGGGTCGGGATCGTCCATCCGGTCGCCGTAGGCGTTCAGGCGGACGTGCACCACGTCAACCCACTCGCAGTCGACACAGGCTTTCAGGGCGGGCAGGGAGTGGATCGACACGCCGTGGGCTCTGATGGCGCCCCTGGCCTTCGCGCCCTCCAGCAGTTCCATCTCCCTCTGGTGTGCTGTGGGCCACGCGCCATCCATCAGGCAGTGGAGCTGCACGATGTCGATGTAGTCTGTGTCGAACTCGCGGCGGAACCGGTCCACCATGACGTCGGCCTCGGCACGGTCCTCATCGGGGAAGCCGCCGGGGTGCAGCCAGATCTTGGTTGAGAGGACATAGTCCTCGCGCGGGTAGGCCTTCAGCGCCCGGCCCACATAGGGGTTCGTCCCGTAGGTGTCGGCGCAGTCGAAGAAGCGGACACCCTTCTCATACGCATTGCGGAGCAGCGCCTCGAAGGGCTCGCGGCCCAGCCGCGTCTGGTTCGACTGGCGGCCGTGCCCGCTCATACCCGTGCCCGAGCTGATGAGAGACGCCTTCAGGCCGGTCCGCCCGAGCGGCACGAGCTGGAACGGATCGGCGCCATACGTCACCGGTGGCTCTGCGGCCAACAGAGGCCTCCGCAGCAGCAGCGCCCCGGCTCCAGCCATGGTCGTCGCCAGAAAGTTGCGTCGGTTGATCCTCATGCACTCGTCCTCTCTTGTGTCCCGTGCGTCCCCTAGAACGGCAGCGGGCTGACCGTACCGCGGGGCTGAATGTCTACGATCTGATTCCCGGCCCACGTCGTAGTGTACTCGGTCCCGTCCACTGTCTCCCGCTGGAGGCTCCAGGGCACCTCGAAGGAGACCACTGCCGTCTGCCCCGGCGACAGCACTCCCAGCTCGACATAGCCGCCGCGGACCTTGGGCTTCCGAACGCCGTCGGCCATGGTCACGCGCAACGCGCGGCCATCCACCCACTCCGGCACCCGCAAGCGGACGGTCACATCGGCGCGTGCCGTCAGCTCGATCCGCCCCGCCAGCGGCAATTCCGAGCGTACCGCCAGCCGGTCGTTCTCGTAATCGAGCAGCAGGTTCACGCTGGCCGTGTCAGCGATCCACGTGACCCGGTGGTTCCAGCATTCGGCCATGGCGTGGATGGCGCCCGATGTGATGTCCTGCGTCTGGATGGGCCAATCGCCCTCGCGCATCCGGTCGTTCGGGAGCTGCATCGAGTAGCCACCGATGCTTCGGCGGACCACGTCGCGTTCGGCGTCGCTGGCCGGATGCTCCTTGTCGCGTAGGAATTGGCGCAGGTCCTCCTCGCGGTGCTGGGTCGGCAGTAGCATGCTGCGAAGGTAGCGTTCAGCCAGTTCGTAGAACCGCGCCTCGCCGGCCGCGCCCAGATGCAGCGCCGTGCGGATGACGTCCCCCGTCTGGTTGATCTCCCCACGCCCGACCTCGTTGGCCGGATGGTCGGGGTATACCTCATCGCCCCAGCCCCACGAACTGAAGTACTCCGGAACACCCGCGTCGAGGATGCGCCTGCAGGCTTCAACCATGGCGGCATCGCCAGTCATGAGCGCGTACTCGGTGATCCCACTCAGTGCCGAGGTGATCGAGTGCACGTGGCCGGAGGATCTGTCCATGGGTGCGAAGCGCCCGTCGGGTAGGAACATCTCCGCCAGGCCCGCGCGGGCGTACTCGCCCGCCAGCTTGAGCGCAAGCGGGTCGCCCGTGAGCCGGTGAACGGCCAGCAGCGGCTCGACCATCCGCGCGGCGTTGGGGACCGACACGCCCCCGAGGCGGTCGGCGGCCAGGAGCTCGCGGACGCGAGTCTCCGACCACCGCCCGGTCTCATCAGTGAGTCGGTCCAGCATGGTCAGCATCCGGCCGGCCTGCTCCCTGGCCCAGGGAGCCTCGGGTGTGTGCATGAGTGCCCACAGGCCGTAAAGCCCCTCGCGCATGTTGTGGAACTCGACGCCCCGTTCGCCCGTCTGCCGCGGATCTGTGTATGAGTTGAGCTGGTCTGGGTTGTCGAACGAGCTCTTCGCGTACCGGGTGAGGATCTCCAGCCCATCAGGCGGGAACGGGATGCCCGTGGCCAGCGAGGCGGCCATGTTCCCGAGCAGGCACCGGCCGACGACGTGCGGGATGCCGATCTCGATGGAGTGGTGGAACTCGCCGGTGCCGTCGGCACGGCAGTTCGAGTAGAAGAAGGGCTCGCCATCGCGATCGGCATCGAACGAGTTATTGAGGCACCCCATGGACAGCCGGATGGCCTCGAGCAGGTCGGCCCGAACTGGCAGACTGTGGAGGGGCAGTGGCGGCCCGTCCTTGACCTCGTTGCGCGAGCGCGACCGGACATAGGCGGACTCGTCGGCCCAGGTGCGAAGTATCTTGGGCCCAACCATACGCGTCTTGTGGGCGTTCCGATGCTCCTCCAACCCGTACTCCTCCCCGCGCCGCCGTTGCGCTTCGGAGACCAGCCGGGGCCGCTCGACCGATTCACGCTCCTCGTCCGACAGGACCCGGTCGAACAGGATGAACTCGGCCAGCTCGCCCCGCAGGAGCTCTTGGTCTCGGCCTCCGTAGCGGCGGGCGCCCAGACGGAGCTCATGCACCCGAGCCTCCACTGGCGACACAGGCCGAGTGCCCTCGGGGACGCCATCGACATATACCCGGATCTCGGTCTGGTCGCGGCAGACGACGACCACGGCGAAAACCCCGAACGGCGTCGAGCCGGTCCGTTGGTTCAGCCGCCCGCCCTGCCGGCCTGCCCCTTCGACGCTGAGGTAGTTGAACGAGCCGGTGGTGCCGAAGAGATCGATGGCAAGCCCCGCGTCGTAGTCATCGCCGCCCAGCGGCACGCCCGAGGCAATCCCCCCGTGCCCCGGCGCGAGCGGAGCCACCACGGCAACGGCGGTCCACACCGGCAGTCTCTGGCACAACCCACGAATGAGCAGCACATCATCGTGCCCATCGAAGCGGAGTGCCGCCCGCGGGCCACGCCCGCCGCCGGGCACCAGGCGTGGCTTCGCAGTGCCATGGGCGCGGGCGACGAGGCCGGCGCCCTCGGCCCGGCTCCGCCAGGCCGACACGGACCCGTCTGCCCCAAGGCTGAGCGATCCGGTCTGGCTGGCGTCGAACCAGCACACGGGGTGTGCCGGGCTGTCTGCGGACAGGCTGGCGACGAGCACAAGGGGCAGCAGCAACGCGAACCCGATCCCTGTGGCGGAGATCCACAGCAGCACAGTCGCAAGCATACTCGATATGCGCCTGCTGCGCACCGCTCCCCCCGGGCGCCGGCCGCCGGGGGCAGGCTCTACGGCGCCGGGTCGGTCCCCAACGGGCCGCTCTGTGCCGCCCCGGGATGACTGCGCGATGCTGGCAGCAGGTTCAGGCGGAACAGGCCGTAACCGGTGAGGAATCCGCCGATGTGACCCCAGTGGGAGATCTGATCATCGGCCAGCAGGTGCGTGATATCCCACAGCACCATCTTCGCGATGTAGAAGACGCCGACAAGGACCCCCAAGGTGATCTCGGGTCCGAGTACGTACCACCTCTTGCCTTTGGGGCAGAGCACTGAAGCCAGCCAGAGCATCATGAGAGCGGCCACGGCGCCACTGGCGCCGAGGGCGCGCTGACCTGTGATTAGTAGGAAAGCGCCGCTACCGAGGCAACCCAGTAGGTAGGCGGTTGCCAGGCGGGCACGCCCCCACCGGTACTCGATGTACATGGCGAAGGGCAGGAAGGCAGCCATGTTGCCGAGCGCATGCACGATCCCCTGGTGAACCCAAGCGTGGGTGAATACACGCCAGACCTGGCCATGCCAGACGGCCGAAGGGTCCATGAGGCAGAGGTTGCGGACGCTGGGGATGACGACAGCGATCAGCGCCAGCCCAAGGTTCACGGCGATGACGATGAGCGTAAAGGGCCGGGGCCGGCCGCGCTTGGGGCCCGGTGCCCCACCGAGTTCGTCGCCCATGGACATTGCACCCCTCCAGCGATGACGTTCAGGTGCCCGCTCGGTTGCGGGCGGCTAGCGGGGCGCGAGCAAGCGTTCCGAGGCCCGGGCAGACGTTGGCCCATCCGCGCGCGCCGGCTTCAGCCCTTCTTCTGTCCACCATCCCGCAGGGCGATGGCCGCTCGGACGAGTCCGGAGAACATGGGGTGGGCTCGGTCCGGCCGGGATCGGAACTCCGGATGGAACTGCGAGGCCAGGAAGTACGGATGGTCGGGCACCTCGATCATCTCAACGAGCTTCTCATCGGGCGAGACACCCGAGAACAGAAGACCTTTGGCCGCCAGTTGGGTACGGAAACGGTTGTTGACCTCATAGCGATGCCGGTGCCTCTCATAGATGATTGGTTGATCACCGTAGATCGCCGCGGCCGTGGTGCCGGGCGTCAGTTTGCAGGGATAGAGGCCGAGACGTTGGGTGCCCCCCTTGTCCTCGATCCGGCGTTGGTCCAGAAGCAGGTCGACCACGGGGAACTCGGTGTCCGGGGCGAACTCCGAGCTATTGGCCGTCTTCATGCCGCACACATTGCGTGCATACTCGATGACGGCACACTGCAAGCCGAGGCACAGTCCGATGAAGGGCACCTTCTTGGTCCGAGCGTAGTTGATGGCGCGGATCTTGCCTTCGATTCCGCGGTTGCCATAGCCGCCGGGGACCAGAATGCCGTGAACGCCGGCGAGGAGCTTCTTGGGTTCCTTGGTCTCGAGGTCTTCCGCGTCGACCCAGACGATATCGACGGCCACCCCATGCTCGACGCCGCCACTGCGAAGTGCTTCGGCGACGCTGATATAGGCATCGCGCAGCTCGATGTACTTACCCACCACGGCAATGCGGACGGTGCTGCTGGGGTTCTTCAGGCGATGGACCATGTCGGCCCACTTTTCGAGTGACACTCTGCGCTTGCCGATGCCCAGACGCGAGCAGACCAGATTGCTGAGCCCTTGGGCCTCGAGGATCAGCGGGATCTCGTAGATGGACTCCACATCCGGTGACTCGAAGATGGCCTCACGGGGGATGTCACAGAACAGCGCGATCTTCTCGCGCATCTCGTCGTTGAGAGTGCTCCTCGATCGGGCGATGACCGCATCGGGCGCGATACCCACATTGCGGAGCTCGCGCACGCTGTGCTGGGTGGGCTTGGTCTTGAGCTCGGCCGTGGGGCCGACCCCGGGAACCAGGGTGACGTGAATGTAGAGCGAGTTGCCGGGGCCCAGGTCGTTCTTCATCTGTCTGATGGCCTCGAGGAATGGCTGCCCCTCGATGTCGCCGACGGTGCCGCCGATCTCGACGATGGACACGTCGGCCCCCTCGGCCGTGGCGGCGACCAGGACACGCTCTTTGATCTCGTTGGTGATGTGCGGGATGACCTGGACGGTGCCGCCGAGGTAGTCACCGCGACGCTCCTTCGCGATCACCGCTCCGTAGATCTGCCCCGTAGTCACGTTTGCGAGTTTCGTGAGGTTGATATCGACGAAGCGCTCGTAGTGGCCCAGATCGAGGTCGGTCTCGGCCCCATCGTCGGTGACGAAGACTTCCCCGTGCTGGTAGGGGTTCATGCTACCCGCATCGACGTTGATGTATGGGTCGAACTTCTGAAGCGTGACCTTGAGACCGCGGTTCTTGAGCAGCCGGCCGAGGGAGGCTGTGGTGATCCCCTTACCCACCGACGATACGACGCCGCCTGTTACGAAGATGAACTTGCTCATTGGACACAAACCTTTCGCGGAGCGAGGGTTCTGTGCGAGGGGGAGTGTGCGGAGCGCAACGGGGCCCGTAGCCCATCACCTATGTTTGCCGGAGGGGCAGTCGGTCCTCCAGGCAATCCTCGGGCGTCGGTTTCCGCATTGCCTCACTGCCATCGCCGGCGGTCGTGCCCCCCGCAGTCCCCAAAACCCGCATCGACGGGGGAACTCGCACCGGGCTCACGCCGCAATGCATCAGGCAATCGCGACGGGGTCATTGCCGGATCGATGAGCGTTCAGGAGCCGGTACCGCAGGTGGGCCCGAGCGCCGCGGATCGCCCGTCGAAGCCGGAGGCCGACGGTCAGCCTACAGGCGATGGCACTCGACAGGATGCATCCCGTGCCGCGAACGGGGAAGGGTGTGTTCACTCGTGCGTGGGCGAACTGGGCGACGCCGTCGGCGTCGGCGAGGACATCAACCACCCGGGGCCCGCTAACGTGCCCTCCCTTGACGAGGACGGCAGCGCCGGTCCGCGCATACAGCTGGCGAGCTGCCGTGAGTTGTTCGTTCGCCGTCGTCGGCGTGGCCCGGCCAAGCAATGCGGCGACCTCGAGGGCATTGGGGGTCACCAGGGCCGATAGGGGTAGCAGCTCGTTCAGCAGCGCGGGCAGAACATCAGGGTCAGCCAGCGCAGAGCCGTCGGACGCCACGGCAACTGGGTCGATGATGACCGGCACGGTTGCGCGGCCCAAGGCTTCTGCCACCGCCTGGACGTGCGCCGCCGTCGGCAGGAGGCCTACTTTGACGGCGGACACGGGCAGGCCGGTCAGGGTGGCCTTGAGCTGTGACTCGAGAACGCGGATGGGCACGGGTTCGACGTCAAGGACTCGGCCAGGCGTCTGGGCCGTGACTGCGGTGATCACTGCCGCGCCATGGCAACCGTGGCGCTCGATGGTCCGAAGATCGGCCAACACGCCGGCGCCGCCGCTCGAGTCGGAGCCCGCGATGGTGAGCACGACGGGGCGGGCAGCGAGGGCGGCTCGCATCTCACTTCAGCGCCTCGGGGAGCCAGGAAAGATCGTCGATGATGACGTCTGGCGCCATGGAGGGCGGGGCTGACTCGCCGTCGGTGCGGGAGGCAATGCCGGTCAACACGAGGATGGCGCGGGCACCGCAGGCCCGCGCGGCAGCCATGTCGGTCTCGAGCCGGTCGCCCACCGCAGCCACCTGGCCCGGCTCGACACCCCACCGCATGGCGATCATTCTCATGCCGCCGGGATCTGGTTTGCCCACGCACTCCGGCTCGAGACCGGTTGAGGTCACCAGGGAGGCCACGAGGGCGCCGGCGCCAGGGCACGTCCGGCCGTCGCTGAGGGGGTACGAGCTGTCGCGGTTGGTCGCCACGAAGACGGCGCCAGCGACGATGGCTTGGTGGGCCTGCACGAGCTTGTCAAACGTGAGGCCGCGGTCCCAACCCACGACGACGAGCCCCGCATCGGTCGCGTGCTCGACGACGGGAATGCCCTGTTCCATCAGCTCTGCCGTGAGGCCCCGTTCGCCGATGACGTATGCGGCGCGGCCGGGCCAGTTCTGGCGGATGTGCAGGGCGGCGGCCATACCCGACGTCATGACCTCGTCCTCGTCGGCCTCGATGCCCAAGTCGCGGAGATGACCGGCGACATCGCGCCGGTGGCGCGACGAGTTGTTGGTCAGGAAGGCCACTCGCCCACCGTGCTGGCGCAGGTGCGCCACCGCCTCGACCGCCCATGGGGTTGGTTTCGAGCCACGGAACAGCACACCGTCGAGGTCGAAAATGACGTGAGTGATGGAAGTCCCGGCCACCGGCTATGTGTCTCCGGCTTCCGTGGGCGGCGCGACATGGCCACCCGCCATGATTCGCTCCCGCAGCAGCTTCTGTGCTTCGATCTTCGTGTTCAGGTCCTCGATGGTTCTGCACCACTCGAGCAGCTCGGGCGAGGCGGGAATCTGGCCGGCGGCAAGCATTCCTTCGCGATAGGAGCGGTAGACGTACTTCCCCAGCTTGGCCAAGATGGCGTCGCGGTCCTCGCGCAACTCGGCGATGGCGCGGTCGCACCAGGCCGCCCGACGCTGGCGGTCCACCCGGGCACTGACATCGATGCCCGCCTTGCGGAGCCATTCCCACGCGGCGTCGAGCACGCGGTTCGAGCCGGCCAGCAGGCCGCTGTCGCCCGCGGGCGTCGTGGGCCGCCCGGGGGCCTCGGTGGAGGCCGACAGCTCATCTTCGGGGGACATCGGTCTGTCGCTCATTGATGGGCCTCCTTGTGGTGCCGATCATCCACGCGCAGGTCGAGCGTTTCGCCCGACACCGCCAATCAGCCGACCGAGACGGTCGGCTAAAGCCGGGGACTCAGGTTCTGCAGCGCCGGGTAGAGCGCCTTGTAGACCTCGTACTTCTCGGTGTAGCGGTCGCGCACTCCGGCGCTGGGTTCGTAGCGCCGCCCGTCACGCACGGCGGCCGCCACGGCTTCGGTCGCCGACGCGTACTCACCCACGGCCAGACCCGCGCACAAGGCGGCCCCGAGGCATGGCGCCTCGGTGACGTCGAGCGCGGTCACCGGCTTGCCGAAGATGTCGGCCTTCAGCTGGAGCCATGTAGGTGATTTCGCCCCGCCCCCGATGGCCCGCAGCTCGTCGATGCGCACGCCGGCCACATCGAGCCGCTCGAGGTTGACGCGCATCTCGAATGTGACGCTGTCGAGCAGGGCCTTGATGAGATCGCCCCGGGTGGTCCCGAGCGTGAGCCCCACGAACGCGCCCTTCGACCCGGCATCGAAGTAGGGCGTCCCCGCCCCGGCGAAGTGCGGCAGCGCCAGGACGCTGACCGGACCGGGGGTGGCGTTGCCGACGATCAGGTCGTAGACATCGCGCCCGGTCCGGCGGGCTTCGGCCATCTCCCCGGCGCCCAGCGTGTCACGGAACCACCGCAGTAGCGACCCGCCGGCGAAGCAGAACGCCAGCGTGACGTAGAGATCTCGTACGGTATGTGGATAGCAGCAGAAGCTATTGCGGCGCATGGTCTCGTTGAGCACCGGCTCGGAGAAGGCGGGCGTGATGCACTCGACGGTGCCGGTGCCATCGACGGCGACGCCCGCCCGAACGATCCCGGCGCCGAGGGCCCCACAGGGCTGGTCGTGCCCGGCCGTGGCGACGATAGTATCACTAGGCAAATCGAGTTCGTCGGCCACCTCGGGTCTCACGCGTGCCACCGGTGTTCCTGACGGCAGTGGTGCGGCGAAGATGGCCTCGGAGAACCCCGCGGCGTCGAGTATCTCCTTCGACCAGCACTTGCGGCGGACGTCGAAGGCCATGGTGCGTGAGGCCAATGCCCAGCTGGCCGCGAGCTCGCCAGTCAGTTGGTAGATCACGTACTCCTCGAAGCACAGGAACTTCCAGAGCCGCTCGGCGAAGCCGGGCTCGTTCTCGCGCATCCAGATGAGCTTCGGCAACGTGTACATGGGATGCACCGGCTGGCCGGTGATCTCGAAGGTGCGTTCGGCGCCAAAGTCGGCGGCCCAGCGCTCGCACTGGGGCGTGCTGCGTTGGTCGAAGCTCACCTGGCTCCGGGCGAGGATGCCGCCATCGGTGGCCAGCGCCACCCCGGCCTCGCCCTGAGACGAAATGCCAATGGCGCGGACCGGATCAGCGGCGCCCGCCCGGGAGACGGCCTCGCCCAGCACCGTGCGGACGGCGCTCCAGACCTCGACGGGATCGAGCTCGTTCCAGCCGGGCTGCGGGGTATAGAGAGGGTACTCGCGGTAGGACTCGCCGAGGATCCGGCCGCGGGAGTCGACGACGACGGCCTTGGTGCCGGTGGTGCCTACATCCAGGCCAACGAGACTCATTCGGGGGTCACCCTGAGGTGTCACATCGGCGCCCCGTCGGGGCGCGCCGGACCGGCGTCCAAACGCCCCCGGCGGACGGTGGCGAGTCTAGCACAGGGCATGGGCAGGGTCAAAGGGGCGGGAGGGGGTCTGAGCGCCTTTCGCGGCGGCCCGCGTTGCGAAGGGGCTTGACACCCCGCATGGCGTCTAAGGGTTGTAATCGCGTGTGTAGCTCTTACCCGACCAGACGCGGCCGAGGCACTGGGCCAGGTACTCGCGGCTGGCGCGGAGGTTCTCGAGTGGGCCACGCGTGCGCGGCGTTCGAGGCTCGAGGGCGATCTCGATGACGAGGGGGCCCCGGTACCTCACCGCGAGGAGCGACTCCTCGATGCGCCCGTAGTCGAGGTCGCCCCGGCAGAAGCACTCACACCAGACAGCCTGGAGCGAGTTGCGCAGGTGGGTGGTGACGATGCGGCCGGCGTAGCGTTCGGTAATAGCATAGGGATCGGCGCCACCGCGGTAGATCCAGTGGAAGTCGGCACATAGTCCGACCTTGGCCGGATCGGTGTGGTCGAGGTTGTAGCGGAACTCGCGGGCGTTGTGGCTCATCTCGGGCGAGTGGGTGTGGATGCCCAGAAACATGCGGCGTTCCGCCAGGGCGGCGCCCAGGTCATCGAGCGCCGCCGCCTGGGTGGCGAGCTCGGCGTTGGTCTTCTCTCGGCCGATCGGATCAGGGTTGACGCTCAGCCCGGGGCAGCCCAGTTCCTTGGCACGGTCCGCCAGGGCGACGATGCCGTTTACCGCGGCAGAGGCGCCATCGGTGTGCAATGCGCCGCCGGAGTACAGCCCTGCGAGCTTCAGGTGGTTCGCCTTGAGCATGTCGGCCAGGCCGGTGGCGGACTCGTCGGTGGCCACCAGCGAGAGGTTGTCCTCAACCGCGGCGAAGCCGGCCTCGGCGATGGTCGCGAAGGCCTGGGGGCGGGTCTCATCCATGCTCTTGCCCTCTTCACCGGCCAGTTGGCTGAACCAGTAGAGCTGCACCGCATCGAGCGCCATGGTCTGTCCGCCCTTCTGCCCAGAGGCCAGCGTGGGCGCCGCCAGGGCGCCTGCCGTGGCCGTGAGAAACCGCCGCCGTGTGACCGCCGGAGCCATCGTCACGACCCCTCGTCGAAGAACGGGGGACCGTTCGGCCAAGGGCGGGGGCCGACCTTTCGGCGGCGGAAGCGTCTGCCGGGAACGGCCCCGTTGTCCCTTCGTGCCGCCCCCCACCGCCGACCACCGCGCGCTCCTCGGGGCCGACGGGAAGTGGAGGGGACGCGCAGCCGTGAGGGTCCACCTCCGCCATCCGCCAGCCGCCGGTGACGACCGGACGGTCGCCCCTATGGGACCAGCTGGCCGCACACCCAGCGCACCATGGCTGAAGGGTCAGACGGCTGGCGAAGGACCTGGTCGCGTTCGAGCTTCTGGGCCCACTCGGGGTAGCGCTGAGCCAGGGAATCGCCGGAGACGGAGAGTGCCAGCGGGTGCTCGGCCGCCAGGGCGGCGACGTGAGGTATGTCGGCCACGCGGAGGATACCGGACACGTATGCCGCCATCGGGACTCCGGGACCGAATGCCTCGAAGTAGGACGACGGAACCGGCCCCGCGGCCACAGCGCCGGCCTCGGGCCAGAGCGCCTGCGCGAAGAGCACATAGAGCCCGGCGCTCGGTCCGTCGCCCACGAGCCCCACGGGCTGCCCCGCGACATCGGGCATCTGGCACAGGGCGCGGATGGCCTGCGCGACATCGAAAGCCCGTTGGCCGAGGATCGGATCGCCCAGCAGCATGTTGTCCGTGCAGATGACGTGCTCATCGAAGGCGGTCTCGCCGTGGCCGCGCGGCGAGAGGCAGAGTGCGGTGACACCAAGCGTGTGCGCGGCGACGGCCAGGTCGAGGGCTGCCATCGGCGTGTCGCTTGTGCCGACGATCACGATGCCCGGGCCGATCCGGCCCGAGGGCACGAGGTAGGCCGGGAGGGTGATTCCCTGCTGAGTCGTCAGGCGCAGCATGGTGACCCTCAGGCCATGATGCTCGGCCTGGCCGGCCACCTCGAACGATGGCTGGAAGGGCGCCGGCGGGTTCAGCGCCGTCTTCAGCGCGGTGCGGAGCGCACTGGGTTTGAGCGCGTCGGGGCCGGGGAGCCGAGCAGCGGCCTCCTGGGCCCACGTCAGGGCAAGTTGGCGGGCTGTAGTGGCTGTCTCGGGCACGTGGCCACTCTCGAAGCACCGGATGACGGGGCTGTCCGGCTCGAGTGGCGTAAAGGAGGACTCGGTGACCGGGGTGCCGTCGCCCTGCCCACGCAGATGCTGCTCGAGGAAGCCGTACACCGTCTCGCGCATGGCTTTGCCGTAGTCGTGGTCGCCCGGGAAGCAGCGGAGCCGCAAGCGGTCGCCAGCACTGAAGAGGTCGTAGACCACCCGGGCCTGGGCCTCGGCGTGTTGGGCTCCGGCGGTCAGGAACTGCGGATCGGCCAGCGCATTGATGTACATCTGCGGCCGGGGGGCGAAGAGGGCGGTCATCTCCCCCATGTCGGTGAACGCGCCGAGGCCGGGCACGTGGGAGCAGGGGCAGTGCTGAGCGCCAGTGCCGAGGAAGTCGGCCCACTGGGTGATGTAGACAACGGGCACGGCCACGTCGAGACGGTCATCCACGATTGAGTAGTACAGCGTGTTGAGCCCGCCGCCGGAGGCACCGGTGCACGCGATGCGGTCGGGGTCGACATCGGGCCGGGTGAGCATGTAGTCGAGTGCGCGAACGGTGTCCCAGACCATCAGGCTCATGTTCGAGTGACCGGTGAGTGAGAGGCGCCAGTGCTCGGAGTGCTCGTTGCCGGGCACCGCGCGTTCCTCCTGGCCGAACGGGTCGTACGTGATGGTGACGTAGCCGAGCTTGGCGAGGCCATGGCTCCGGGCAGCTGGAGTCTGCTCGTCTTTGCCGTGTCGCCAGTGCCCCACGGGGCAGAGGACCAGGGGAAAAGGCCCCGGGCCATCGGGTACGTAGACGTTGGCGGTGACGACGAAACCCGGACGGCTCTCGAAGGTGAGTCGCTGGATTCGGTACCCGTCGAGCTGCGTCTCGCCGAGCAGGTTCACGTTCAGCGGCGTTCGCTCGGGGAGCGGATCGAGCCCGAGCGCGCTGAGGATACGGGGGCGAATCTCAGCAGCGCGGGCGTGCCACTCACCGAGGGTACCGCATACCGGCACGGCGGCCGCGTGGGCACGGGTCCGCGCCATGATCTCGTTGAACACCATCCGCCTGGCTTCGTCGGGATCAAGGACCAGCCAGCGGCGGTCTTCCTCGGCCGGATCCAGGTTTGGGTCTGTGGTCAGCATCACGGCGTCGGCCACCTCATAGGACTCGCCCGCATCCAGAATCAGAACCTCGACGGTGCCGGGCTGCAGCTCCACATCACCGCATCGCTGCCACGAGAAGCCTCGTGCAGCGCGGTCGCCGTGGGTGATCGCCAGCAGCGTACCGCCCACGCGGACGCGCCAGCGGCGGTCGGCCCCCGATCCCTCGTAGCCACGGGCCCAGATGAAGTAGCGGCCGGCCGCGGTCACATCGACCGACATGGCCATGGACGTCGTGGCAATGCCTGGGGCATTCGAGACCACAAACCCTCGTGCCGAGTAGCCCTCGATGTTTGCCTGGACGCGCCACGGGCCGGCGAAGTCCTCGCACTCCAGCCGGAGTGTGTCGGACGCCGCGGCGGACAGGAGCAGCGGCAGCAGCGCGGTGGCGATGCCCATGGTCTGGCGCACGGAGCCCTCCTGCGCGAGACGCGAGACGAGCGGGAGTCTGTGACTGGTTCGAGCGGGAGCGGGCGGGACCTGCCCGCGCCGCGGGCCGGCCCTAGCGAGGGCGCCATCGCTGCCGGGTCGCCGCCGGCTTCGCCGGCCCGGTGCTGGAGCCCGCCGAGGTAACGCCCGGCCCTCGGGAATCGGGCCGCTCGGGCGCTCCCCCGACCACACGGATCGGGAAGGCGATGGACGGCCGGTCGAATGCCCCACCTATGACGATCGGTGTGTCGCCCGAGTATCCCACAGGGACCTTGATGTCGAAGGCCACTTTCCTGAGTTCCTGGGGCGCGGACTGGGCGTTCTCTGCCCACTCGCCCTGGGGGATCACGTCACAGCGCCCGTATGACCGAACGATGCGAGGGGCGGCTGGCCTGCAACCTTCGGGCAGGCTGGTTTCGAGGGTCAGCGTCACCGACCCGCCCGCAGGGGCCGAGACAGGGCCATGCACGCGCTCCGCCCCGATGGCTGCAACGACGGGCCCCGGCCCTGGCGTCTCGTCCTGGACGGCGACGAGGAGCTCGAGGCCCTCGCCGTTGCCTTCGGCGCGTACCCGATAGGTGCCGACGTGGTCGAACGTGACGGGCACCTGGTACTCGAACGCCGGGAGTTCAGGGCCAGCCTCCTGGACCGCCGTGTCATAGCGACCGGTGACGGCCAAGACCACAGTGAACACGCTGAACGTCGGCTTGGGTGGGTGCCCCTCGTAGCCGACGTCCGGCCACAGGCCAGATAGGGTGAAGGTGACTGGCACACCCACCTGGGCGATCTTTGGGCCGCTGAGCTTCGTCACATGCCCGCGGCCCGACATGGTGGCTTTGGGGGCCAGAGCCGTTCCCGGGCGATAGACGACCAGGTTGAGCGGCTGGGCCATCTGCGGCAGCTCGAGGGAGTACTGCGACGACGGCAGATTGGGGAGATCGAACGTCACCTCGAAAGCCGTTTCGCCGCGCTTGGGGGCCAGTATCCTTCGTCTCTTGCCCTCGACGGCGAGCCGGATGCGACTGCCCTCGACGATGGCGGTACCCTGATGGAAACGCCACCCCGGATCAGGCCACTCACCCCGGACACGGACCGAGGTCTTCTGTCCCGCGCTCGTTGTGCGCGGAGCCATGAGGCGCGTGTAGCGTGCGGGGGGCCCGTACTCGAAGGCGAATCGCGACAGGAGACCGGCGGCCACGACAGCGCCGGCAGCAACGGCGACCCACACGAATGCTCGCGGCCGAGTCATGTGAGACCTCTGGCGTGGACTTCCGACACCCTAGGCCTGGTCGGTCATGTAGTCATAAAAATCCACCAGCGACTGGCCCTGGCCTTTCTCGATGAACTCGATGGCGGCCCGCGGATGCTGGTTGAGTTGCCCGGTGATCATGTATGGCAGGTCGTAGCCCCACGTCATCGTCTGGCGCAGGGGCGCCACATGGTCCTGGATGCATGCCAGAATCGGGCGTTGTCGATACTTGGGGTTCCGCAGGAAGCCGAGGAGGAGTTCCAACGGGCAGTTCCCCGCTCCCCGGCCCAGGCCCAGCACGGTGGCATCGAGCCAGTTGGCGCCCATCACGATGGCATCGATGGTGTTGGCATACGCCAGTTGCTGGTTGTTGTGACCGTGGAAGCCGACTTGCTTGCCTGAGCCCTGCACGGCCCCTACGTACTTGCGCATGAGCGCATGGATCTCCTCGGAGTAGAGCGATCCGAAGCTGTCAACCAGGTAGATGGTCTGGACCGGAGTTGCAACCAGAGCCCGGAGCGCGGCGTCCAGATCATCCTCATGGACGGCCGATACCGCCATCAGGTTCACGGTGGTCTCGTAGCCCTTCTCGTGGGCATCCTGGATCATGGCGATGGCCGTCGGGATCTGGTGGATATAGGTTGCGACGCGCACGAGGTCGATCACGCTGTCGGCGGCCGGCAGAATGTCCTGCTCGAAGTCTGTGCGCTCCGCGTCGGCCATGATGGCGAGTTTCAGGTCGGTGCAGTTGTCCCCGACGATCCGCCGGATGTCCTCCTCGTCGCAGAACTTCCAGGGGCCGTACTCGTCGGGGCTGGCTAGCTTCTTCGAGGTCCGGTAGCCTAGCTCCATGTAATCGACGCCGGCCGAGACGCAGGCCTGGTAGACGGCGCGGACGACGGTGTCGTCGAAGCGATGCTTGTTCATCAGGCCCCCGTCACGTATGGTGCAATCGAGGACCTTGATCTCCTTGCGCCAGGTCACCCAGTTGCCCTTTTCGGGCATCGAAGGCCGTTCCGTGACTTCCGACATGGACGGGTCCGGCTCCTGTTCCGCCTGCTGGAGTGCGTGGCACCACCGGACGCGCGGTGCGGGTGGTATGCCATGCGACAGTGCTCATGCCAAGAGCTTACCCTTTCTCGCGGCAAGGGGGAAGGCCGATCCGGGCGTCGCCAGGGGTCTTCCTCCCCCAGAGGCCCCCGTGCTATGATTGCCGGGTGCCGCGTGCGAGGAACCTCGTGCGCGGCGCCGCGTCGTATATGAGGTGGTTGGCCGCGGGCGGATGCGGCCGATGCATGTAGGGGAGGACCCTCGGGATGAGACGACACACGCGGCGAGCCATCGCTGTCGTGGGGGTTGTGGCGTGCGCACTCACTGCGGCGCTGTGCATCCCCTCCATGGCACAGGAGATGGCCAAGGAGAAGATCTGCCAGCTTTGTCATCAGAAGGACCAGGGAGCGTCTCCCGCGGTCACCGCCAAGTATGCGGAGACGCTCCATGCGAAGGCCCAGGGCGAGGGACCTCGCTACAATGCCAACGACGGAGCCGCCGGTGTGGGGTGCCAGGTGTGTCACGGCCCGGGGGCCGAGCACGTTAAGGCCGCAGCCGAGACGAAGAAGGACAGCATCGGTAGCCCGGCCAAACTCCAAGCCCGCGAGGCCCGCATGTCCCTGTGCGCACGGTGCCACGCGCAGTATGAGGTCCAGGGCGAGAACCCGGCTGACCCGGGGTTCGTCACCGACTACAAGTATGGTGATGATATTCTCAGCAAGATCAGACTCAAGCCCATGAGCGCGGAGAAGACCAAGCTCGAACAGGTCAACGAGATGCAGAACAGCCTGCACTTCACGTCGGCGATCGGCCCGACGTGCATCGACTGCCACACCGGTCACAAGGACCTCGATCCGAGCTTGCCGCATCAGACGACCGATGCGGGCAACGCGGTCTGCCTGAAGTGCCACAACCCGGAAACGGCAGACGTGCGGCATTGCACCGCAACCTTCCCGGCCGACGCGCTGTGCAAGAGCTGCCACATGCCTGACAACCGCCACATCATCAAGGTGGCACCCGCGGGGTAAGCTCACCGCGAGGTTGGCCGTCTGAGGGCGACGAACTGGAGGCCGCTGTGCTCCCACATGGAGCGCGGCGGCCTTCTTGTTGCCTGGTTCGCGGGAGGCGGTCGCCGTGTGGTCTCTGGTCTCGAGTTCGGCCATGGTGGCTCTGGCGGCGCTGTCGCCGCTGGCCGCCGAAGACGGCTTCCGCGCCGTTTTCGATGGCGTGCCCGCATGGCAGGCACGCCCGGACTGGCTGGGCAACGCGAGTGACCACGCGTCGGTCTCCTTCGAGGACGGGTGCGTGCGGTTCTCAGTCCCCGAGGCGCACCGGGGCCTCAAGTGGTCGCTCGCGTTGTCCTCGGCTGTATGGGTCGACACCCATCCCTATCTGACGGTGCGCTACCGGGCCCAAGGTCTCCAAGCCTCGGGCGACTACTTCGTGTATCTCGAGGATGGCGGGCCCAGACAGCTGAACGCCGTCCGGCTCGACCAAGCTGTTGCGGATGGCGAGTGGCACACGGTGTGCGTGGATGTCACTGACCTGGCTCAGAGTGACCGGCTGACCATGGTGGCGGTTCAGGTTCAAGCCGGAGAGGGGCCCGCCACCGTTTGGATCTCTGAGCTCTCTCTCTCGGACTCGCCGCCGCCGGGCGCCGCGATGCTCTCGGCGGTCCCGCTCCCGACAGGCCCGGACCGCGTGGTGCCCATCGCTCCGGCAGCGCTGTGGTCGGCCGAGCCCTCATGGCTCGGCAATCCCTGTGCAGATGCCGGTATCGCGGACGCCCAGGGCTCTGTGGTCTTCTCGGTGCCCGACCTCGGCCGCGGGATGAAGTGGCGCTTGCCGCTTCGGGACGACGTGCCCCTGACGGATTACCGCTACCTGTCGATGCGCTACCGCGCCCGGGGCCTCGCTGCCGGTGGTGACTACGCCCTGTGCGTCATCGGATCGCGTGGCGGCGACGCCATGGACTACCAGGCCATCGTTGGCGCGGGGTCGCTCATCGGGAACGGTCGTTGGCAGGTGGTCTCGGCCGAGCTGAGGGATGTGGCCCAGGCGATCGGTGTCGCCAGGACGCTGGCGGTCCAGGTGCAGTCTGCCGGGCCCGATGCCCGCCTCGAGGTCGCCGACATACGGTTCACCAACGAGCGCCGCCTGCGGCGCGCGGCGGACGCGGTCACTATCGAGCCCTTCGAGGGCTTCGGTGACTTCGTGCCCCTCGACCTCGGCGGCACGCGCAGCGTGAGCCGCGCGCAGATTGAGCGGCATCTGGGGGTGTCGGACTGGTTCGAGGGCCCGCGGGTTCGGGTCGACGGCATACCCTTCGAGCTGGCTGGCGGCGGCAATGACCTCGCCGCGACGGACCTGCATGCCGAGGAGTCCGAGTTGGTGCTCCCCGTGGGGCGGTCGTGCGGGGCCATCTACCTCCTCATGGTAGCGCGGATGTCCGGTAACGATGACCCGGTGTACGGCGGTGGCAGGCTCGAGTCGATCTCTGATGTGGACCGCCTTCTGGTGACTCTGGAGTATGCAGACGGCTCGACCGACGAGCAGTTCCCGTGGTCGGTCTCAAGCGGCGAGTACCGCGTGGTGCGGGGGCCGCAGGTCGTGCGGCTCGAGGCCAACCCGGCCAAGGAGCTTCGGTCGCTGTGCGTGTACGATGGCAGTCCCCAGACGGCCTACTATGTGGCCGCCGCCACGGCCAGCTCGGAAGTCCCGGCGGCTCGTCCCGTGGCCCTGCCGCTGGCCAGGGACCCGGGCCCTACGGATCTGGCGCCAGGTCCCGTGGCACTGGAGCTCAAAGCCGACCGCGAACTCACAGCCGCGACCCGGTGGATGGAGGCGCGCATCGGGCTCGAGGACGGCATCCGGCTGGTCAGTCTGAGATCGCTCGACCCACCGCTGGAGTGGCTCGCCGGGGGTCAGAAGCCCGAGCTGCTCCGGGTACTCGTTGACGGCCAGCCTGTGGCGTTTGGGCCATGGACCTGGGTGACGGCCGAGGAGGCGCCCGTGCTCGTGTCACACTCGCGCACGGGCGGACCGCCGCTGTCGGCGCGCGTGGAGGTGCGAGTGGATCCTCTCCAGGGCATGGGCCTGGTGCCCCAGATCACGAACGAGGGTCCCGAAGACCTGAAGGTCAGCTTCGAGCTGATGTGTGTACCGCTCGCGGCGGGTGACCCTTCCGCGATGGCTTACTGCTTCGCGCAGCGAGGTACGCTCATCGACACGCGGCCGACGCAGCTGCGGATGCTGGCTTCAGGCCTCTACCCACTGCAGTTCATCACCGCGTTCAGCCCCGGCGCGCGCATGGGAGCCCACCTTTTCACTCGGGACACCGAGGGCGTCGATCGTGACTACATCTGCGACAAGGACGGGACGGGGGTCAGGCTGGGCACGGTGTACCCCGAACTCGTGCTGGCGCCCGGCGCATCGAGGAGCGCGGTGCCGACATTCGTGAGCATCTTGCCTGGCGACTGGCACAGTGGGCTGGCCGTCTACTGCCGATGGCTCGATGGGTGGTACCAGCCGATGTCGCCGCGCCAACAGTGGTTCCGAGAGGTCTTCAACTTCCGTCAAAGGTTCCTGTACTGGGCTGATCCGTTGGTCAAACCCGGCGACGTGCGTGTCGACCTGCAACCGGCGCTGGACGAGGCTCGGGCCGAGTTCGGCGGGATCGAGTACCTCCACCTGTTCGATTGGGGTAACTGCGGCCCGCACGGCCGCATCTACGGCCGTACGGGCGACCTGGACCCGGGAGACTACTTGCCCGGTGGCTGGGATGGCTTGAGGTCGGGTGTTGAGGCCGCCCAGGCCGATGGCGTCCGGGTCGGGTTCTACATCGAGGGCTACCTCCTCGAGGAACGTGGCGAGCTTGGCAGGGCCCATGGCAAGGAGTGGCAGCTCGTGGGGCCCGACGGCAAGGGGCTCTACTGGCCGAGCAGTACCGAGATGTTCGTCTGTCCACACCCCGAGGCGTGGCGGGAGGTCCAGGAGACCACCTATGAGCGCATGGTACGCCGGATGAGCGCCGACGGCATGTACATGGACCAGTTCGGGTTCGCGGGGGCAGACAAGCGCTGCTACTCGCCCGATCACGGTCATCCGGTGCCCTCATTCCCCGCCGCCGTGGAGCGCGGGATGCTCGAGAGGGCTCGAGCGGCTATCTCCCGCGCGAGGGATGGCGTTGTGTTGTACACCGAGGAGATCCCGACGGACATCAACTCGCAGTTCCAGGATGGCAGCTTCACGTACAGCATGCTGTCGAGCCTCGGTGCGGGCGCACGGGTGCCCATCAGCCTGTTCCGGTTCGCCGTGCCGTCGTTCAAGCCGATCGAGATCCTGTACTGCGATAAGCCGACGGCCTCATGGGCCACGGGCGTGAAGTGGGTGTTCTTCAACGGCGAGGGCATCTGGCTTGAGGGGCCGGCGAAGGAATGGTTCGCGCCCCAGACGCGGCGGGCGATCACCAAGTGTCACGCCCTGCTCCGCGAGCATCGCGATGCCTTCACGAGCGACCACCCGAGCCCGCTGGTGCCGACGTTGAACCCTCTCGTCCATGCCAATCGGTTCCCCTCGCGCGGGAAGGTGGTCTACACCCTCTACAATGAGGCCTACCGCACGGTTTCGGGTGACATGCTTGCCGTGCCCGCCGTGGCCGGAGCCCGGTACTCTGACGCATGGAACGGTGAGGAGCTGACGCCGCGCACCGAGGGCGACCAGGCCATCATCGCCGCCCGCGTCGGCCCGCGGAGCGTGGGGTGTATCGTCATCTCGGGCGAGGGTGTGGGCGAGTAGGGCGAAGAGCGCGACAGGATCGCCGTGGGCCCGAGGGGCCATGGGGGTCGTCTGGCATCGCCTACCCTCCTTGCGGAGGTGCGCCATGCGCTGTTGGGCTCGTCTGGTTCTTGCGTGTGCGTGTTCGGCTGCGGCTCCTCTTCGCGCCGTACCATCGTTGGTTGAGGAGACCGCTGGTGGTGTCTACACGGTACGCGACGACTCGGGCCAGTGGGGGGGCGACCTGAGCGAGAGTGTCACACACCAGTCGTCAGCCCCCTACGCGGCACGCAAGATCCTCGATATGAGCACGGTCTCCGACGCGGACTGGGAGCGCGTTCGGGAGGTGAGGCTCTCCGCCCACCTCATGGTTCGCGACTACTCGTGGCATGACAGACCGCCGGCCAATGGTCTGGACGAGGCCGTGCAGTTCGTCATCAATGGCCACGTCCACGAGGTACCGACAGCCCGGATCACCCCCGTCTTCGTCGAGGGGACGGCGCCGAGGCCAGGCTGGTTTGACCTGCGCGTGCCAAAGGGCGAGGTCATCCGGGGCCCCAACGAGGTCATCGTGCGCAAAGCGCCGAGTGACAAGAACGATGACTACCTGTACCTCAGCATCGACCACACAGAGCGGCGCGGCAACAGCGCTGTGTCTTTCGACGGGCAGTCGTGGACGCAGGACGCCCTGACGATCCCCGGAGGCAACGGGGAGTACATGGTCCGGCTGCACTTGCTGACGGAGCCCATGGTCGTAGCGGCGACATGGCGTCCCGGCCAGGCCCAGCCACTCGAGGACACATCGGGCCTCTTGCTCTATGCGGGGGCGATCGGCGCCGATGCACAGCCCGGAGGGCTTCGATTGCGGGCCGGCCAATGTGCTCAGATGGAGTGGGAGCCGGATGCACTGGATCGGCTTGCGCAGGCGGTCGTTCGCGTGCAGGCCGTGGGGGAGTACAGCCTGTCCTGGCTCGATCGCTCTGGGAAGTCGGTCGGCGCCGTCGCCTGCAGCGGCCCCGGGGAGCTTACCGGAGCCGCCGAGCGGGCTGAGTGCTACAGCGGGGTGCGTATCACCGCGGCCGACGGGCCGGTTACTGTCCGCGAGGTCAGTCTGTCAGCGGAACGCTCGATCCGCCCCCTGCCGCGGCGCGTCAACATGCGCCCCGACATCGCCCTGCCGCGTGCCATTCCTCACCGTCGTGCGCCCGTCTGTGTGGTGAGCCGGACGAGCATTCGGCTGGCGAACTCAGGCCTTAGGTGCCGTTTCGATGTGGGTGAACGGCTGAGGCTGGGTTCGCTCCACAACGAGCACACCGCCTTTGAGATGCTTCGCGATCCGGCGCAGGCGCATCTCTTTCTGGTGGAGGTCGACGGCAAGCGGTACGCGGGTAACCGGGATTTCCGGTGCGCGCGCCTGGAGAAGCGAGGCCGCGACGGCTTCGCGGCCACACTGGAGCTCGACGAGCCGCGGCTGTCGGCGACACTAACGGGCCGTATGGATGACGAGGGGCTGAGACTGGGCCTCGTGCTGAGCAACGCGGGAGGGAGGCCGGTCGATTTCAAGCTCGCGTTCCCCTTTGTGGCAGGATTGGCGGCCTCGGAGCGCCTCGCCGATGACTACTACTTCTTCCCGTGGGGCGGCGGGATCATCGCTGACACCCCAGCGGTGATCCGGCGCGGCTATGGAAACCATGAGGCGTTGTTCCAGATGATGGACCTGTTCAGCCCCGCGCGCGGCGGTGGGCTGTACGTCCGCGCCGACGATGCTGAGGGCTGGCACAAGGGGCTGGCACTCCGGAAGCACGTGCTCGGGCACCCCGAAGAGAACCACGAGGCAAATAGCACCCCAACTGCCAGGGAGTACACGTGGGCTCGACCGTTCGAGCCGGCTGAGGGGTTTGGTGTTGCCTATGAGTACCTGCGGCGAACGCGGCAGCCCGGCGATCGGTTCATGCCCGCCGAGGCGGTGCTCGCGGCGCATCCCGGCGACTGGCACACCGCGATGGCTGCCTATGCAGCCTGGGCGCACCGCGTGTGGCGGTTCCGCCCGTTTCCGTCGCGCCTGGCGCCGATCAACAACATGATCGCGGCGGGGTGGGACGGCGACTTCCTGTTTCGCGATGGCCAGTACCGGACGGACTTCATCCACGCCAATACCGACTGCATCGAGCTGATGTCGTGGTGGGACTGGTCGCCGCTGGGGCCGTGGCGCACCCCATTCGACCAGCTCAGCAAGGTGCTCAGCCCGGAGGCGATCAGGGACTGGGAGCCCTACTTCGTCAAGGATCCGGTCACCGGTCAGACCATGTGGAACAACCAGCCGGGCGACTACGACGGCTACAATGAGCGATTCGGCGGCCTACCGGCGTTCAGGGCGGCTATCGAGACCTACCGCCAGAGGGGCGCCCTGGTCACCCTCTACACCGACCCGCTCCGGTTGGATGACGGCAGCAAGATGGGGCAGCGGCATGGCAAGGAGTGGACGGTGATCGCACCCAACGGCGATGAGGTCCGCAACTACGATGTCTGGACGCCGTGCCACGATGTGCCCGACTACCGCAAGTGGGTCGCCGACACCATGGAACGTGTCATGCGCGAGACCGGTGCGGATGGCATCCGTCTCGATGAGTACGGGCATGCGGGTTGGGCGTGTTTCAGTGCGGCCCACGCGCACACGTTCCAGGAGCGCGGGGTCAGCCAGTGGCTGAAGGAGATCGCCGACACGACGCGCCAAGTGCGCGAGGCCATGGACCGGGTTGATCGTACGACCGTGCTGACCATCGAGCACCCGGGGTACGACTACCTCTGGCAGTACATCGATGGCTGTCTCACCTATGACCTGACCGTGCAGTCGTGCCCGCTTCGGCCCGTGGAGGTCAACCTGCAACGGTTCTACTTCCCCGAGTGCAAGGTCTTCGAACTCGACCACCAGGGCGTGGATCCGCAGGACAAGCGCAAGTTCTTCAGCGCGACGGGCTCATTCGGGCGGTACTACCCGCCCCCGATGTACGCGGCCCTACGCGACAACCAGAGCGTCTACCAGACGGGCAAGGCCGAGGCACTGGTGCCGACGTTGGTTCGCTACGTCTACGCCAACCGTTTCTCGGACGACCGCAAGACCATCGTGCACCTGTTCAACGGGTCGGGGCACACGGTCTCGGGGCCACTGATCGAGCTGAGTTTGGCGGGCGACCAGCACGTTTTTGACCTGCTGCGGGGCCGCGAGGTGACCGTCTCCGGCTCGGGCGACCGGACTGCGGCGGTGGGTGACTTGGCCCGGGACGACGTAATGGCCGTTATCGTGTTGCCGCGGCAGCTCGACGTAGCGGTGACCGGTGATGTCGTAACGGTGCGTTCGACGGCTGCCGGGCCAGGGACTCGCATCGTCGTGTCCGATGCCGACGGAAACGAGCTGGTGCCTTCGGCGACCGGATCGACGGCACGCTTCAGCCTGGCGGCACTGAGGGCCGCTGGAGCGCCGCAATGCGTGAAGCTGCTGCAAGGGCCCGAGCTGGTCGATGCGGCGGAGCTCCGCTAGGTCGCATGTGTCAGACGGCACGGCCTTTGAACCGCGCGATCTCCTGTGTCAGCAGGTCGAGATAGAGCCGGCCATGTTCGACGGACGGTTCGAGGTCCTTGCTGACTTCCGCGCTGGGCTGCTCACTGAGTACCCACTCGTTCCACGAGACCACGAGGGCGAATCGTGGGCCGATCTCACGGGCACGAGCCCACTCCTGCCGGAACGTCTCACCGCCACGCCGGCCCGGTGTGGGGATGCCGGGATCGGGCCGCCAACAGGCCACGATGGTCATGGCCTCGGGGCGGCCGTCGTAGACAGAGTACGTCTGCTTTCCACGATCCTCCCACGACCAGTAGCCGTAGCGGCTGACCAGGTCGTCGGTGCGCAGGCTCGGCTGTTCGGTGATGAAGCCGGTCATGAACCGCACGGTGAACCGCGGATCATCCCATGCGGGCAGCCCCTTCTGCCAGGGCGACGGTGTGTTCACGTAGACCACCAGAAGGGGCTTGCCTAGGTAGTCCTGCACCAGAGGACGGAACCGTGGCTCGGCCACAAACTCGTCGTAGACCTGGCTCGCCTTCCTCGTCAACCGACCGTCGGTGACGGCCTCCGGCGCCCCCGGGCACCCGATGAAGATGCTGATCCTCGGGCGGCGCTGCATGCCTGCGTATTCCTCGAAGATGGCATGTGTGGCCCCCTCGATGGTATCGAAGTCGGGCCGGTTCTGTGTCACTCCGGGGACGTAGTCGAGGTTGTTGGACCAGTCGATCCAGATGAAGTCCACGCCGGCGTCGGCCAGCCACTCGCCGTGCTGGCGGATGATGGCGCGGTCGGTGGACACGTAGTCGCCCAACTCGGGCGTCCCCCATACACCCGTCCATTGGGTGGACCGGTGCCAGGTCGTGTAGGCGATGCCCACGAGTCGTTCGGCCTCGGGAACGGGGGGGAAGGGCGGCGCGAGCCTCTCCGCGCCGAATGCCAGCGCGGCCGTGGCGAGGCCGGATATGATCCAGGGGAGTGGGGGCATGGTGGGGCCGACCTCCTGTTGTGCCTCGGTAGCATTCCCCAGAGGCCTGTGTGAACCTGCTGGCCGGAGGTGTCCGAGGATTGCGGCCCGAACGCCGGGTGCCGAGGGGGGCTCTCCGGTGAGGCTGTGGGTGGCGTGGTCGGCGATCGCGCTTAGCGGGATGTGCTGCGCCCGGGTGGCAGCCCAGGGCTGGGTGCCGGTGCCCGTTCCCGGGGCGTGGGAAGGTGTTGGGCCCGACGCACTGCG
>JAKPQA010000348.1 GCA_029547025.1 Armatimonadota bacterium
GCAGGCTGCGGCGCGTGAGTTGCTTGCCGCTCACCTGGCCGATGATCTCGCCGATCTCTGAACTGTCCCTCGGATCCCTCACTCCGCTTCCTCCAGTCCTGCAGATAGCCGGGGCATGGCTCCCCGTCGAACAGCAGCGTCGGCTCGCACGTCGCTGCACACCCGTGTAGGACCCGCGACCACCACCTCCTCCGTCGGCCGACGGGCCGTGAGACCCCACCGGCCATATCCCCCCTGCTCCCCCTGCGGAGAACTGCCCATTTGGTGACTATGAGCCGATTGCGGCGCGCATGTCAAGCATCGCAGGCCAGCGCCGTCAGGGCGCGCGCCTGGTCCGCGGAGAGCCATGACGCCGGACCGCTGCGCGCGGCGAGGATCTCGCGGACGACCTGCGCGGCGACGTCGGCCTCGGTGGAGGCGGCGGCCAGCCACTGGTCGTAGGGACGTCTGGCCGCCACCCGGGGCATGAAGTAGTCGCGCACCAGGTGCCGGGTCTCCTTCTCGCCCAGGTAGCTGCCGCCCGGGCCCACCCGGTCGATCTGCGCGGCCAGCTCCGGCCCGACGTCGACGGACACCGGGGCCAGCATGGCGCGCACCATGCCGGCGATCTCGTCGTCCACCACGATCTGCGCGAGGCTCAGCGTGTTGCCGCCGTCGAGCAGGCCGATGCCGCCGGTGACCACGTCGGCCCCAGCGGCCGCCAGTGTGAGGCTCTTGAGGGCCTTCTCGTACCCGGCTTGGGCGCCGGTGTGCTTGGCGTCGGTCGCCATCCCGGGGCAATGGACCGGCACGCCCAGCCGGTGGCCCACGGCGATCGCGGCGCTGCACATCACGGAGCCCTCCAGCGAACCGAGGGCGACGGTGCCGTTGCGCATGTCCAGGGCATTGGCGCCGAAGCAGAACACGAGCGGCGCCCCGGGACGCACCGTCTGGACGAGGGTGGCCAGGCCGAGGAACTCGGCCACCCCCAGCGCGACAGTGCCCATCAGGGAGGCCGGCCCCGTCGCCCCGGCCAGAGGCATCGTGTAGATCAACAGCGGGACGCCCAGCTCGACCGTGTC
>JAKPQA010000364.1 GCA_029547025.1 Armatimonadota bacterium
ATCCGGTATATCGCCGCGGAGGGAAGAGGATGCAGGATGCACTGGCGGGCTGGCCCGTCGTCGTGGAGGTGCCCGTGGCCTGGGGCGAGATGGACGCCTTCGGGCACGTCAACAACATCGTCTATTTCCGGTATTTCGAGACGGCCCGGATCGCCTATTTCGAGAGGCTCGCAGTGCCGGAGTTCCTGGCCAGGGACCCCGTGGGCCCGATCCTGGCCGAGACGTCCTGCCGGTTCCGCGCGGCCCTGTCCTACCCGGACACGGTCTCGATCGGGGCGCGGGTGTCAAGCGTCGGCGAGGACCGCTTCGTCATGCGCTACGCCGTCTTGAGCCGCAGGCTGGGACGCCTGGCTGCCGAGGGCGAGGGGACCCTGGTCTGCTTCGATTACCGGCAGAACAAAAAGGCCCCTGTGCCGGAAAGGCTCAGGGGCCGGATTGCCGAGATCGAGGCGGGCCGCTCGCGCTAGGCGCTACTGCACCCGCCGGTCTCTCCAGTGCAGGATGTTGGTCCGGCTGGCGATCGTGGGGGGGGTGATGTTGGCCTTCTGTGTGGACGAGCCGATCCCCGCGCCGCCGCTGACGGTCACGTAGAGGTCCGGCGTCGTGCTGTAGGGGTTCATGGACAGCACGGGTGCCGTGGGGATGCCCACGCCGAGCGTCATGCTGCGGCTGCCGCCCGTCAGGGACCCGGCGCCGCTGATGTACGACATGGCGTAGAGCTTTGCCGTGCCCGCCTGGCTGCAGGGGTCGCCGGAGCCGGCTGCGGGGGTGTAGGTGGTGAAGTAGACCTGGCCCCCGAAGATGGCGGGGTCGGAGAGGCACTTCTCGCCCGCCCCCGCGAGGGTGATGGTCCAGCCGTTCTTGGACGCGCTGTCGGTGTAGGTGCCGCTCGTGATGTTCTCGAGGCTCGCGAGCTGGAGCGTGCCGGCGAGCGTCTTGTCCTTCGCGCCGAAGAGCCGGTCGGTGACGGTGCCCACGACGATGGGCTCGGCCTTGTCGCCGGTGCCCCAGTAGAGCCAGAGGGTGCCGTTGGCGTCCCGGGTCGCCGTCGGGGCGTCGTAGACGGGGCCGATGCCGGCCTCCCGCACGAAGAGCCGCGAGCCGCTCCAGCTTCCCGTCGTGCAGGAGGACCCGTCGGCGGCGAAGCAGAACTTGAAGCGCCAGAGGTTTCCGCCCAGGTCCCCGATGTAGGCCAGGTCGATGAAGCCGTCATTGTCGGAGTCGATGACGGTGGGGGTCGCGGGCATCGCGTAGGCGAGGGCCGCGTTGTCCGCCTGGGTGTAGCTCCACAGGACGTTGCCGGTC
>JAKPQA010000145.1 GCA_029547025.1 Armatimonadota bacterium
GCGACAGAACGGTCGAGGGCCCCGCTGGCGAGAGGACCTCTCACTTCGCGCAGGACGACAGCAGCGAAGCCCCCTCCCCGGCCCTCACCGCGGGCGGGGAGGGGGAACGGCACTACCAGGCCTCGGCTCTGACTACTTTGCCTTGGTCTTCTTCGCGGCCGGCTTCCTGGTGGGCGCGGCCCACGGGTCCTTGTCGATGACTACATGTCCGGCGCCGAGGACCTGTCGCGGCTCGCCCTTGAAGCCGAGCTCGATGACGGTGGTCAGCGGGTTTGGCGCCTTCTCGGGCAGGCCGGACAGCACGAGCCGGTCCTTGACCTGGCGGAACTTCACCTTCGGGCCGCCCATGAGGCGCGCTGAGGTGATCTCGCACACCAGGCCGCCGATCGCGAGCTCGCTTCCTGGCCAGCGGTTACAGTGGAAGTAGAGGGTGTCGCCCTTTCGCGTGAACGCGCCGGTGATCAGCCACTCGCCCTGGAAGGGATCCGTGGCCTCATAGACCGACGGCCCGTACTGCTGAAGCCAGGCGCCGACCTGGCGGAGCACCGATGGGCAGGGCGCGGGCACATTGCCGAGGGGATCGGGGCCGATGTTGAGCAAGAGATTCCCGCCGCCGGCCGCGACCTGGCGCAGCATTTCGACGACGTGCCGGGCCGATTTGTAGTCGGTGTCGATGGGCGTGTAGCCCCATGACGTGTTGAAGGTCATGCAGGCTTCCCACATCCGGCCGGCCGCCTCCGGGGTGATGTGCTGCTCGGGTGTGCCGAAGTCGCCGGGGAGCCCATTGCGGTTGTTGATAATGATGTCGGGCTGCAGTTCGAGCGCCATCTGGTTCATGCGCTCCGACTCCCAGCCTTCGGGGCTCAGAGGCCAGTTCACGTCGTACCAGAGGATGTCGATCTTGCCGTAGTTGGTGAGGAGTTCGCGGATCTGCCCATGGATGTAGTCGACGAATCGGCGGCGGGCCTTCTCATTGCGGGCACAGCGGGCGCCATCGGGATGGTGCCAGTCCATGAGCGAGTAGTAGAACCCGACTCTCAGCCCCTGCTCGCGACAGGCCTCGACGTACTCGGCGACGAGATCGCGGCCGGGTCCCCGCCTCTTGGCGTTGTAGTCGGTGAGGGCCGAATCGAACAGGCAGAAGCCCTCGTGGTGCTTCGTGGTCATGACCATGTAGCGTTGCCCGGCCTCCTTGGCGAGCTGGGCCCACTTGCGGGCGGGCCACTTGCCGGGCTTGAATGAGTCGGCGAGCGGCTCGTACTCGGCCACGGGTATGCGCTCGCGATTCATGACCCACTCGTGGCGGCCAAGCTGGGAGTAGAGCCCCCAGTGGATGAACATGCCGAAGCGGGCATCGCGGAACCAGGCGAGCCGTCGCTGCTGGTCGTCTTGTGGCTTCAAAGGCTTCCGGGTGGCAGGCATGGGGAGCGTCTCCTTCGGGTCCGGGCTTGACGAGCTGGGGTGCGCCACACGGGCGTCGCGGGTATGTTCGTGTGCGCGTGCCAGAGGCCTGCCGCGAGCTTCGAGGCGGAGAGAGGCAGGGGCACCGCCTGGGCGGGCTGAATGCCACTGGCGGTGTCACCGAGCCGAAGGTGACTGGTGCACAGGGGGTCCCATTGAGTCGTTTCGTCCCCTATCGAGAGCGCTGCCCGGTCCGTAGCGAGCTGAATGCGGAGCTCACGAGGCTGCTCGAGCCGGGGCGTGTGCTGACAAGCCCGGCCGAGCTGGCGGCCTACGAGTACGACGCGTCGCCCGAGTCAGGACGGCCGGATGTGGTGGTGCTGCCGGAGTCGGTGGACGAGGTCGTGGCCGTGGTCCGCCTGGCCGCTCGGCGGGGCATCCCCGTCGTTCCCCGAGGCGCCGGGACGAACCTGAGTGGCGGGTCGGTCGCCCCCGCGGGGGGGATCGTGGTGCACCTGTCGCGCATGAATGAAGTGTATGAGATCGACGCCGAGGGACGCCGCGCAGTGGTCGGACCCGGCGTGGTGAACCATCGTGTCAACGCTCTCGCAGCACCGTTCGGACTGCACTTCGCGCCCGACCCATCGAGCTACCGTGCCTCCACGGTGGGCGGGAACATCGCGGAGAACAGCGGCGGGATCCATGCCCTGAAGTACGGTGTGACCAGTCACCATGTGCTCGGGCTCGAGTTCGTGACACCCCGGGGCGACGTGGTCCGCACCGGATCGAAGGCCGACGGCCTATGGGGCTACGATCTCACCGGACTACTCGTCGGCGCTGAGGGCACGCTGGGGATCGTGACCAAGGCGATTCTGCGCCTGACGCCGATCCCCGAGGGGATCGAGACGATCCTCGCGCTCTACCGTGAGGTGGGCCCTGCTGCCGAGGCCGCCTCGGACGTCATCGCCCAAGGCATCATGCCCGCGGCCCTGGAGATGATGGACCGGCCGTCCATCGATGTGGTGCGCGAGAGCGTGGGCGTGGATTACCCGCACGATGCCGGCGCGGTGCTCCTGATCGAGGTTGATGGCGAGGAGGCAACCATCGCGGGTCAGGCCGAAGCGGTGCGCGCGGTGTGTCGGAGACCCGGCTGCCTGGCGGTGGAGTCCACGCGCGACCCAGTTCAGCGCGATCGCCTATGGCTGGGGCGCCGAGTGGCCTATGCCGCGCTGGCCCGCTTCGGCAAGGCCATGATCGTCTGCGACGGCACGGTTCCCCGCGACACCCTCGGGACCATCGTGCCGGAGATGGAGCGAGTGGCCAGCGAGCTTGGGCTTCATTACTCGAACACCTTCCACGCCGGCGACGGCAATCTGCACCCGAAGCTGCTGTACGATGCCGACGACCCGCGATCGAGGATCGCCATGCTGACGGCGTCGCGCCGTATCCTCGAGATGTGTGTCGAGGCCGGCGGCACCATTACGGGCGAACACGGTGTGGGCAGCGAGAAGACTGCAGCACTCCGGCTGGTGTTCGGCCCGACGGAGCTCGAGCTCATGCGCCGGATCCGGCGCGTGTTTGACCCCGAGGCGCGATCGAACCCCGGAAAGGTGTTCGATGAGCCGCCCATGCCTCGGCCCAAGCCACCGACGCGCGGCCTCGCCGAGTTCGTGGACCAGCTCCGCGACATCGTGGGCGCGGAGGCCGTCTCGGGTGAATACGACATCCGGGCGGCCCATGCCATGGATGGGCTCGTGCCCAGTTTCGTGGTCTGGCCGTCCACACCCGAACAGGTGGCCGCCGTCCTGGGTGCGTGCTGGGCGGAGGGCGCTGCGGTGGGCGTGGCTGGTGGCGGGACGCGCCGGAGCTGTTGGGCCCCGCTGTCGGCATACGACGTGTGCCTCTCCACGGGCAGGCTGGACGGCGTGATCGAGCACCGGTCGGCGAACCTGAGCCTATCCGTGGGTGCCGGCATGACGCTCGCAGCCGCACAGGATCACGTCGGCGCGGCCTGTCAGCGGCTCCCGCTGGCCGCGAGCTATCCCGACTTCGTTTCGGTCGGCGGGTTGCTCGCCCGCCGGGCCTCGGGGCCGGAGGAGCTGCGCTTCGGACCGGTTCAGCACCGGGTCTTGGGCCTCAGGGTCGCGTTGGGCGATGGCTCCCTCGCGCGGCTGGGCGGACGCTGCATGAAGAATGTGGCGGGGTACGATGTGGCCAAGGCCATCCTGGGCTCATGTGGAACCCTGGGCGTGATCTGCGAGGCGACGCTGGCGCTGCAACCAGCCCCCGAAGCCGCACGATGGGTTCAGGCCGAGTACGCGAGCATGGGCGGGGCATTCCAGTCTGCCCGCGCACTGGCGCGGGATGCGGTCGAGCTGTGGGCACTTGAGGTGGCCTACCCTCGCCCGGCGGCCTACGCGCTTGTGTGTGGCACGGAGGAGGACGCTACGCGGCGCGCGCGCCGGTGCGTCGAGCTGATGGAAGGCTCCGGGGCGCAGTCGGCGTCGATCCTGTCGCAACGCGAGGCGGCACGGTTGTGGCCCGAACTTCGCGACTTTCCGGGCCCCCCCGGGCGGCCGGTCTTGCCGCCGTCCCATGCGGCTGGGCTGGAGGTGCGAGTCCCGCCGGCCGCGTGCCCCGACCTGGCCGCGCGCTTGCCGGAGGTCGAGGCCCGCCACCGACTCGAAGCCGGGCTCCTGGCTGGGGCGGGAACCGGGCTGGTGCGCGTCCGCCTCCGGTGCCATGGCGATGCGGGCAGTGGGTCGCGCTTGGCCGCCGCCGTGGTGGCGCTCTCGGAGCTCGCCGCGTCCCTCGGCGGCACGCTCCACGTCGAGTGGGCGCCGCTGGACGTACGGCAAGCCTGGCGTGACGCAGTGCCCGCCCCAGACGGACTGGCCCTGATGCGATGGTTGAAGGCGGCACTGGACCCCGGAGGCGTCCTCAATCCCGGCCGCATGGCATGGATCGGAGAGCGCGCTGACACCAGCGACGAGAGCGTTAGGGGACACGCGGTCAGGGCGCGGTGATGGAGCGATTGGCTGCATGCCCTTACGGTGCGTATGGGGTCTCGCGCTCGCCGATGGATGCGAAGGCCGCGCAGGGCCGGCGCCGCCGGGAGACGGGCGCGAGCCGTGCGAGCCGAGGTTCTTCGTTTTCCCGCCCCTCAGGGTGACACCCCCGGGCCAGCGTCGGGATGGGTCCGTACCCGGTGGGCGCGCCGCGGCTGGCGGATCTTCGCGGTTTGACGCTGCATCGCACCCGGCGGTACAATCGGCCGATGCAGTCGCCGGCCGCGCCGGCGGACCGGTTAGCCCGCCCTGAGAGATGAGACCATGGTCGACGAGTGCCGCGTCTGCGGTCCGCCGCCGCTAACCCGCGTCTGCAAGATCCTCCTCATCATCAATGTGGCCGTCTGGGCAGTACTGCTGGCGGCTGGCGTGACGGATGACTCCGTCTACGAGGAACTCATGGAGTTCCTGGCCCTGACGCCCGCTCTGGCAGCGGGCCAGGGGCATGTTTGGCAGCTGGTCACGTCGATCTTCCTGCACGTCGATCCGTGGCACATTCTGTTCAACATGATTGGGCTCTACTTCTTCGGTCCGACGCTCGAGCTCCGGCTGGGCCCGCGGACTTTCATCCGGCTGTTCCTCGTCAGCGGCGTTGTCGGCTCGGTGTGCACTGTGGCCCTTGCGTACCTGGCACCGCGGCTCGGGCTGATTCAGAGCCAGGTTCTGGGGGCCTCGGGCGCCATATTCGGGCTTCTGGCCGTCTATGCGACGGTATCCCCGAACCAGATCTTCCTGGTGTTCTTCATGGTGCCCATGCGGGCCCGGAACATGGCGATTCTGTTTATCGCCCTCGACGCCTACTTCCTGATCCTGGGCCGGGGCGGTGTGGCTTATTCGGCTCACTTGGGTGGGGCCTTGGGGGGCTGGCTGTTCTACCGCTGGACCAACGGCAGACCGCCCGGGAGTGGATTGGGGCGAAGGCGGCTCCGGGTGGTCGATGACAGCCGGGTTATCGACGCCCGCTTCCGACGGATCACACGGGACCTCTAGCCCGCCATGCGAGCTGACCTGCACGTACACACGCGCTACTCCGACGGCACACTGACGCCGGCCGAGACCGTTGCTGTCGCGGTGGAGTCGGGGTTGGCGGCGCTCAGCATCACCGACCATGACACCGTGGCGGGCACTGCCGAGGCGGCTGCCGCAGCGGAGGGTGTCGGTCTCATCACCATACCTGGTGTCGAAGTCTCGGCGCGCGAGGGACCGTACGACGTGCACATTCTGGGGTACTTTGTCGACACGGCGGACGCGGACCTGATCGAGTTCCTCCGTCTGCTTGCTGAGGGACGGTTGGCGCGAGCTCGAGTGATCCTGGAACGGCTGGCCGCCATGGACATCCATCTGGACTTCGACGAACTGACCGACCGGGCCGCGGCGCATGTTCTCGGACGGCCTCACATCGCGGCGCTGTTGGCCGAGCAGGGCCACGCGGCGACGCCGCAGGAGGCGTTCCGCCAGCTGCTGCGTAAGGGAGCCCCGGCGTATGTCGAGCCGCACACGGTGACACCCGAGGAGGCGGTCGCCGCGATCCTTCGGGCAGGGGGGGCGGCCGTCTTCGCGCACCCGGGTCTGATCGGGCTGGACCACTGCCTGCGCGGCCTGGTGGAGTGCGGGCTCTCGGGTGTCGAGGTGTACCATCCGTATCACACGCCCGACCAGGTGGAGCGGTACGCGGCGATGGCGGCAGAGCTGGGCCTCATCGCCACGGGCGGCAGCGACTCCCATGGTGCCGTCGGGAGCGCCTCTCGGATCGGCCAGGCCACGTGCCCCATGGAGGTCGTCGAGGCGCTGCGGCTGCGAAGCCGAGCGAGGTCATCGTCCGAAGAGGAGGGCCCGCGTGCGGTTTGACGGCTTCGTTCGCCCGGACGGCCGGGTTGGAACGCGGAACCATGTGGTGGTGGTGCCGACGGTCATCTGTGCTGCGGCTGTGGCCCGCGATGTGGCGGCGGCCGCGCCGGGAGCTGTCGCGCTCGAGCAGCACTACGGTTGTGACTTCGAGCGCGATCTGACGACGCGTGTTGCCCGGGTGTTGGCGAACACGGCGGACCATCCCAACGTCTACGCCGCTCTGTTCTTGAGCCTCGGGTGTGAGATCATCCAGCCCGCGATGCGCGCGGAGGTCGCCTCGCTCCAGAGCGCGGGAGTCCGGTGCGAGTGGCTCACGATCCAGGGGCAGGGTGGGCGCCGGCGTGCCGTAGACGCGGGGAGCGATATCGTCCGCCAGTGGGTGGCCGAGGCCGCAGCCGCGCCCCGCCAGTCCGTGGACGCCAGTCACCTGGTGCTGGGCGTCGAGTGCGGTGGCTCGGACGCGTTCTCGGGGCTGTCGGCGAACCCGGCGCTCGGGGTCGCCGCCGACCTGCTGGTGGCGCTGGGGGGAACGGTGATCCTTTCGGAGACGAGTGAGATGTTCGGTGCCGAGCGCGACCTGCTCTCTCGCGCCCGTGATGACGCGGTGCGGCAGCGGATTGTCGATTTCATCTCGCGCGAGGAGGAGTTCGTCGCCTCCCTGGGGCTCGGCGATGCGGCCGGGAGCGTGACCCTCGCTCCGGGGAATGAGGACGGCGGCTTGACGACCATCGAGGAGAAGTCGCTCGGCTGCGTGCGCAAGGGAGGCCGGTCGACGATACAGGACTTCGTTGAGTATGGGGCACGCGTACGGGGCCCGGGGCTGTTCCTGATGGATACGCCCGGGCACGACGTCCGGTCCATGACCGGGATGGCGGCCGGCGGGGCCAACCTGATGGGCTTCACCACGGGGCGTGGAACGCCCACGGGGCATGCCACAGTGCCGGTCCTCAAGATCGGGAGTAACCCGCAGGTGTTCATGGACATGCCCGACGTCATTGATGTGAATGCGGGGTCTATTGTTGAGGGCACATGCTCGGTGGAAGCGGTGGGGCGAGAGATCCTCCGGCATCTACTTCGTGTGGCCTCGGGCGAGCTGACCAACGCGGAACGTAACGGCCACGCTGAGTTCTCGATTGCCCCACCGCACCATCCGAGGAGTGCGAACCCGACCATCGGTTGCCAGGAGGCCTGCCCATGAACACCGTGAGGCTGTACAACACCTTGTCGCGCCGCGTGGAGGAGCTGGTCCCGGTAACGCCGGGCAAGATCGGCCTCTACTGCTGTGGCCCCACGGTGTATGACTACGCTCACATCGGCAACCTCCGCAAGTACGTGTGCGATGACCTGTTGCGCCGGACGCTGGAGCATGCCGGCTATGAGGTCCGGCATGTGATGAACGTGACAGACATCGACGACAAGATCATCAAGGCGGCGCCGGGTGGGATCGAGGCGATCCGGCGCCACACCGCGCCGTTCCGCGAGGCATTCTTCGAGGACACCGCCGCGCTGAACATCCTGCGCCCCCACGTCGTCTGCGCGGCCACCGAGCACATCGATGCCATGGCCGCACTCGTGGCCAAGCTCGTCGAGTCGGGCCATGCCTACGAGAGTGAGGGTTCGTACTACTTCCGGATCGCCGCCTATCCCGAGTATGGCCGGCTGGCGCGGCTGGACACCGCGGGCATGATGGCGGGCGCGAGGGTTGATGTCGACGAGTATGAGAAGGGCGACGTGAGGGACTTCGCGTTGTGGAAGGCCGCCCGGCCTGGTGAACCGGCGTGGGAGACGCCCCTCGGGCCCGGACGGCCCGGCTGGCACATCGAGTGCTCGGCCATGTCCATGCAGTACCTGGGCGAGGAGTTCGACATCCATACGGGCGGGGTCGACAACATGTTCCCGCACCACGAGAACGAGATCGCGCAGTCCTGTGCCACGGGCGCAGGGTTCGTGCGGGTGTGGCTCCATCACGAGCACCTGCTTGTCGAGGGGCGGAAGATGGCCAAGTCACTGGGCAACTTCTTCACCCTACGCGACTTGCTCTCAAGAGGGCACGACCCCAGGGGCATCCGGTACCTCTATCTCTCGCACCACAACCGGTCGCAACTCAACTTCACATTCGACGGCTTGGCGGCGGCCGAGCGCACTGTGCATGGTCTCGTCCAGTTCATGGACCGGCTCGAGGATGCGTTGCCGAGCCTGGAGCCGGGAACCACGGCCTTGGCCGGACGTGTGGCCGCGGCGCGACAGGGGTTCTTCGACGCGCTCTACGACGACCTGCAGACGCCGCAGGCGCTGGCGCGCCTGCATGATATGGTCCGCGATGTGAACGCATCGCTGGCGGACGGGTCGGCGCGGGCCGGCGATGTCGAGGGCGCCCGCGAGGCACTGGAGGACTTCGACTCGATCCTGGGAGTCCTGGCGCACGAGAGAGCCTCGCTGGAGGAGGATGTGGAGCGCCTGATCGCCGAACGGCAGGAGGCCCGGGCCCGGCGGGACTTCGCCCGGTCGGACGCGATTCGCGATGAACTCCTCGCCCGGGGCATCGTGCTTGAGGACACGCCGGCAGGCGTCCGGTGGCGTCGGGTATAGGGAATGCCGCCCATGGGGCGGTCCAGTGCGGATTGGGGTGGCTCGTGGCTAGCGCGAACCCGTTCAGCTTTCCGGGCAGGCTCCTTAAGGGGAACCTCCACACTCACACCAAGCGCTCCGATGGGACGCTCTCGCCAGAGGAGACGGTGGCGTGGTTCCGCGATCGAGGCCGGTATGATTTCGTGGTGTTGACCGACCATCGGGTGCTGGCCGAAACCGACGCGCTCTGCTCCGAGGGTTTCACCGTCGTTCCTGGCGTGGAGCTCCACCCCGGCAAGAACGAGTTGGGGCACGCCCACCATATCGTGTGTGTCGGCGTGACGGGCCCGGCCGAACTGCCCGGACTCGACTCGCCCCAGGAGGTCCTGACCACGGTTGACGAGGCGGGCGGCGTCTGCTTCGCGGCCCACCCGCGATGGCACGGGTGTACCTTCCGTGACCTCATCGCGCTCGAGGGTTACGCCGGCGTCGAGGTGTTCAACACCACCTGTAGCGCGCTCAACGGCAAGGGCGACTCGACCGTGATCTGGGATGACCTGCTGGCGCGAGGTCGACGTGTGTTCGGTGTGGCGGTGGATGATGCGCACCTGGCCCGGATGGACTACTTCGGGGGCTGGGTCATGGTCCGCACCGACGACGCCTCGCCGGATGGGATCGTGGCAGCCCTCAAGGCAGGTGCGTTCTACTCATCTTGTGGGCCGGAGATCCGCAGCCTGGAGGTGACCCAGTCGCACCTGAAGCTGGAGTGCTCTCCGGTGCGGTCCGTGCATGTGGTCAGCCGTGGCCCTGTTGGGGTGAGCTTCATGGACCCCGGCGGCGCCCTCATGGACGGCGTGGACTGCACGTTGGGCGGGATGGACACCTACCTGAGAGTCCAGGTCGTCGATGCCAGTGGGATGTCTGCGTGGACGAACCCCTTCTACCTCGATGAGCTACCCCCCGAGTGATCGAGAGTCCGGCCAGCTCCCCGGGTGGCTGGATCGCCCCTTCTACCAGGCGTTCGCCTCCCACCTGGCTGCTGCGTGCCATCAGTTGCGAGCGCGAGTTGGGGGCCTGGCCGAGCCGCTGGCCTCATTGGCTCGGCCGTTTGTCGATGGCTACGGTGAGGCGACGTGGTGTCACCCCTACTCCTTCCCTCTGGCGTTCATGCCGTGGTGGATCCTGGACGCGGCAGGACGGCTCCCCCAGACCGGGGTCGAGTTTGAGCGCGCGGTCGACTATGCCTATGGCACCATGGCGGGTTATCTCTACATTCGTATCCAGGATGACATCTACGATGAACCGGACCGGCCATCGGACCCCCGCCTGCTGCTGGTGGCCAACGAGCTCATCTGCGAGTCGCTTTGCGCCTTCGGGCGGCATCAGACGCCCGAGGGTCGGTTCTGGAGCTGCTTTCGCCGCTACTGGGAGGACTTCGGGCAGGCCACGCTGTGGCAGATGGATGCGCACCGCGGCCGCCACACGATCCCCGATGAGTCGGATCTCGTGCGTAGCGGCCGAAGGCTCTCGCTGGCCAAGGCCCCATGCGCTGCGGTGCTTCTCGATCTGGGCGGCACATCGCGGATGGAGCAGATGGATCAGGGCATGGATCTCCTCCAGGCTGCGAACCAGCTGGCGAACGACGTGGCCAGCGTTACCCGTGACATCGAGTCGCGCAACGTGACCTACCCCATCGCGCTCGCGACGGGGCCGGAGTTCGACTGGACCGCCGCGGACTACCGCGAGTCGGCGCTGCGCTGCGTTCTGCGGAGCGAGGCCGTGGAGCGGGCACTCGAGAGGGCCGCCGATCTGCACCGCAGGGCCCTGGCTGTCATGGACGGACTGGCTTCGCCGTGGTTGGATGCCTTCGTGTCCGCACGGATCGAGCTCCTCTCGTGTGGGGCGAAGGAGTTCACGGGTCTGAGGCTCGAAAGCCTATTCGGTCTGATGCGCCCGATGGATTGAGACGGTGGGCGCGCTGGAGTTCCGCGGAGGTGCTCTCGTGAGTCGCGAAGGCGTTCAGAAGCTCATTGGCCTTGCCGTCACCGATGTGGCGTTTCGCGAGCGGTTGCTTGATGATCCCGCCGCAGCAGCCACTGAGTATGGGGTCGACCTCACCGATCAGGAGATCGAGAACATACGCAAGGTGCACCCGGCCGATATCAATGCATTCGCCGACGCCTTCGTCGCCCGGTTCGGCGACCGGGCAGCCTATTGAGGCGGTCTGTTTGGCCGAACACATGGACGCAGTTGTGGTGGGGGCCGGCCCAGCCGGGTGCGCCTTCGCCGTGGGCTTCGCGTCCGGTGGAGGCTGCGTCACGCTCGTCGACGGCTCGGGACAGGGCTCCAAGCCATGCGGCGGCGCCTTCCCGCCGGCGCAGCTTTCCGAGACCGTCTCCGGGGCCCTGGCGGCCACAAAGCCCCTCTGGTCCGTCCCGTCTCGAGTCCAGTTCGAGACGGCAGACGGGCAGAGCGAGTCGTGGCCCGTGCCACAAGGTGCCCTGGTTGTGTGTGCCCGCCAGCGGCTGGATGAGGCGCTGCGCAATTGTGCGGCGGAGGCCGGGGCTCGCCTGGTCCGCGGCCGCGCCACGAACATCCATCGCGCCGATGGCCGTTGGCGGTTGCAGGTTGGGCGAACTGCGCTCTCCGCCGGCCTGCTTGTCGGGGCCGATGGCGCCGCGGGAAGCCATGGCGTCCGCGAGGCGCTCGGTCTGCCGCCCACCCGCGGCCTGTGGGCGCGCATCTCCCATGTGGATGCTTCGGGCTCAGGACTCCCGCTTCGCGTCCGCGCCCTCCCGGTGCCAGGCTACTGTTGGTGCTTCCCGGGTACTGAGGCCACCAGCCTCGGGTATCTCGTCGTGAACCCGATCGACTTCGAACAGCCTGAAGTGCGTTCGTCCTTTGCTCGGTTCGCAGCCGATGCCGCTCCAGGTGCCCCGATGGAAGCGGAATGGAGCGGGCGTATCCCCTACCTGGACCGCCCCGGGGCGGCGGCCCCTGCCTGCGGCCCGGACTGGGCGCTTGTGGGCGACGCAGCGGGGCTCTGCGACCCGATCACGGGCGCGGGGATCGCTGCGGCCCTGCGGTCGGGCGCACTGGCGGCGGCAACGGCGCGAACTGGTCGCCTGGGCGCGACAGACGCCCTGTGGTGGACCGGGGAGGTTGGTGAGAGTCTGGCCCGATCCATCTCCGCATTCGGCGCCGCGATGAGGCTCGGTGGCGAAGCGGGCCGGGCGGCCTACCATGCACTCCTCCGGCAGGCGTTCGGCGGGCATCCACGCTAGCTGCGCCTTGGCCTTCGCGCAAGGAGCAGACACTGGGCTGTGATGACTCCCACGGCGGCGAATGCGGGTAGGAGCCACAAGGCGGTGCGCATCCCGGCCGCCTCGGCGACCTGGCCGGAGATGAGCGGCCCGGCGAAGCAGCCGATACCGACGGTGGCCTCGTGGAAGCCGGCACGCCTCTCTTTGTGGGCCGGGTCGGACACGCTGTAGTACATGCTTGCGAAGTAGACGAGCCCGGCGACCAGGCCGTTCACGATATAGCATGAGGCGATGGCGGGAATGCTCTGCGCGAACGCGAGCACCGCGAACGAGCCGGCCGCGAGGGCGTGCCCCAGCGCCATCCACCAGTAGCGGCAACGCCAGCCCTGCCAGCGAGCAGCCAGGTAGAAGGCCACCACCTGAGCGGCCTGGCGGGCAAACAGCAATCCCCCGAGCGCCTCGGGCCCGAGCCCGATGGAGGCCGCCTGCTTTGGGAAGATCTCCCGGTGGATGCTGACCAGCAGATAGCCAAGCCCGTTCCCCAGCCACCCCACTGCCAGGAATCGGTCGGTGTCCCTGGTCTGGTGCAACGGGGGCTCGGCGGCCTCTGCCGCTGCCGGGACGTGTCGCGCAGGCCGCAGGAACAGAACGAGGAGACCTGCCACGACCGCGCCGGCGGCCACCACATAGAACGGCGCCCGGTGCGACCAGGCGAAGAGCCGCCCGGAGGGATATGGCGACAGGGCTAGCGCGGTCCCCCAAGTCATGTTGAAGGCCATGAGGCGCGCGACCACCGATCGATGGTCGCGCTCGGCCCCGGTCCACGCCTGCAGAGCGGGCCAGTAGACGGCGAGGCCGATGGACCCGATCACCCCGCACGCGGCGACGGAGAGCACGCTGCCAGCCGATGGGATGGCAAGATGAGCGGCGGCCCAGACGCACGCCCCGATGGTGGCGATGCGCGGTCCGAGTTGGAACCGGCGCGACAGCTTCCCCGCGGACAGGCAGGTCGCGGTATAGACCCCGTAGCGCAGACCGCCGACCAGGCCCACGGTGCCCACCGAAGCGCCCAGGCTGTACAGCAGCAGCGGGAACGAGAAGAACCCCGCAGAGGCCGTCAGGTCCATCAGGAAGGTCGCGGCACAGTGGATCCGCTGTTCGCGCGTCACGCCCCGATCTCGTGCCCTTCCGTCCCGAACTCGGTCGCGCGCCCCTTGGGCCGGCGAACTACGAGGGATCCATCACGCTGACCGCGTAGGATCCGACGCCGAGCACGTACCATCGCGGAAGCCCGCTCAACTGGCTGAAGTCGAGGTCCACATACCCCCGCGCATCGGCTACCGCGTTGTACGTCCCCGAGGCCCGAACGGTCGCCGAATACCCCGCCGGCGTCGTGATCGTCAGCCCGGTGCGCCCGGCCGTGATCGCAAGGGGCTGCCCGCCAGCGAGAAGCGGATCGCGCGTCGCCCTCAGGCCCAGCTCGAGCGCCGCCCGCGTCCCCTGTGGAAGGCCGGCCAGCACCAACCGAAACCGACTCAGATCCCCACGGTTGGCCTCCACGGCCGGTACCTGGAGCACCCGGAAGTCCGGCAGCAGACCGATGCGGTCATAGGAGATCCGCACGTCGCCGAAGTCCTGGCTGGCGTTGCGCCAGTTCACGACCCGCAGCGGGTTTCCGGCTCTCGCCCGCCAACCAATGCTGCCCCCGGACTCACGCAGCCGCCACGCGCTGGCCGCTCCCATGGGCGCGGGCGCCATGACAACCTGACCGTTGGCGTTCCGAATCGAGCGAAACATCTCACCGAGTGACCGTTCCTCCTGGCAGGCTGTCACGTCCACCGAGTCGATCAGAACGGCCTCCGGCCTGCCGCTGATCGCTCCTCCGCCGGACTCCGGGGCCAGAACCAGTGACTGCAGGCCAAGTGAACCACGGCAGTCCAGGGGCGCCAAGACGACTCGAAGTTGCACGCGGACGGCATGGTGATCCGCCGTTGTCAGTGGGAGAAGGCTGGTGGGCAGGTCCGTCGGACCGGACAGCGCGGTGCACCCGCAGAGGCTTGGCACCAGAGCGGCAAACCCCAGCGCCCGCGCAACCCACGACACCACGACCGGCACCCCCGAGCTCGAGCCTGAGGCGGGGACTTCGCCCGGCCCGGCGCGAGTCCTGCGGCGTCCACAACGAACGGAGCCCCGCCTCCACCGAGGCAGGGCTCCCTCCACAACTCGATCTCGTCGCGTCGCTGCAGCTAGTTGATGGTGATGACGATGTTGTCGACCGAACGGGTCTGCGTGGGCAGGCCGGCCACGGCGCCGAAGTCCAGCGCGAAGTAGCCCGCGGCATCCGTGACATCATTCACGGTGAACTGCGCAGCGCCGCCGTTCAGGGTCACCGTGACGCTCACCGCGGTGGCGGCCGGAAGGCCCGAGCCCTCAACGTTGATCAGGCTGGCGAGCTGGTTGTAGACGGGCACGCCGATCTCGAAGACAACCTCGGAGATGTTGGCGTTGGTGCCGGTCAGACGGGCGGGGCTCGCATAGTTCAGGCGAACGTTGCCCAGGAACTGCTGCTTGCGCTGGCCGAAGGTCGTGCTCTGCTCCAGCGTGATCGCATTGGCGGTGAGCCAGCCCATGGCGCCAGGCAGGACAGGCAGGCGAGGACGATCGTAGCCCAGGGTGTTCTCCTGGCCCGGATCGATACCGGCCGACTGCGGGGCGACCTGAATGACACCGTTCTGGTTGGTGATCGACTGGAACTTGGCGTTCTTGTTCTCGTACCAGATCGCATCCTCGGTCTCAGGGCAGAGCTGGTTCGCCACAGCGAACACGCCCGCCTGGGCCGCGGCCAGGGTACCGGCCGACAGGACATGGAAGGTGGCGGGCACGCCCCTCAGGACGCCGACTCCACCCTCAGGCTGGAGAACCAAAGACGTGAGGTAGAACTGGTTGACTCCGGGGTTGGCCACATCGACGGACAGGACCGCGCGAACGGTCGCCGCCGTCGCCTCGTTGCTCTGGCCGGGGACGATCGTGTTGGTGAGGTCGCCCGAGCCGGTGAAGAACGGGCTGGTGCAGCCCGCAAGCGCTACGAGGATGCCCACACCCAGGAAGAGGGGCGCGCAGCGAACGAAACTACGAGTCAAGAAGACCACTTCCCTTTCTTGTCAGTGTTGCCACTCGTTGCTCCCTGCGAGTCCCTCGGGAGCATCCTGGTGCGCACAGTCGGCGAGGTTATCAGAGGCCATCTAGGCTGTCAACGTCCGGGCGCCTTCTCCGCGGTGTGTCAAATCCCGTTATACGGCGCCCCGAACACCCCACGACTTGCCGAAATCGGCACCACGCGCACATGCACACAAGTCGTCGAAGCCCGTTGTCCCCCTCTCGCCGAACCTGAACGCGACAAGAGGCGAACGAGGTGTGAGCTGACTTCCCCCCCTCCCTGGCGGACACCCACAACGCCTTGCTTCACCAGCCGGCACTCTTGCTTCCGCAAGGCCTTCAGCCAGCAAGACAAGGCGCACGGCCGACCTGGGCATGGGAGTCCCCCGCAACTGCCAAACGCGGCGCCCCGGGCCCAAGTTCAGCCTTCGCATCCTTCTGACCCATGCTATTCCGGTCGTCCCTGCCAAGGACCTCCCTCCCTTGCCCAGCGCTTTTTTTCGCGCCTGCGGCCTCGCGCGCCCAGGCTTGCGGTGGAAGCCCGAGTACCGTGTGCTCATGTGCGAGAAGTCCAACGAAGGGGGTCCGTGGAGCTCGCCGCTGGCTCCGCCCATCCGATGCGCTCTGGCGAGTTCGTCACGGTCGAGCTGAGCGACACGACCTGGGCCGACGTCGCCGGAACCGTCGAGCCGGAGACGATGCCCGCTCCTACGGCCCGAGCACCTCGAGCTCCGTCAGTTCGAGTACCCCGGCGTACGGCTCCTTCTGATGCTGCGAGCGGCCCAGGCGGACGCGAACGTACCGCGCCCTCTGGCCGATGGCGATCCGAACCGGCTCCGGCGAGTACGGCGCGCCCTCACGAGGGGGTTCACGCGTCCCCGCCACCGGACGGAAGACCACGCCGTCATCCGAGATCGACACGTCGATGCTCTCCGGCACGAACCAGAACGCGCCATAGAGGCCACGGAGCTGCAGGTTCACCTCGGCCACCTCCATGCGGCGGCCGATGTCCACGGTCAATGTAGCCGTCTCCTCCTGGCGTGGATCGTGGCACCAGAAGTTCTCGCCATCGTCCTCGGCCCGGATGCCGTCCGTCAGGTGAGCCCCGCGGTCACCATAGCCAGGCTGGCACGACGATGCGGTCACCGGACGGCCCAAGGCCAGGTTTCGCGGATCCGGCAATCGTGGCAGCGCCGGAGGGCGGATGAAGGTGCCGTCGGCGTGGTAGATGCGCACCAGCTCGTCACACAGCGCCTGGAGCCGGGTATGAGCCTCTGGGCCGATCGACGGCTCCGATGCGAGCAGACCGTCGATGGCCGCACGGATGTACAGGATGCGCCAGCGCCACGATACGCGTGCCCATGCGGGCAAGCGGGAGTTGATGGACTCGGCCAACCGCCGCTCCTCGTCCGCACCGGTCAGATCGGCCACACGCCAGCCGCTCCGTGCGTGCGTCTGCTCCATGAGGCGGAACAGGCGGACGGCATCGTCGGCCACGTCTGCGCCCAGGTAATGAACGGCATACTCGCGCAGGATGTCGTCGGTCGCGGCGCTGGGCCGCCAGAAGAAGCGTGCCCAGTAGAACTTGTTCAGGTCCTCGTAGATGCCTTCCGAGTAGGGCCATCCGCCGATGACCTGCCCGCTAAGCTTGTCAGCCAAGCGCGAGCAGAAGCCGGGCAGTGGGTTGGCCCCGTGCTCGCCCCATGGCTCCATGCGGTACATCGAGATCTCGGGGAAGGCCGCCAGCGGGTACCGGTCGGGCTCGGGCCGGTGGAGCAAGGGCTCCGGGATCCAGTCGGAGTGGGTGCCGACGATGATCCCGTCGATCCACTGCGGCCTCTCCCGCTCTATGTAGCTGAGCAAGCCGTCGTACTCCCCTTTGGCGTTCACCTGGTCGAGCAGCCACGTCGACAGCCATAGCCTGCCCTGAGGGAAGCGCGCGCGGTATAGACGCGCCAGTTGCTCGGAGGCCTTGAGGAAGCCGTTGGCGCCCCACGGCGCGCAGTCCGGGCAGGCGCACCCGCCCTGGTCGTACGGCCACGTCCAGGCCAGATCGACATCGCGGAACGCATCCAGCACCTCAGCCTGCCACCGACCGATGAGCGCGAGGCCCTCGGGCTTCGAGGGGCACAGCTCTCGGTGGTAATGGGCCGTGCCGGTGTTGCCGTCGGCGCGCAGGGCCTCTGGGCTGGAGTCGTAGCCCTCGTTCGCGATGAAGGTGAGACCGAAGCGCATGCCAACGGCGTGAGCGGTGTCGGCGAAGTGCCGGAGCCGCGCCACATGAGCCCGAGCCGCCGGGTCGGCGAAGTCACGGAAGTGGTGCATGTCGAACCAGACCACCAGCTCGTTGCCACCCCAGAGCGCGAACTCCTCGATGACGCGATCGACCTCCTCCAGCGGCGCGACGTGGTAGAAGTTCCCAAAGTGCGTCGCGAAGTAGATGCCCCGCACGGGGAGCTCCGGTGCGTCACACAGGTCCATCTCGGGAATCCGGATGGCCCCCGGCTCGAACGCCATGGCCCGAAGCAAGGCTCCCACGCCAGCCACCACGCCGCTGGGGCTCTGGCCGGCAACGTAGACGCGCCCACGGTGGGTGGGCTGGGCGAGGATGCGGTAGCCGTCCGCCCGCAGGTCCCGGTCGACGACGAACCGGGGGAGCTGCGCGTCCGCTCGACCAATAGTGATCGTGCACCGCGTCGAGGCACTCGAAGATCTCGCCAGGGCCTTCCCCGTCCGGTCCATCACGCACCGGGAGAACAGCTCGGCCGCCCTGTGCTCAACCGGCCCGGCACCGGGGGCCACCTCGACACGGACCCGCGCCACGTCGGAACGCGCCATGGCGCTCCCCTCTTCCAGGCTCGCGGCAGTGCTCCCGGCGGTACCGGCCACCAGCACGAACACCATCCATCGCGTGCATCTCGTCGTCACTCGCACGACCAGCTCCTCTGCTCTGGGCAACCCATTCCGTGTGCGGCCGGAGGTACGTTATCACCCGGATCCCATCGGCACCGGTGGCGACGCTCGCGCGGCCAGTTGGCGCCCTTCGCTTGTGTCCAGTAGCCGGCGGCAGCGATCGTTGTGGACGAGCTCGTGGCCCACAACCACGGCCACATACCAGAGGGCCACATGCCCCCAGCCGAACGGCCCGCCGCACTGCCACACACCCCATGGCAGGTTAGCGAACACGGCCGTGGTTCGGACGATACCTTCTACCAGGATGCTGTTGGCATAGTTCAGCACATAGGAGAGGCCGGGCAGGGGAGCCACGAGCACCGCCGAGGCCATCCCCAGGATGGTCAGCGCGCCCGCGAGGGGCACCACGACCAGGTTGGACACCACCGACGTCAGCGATGCCTGCCGAAAGTGCAGCAGCAGAAGTGGCGTCACGGCGAGCCAGACGACGCTCGACACGCGCAGCCCACAAAGGACCCACTGCCACGGCCCGCCGGCGCGCCGCCGTGGGCGCAGCGGCAGGTGGCCAGGACGGAGCACCTCGTCGCGGCCCATCCCCAACCACACCAGCGCCACCGATGCCGCCACGGAAAGCTGGAACCCAGGACGGAACACCGAGCAGGGGTCGGCGGCCATGATGATGAGCGCGGCGGTGGCGAGGGCGGTCATGGCGTCGTAGTCGCGGCGCAGCGCCAATGCCGTCGCGGCCAGCACTCCCATGAGCGCGGCGCGCGAGACCGATGCCTCCGGTCCCACGAGCAGCGTGTAGGCGGCGATCAGCGGCACGCAGGCACACGCGCCCACCCAACGCCACGGTCCCGGGCCGCGCGTCAGCGCCAGCACCACGCCGGCCAGCACGGCAACCTGGGTGCCCGACACCACGAGGATATGGATCGTGCCGGCACGGCGAAAGTCGTCCTCGATGGAGCGGGGGAGCTGAACGGACTGCAGGCCGGCCACTGCGGAGAGCATCAGGTCCGTCGTGAGGCTCGGGCTGGCGCGTGGCATGGTGCGTACCAGCCGGTGGCGGAGCCAGGCGCGGACGCGCGCGGTGACCGCCGGCGTCTCAACACGCTGGCTCCGCAGCCGGAGCAGCTCGTCGCATCCGACGAGCTCGAGGCGTATGTCATACCTCAGGCGGTAGTAGGCCTCGACGTCGAATTCACCAGGGCCGGCAGCCGGCGCGATCGGCTGCAGGTAGCCCGTCACTCTCACACCGTCCCCAACGACGAGGCCCGACGGCGTCCCCATGTGGGCGAGAACGGTCCGGTCCGTCGGCCGTGCCCCTGGTGATGTACGGAACTCCGCAACCCGGAGCGGCACTCGGCGGAGGCCCCACCCGGGCGCTGCCGACTCGAGGGCGGTGCCCGTGAGCGTAACCTTCTGCCCGGGAACATACGCCGGGAGGGTCCAGCGGGTGACTGCGTGCCGCAGCATGGCCGTGGTGCCGACCAGAAGCCCGGCCGCCAGTGCCAGAACCGCGCGGACGCCAGGCCGCGGCAGCCGGGGCAGCCCGATGGTGGACACACACAGAAGGGCCACCAGCGACCGGACGATCCACGGCCACGACATGAGACGCTCCACCGCCGCTGATGCCGCGATCGATGGACCTTCAGCGGCCAGGCCCCGCCATGTCGCCAAGCCGGCGACCGCCCCGGCCCCATAGCCGGCTGCGAGCCACACCAGCGTTCGCCGGACCATGGCCATGGCCCCCCGGGCGCCATCTCACCGGTTATGGGCGTTCATTGCATGATCAATGCCCACCCGCACGCAATCGTACACAGCGTCTGCCGCTTCGTCGAGCCTCGGAGACAGGACTTCGAGCTCTTCATCGGAGAGGGTCGACAGCACGTGCTCGACGAGTTGGGCGCGCGTCACGGGCCCCCCCACGCCGATCCGCAAACGCGGGAAGTCCGTGGTGCCGAGATGCTGAACGATGGACTCGAGCCCCAGATGACCACCGGCGCTTCCCTTCCGTCGCAGCCTCAGCCGGCCGAGCTCGAGGTTCACGTCATCCGCCAACACGAGCAGCTGGCTGGGCAGCAGGCGGAGTTCCTGCAGCGCGGCCTGCGCCGCCAGGCCGCTGCGGTTCATATAGGTCATGGGTTTGACGAGGGTGACTTTGCATCCGCCGATGTGGCCCTCGGCACTCAGGGAGCGCCAACGGTGAGACCACGTGCGGATACCCATGCGGGCGGCCACTCGGTCCACCACGTCGGCGCCCACGTTGTGGCGCGTGCCCGCATACTCCCGGGGTGGGTTCCCCAGTCCCAGGATCAGCTGGATGCGCGGCTCGAACGCGTCGGTCATGGGTCCAGTCTAGTCCTCACTCGCGGGTGACACGATCGCATAGAACACAACGACCCCCAGCGCGCCCAGCCAGCACAGCAGCAGCATCGCCGAAGGGCTGATCGCCCCGCAGATCCCGAGTGCGGAAGCCGGAACCACCAGGGCCGCCAGCGGCACGATGCCGTAGGCCGCCACGGGGCTGCCGGCGGCTCCCGCCAGCGGCAGATGCGCCCCGCACCGGAAACACTCCCGGATCCTGGCGGCGTTCTCCGCCCGGCACGTCGCGCAGATCCAGTTCTCACCGGCAGAGGCCCGCTTGAGCTGTGTGGTGACCTCCAGGGCGCGCTGGACGGCCGGATCGCGGGGACCGAGGGCCATGGCCCGCTCGTACAAGCTGACCGCCTCGGCATAGCGACCCAGGTTGCGGAGCGCTTCGGCGGCGTACACGTAGGCGCCCCTGTTCCTGGCGTCGAATGCGATCGTTCGGCGCCATTCCGCCAGTTCGCGTTCCGCCACAGCCAACTCATCGCGCCGGCTCAGCATCCGGCGAGCGTACGGCAAGCAGCCGATGGCCGCGATGATGACCACCCCGAGCGCATAGCCCGGCGCGGCCCCCCAGATGCTGTGGCATACACCACACAGGCCAAGCACAATGCCGCTGGCTGCGGCCGCCTCGGATCCGGTCAGGGCGCGATCGAGGTACATCCGCGGAACGTAGTAGAGCGCCAGTGCCACGCTCGGTGCCGTGACCAGAAGTGCCTCGGGGTGAAGCTCCATGGCGGGCCCGAGCGGACCTCCCTCACGAGGAGCCGGACTGTCGCACGGTGGCCCGAAGGTCCGGGATGGTGCACGAGCCCAGCACCGTGGTGGCTCCGTTCGCCCCGACACCGTAGGCCGTCAGCCTGATGGCGGCCCGCCACTGCGACGCGGCCAGCATACCGTAGTCCGTATAGTACGTGCTCCGCATGTTGGCGTTCAGGGTCCCCACCAGGCGGATGCCCCCCTGCTCGATGGACAGGGGCACACGCAGCTTGTGGTCCACGGTGGCCGTCGGCCGGCCGTTGGCGTTGCCCACCTGGCGCAGGATCGACTCGCATGACACCAGTGGGGCGCCGCCTGACGGTGTGCGGACCTGGTACTCCAGACGCCACGACTGGCCCACAGACACGGGCTTCTCCGGAAACCGCACCACGCGGCTCAGGTCGTTCACCAGCGACAAGGGATCGAAGCCGGCGGCGCCACCCACGGCCGTGCTCGAGGGAGCCTGCCCCTCGAAGCCATAGACCCGGCCCAGCACATCTTGCTTGAACCGCATGGTGCGACCGGCCAGGTTCAGGGGCACGCTCTGGCCGTTGTAGGTCGCGTTGGCGGCCAGCACCTGCATCTCAACCAGGCGCGTGCCATCGGTGCCGGCCTGCAGGACCTTCTCGGACGCGCGCATGCCGGCAACCAGGTTCAGCGGGGTCTCCTGTGCCCCGGCTTGGGTCGCGACCTGCACCTTGCCCTCACCGGACATCTCCATGTCGTATGCGGTGCGCATGCCCGCCGGTGGTTGGTAGCGAAGAGAGACGGTCTGGGCGTATGCCGGAAGGGTCATGACACACGCCAGACAGAGCCCGAGGATGCCACGCGACTGGAATCGCATAGTGGATGCCTCCTCACACGGGGATCAGCACGCGCAACCCCTCGTACTCCCCAGCTTACCCCTCGATCCGGCAATCCACACCCAAAGAAGCAGCCGCGTCTCGCAGAGCCTGCATCGTCTCCGGCGTCGGTGCTTCGGTTCCTTTCAGCGGGTACTCCGACCCGAGGCTCGCGTGTTTGCTCTCACCGAGTCGGTGGTACGGCAGAAGCTCCATGGGCGCATAGGGAGCTCGCTCCCGCACGGCCTGGGCGATGGCGCGGATGGCCTCGGGCGAGCCATTGAACCCGGGAATCACTGGGACACGAGCCACGAGCGGGACGCCTCGAGTCCCCAGCTTCGCCAGGTTGGCCAGAAGCCGATGGTTGCTGCTCCCGGTCCACTCGCGGTGGGCCTCGGCGTCGGCGTGTTTCACATCGAACAGAAGCAGGTCGATGCGGTCCAGCATCGGCTCGATCACGGAGAACGGTGCCTCACCTGAAGTGTCGACGGCCACGTGGCGGCCACGGCGGCGGAACAGGGAGAGCAGAGCATCGAGGAACACGGGCTGGGCAAAGGGCTCGCCACCCGATATGGTTACGCCGCCGCCCGAGTTCTCATAGAAGGGCGCGTCGCGCTCGGCTTCCGCAACAACCTCACCCGCGGTGGCCTCTCGGCCACTCATCACCAGGGCCCGCGCATAGCACTCTCGGGTGCACGTTCCACAGTCCTGGCACCGGTCGCGCAGGATCTGACGGATTCCGTCACGGACGACGACGGCGCCCCGAGGGCAGTTCTCGATGCACCGATCGCACCCGATGCAGTTGCGGGGGAAGAACATCAGCTGCGGCTGCCCATGTACCGCCTCGGGGTTGTGGCACCACCGGCAGCGAAGGGGGCACCCCTTGAAAAAGACCGTGGTGCGGATACCCGGGCCGTCGTGGATCGCGAACCGCTTGATGTCGAAGATGATCCCCGTTACGGCTTCGAGGGCGTCCGGGGCGGTAAGGGTGCCGGGTGATCCGGCCGGATCCAGTCCCAACTCATTCCAACTCCGCAGCACGAGTTGCGGCGAGTGCGCTCCGCAGGAGCGATGGCGTTCCCGTGGCGCGCAGTCCGCTGAAGAGCGCGTGAGCACGGACGTAGCCGTTGCCGCCTGCTTCTCGTGCCGCGTTCAGGGCGCGGCGCGAGGCCTCGATCAGGCCCGCGTCATCCAGGGCGTCCACCGGGTACACTGCCACACCCGCTTTGATCGTCAGATACTTGCCCCGCGGTGATGTCGCACCGATTCGCTCCTGGGCCACACGCTTCACCAGACGATCGGCCAGCCGGGCCGCCGTGTCGCCGGTCTGGGGTAAGATGAGTCCGAAGGTGCCACCTTCCAGCCGAGCTACCACGTCGACGCGACGGATGTTCGTCCCGAGCAGCATGGCCACCCGGCGCAGGGCCTCGTCGCCCGCCGCCGCCGTCGCCCGGCGGTTGTACTGGGCCAGACCGTCGATATCGATCAGCAGAGCGGCCAGCTCGTGTGAGTATCGCTCGGCCCTCAGGAACTCCTCCCGAAGTCGCTCCTCGAAGTAGTGCAGCCCGCGGAGGCCGGTCAGGTCGTCGCGTGCGCCACGCTCCTCGATCAGCCGGAGCTGGGCCCGCCGGCGCTCGATCTCCGCGCGAAGGCGCAGCGAGGCCTCGCGCTGCTCCTCCCGTGCCAGCGAGCTCCGCAGCTTCCGCAGCGCCGCGCGGACCAGGTGGGACACGTAGTTGCACGATACTCCCAGTCTGCGGGCGATCTCCGTCTGACTGAAGTCGCGAAAGAAGAAGTACTCGATGACCTCGCGCTCGATGGACTTGAGCTTCGCCAGCGAGCTATCCAGAACGATGCGGTCCTCCACCGGCAGTTCCAGCGTCGAGTGCTGCAGGCTCCGGATCTTCTTGGTATCCAGCCGGTGGGCACGCCCCGACTCCTCGTCCTCATCGGAGACATCCAGCGAACCCACCTGGAAGGTGTTGCGGGTCCGCAGCACTTCGAGCACCGCGTCCTCGCCGATGTTGACCTCCTTGCAGATCTCGGCCACCGACGGGTACCGCCCGTGCTCTTGGGTGAGCTGATCAATGGCGCGGCTGACCTTCTGGTTGAGCTCGTACAGCCAGCCGGGTTCACGGATGATGGACTTCCGGTCGCGCAGATAGTGCTTGATCTCACCGAGGATCAGATGCGTGGCATAGGTGATGAACTTGACCCCACGCTCGACATCATACATGTCCACGGCCTTGATGAGGCCAATGTAGCCCTCCTGCACCAGATCCTCGGTGGGCTCTGAGGTGTTGGGGATGCTCCGGGCCACACTCTCGACCAGGCCCGAGAACTGCGCGACGATGCGGTCGCGGATCTCCGGTGCGCGGGTCTTGGCGTACTCCCGAAACAGCCGGTCCAGTTCCTCAGGCGGTATCTGCCCGCCCGATCGGGTACGACCCATCCTCTAGTCTCCCTCGTGCTCTTCGTCCCTCAGGCAGACCGGCACAGCGGCCGGACACACGCGCGCACCCAGCCCCGGGCACGGCTCCCACAGCGTCCCGCCCCCGGTCTGGCGTGCTCGCACTGCCTCTTCCTCGCACGACCCACTTTCCGAGTCCGGTGCCCGTTCTCCTCCGGTCCCGGCCGCCCCGGTGCTACTTCTGCTGCTGCATCGTCTCGAGCACATCGTAGATGGGCTTGAGCACCGCCACAGCCACGAAACCGACAAAGCCGCCGAGTCCCACGATCATGATCGGCTCAATCAGCGACGTGAGCCCCTTGATCATGGCGTCGACTTCCTCTTCGTAGAACACGGCGACCTTATTGAGCATCTCGTCCAGCCGACCGGTCTCCTCGCCCACCTGCACCATCTGGGTGGTCATCAGGGGGAAGATGCCGGACTGCGCAAGGGGCTCGCAGATCCGCTCGCCCCCGTGGACCGCAGTGCGGGCTTGGCGGATTGCGTTGGCAATAACGGCATTCCCGGCCGTGGCCTCCACGATCTCGAGGCAGCGGAGAATCGACACCCCGCTCGCCAGCAGTGTCGCCAACGTGCGGCAGACACGGGCCACCGAGATCTTGAGAACAAGATCCCCCACGATCGGGATCTTGAGCTTGAACGAGTCCAGCTTCAGCCTCCCCGACTCGGTGCGTCCGACCATCTTCCAGGCCGTCACGACGCCAATGATGACCAGGATGGGGAACCACCAGTACTGGCGCGCGGTGGCCCCGCTGTTGAGCAGGACTGTGGTGAGTACAGGTAGTTTGTAGTCTTCGCCCACAAGACCGGCAAAGATCGTCTTGAACTGGGGGAGAACGAAGAACACGATGCCAATGGTCATGAGCAGCGCGAAGGCGAACACCACGCAGGGATACATCATGGCCGACTTGATCTTGGTGCGGATCTCCTGCTCGTTCTCCAGGTAGCCCGCGATGCGCTGCAGGATCACGTCCAGGATGCCGCCGATCTCAGCGGCCCGGATCATGTTCACATACAGGTCGTTGAACACCCGAGGGTGCTTCGCCAGTGCGTCGGCCAGACTCAAGCCCGACGCGATGTCCAGTTTGACCCCCTGAATGGTCTCTCGGAAGAAGGAGTTCTTGGTCTGCGCCGCCAGGATATCCAGGCTCTTGAGGATCGTCATGCCGGCGTCGATCATGGTTGAGAACTGCCGCGTGAACACGACCAGTTCTTTGAGCTTGACTCCCTGAAAGCGGGCGTTGATGCTCGCCATCTTGCCGCCTTCGGAGGTGACGACGGCGATGTCGACTGGGTGGTAGCGCAGCTCGCGCATCCGCTGGATCACGGCATCGCGGCTGTCTGCCGTGATGGTTGACCTTACCGTATTGCCCGCCGCGTCGACGGCCTCATATCGGAATACCGGCATCCCGATCTCCCCTTCCCGGAGTGAAGGGCACTGGCAGGAGCCTCGACAGCCCCGTACGGCAGGGCCGGTCCTCGCTAGTGCCGGCCACCGAACGAACCCGAGCAGAGACGATTAAAGTTATCCTTATCCAGGCACTTCAGTTCGGCTTCTTCCCGTGTCACGCGGCCCGAGAGCACTAGCTCGGCCAGGGCCGCATCCATCGTTATCATGCCAAGCTCCTTGCCCGTTTCGATGGCCGACTGAATGTGAAACGACTTCCCCTCGCGGATGAGGTTGCGGATGCCGGAGGTGGCGACCATGAACTCGATGGCGCAGGTTCGCCCCGTCCCGCCCGCCAGAGGCACCAACTGCTGACTCACCACACCCTGGATCGCCCCCGCGAGCTGGACCCGAACCTGCTCCTGCTGATCGGGCGGGAACACGTCGATGATGCGGTCGACCGTCGCCGGAGCGCTGTTCGTGTGCAGGGTTGAGAACACGAGATGGCCGGTTTCGGCCACGGTCAGGGTGGCTTCGATGGTCTCCATGTCGCGCATCTCGCCGATGAGGACCACATCCGGGTCCTCTCGCAACACGGCGCGGAGTGCCGCGGGATAGCTCAGCGTGTCCTTGCCCAGTTCCCTCTGGTTGATCATGCTTTTGTTGTGCTTGTGAATAAACTCGATCGGGTTCTCGACCGTCATCACATGCACGTTCCGGACCTGGTTCACGTGGTTGATCATGGTGGCCAGCGTGGTCGACTTGCCACTGCCCGTGGGTCCCGTGACCAACACCAGACCACGCGGGAGCTCCGTGAAGGCCTTCAGGACGTCGATGCCGGGAAGGTTCATCTCCTCCATGGTCGGGATGCGATCCGAAATGGCCCGGATGGCGGCGCCGACCGAGCCCCGTTGGCGGTACACGTTGAAGCGGAAGCGGCTCAGGCCCTTGACGCCGTAGCTGAAATCCAGCTCGCGGGTCTCCTCGAACTCCTCAATCTCGCGATCGGTGAGCACATCGTAGACCAGCCGTTGTGTGTCGTAGTCAGTGCATCGTTCATACTGAGTGGGTTCCAGCTCGCCGTCGATGCGGAGCATGGGGGGCAAACCCACCGTGAGGTGAAGGTCGGAGGCTTTGCGCTCGACGGTCAGTGTGAGAAGCTCGTCAATGTGAACGTCTCGAATGCTTTGCACCGCTGACCCTCCACGGCGGCCCTAAGGCGCGCTGGCGTTGCGGAACAGGGATTCCTGCTCGAGGGCAGCCCGCCCCGCCTCTTCCATCAGTAGCAGGAGCCGGGGCATGTCCAGGCCCAAGGCCAGCACCGCGCGCTGGTCCGTGTATGGTAGCTGCGTCAGGCCCTCGGCCGGCACGTAGCGCGGCCCCTCCTCGGTCACTTCGAGACACAGGCCGTAGGCCATGCCGTTGGCCACGTGGCAGAGCAGAGCCGCCGCCCGAGCCTCCTCCGGCGCGTCCATCGGGCTGTGGTGGAAGCGGATGGGGATAGTGAGCGCGTCGGGTATACCCCAGTTCTCGCACAGGGCCCCCGCCAGCTCCGCGTGGTTGAACCCGAGCACCTTCGCCTCGGCGTCCATGATGGGGCAGCCGGTCTCCTCATAGAGGCGGATGACCTCGGCGAACTGATCCCGGGCGTATCGTTCGAGAATCGTCTCCCCGATGTCGTGCAACAGGCCGATCATGAAGGCCTGCTCCGGAGGGCCGTCGTGCCTGGACTCGGCGAGACGGCGGGAGCAGGTGGCGCACAGCATCGAGTGGCGCCAGAGACGTGCCCGGAACAGGTCAGTCTCCTCGGCCCGCCTGGCGCCAAACAGGTCGAACGTCGCCAGTCCCACCACGATGGAGCTCACCTTGCGAAAGCCCAGGAATACGATGGCATCGCGGAGCGAAGCGACGGACCGGGGCAGGCCGAAGAACGCGGAGTTGGCCATGCGAAGGATCTTCATTGCCAGCGTCTGCTCGCTGAGGATCACGCGCTCCAGGTCGGTAGCGCTGGCCGACGGCGACTCGAGCATCTCCAGGACTCTCATGGCGATCTGCGGCAGTGGCGGCACGTCGTCGACGTGCTGCACAAACAGCTCGAGCCGCCGCTTCACAAGCGCATCGGTCGTCTCCATTCCACTCCTGTCTAGCCAGCGAGAACGGTGGGCTACGTCGAGCAGACCCGGAGCATCTCTTCGGGTGTGGTGATGCCCTGGGCTACCTTGAGCATCGCGTCCTCGGCCAGGGTCCTCATCCCCTGCTCGCGCGCGATCTCGGCGATCACATGCGACGGCTCCTCCTTGAGGATTGCCTCCCGGATTTCGTCGGTGATCACCATGAACTCGTAGCACCCGGTTCGCCCGCGGTAGCCCCGCTGGCGGCACGCTTCACAGCCTCGGCCCCTCATGAAACGAGCGTTTCGCATCTGGTCTTTGGGGAACCGGATGCGGCGCAGGCTCTTCTCCGGAGGCTGGTAGGGTTCGGCACACTTGCTGCACACGGTCCGCAGCAGGCGTTGAGCCAGGACGCCCTGCACCGCCGAGGCGATGAGGAAGGGTTCAATTTGCATTTCACCCAGGCGAGCCACGGCTCCTGGAGCGTCGTTGGTATGGAGTGTGGAGAATACCAAGTGGCCCGTGAGGGCGGCTTCGGTGGCGATGACGGCGGTCTCCCTGTCACGGATCTCGCCAACCATGATGATGTCGGGGTCCTGGCGCAACATGGACCGCAGAACGCTGGCAAAGGTCAGTCCGGCTTTCACATTGACGTGGGCCTGCGTGAGTCCGGGGAGCTGGTACTCGACCGGGTCCTCGACGGTGATGATGCACTCCTGGCCCGTGTTCTTCCGGCTCAGCACGGAGTACAGGGTCGTGGACTTGCCGCTGCCGGTCGGTCCCGTAACCAGGATGATGCCCCAGGAGCGACTGATCACCTCGGAGAAGCGTTCCATCGTATCGGGGGCAAACCCGAGTTTCTCGAGCCCCAGGCTGATGCCGCTCTTGTCGAGAACACGCAGGACCATCTTCTCGCCATTGACGCCCGGCAGTGAGCTGACGCGGAAGTCGTACTCGCGCCCCTCGAAAGCCAGCGCGATCCGGCCATCCTGGGGGATGCGCCTCTCGGCAATGTCCATCTCGGCCATGATCTTGATACGCGAGATGAGCGGCGACTGCACTTGTTTGGGAATCGGTATGGGAGCGTCAGCGAGGATGCCATCCACGCGGTATCGGACGCGGACGCGGTCTTCCTCCGGCTGGACGTGGATGTCGCTGGCGCCTTCGCGAAGCCCTTCGGCGATGATCGTGTTCACGAGCTTGATGATCGGTGCATCCTCGGCCAGGTGCAGGGCCACCGTCGGATCGGGTTCATCCTCGGTTGTCTTGGCCTCGATGGCCCCCTCGCCGGGCCCGAAGGAGCTCAGGACGTCGGAGATCTTGGCCCGGAGGGCATCTTCGGCGGAGCCGACTCGCTTGAGTGTGCGATCGATGTCCTCCTCGCAGGCGATGGCCGACACGACGTTGTAGCCCGTGATCAGCTTGAGCTCGTCGATCCACAGCACATTGGTGGGGTTGGCCATGGCGACGGTGAGCCGCCGTCCTTCGAGCCGAATGGGCACTGCCTTGTACTGGCGCATCATGTGGGGCGGGATGATATGAAGCAGTTCGTCGAGGACGTCGATCTCCTCGAGGTCGACGAAGGGGATCCCCCACTGCTGGCCCTGGCACTTGACGCGGTCCTTCTCGGTGATGACGCCCATGTTGACGAGAACCTGGCCGACCGGCTCCCCGGTCTCCTTGCAGGTGGCGAGCGCCTGTTCCACGGCCTCGCGCGTGGCGGCCGTGTTCTCCAGGAAGATGTCAACTATGGAGTGAGAATGTAGCAAATGCCTGGTCCCCGCCCACGCGTCATGCGCCGCCCACCGGGCGGGCGCGCTCCATCTGGTAGTCTACCACGGCCGCACGGGCACGAACCGCCCGGACGCCGATTCCTGGGCGCCGGGCGGTGATGCTGGCAACGCGCTGGCTGGCTTCGCCGACCGGTGCATCCGCAGCGCGTTGCCTGTTTCGCGGTCGGTTAGCCGCGGGTTCAGAACCCTGTGGCGAGCTGGGGTGGAGCTTTGTCGCCATCGGCGTATTCGATCTCGGGCGTTAGGAAGATCACCAGTTCCTGGGGTCGCCGCTGAACCTGCCGGTTCTTGAACAGGCGGCCAAAGAACGGGATCTCGCTGAGAATGGGCACCTTGCGGATCGTCTCGATCTCCTCGTCGCGGATCAGGCCGCCGATCACCATCGTCTGGCCGTTTTCGAGGCGGACCTTGGTGGTCGCGCGGCGCGTGGCGATCTGCGGGACGCCCGCGGTGAACCCGGACACGGTCGACGATTCCGCCGACAGCTCGGCCGTCAGCGACCCGTCGTTGGCGATCCTTGGGGTGAACTCCAGGATGATGCCGACGTCGACTTTCTCGATGTCGGTGACGGCGGTTCCGTTCACGATCTGCACGACCTGGAACCGCAGTTCGTCACCGATCTGTATCCGTGCCTTCTGGCCGTCGAGCGCCTTGACGTTCGGGCGGGCCAGCAGCTTGGACCTCTGGTCGGTCTTGACGAAGTTGAGTACGGCCTGGAAGTCGAAGATCGAACGATCCAGCGGGCTGAACCCGATGCCGTCGTTGTAGCCGATGGGGACATCGGGATCGTCGGACCCGCGTTCGGTGAGATTGACGCTGCCGAAATCCCACTCGATGCCGACATCCTTGGCGGCGGTTCGGTCGAGGTCGACGATCATGGCATGCAACGTCACCTGATGCTGAGGCACGTCGAGTTCGTCGATCAGTGCGAGGGCCCGTTCGACGAGCGCTTTGGGCCCGACCAGCGTGATTCGATGGGTCTCTTCGTCCCCGACCACGACCATCTGGCGGCCCACGGCGAGCTCCGCGGCAGTGCCGCCCGGCGCCGCGCCCGCTCCCTCGGCCGCCGGAGGCATGGGGCCGGCCGCGCCGCCGACCGCGGCCGGCGCATAGCCCAGCGCTCCTACGGCCGCTGGTATTACGGGCATGGCCTGGCCAATGCCACCGGTCGGTGCGGCGGATCGGACTCCGACGTTGCTGCCGATGACGTTGGCGCCCTCTTTCGCGGCGGAGAAGTAGTTCTTGATGGACTCGTAGGCGTATTCGGTCGATACGTGGTCGAGCTGCACCACGCGGATGACGTCCGGCGACTTGGGCCGCTGCGACTCGGGCTTGTCCTGCTCCTGCAGAACCGTGAGCACCTGGGCCACGCGCGCCGGAGCGCCATTGAGGACGACAACGGCGTCGGTTGGGGTTGCCGTGACCTCGGCACCCATGCCTTTGATGAGCTCATCGGCCAGACTCGCCATGTCGTCCGGCGTCCGGTTCACGGGGGTGTAGGTGTAGGAAATGGGCTCGCCGGTCCCCGGTGCATCCCACTTCCGCAGTGCGTCCAGGGCGGTGGAGACGTCGGCCTTCGAGCCCATCGCGACGATTCGGTTTGTGGCCAGATCGGTCTCGAACTTGCAGGTGGGGAAGCTGATACTCGCCAATCGCGCCAGGCTGGCCGCGTCGACACTGGCGGCGGCGTAGTCGCCGACGGACTCATACGCGATGCGTCCGCCCTGATCCAGCGCCCGCGCGAACGACACGGCCGCATCGATGTCGCGCGACGTGCCGGTCAGCAGGAGCGTTCGCGTCTGTGCCACGGGTGTGGCGTCGACCAAGGGAAAAGCCTTCTTGAGGGCCTCGATCACAGCGGCCGGTTCGGCACGGTCGGGTTCGTATGTGACGGTTACGCGTTCACCCGTCTTGGCCTCGAGCTCCTTGAGCAGGGCCACGGCGCGGCTCACGCGACTGGGTGTGCCTTGAAGAACGAGCGCACCCGTGCCTGGCTGCTGCGTGACCTTCAGCTCCTCGCCGACCACGGTCTTGAGGAACTCCTGCATCTTCTGAGGATCGCCCGACGACAGGGCGTAGACCTGCATGCCCGGGCTGGCGCCGTGCGAGGCTGTTCCCTGGGCGGCGCCCGGCTGCTCGAGCTCGCCGCCGTCGATGCGCACGAGCGTGGCCAGCGCAGCGGCCACTTCTTCGGCCTGGCCGATGAGGACGATGATGCCCGCATCGTCATAGGCCTCCGCGAACACGGCGGGGTGGAGCCAGCCGAGGGTCTTGGTCAGTTCGCTTGGCTTCAGCGTCTGCGCCGTGTACCGATCGACCACGCGCGATGAGGGAGGCACGACCTCTTGGATGCGTTCTTTCGAGGCGACCACATAGGCGTTGCCGACCTTCTTCCACGCCAGCCCGCTCATCATGGTCAGCAGGTTCATGGCCTGTTCGAAGTCGACGCCATCCACGTTCATGGTCACTTTGCGTGGCTCACCCGTGGCCGGGTCCTTCACGCTCGCGTCATCGACGATCACGCTTCGGCCGTGGGAGTATGCCAGCATCGACAGGGCCACCGGGAGGGGCGTGCCGGTGAACGCCAGTTGCAGGTTCGCCGGCGCGTTCGGATCGACGCGGGGCACGTCCTGGGGCCCGGGTGCCGTTTCGTCAGCCCCGCCGGCAACGATAACGGGCGGGTTCGGGGTCTCGAAGGTCCCGGGTGCCACGCCGGGCGCGGGGGCGGGCACCGGAGCGGGCGCATCGGATCCGGATGGCGGTTCGGCGAGCGTGGTTGACTTGGCGGTATCCATGGTCGCCGTGGCCACCGGGGCGCTGACGGGTGCCGGGGCGGTTGGGCTGCCACCAAACCCGGCCTGGTTCATACCGTAGGGGCCCAGGGGCGCTGGCGGCGCCGTGCCACCCGCGTGTGGTGCCGGCGCGAGATCCAGGGACGCCGGTGCGGCGGGGGGCATGAGGCTCACCAGGACGCCGCAGCCGTTCTCGATCGGTGCGACATGGTAGGTTCCCGCCCCGTCGAGGTCGAGGGTGGCGCGCACGGTGTCGCGCGAGGGCTGGGCCAAGGCGACGGATCCGATGCCGCCAGCATTGACGGGAAGCGAGGTGGGAAGCCCAGGGGCCAGCACGGCCCCCTGGATGTCGAGGATCACGTCGTCGCCGCTGGACTTCGCCTCGTAACGCACCGCGCGATCTGCCAGAAGGCGGATGGCGATGGGCTCGCCGGTGGCACGGCGGATCAGCTCGGCGACGCCGATCTCGGCCGGGGTGTTCGGGCTGGCGGGCGCCGTCTCATCCGGGAGGGCTCGTGGCGAGTCGAAGGTCACAACGAGTGTGCACCCATCGTCCGAGCGCGCAATGTCGACCCGAGGCCGTGCACGGAGGTACAGGACCGCGTTGGCCACGGAAGGGTTCTTGCTGTCCTGGCCGAGCAGAACCTTGGCCAGTGCTCCCATGCCGACGATGGTCGGCCGCGATGCCTGATCGCGGTCGAAGACAGCGCCTGGGAACTGCATCAGCAGGCGCGTCGGGTTGGTGAGCCGCTTCGCCTCATACCTGATGGGCGTCGCGGCGAAGAAGGTAATGCGAGCCCCTCCGGTATCGGCGTGCACGCGGACGCCAATCACGCCGCGCTCCAAGGGTGATGCCGGTGAGTTGCTCTGCGAACCAAGGCTCGGAGTGGACCCCCACACCGAGCTCGCTGCAGCCAGGGCCCCGACGAGAGCAACCGCAGCAATCATCGAGGTGTTTCTGCAGGGTCGCAAGCTCACGGGGCGGCTCCTCCAATCCCAAGGGTTAGCCGTCGCTGCTGGTTCTCGACCTCGACGGCTCCCTGTGTGACGGACACGACGCGAAACTCGCGCCCGCCTGCTCGGAACGTCTGACCCGCACGTACGTAGAACGTGTTGGTGCCATCGGTGATCACTGCCGAGGAGCGGCCGTCGCTAGCGACAACGGTGCCGGTGACCCTCAGGTTCAGCGCCGGCTTGGCGCCGGACCGGGGCCCGGTTGTGGCCTGCGGGAACCCCTGCCCGCCCAGGAAGGCGGTTCGCTGGGGCTGGGGCTGCACGGTGGCGGGCGCCCCGACTTCGGGCAGCGGGACGCCGGGTGCCGTCGCCCCGATGGCCGGTGGCAGGCCACTGGCGATGGCGGCTGGCGGGGCCGATGGTGGCGCCGACGGGGCCGCCGCCGTGGCCGGCTTCTCTGCACCCGCCGAGGCAGTGGCGGGCGGTGTCTGGGCCGTGGCCGTCTCGGCGCGTTCACTGGCTGGTGGCGCCTCACCCGATGGCGCCTGTCCGCGGAGGGCGGCGAGCTGCGTCACAGAGGGACGCTTGAACGGGCTCGGGCCCTGTCGCAGCCGGAAGGCGCGACCGTCGGGCAGCGGGCCGGCTTTCTCGGCCTGCCGGGCCTTGTCGATCTCGTCGGGATCCATCCCCGTGTAGGAGGTGCCCTCCGCTATGGCGGCGAGCTCCGTGCCGGGTGCGGACGCCGCGGCGGCCTGCGAGGGGCGCTGCTTGCTGTAGGTGCCCCAGGCGGCCCAGAGCCCTGGCTGCACGCCGGGTGGGCATTTCTCGTCTGTCTTGGTCACGGGTGCGGAGGGTGTGCCCTGGGCAGATGCCGTGGGGGCAGGTTTCTCCGCCGTTGCCGGTGCCGTCGCTTTCCGTGCTTCTCCCGGCGGCCGGGCTGCCTTGGCTGGTTCCCGCTGGGTGCCTTTGGCGTCAGCGCTGGCCGGAGTTACTGCCGTCTTCGCCGGCGCCGCGGCAGGTTTGCGGAACAGGAGCATGTAGAGACTCCCCGCCAGGACAACCATGAGCACGGCCACGATAGCGAGCTGGGCCTTACTTGCCCTCACCGCCGCCACCTCCATCGCTCGAGGTCCCCGAGTCCTTCTTCTCCGCGTCCGCCTTGGGTGTGGGCGGGCGGACAGCGAAGGCCACGGCACTCAGATAGGCGCGGACGTTGGGTTCCACGTCTTTGGCATGGGGGTCTCGTTCCGCCTCCAGCCGGATATTCCGGACAGCCACCAACTCGCGGAGCCGCCAGCCATCGGCCGCAGGATAGGCCAGTCCTTTGATGAACTCGAAGAGGGCGCTGTACTGACCCGCCACCTCGATGTCCATCGACAGCAGGCTGGCACTTCTCGTGAGAACCTTGTAGACTTTATCGTATTCATGATCTTTCTCGATCGGCCGCTTCTCCTCGGCCGACATCTTGTTCCAGGCCTCCTCGGCCTTCTTGCGGGCCTCTTCATCGGTGGCCGGGACCTCGTCTTGGGGTTTCTTTCGGATCTCGAGCTTCTTGTAGATGCCGGGCTTGACCGACCTCACCTCGACGCCGGTACGCCGCCCGAGGACTTCGAGGTCGCGCAGCACGGCGGGCACGAAGTCGGCCTGAAGGATGACGTTGGGCACGCCTTGTTGTGCCAGCTCCTGGGCCTGCTTGGCGTCGCGAGCCAGGCGGGAGACGAAGGCGGTCTCGGAGCGCAGGCGTTCGAGGGTCGCGGCCTCACTGGACTCGCTGGCCACCAGGCTGGCGACCTCTTCGGCCCGTTGCTTGGTTTCCTCGAGCGTCTTGTTGGAGCGAGCCACCGCGGCGATGGACTGGGCGCGCAGGAACAGGGCGACGGCGAGGACCACGACACACGCCAGCACGGTGATGATGATGGCGAGTTTGCTTTTCGGGTTCATCCCACGCTTGTTCACTGTAGGTACTCCCCGATCACATAGTTCAGCCCTGCGTCAAAGCTGAACTCGATGTACTCCTCGTCCGACGTCTTCGACACGTTGGTCTGCAGTAGGGTCATGCGTTTCTCGTCGAAGGGCGTCCGGCGGCCGATCCGGACCATGGCTTCGGCCACGTCGGCCTGTCGTGCCGCCTTGCCGTGGACTTTGACTTTGTGCGACCAGTCCTCTTGCTTGAACTCCGAGGCGACCTGCTCGGCCCAGACGCCGCGCGGCATCTCTTCCTGGATGTGCATGAGCACTCGGAGCCAGTCGACCACGCAGTACTGGCTCTCCCGGACCATGGTGAACACGGGGGCTAGCTGCTCCGATTCGTCCTTCATGCGCTGGACCCGGTCGGCCCGGGCTTCGTTGTCCGCGATCTGCTTCTCGTATCGGGCGATGCTTCTGAGGACTTCGTACCGCCTGGCGACTTTGGGACCCGCCAGCCACAAGGCGAGGCAGAGAACCACGAAGCCCGCGAGCACGCACTCGGCGGTGACCCTCGATTGCGCTTGGCGTTCACGCTGACGGGCCCCGATCAGGTTCACATGAAGCATGAGGCGACCACCTCCGCGCCCACGGCGCTCCCGGATCCGCGCGGGTCCTACTGCTGGCGCCGCTGCAGCGCGACCCCGAACTGGCTGGGATCGGCGGCGAATGCGTAGGATCCAGTCTTCATATGGTTCGTGAGCGTCAGTCCCACAGCCACTCCGGCCAAGGGGGAAGCCGCTGCCAGGTATGCCGGATCGAACCGGCCGCGGTCCAAGGCCAGCGAGTCGATGAACTGCCGCCGCGACACCGGCACGCCTACGGCGGCGGCCAGATAGCGGTCCAGGTTGCGCATCACGGACGTACCGCCGGTGAGCAGCAGGTGGCGGACCGTGCCGCCTTCTGACACATCCTGGAACTGGGCCTGGAAGAAGCCCAGCGATAGGCGTAGCTCATAGGTGAGGTCGTCCAAAACCGGCTGGATCGCTTCGGAGACGCGGGCCGACCGCTCGTTCAGCGCCCCGGCGACATCGGGGGTAACGGCGACGGCCTCCGTCTCTTTGATGGCTTCTGCCTCGTGATAGGTCACTCCGAGTTGCGCGGCGATGGCCTCGGTGAGAGCCCGTCCGGCGCCCGGGAGAGTGCGATAGAGCACGTAGCTTCCGGAGGCGACGATGGTGATATCGCCGTAGCTCTCGCCCAGGCGCACGATACCCACGTTCGACTGCAAGACGTCGGGGTCGTGGGTGCCGTAGATCATGGACCGCAGGAGCGCGAACGCCTCGATGTCGACGAAGGCGGGTGACAGCCCCGCGCGCTGGAGCACCTGAACGCGGGAGTCGACGAGCTGGGTCTGGGCCGCCACGACCATGACATCGAGCATGCGGCCGTCTTCGGTCTGGCGCTCGGAGACAATCTGGGGCTCGACGATGCTCTCTTCGAGGGAGAATGCGATGAACTTCTCGGCCTCATAGAGCGCGGTCTGCCTTAGGCGCGCCTCGCTCATGTGCGGGAAGGTCTGGGGGCGCGCGATGACCCGGGGTCCGCCCACCGCCGTGGCGGCGTCGCGGACGGTCAGTCCGGCGGCATCGAGCAGCTCGCGAAGGGCCGCGGCGGTCGCTGCCACATCGGTGACGATGCCATCCTCGATGGCCCCCGGCGGCGTTCGGATCGAGGCGAGGGCGACGAGCTCGGGCCCGGAGCGGCCCGGAGCGACGTATGCCGCCTTGATCGCGTAGCTGCCGATGTCGACCCCGATCAGTTCGCGCTTGGCGCCGCCGAACAGACCCATGGGGGCTCCCCCTCGCATTCCCGACCCGCGACCGCCACTCCGCCGGTGCGGCCACGGCCCGCGCTATGCCGTGTCACGCTCCAGCTCGGCGAGGTAAGCGGCAAGGCGGTCGCGGTCCTCGTCGCTCAACGCGTCCATGCGCACACCGAGCTCGAAGCGTGCGTCCGAGCCGGGCTGTGGCTCACAGCGGACGACTTCGCCAGCGAACACCACGTGATGGCAGACCGGCGATCCACTGTGAGCCCGGAGCAGTAGTTCGAGCTCCAGCCGCGTACCGGGGCCATGCTCATGCCGCGTCAGCAATAGGAGGCCTCCGGCACTCAGGTTGCCACTGACCGCGCCGCGGAGACGGGAGGGACCTGGCCCGGTGGCATCCACCAGGCGGTAGTAGATGGCGGAGCGGTCCTCACGCCTTGGGTTGCGTCTGCGGTCTGACCCGGACATCGGCTCGCCTCCCTAACGGGGCGGCGTCGAACGGAGTTCACCGGCGGCGCGTGCGACGGTCAGGCCGAGGGGGCCAACAGCTCGGCGGCCACGGCGGCCACAATCGGAGCGTCCACCTCACGCGACCCCTGGGCACATGCCTGCGCCAGCGCGTTGGCGGCCAGCTCACACGCCAGCCGGGGCACACCCGCCGAGTGGTGGTGCAGCTCGGACAGGGCCTCATCGGTGAACGGCTCAGGCCCGGAGTACCAGGCCGTACGCAGGCGGTGGCGGATCATGGCGTCGGTGTCCGGGCGGCTCAGAGGGCCGACGGCGCACACGATGGCGTCGAAGTGCCCGGGCGGAGGCTCCCACAGTCCTGGCTGGCCGACCAATATGACGGTCAGCCGGGGGTGTGTCGACGCCTCGGCCAGCCAGGCAGCCAGGGCACTCCGGGGCGCGGCCTGGGCCTCGTCCACCACGGCCACGATGGGCCGGCTAGTCCCGGCGGGCTCGGATGCCGTCTCGTCCGGGCCGCGGTCCCAGCCGGAAGCGGCAAACAGGTGCGGGCAAACGAGCGGTCCGTGTGCCGTGCAGGTCACTGCCCGGTAGTCCTCGGGAGGGAGCTCGCGTAGGATCTTTCGGGCGAGGGAGGTCTTGCCACAGCCATTGGGGCCGACCAGAACGGCCAGTGGCCGCAGGCTGGTCACGGCAAGGGTGAGGGCGTTCAGCGCGTCCTGGTGTTGGCCGGACAGGTGTAGAAAGCGCGGGTCGGGCGCCAGAGAGAAGGCGGGCTCGCGCATCCCCCAGTACCGCTCGCAGTGTCCCAGGTCTCTATCCGGCACCGCCGATCACCCGTCTCGCGCGCATGGGGCAGCAGACGTGTGAACATTGTAATGCAAACCGGCCGGGAGCCGAAGCCGCGGACTGCTGGTGACCGCCCCCGCAGCCTTCAGACCTCGTACGTGGTGTCCCTCCCGGCGGCGAACACGCCGTCGGGAGCCGGGAGAGGCCGGACGAGTGGGGGTGCCGGTGTCGCCGGTGCCGTCTGGGCCAGCGCCGGGGTCACATAGGACGGCGAGTGGCGATCGGCGGCGAACTGGATCGGGGCGTGAACCGACGGTGCCGGGACCGCCTCGAGTACCGAGTCCAGGCCGTCCCCCGAGTCGGAGGAGGTGGTCGGTCCCTCAGGGGAGGCGGCTGCTGGCGTGGGTTTGGGGATGTGGGGCGCGACGCCTCTTCGCGAACGGGGCGTGTTCACTGAGGGAACGACGAGCCGTGGCACCGGAGCCGGGTCGGCGCCCCGGACCATGGCCGCGCCGGTGTCGGCCGTCTGGGGTGGCGCCATCCACGGGGTTCCGGGGCCCGTTGTGGGGCCGTGCGCCGCAGAGGCCGTGACCCGCGACGCCTCGGGAAGCCGGTCGCGGCCGGCTGGCATGTGCTGAACGAGCACCAGGGCGGCCACCGTTGCCGGCGCGAGGAACGCGGCGGCCGATCGGATGACCCGCTCCCGGCGTCTCCGGCGGAGCTGCTCGACCTCGAGGCGTCCGCGGAGGGCCAGGCGGAATCCGCGCCCCGGCTCGACCCTTGGGCCAGAGGCCAGGAGTTCTTGGGCTCGGCGTGCCCGCGCCAGCCACTGCCCGCACTCGGGGCATGATGCGACGTGGGCCTCGCACGCCGCTCGCAGGCGCGGGTCCAGCTCGCCGTCCATGTACTCGTCTACCAAGGCGGCAAAGCCCTGGCACTCTGTGCGGCTCATTGTCTCAGTCATCACTCCCAGGGAAGCACTTCATCGACGTAGGGCATGGCGCGGATCCTGAAGGCTTCGCGGGCTCGGTGCAGGCGGTTTTTCACGCTCGAGACCGTGCATCCGAGCGTGGTGGCGATCTCGTCGTATGAGAGCCCTTCGATGTCACGTAGGTAGAGCACGATCTGGTGTTTCTGGGGGAGCGTGTTCATCAGGTGGCGAATGCGCGCCTGCGTTTCCTGCTGCTCGACCACATGGGCGGTGGCGTCGCCGCCCGCGTGGTTGATGGCCTCGTCGAGCCCGACCTCGTCGCGGCGGCCGCGCCGCCGGAGGTAGTCGCGGCAGGCGTTGGTTGTGATCTTCAGCATCCAGGCGGTGAACTGGGACCGGTCCCTGAGGCGCGGCAGGGACCGATAGGCTTTGACGAAGGCCTCCTGGGCCACGTCGTCGGCGTCCGTGGCGTCGCCGAGCAGCCGAAAGGCGAGATTCACCACTTTGCCGGCGTGCAGTGAGACGAGCTCGTCGAAGGCGTCGACGTCGCCGCGAGCCGCACGGTGAGCCAGCGCCTCCACGCGCGTGGGGGCAACCGAGGCTATCGAGTCAGGGCGCGCCACCCCTATGGCCTCCAGCGCCATGCACGGGCCACTCCCTTCCGGGACGCGCTTCCCGCCTTTTGCAGGGTAGACGCTTCCGGCCGTGGAGGAGTCTCACGTATCTCACCAGTCGAGCTCGGCAATCGCCGTGCGGTAGAGCCGGCGCGCCGCCTGCGACGCGTGTCCGAGTTCGGCGGCCAAGTCGGTCCCGGTCATCGGCTTGTGCCGCCCCTCCAGAGGAAGCTTAGCCGCCAGGACGTGCAGATCCTCCTCGGCCAGCGAGACCCGACTCGTCGATCGCTCCCGCAGAATCCGCAACCGGCTCTCCACGATCCGCAGCAGCCGGTAGGCCGCGATGGCGGCCGACGCGCTCTCAGGGTCGAGGGCCCCGCTACGCCCCAGGGCCGCGAGGGCCGCCAGAGTGCTCGGCACTCGTACCGAGGGGTCCGTGGAACCGGTCTCCGCCTGGATGGCTTGGACGGCCACCTCCAGGTCCAGGGTTCCCCCGGGCCCGAGCTTCACATCGAACTCGCCTGGCGCCGGCCGTCCCTTCTCCCGGGCGATCAGGCCGCGGATGCGATGGATCTCGGCCTTCTCTTCCGGGGTCCATTCGCCCGAATATGCGAACTCGCGAATGGCTTCGAGGGCCGCCTGACCGACGATGGGATCACCACACACGAATCGGGCGCGCACCGAAGCCAGGCGTTCCCACTCGTGTCCGCGCGTGCCATAGTAGGTCCGCAGGCCGGCCAGGGTTGCCACGAGAGGGCCCTCTCTTCCCCCGGGCCGGAGCCTTGGATCGATGGCATAGATCATGCCCTCGGGGGCACGCGCGGGCAGGTCCTGCATCAGCCGGCGCGCGACGGCGTAGGCCCTGTCGTACCCAGCGGCGTCGTCCGTGGCTGCCACGAACACCACGTCCAGATCGGACTGGTAGTGGAGCTCACGCCCGCCGAGCTTGCCCAGTCCCAGGATCGCCAAGCCCCCGTGGGGTTCGGGTGCATGCAGCTCCCGCGCCTCGACCTCGAGGGATGCATCGAGGCACACCTCGGCGAGGTCGCTCAGTGCGGCGAGGGTATCCTCGAGTCGCACGTCCATGGTCAGGTCGCGGAGCCCGATCCGCAGGCTTTCCCTGGCCCGGAAGAGGCGGATCGCGCGCAGACGCCCCTCGTGGCGCCGCTCGAAGGACAGCCGCTGGGCGAGTTCCTGACGCAGGGCAGCGCGCGACTTGGGGCTATCGAGGGCGCCGGGTTCGAGCATGGCGTCCATCAGCTCCGGGCGCCGGGCCATTAGCTCGGAGAGCACATCGCTCCGTCCGCACACATAGCAGAGACGGTGGATCGCCGCAGGGTAGTCATATAGGAACCAGTACAGCGAGGCGGGGGCGCGAGTCGACCGTACAATGCGCGCGAGGTTGGCGATGCACGCGTCCGGGTCACCGGATCCCGAGGCCTCGACCAGCAGCTCCTCGACGATGGCGCTCAGTCGCTCCCGCGAGTCGGGTGTCGTGCCGGACAGTTCCACCAGTCGCGCCTGGGCCGCATCGACGTCTCTGAGTCCAGCAGCCTCGAGGGCGGCCCGAGCCTCGGCCGCCAGTTCCTCATCGCCGCGGATCCATCGCTGGATGGCCGTGTGCTCCGCGAATGTGGCGCCAAGGTCACCGAGGAATAGGGCCTCGAAGGCTCCTCGAACTGCTCGCGTCGCCTCGCGGTATGCATGGTCGAAACTGGCGAGCGACGCGAACCCGAGTCGAGCACCGAGAATGGCCCGGGCCTGCGCGTCCGCAGGGAGGACCGTCTCGCGGCTCTCCTGCACGATCTGCAGCGCGTGCTCGATCCGGCGGAGGAGCACGTAACCGCGGGAAAGGTGGGTCGATTGCTCGGGTGTGAGAATACCGGCGCGGTGGAGCGCCTCGATGGCCGCCAGGGTGTTCCCCGTCTGCACCTCGCGCCGGGCGTGCCCGAGACGGAGCTGTGTGAGTTGGACGGCGAACTCGATGTCACGGATGCCGCCGAAGCCCTCCTTGACGTGGGAGTAGAAACGGTCTGCGGCGCGGACGCGGTGTTCGATCTGCTGCTTGTTGTGCCGGATGGATCGCAAGGCCTGCGGGTCGGGAGGGCCCCCGTAGACGAAGGGGGCCAGCACTCGCACGAACTCGGCGCCCAGGGCGGCGTCGCCCGCCGAGTACCGGGCCTTGATTAGCGCCTGCCGTTCCCACGGACGTCCCCGCTCAGCATAGTAGCGTCGGTAACCCTCGAGCGTGCGAACCAGTGGCCCCTGGCTCCCTTCGGGTCGCAGCCGGCAATCGACCCGGAAGACGAAACCCTCTTCGGTAACCTGTCCCATGGCCTGGATGACGGCGCTGGCCAGGCGGTCGAAGAACGCCGCGGCGTGCGGCCTCCCGGGGCCGTCGGTGCCGTAGTCGCCGGCCACGAATGTGATGTCGATGTCGCTGGCATAGTTGAGCTCGCCGCCGCCCAGCTTCCCCAGCGAGATGATGCAGAACGGTATGGGTCGTCCCGCGGCCGTGACGGGCGGTCCGACCTCGGTTTCCAGAACGGACCAGCAGAGCCGCAGGGACTCCTCGAGGCAGGCGTCGGCGAGCCGCGAGAGCTGCGCGGTTACCTCCTCGAGGCTCGCCAGGCCCAGCACATCGGCCGCGCAGATGCGGAGCATCTCCCGGCGCTTGAACCGGCGAAGCGCGTCGAGCTGCCCGGGCTGAGTTCGGAACGCCCGGGTGCTTGCCCGTGCGCTGGCCATCATCTCGTCCCGCGTGCGCGGCCGGAGCTCGTGGGGGTCGAGCAGCTCCAGAAACTCGGGGTTGCGCACCAGTGTGTCGGCAACCATACGGCTGTGGCCGAGCACCGTGATGAGCCGTTCGAGTGTCGCGGGCTGCCGAGCGAGCAAGGCCAGGAGGGGCATGACATCACTTCGGGCCGAGCAGTAGCGCTCGAACCCGATCAGCGCCATGTCAGGGTCAGGCGAGTCGGCCAGTGCCCGGAACAGAGGCTCCTCGATCTCGCGCAGGAGAGCGGGTGAAGATGCCCGAGCCAAGCGGCCCAGCAACTGGTCGGCCCGCCGGGGATCCTCGAAGTGGGCGCTCGGGATAGCCGGTGGTTCGTTCATGGGCCCCCGTCCGAGGTGAAGCCAGGTGGACCGCTTGCCCTCGGGCTGCTAGAGGGAATCATCGCCCCGCTCCCCGGTGCGGATCCGGATCGACTCGGCGATGGGGCTGAGGAAGATCTTCCCGTCACCGATCTCACCCGTACGGGCCGACGCCAGGATGGCTTCCACCACCTCGTCCACGCGGTCGTCGGGCACGACGACCTCAAGCTTCGCTTTATGGAGGAGCGTGATGGTGTACTCGGTCCCACGGTAGCGCTCGGTGTGGCCTCGTTGTTTGCCGTAACCCCGGACCTCGGTCACGGTCATGCCCCGGACGCCGATTTCGTCCAGGGCGGCGCGCACCTCGTCGAGCCTCAGTGGCCGGATGATCGCTTCGACCCTCGTCATCGCTCGCACTCCTCGCCTCCCGGAACCGCCGCCGGGAGCGAACCTGTGCTCAGCATACCCGTGCGTCGGCGCTGTAGGGAAGAGCTGCGGGTCGGATAGGCGCGAGCCGGCGCCTCGACGAACTGCTGCCCGGGAGTGAGGTGGTCTGCCGCGATGGTGCCTTTGGAGGACGCTCTGGCCCAAGTGGATGCCGTGATGGCTTCCAGGCCGGCCCTTCCGGTTGAGGCCGTGCCTCTCGGCAAGTGCGTCGGGCGTGTGCTCGCCGAGGACGTACTGGCGCGGCTCGACGTGCCCCCCTTCGATCAATCGAAGATGGACGGCTACGCCATCCTCGCCGATGATCGGCGCGGCAACTATGACCTCCTCGAGGTTGTCGCCGCGGGACGCATGCCAAGCGCTCCGCTTCGCCCCGGGGCGTGTGTGAAGGTGATGACGGGCGCCCCCCTGCCCGAGCGCGCCGGCCGCGTCATCGTGGTCGAGAACGCCTCCGAGGGTTCTGGGTCCGTCACGGTTCACCAACACGACCCCGAGACCTATGTCCGCCGCCGAGGCGAGGATCTTCGAGTGGGCGATGTGGCTCTCCCGGCCGGAACACATGTGACGCCGCTGGCCCTCGCCCATCTCGCGTCCTGCGGCGTCGAGCGAATTCGCGTTACGCGGCGGCCCACCGTCGCTCTGGTCTCCACGGGCGACGAGGTCGCGACCTGCATGGCCGGCCGCGGCCCCGCACAGGTGCTCGACGCCAACGGCCCCATGCTGGCCGCCCTGGCGCACCAGCACGGGATCCAGGTCGTCATGCGTTCCCACGTTCCCGATGCGCTATCGCTCACGCGAGATGCGATTCGCGAAAGCCTCGCCCGGGCTGACCTACTCGTGGTCACTGGCGGCGTCTCGGCGGGCGACTTCGACTACGTACTCCCGGCTCTTACCGAGGAGGGTCTCGAGACACACTTCTCCCGTGTGGCCGTGAAGCCGGGGAAGCCCACCGTGTTCGCCTCGGGGGAAGACACCATTGCGTTCGCTTTGCCCGGTAACCCGGTTGCGGCCTTTCTGACCTTCCACCTCTTCGTGCTGCGTGCCATTGCGTGGCTGACCCGACGGCGCCCGACACGGCGGGCGCTCTCGGTCACGCTCCGCGAGGCGTTCCGCCGCCGGCGCGCCGAGCGTGAGGAGTGGGTCCCGGCCCGGCTGTCCGATGACCTGACCTGCACGCCCATCGAGTTTCACGGCTCCGGTCATCTCGCGGCCGTGGCCGTCTCGGATGGGTTCCTCGTGGTACCGGCGGGCATCACGGAACTCGACCTCGGCGCGCCAGCGACCTTCGTGCCCCTGGCCTGGCTCGCGCCTTAGCTGCGACCTTCAGGTCGCCACGGAAGGGTCACGCGAGACGCGGGGGCCCGGGCCCTCCAGTGCCCGGGCCACGCAGGCCGGCATGACCCCACCCACAGGGAGTCCCGTCGTCGTTCCCCTCTCGGTCAGCGCCGGTGGGGCAGCAGCCAGAAGAAGTCCAGTCCGATCCGGGTCGAGCCGCTATCGGCCGACTTCCCGCGTGACGTCAGCGTGATGGTGTGTTCGCCGGCCTCCAACTCCATCGTGGGACCGTCGGGCGTGCTGAGGAAATCGTTCCAGAGTTTCGTGTGGAACGGCTCGTGCAGGTCGAGCACCGGCCCCCAAGTGGTCCCGTCAAGGCTGACCTCGACCCGACCGCTGTTCGGCTGCCTGGCCGTGGTCAGCACCAGTTGGTACCGACCCGGCTCGTCGACGCGCGCCGTCAGTCTCAGCGTCTCGCCCTCGGTCGCCGGCGTCCACACCAGCGCCTTGCCTCTCGACCACAGGCTGCCCTCGATGACCTCGACATTCGCCGCGCCCGCCGCCACGGCGTCCTCTGCCTGGAAGAATATGGCGCCCCGCGCCTGGCCCGCGGCGACAGGCTCCCAGGCCTCGGGCAGTTCGAGGCCGCCACTCACATCGGCCTGGGTGATCGGCCGGTGGGCGTCGCGCACGCCGGGCTCGGCGTAGAAGTAGACGAGCCGTCCGTACGTGAACCCCGGTGTCACACTGTGATGGAGGAGCTCCATGTAGAAGTCGATCCGTGACGCGAACGGCAGGGCATCGAGCACATGCCAGCGATAGTTTGACACGAAGCCCCTATTGCCGGGACCCGAGTTCAGCGGCTGCCCACAATACGCGCAGTCGAACAGCGCCGGGTCGCTCCAGGCGTAGTTGAAGTAGTCTTCGGACCCCGTCCCGAACAGCGAGGGGAATGCGTCGTCGTCAACCCAGACCTTCTCGTCGCCTTCCCCCCACCAGTTGCCGCCCGGTGTGGGTACGCCGCACGGGTTGAGGAGCATCACGGCCGTACCCACGTACACGCCGCGTCCGCGCGCCGTCAGGAAGGGAACGTCAAACGCGTGATGGCCACCGCCGGCCGTGAGGCCGTGGTCGACTCGCCACTTGGCATGGAGATGCAGTGACCGCCCATTGGCCCACTCGTGGTCACGCACCCAGGCCTCCCCGGTCACGCGGACCGGCTCCGGCCCAAGGTTCTCGATGTCAACCGTGCACTCGCGCCGGAAGGGCATCGGCAGGCGACACGTCATCGTGCCGTCGGCGGTGACCGTCGTGAGCGCGGAGTCGAACGGACTGACGCCGGGGCCGCTGCCGAAGAAGTCGCCCAGCGGCGCCTCGACCTGCGGCTGGGGGGCGCCGTCGAAGAACGCCCGCAGAATCGTCTGCCTCAGGGCGCGGTCGGGCCGCGCCGCTTCGAGTTTGAGGGTGAGCTTCACAATGGACTGGCTCCCCTCGAGCTTGAGCGCCTCGGCGCGCGACCCGGGATCGACTTCCACCGCGATGTGGGCCTGCCGCCCCTGGATCGGCCATTGGGTCTCGGGCGAGCGCAACATGGTTCGCACGCGCTCGATGGCGGTCTGGTGCGTTCGCAGGTCGGAGGGTGAGAACGTGCGAACCTCTGTGCCCGCAGCGTACTGGCGCACCTCGATGTGGTAGAAGTGAATGTCACGCACTCGGCCGGTCCACTCGATCCGCATGGCCTGCGCGAACGGCACGGGGAAGTAGCACGACCAGGCCTGCTGGAACCCGCCAGGCGGCCCCTCCTCGGGCAGTCCGACCTGCCGGGCCCACTCGTCATACATCCGCATCAGGAACGCCTCGGCCGGGCCTTGGTAGAGCGGCTCGTCACTGTGGTCGAGGTAGACCGCGACCTCCCCGGCAATGGCCGCCGACCAAGTCCGGACGATGGCACCAGGGCCTTCGACCTCGGCCATGAGGTACCGGCCGATCCCGTCGTCGTTCGGCGGTTCGATCACCTCGAGGAAGTTGGGTGTTTCTTCGCCACCAAAGCCGTCGCTGTTCGCGTACCATCCGGGGGCGTACGGCGCGACGCTGGCCCGGTCATGGGATGAGAACTGCACCGTCCGGTATGCCGGGTCTGGGAACCGCGACAGGCGGTCGAGGTCGACCATCTCGGCGACCAGGTCGCCCGTCGTGAGGGGCGCGGTCACGGCCATCGAACAAGCCATGAGCGGGGTGGCCAACAGCAAGGAAGTCGGCATTAGGTCCTCCTGCATCGAATGGCGCCGGGGCGTGTACGCGCTCCGGCGCCGATGACAGAGCCACCATCAGCTCAAGGGTCTCACACCACGAGCTTCCCCTCGCGGTCCGCCGTGATGTAGCCCATGCACATCTCGTCACGGTTGAGGATGCATTCGGCAGCGCGCACCAGGGACATCAGGTACTCGTCCAGCGGATCGATGATGGCGGCGTCCATGCCGGCTGCCATGTAGACGAGGCATGCCGCGCGGTTGATGAGCTTCCTCTTGGGGAGGCCGTACGATACGTTGGACAATCCGCCCGAGAGGTGGACTTCGGGATACCGGGCCCTGATCTCCCTCATGACGTTCACCACGATCTCGCCCGGGTGCTCCGCCTTGCCTTCGAGGTCGGCCGAGCTCACCGGGAGCACGCAGGGATCGACAAAGACATCGCTGTGCGGCACGCCCACGCCAGCCAGGGCGTCAATCAGCTTGCAGGCGATGGCGACCCGGGCCTTCGCGTTTCCCGGAATACCCGTGTCGTCCATGCACAGGGCCACAACCTTGGGCTTGGCCTTGGCGATGACGGGCAGCAGGGCCTCCATCCGCTCGCTCTCGCCGGTGATCGAGTTCACCATGGCCTGGCCGCGGTGCACCGCGAGGCCGGCTTCGATGGCCGATGCGCGAGGGGAATCGAGCGCGCACGGCAGATCGACAGCTGCCTGCACCGTCTGCACAAGCCACTGGAGCAGCTCGGGTTCACCCTCGATGAAGTGCCCCGAGTTCACGTCGATGAAGTGCGCCCCTGCCTCGGCCTGATCCCTGGCCATCTTCTGGATGGCTTCGGTGTCGCGCTGCTCAATGGCCGGCCGCACGTTCTTGCGGGTGCTGTTGATCAGTTCGCCGATGACGATCAAGAAACGGCGCCTCCCGTGGCCCGGATGGTTGGCGGGCCCAGTGTTGGCCCGTGAGAGTGAGCCGGCCATGACTATTCGGCCGTGGGTGTGCCGGCCCCTATGCCCGGCGCACAAAGGTGTCCGGAATCCGCCGACTCGCGCCGCCCCAGTGCCGGTCAGGGCATCACCACGGCCTTGACTGCCTCGCGGCGCTCGACGACCTCGAGGGCCCCGGTGGCCTCGTCGAGCGGGAACCGGTGCGTGACCATCTCGTCGAACGGGTAGCGCCTACTCAGCACCAGGTCCAGGGCGGCACACAGGTGCGACGTGTCGCTCACCCATACGCCCTGGAGGCGAACGTTCTTCCGCGCGATGTGCTCGAAAACCGAGACGGGCACGCGGCCGACGGGCACGGCGATGCCGGGAATGAGGCACGTGCCGTACGGCGCGGTGTGCTCCACGGCCTCGGCCACGGCCTCGGGGCTCCCCGAAGCCTCGAAGACGACGCAGGCCCCGAAGCCATGTGTCTGGTCGCGAACTGCCTCCAGGCGGTCTGCGAGCGACGTCTCATCGCGGAAGAGCACCGAGTCGGCCCCCATGCGCTGGGCCATCGCGAGTCTTGCGGCGCTGCGGCGGCTGCCGATCACGGTGATGTGGCCCGCGCCGCGTTCGCGGGCGAATGCAACGAGGAACATGGCCATGGGGCCCGGGCCAAGAACCAGTACCGCATCGCCGGGACGGATATGGGCCTGCTCGATGGCGTGAGCTGCGCAGGCGCCCGAACAGGTGGCCGACACCAGGACCGCGGGATCCACGTCGCCGTCGACCCGGATCAGGTGCGCGTCGGCCCGCAGGTGGATGTACTCGGCGTAGGCGCCGCGGAGATGCGGAGCGTCAGCGCAACCCACCGAGATGCCATACGTCCGCCGGTGAGGGCACAGGGCCGGCTGTTTGCGGATGACGCAGTAGGCGCAGCGGCCACACGTGATGCCGCGCTCCCATAGGACCAGGTCTCCCGGCCGCAACTCCTGATCGTAGACGTCCTGTTTCGCCCCGCGGATCTCATCGACGCACCCGACACCCTCATGGCCAAGGATCAGCGGGAGGGGCGTTCGCGGATCCTCGCCACGCCATATGTGCACATCAGACCCACACACGCCCGCGGCCATGACGCGGACGCGCACCTCACCGTCGGCGAGGGGTACCAGGGGGAACTCACGCAGCTCCAGCGGCCGGCCGTAACTGGCCAGGACAGCGGCGCGAGCGGTGGCTGGGGGCACGGTCGGTCCTCCTCCTGCCTATTCCCGGCGGGCGTGGACCAATGCCCGCGACTGTAGCACCAGGTCGCCGGTCTGGGCCCCGGCATCCGCCGCAAGAACCGGGCACTTGATAATGAGCAGAAAGAAGATGGGGCCGTCCACGTCACGGAATGCCTCGAAGTTGGCTTGACCCTTGGCGATGATGAGGTCGGCGGCCTCCCACGCCCCGGCGAAGGGGGCGGGCGAGATGTCGGCTGGTGGCACGGCGACGATCTCGGCCACCTGATCGAGGCCGACGGCCCGGGCATCCTCCAGCATGGCGTCATTGATGAACCGGTCGGACTTCACTGCGGCGGTCACGTGCTTGCCGGCGAGCTCCTCGATCAGGATCCGGTCGAAGACGATCTCGCCAGCGTTGTCGAGAAGATAGAGCACGCGGTGCGCCGAGGCGATAGCCTGGAGGAACTCGTGCGAGTGGTCGATGCCGAACGGTACAGTGAGGGCCCGGTTGAGGGTCGTCTCGACGTCGAAGGAGACCAAGGCCCCAAAGTCCATGATATTGCCAGCCGCCGCGATCCGGACGGCTGTCAGAAGAGGGTGATCGCTGGACCGGACCAACTCTTTGAGGCGCCCGTATAGCTGCAGGGCCTCGGAGTTCGACTTGGCCTTGAGTGCCGCGTAGGGGTCGGGGCAGCCCGTCACCTCCCGGACCAGGCGATGGGGCTCCAGGCTAATGTCGATGGGGCTACCGGAGAGGTCGGCCTGCTGCAGATAGCCCATCACGGCGCGGAGGGCCCGCGCCTGAAGCTCGGGATCGCTGGTGGCCAGCCGCGCGGCGCGGAGGCATTGGCCTACCAGACATGGCACACAGTCCAAGAACGCTTGCATGGTCCCCCAGCCCTACCAAACGCACGGCATCAGACGATGCATTCTAGTCGCCGGGGGATACGGGCGAAAGGCCGGGAGTTCGCCGGCGGGATCGGACGGACGGCCAGCGAGCCGGCGAGAGGAGGCAGACAAGCTCTTGAGTGGCGTTCTGTACGCACTGGGACTGACCCTGTTCGCCGGTATGGCGACGGGGATCGGGAGCATGATCGCGTTCGCCGCCAAACCGACGAACTTCCGGTTCCTGTCGGTCGCGACGGGCTTCTCGGCGGGGGTCATGCTCTACGTCTCGTTTGTCGAGATCTTCCACAAGGGCACGGTCGCGCTCGTCGAGGCATACGGCGAGCCCGGCGGCCATTGGGTCAACGCCGGGGCATTCTTCGGCGGTATGGTCCTTATCGGACTCATCGACCACCTGATTCCCTCGGCTGAGAACCCCCACGAGGTGCATGGGGCCGAGGAGTCGGCGCCGCTGCGCGATCCGATGGCGCCCCTTCCGGACTTCAGCCTGCCGCTCGGGGGTACAGAGCGGGCCCTTGGGCGGCACGACCACGGGGCATCACACCACCGGCTGATTCGCATGGGGCTCTTCACGGCGCTGGCCATCGGGATCCACAACCTGCCCGAGGGGCTGGCGACCTTCCTGGCTGCGCTGCAGGATCCCAAGCTGGGTATGGCCATCGCCGTCGCTATCGCCATGCACAACATCCCCGAGGGGGTCAGCGTGTCGGTGCCCATCTTCTACGCCACTGGTGATCGCCGGCGCGCCTTCCTCTTATCTCTTCTGAGCGGCTTGGCGGAGCCGGTCGGGGCCGTCATTGCGTTCGTGGCGCTGCGCTTCTTCATCGGCGCAGGCACGGGCGTGATCCCGCCTCATGCGATGGGCGTGCTGTTCGCGGGGGTCGCTGGAATCATGGTCTATATCAGCGTCGACGAGCTGCTGCCCACCAGCCGAGCCTACGGCAAGGGACACGACAGCCTGCTCGGCGTGATGGGCGGTATGGTGATGATGGCACTCAGTCTGCTGCTGATGAAGTAGGGCGCCGGCGGGACACGGGGCGCACTGGCCACCGTCCGGCTCGGGCCGCTACAATGGGGCCATGCAGTCCCGTCGCCAGGCGCGCAGGCAGGCGCTGCGCCTCCTCTATCAGCTGGATGTCGTCTTCGGGTTCAGCCGTGAGGCCGTCGAGTCGGCGCTCGTGCGCTGGCAACGCTATAGCGACGAGCGCCCCGCGGACGAGGCGGTCCTCTACGTGGCCGATGTGGTTCATGGTGTCGCAGAGCGCGTCCAAGAGCTGGACGCGCTGATCGCGTACTATGCCACGGATTGGTCGGTGGATCGCATGGCGTCCATCGACCGGTGTGTCCTCCGGTTGGCCCTGTACGAGATGCGTTACCGCGATGACATACCGCTGAACGTGTCGATCAACGAGGCCGTCGAGCTGGCCAAACGATATGGGGATTCGGCTTCCGGCACGTTCGTCAACGGGGTTCTGGCCCAGTTCAAGCGCGAACGCGATGCCCATGCGCTGAGGCACCAGACGGCCGAGTAGTGCTGCGGGCCAGGATCCGCTGGGGCGGCAGTGTGCCCCCGAATCCGCCGCGTGTTGGACGGGCTTCCTGTCTGCCAGGTCTTCGGCCGCACTCGGTCGAAACCCGACCCGTTCGCCGACTGACCCGGCGCAAGGAGCGCCGGGGGATCTTGCCCGACAGCGGGCATTCCACTTGGAGGCATCACCGTGGCCAATCCCAGGATCGCAGCGCAGCTGATCGTCTACGGAGGCCGACCCGAGTTTGACCTGGCCGGAGTGTTGACGGAGCTGGCCCAGGCCGGCTACGCGGGAGCGGAGATCGGCACCAACTTCATGGACGCGGACCGGGTCCAGGTCAAGGCGGCCTTCGCCAACGCGGGGATTGCGCTGTCGGGCATTCATGGCGGCTACGGCTCGATCCCCGATGCCAGTTGGCAAGCGAAGGCCATCGAGTTCTGCAAGGACATGGGCGCCAAGCACATCATCTGCTCGGGTGTGGCCGACAACGACAGCCTGGAGGGCTACATCGAGACGGGGGCGGTGTTCAATGCCTTCGGTGCGCGATGCAAGGAAGCGGGCTTGAACTTCCTTTATCATAACCATGCGTGGGAGTTCCGTGTTTTCGACGGCGTCAAGGGCATCCACAAGCTTTGCGAGGTCACGGACCCGGATCTCGTCAAGCTGAACGTCGACGTGTACTGGGTGACGGTGGGCGGGGAGAAGCCCGAGGAGTTCATCGAACGTTACGGCAATCGAGTCGGCTACTACCACTTCAAGGACGGTCCGTACACCCCGACGGGTTCGATCGCTCCGGGGCCCTATGAGTTCACCGAGTTGGGCCGGGGCTCGGTGGATCTGGCAGCAGCGCTGGCGGCGGCTCGACGGCACGACCCTCAGTGGATCGTCTACGAGCAGGACCAGAGCAAGCTGGATCCGACCGAGGCAGCGCGGATCAGCCTAGCTCACCTCAGGTCGTTGGGACTCTAGGCTCGAGGTCGGGGCCGTTGCTGGCCGCGTTCGCGCCATCGGGCGGAACCATGGCACACCCACTTCCGCGGTCTGGCCTGCAAGACTGAACGGGGTGCTATCAGGAGGCACGGGTATGGCGGCAGAAATCATCGACGGGCGTGCGATTGCGGCGGCGATCCGCTCGGAGGTCAAGGCACAGGTTGACGAGCTGGTACGGGATCACGGGGTCCGGCCCGGTCTCGGCGTCATATTGGTCGGCGACAACCCGGCCTCACGGTCCTACGTGACCATGAAAGAGAAGGCGTGTGCCGAAGCGGGTATCTATTCGGAGGAGGTGCACCTCCCGGCCGATGCCTCACAGGAGGCCGTCATCAGCGCCATCGGGGCCTATGCGGCGAACGCGTCCATCCACGCGATCCTGGTGCAGCTCCCGCTGCCCGACCACATCGACGAGCACGCGGTGCTTCTCAGTGTGCCCCCAGCCAAGGACGCGGACGGGTTTCATCCGTTCCTGGTTGGCGAGCTGTGGTCGCAGGGCACGGCGGATTTCATCCCGTGCACGCCCTATGGCGTACTCGAGTTGCTGAAGCGGAGCGACGTGCCGCTCGTGGGCGCGCGCGCGGTGGTGATTGGTCGTAGCAACATTGTCGGCAAGCCGGTGGCGTCCCTACTCCTTCGTGAGCATTGCACGGTGACTCTGTGCCACTCGAGGACGCGCGACCTGCCGGGGGTGGCCCGGGAGGCGGACATCCTCGTCGTGGCCATCGGGCGCCCGAAGATGGTGGACGCCTCGTATATCAAGCCGGGGGCCACAGTCATTGATGTTGGCATCAGCCGAGCTGAGGACGGGAGCCTGGTGGGCGATGTCGATTTCGAATCCGCCAGCCAGGTGGCGGGCAAGATCACGCCGGTCCCCAAGGGCGTCGGCCCAATGACCATCGCCATGCTGCTCCAGAACACGGTGAACGCTGCAGCCCGGGCCGCGAGCTGATGGATCGGGCGACTCCGGTACTCACGGTCTCGGAGTTGACGCTGCACGTGAAGTCGGTGGTGGAGGCCGACCCCGTGCTGGCGGAGGTGGGCGTTCGGGGCGAGGTATCAAACTACAAGCACCACACGTCGGGGCACCTGTACTTCACACTGAAGGACGCGGACTCGCAGCTTTCCTGCGTGATGTTCCGCGGCGACGCCATGCGCCTGGCCTTCGAGCCGGCCGATGGGCTACTCGTTGTTGCGGTGGGCCGCGTGGGTGTCTATGAGAAGGCCGGACGCTACCAGCTGTACGTCCGGTCCATGCAGCCGGCGGGTCGTGGAGGCCTGCTCGAGGCGCTGGAGCGGCTCAAGGCCAAACTCGCGGCCGAGGGCCTGTTCGATGTCGCCCGGAAGCGGCCGCTGCCGGCCTATCCGGAGCGCGTGGGGATCATCACCTCCGCCACAGGGGCCGCCGTCCGCGATATGGTATCGATCATCCGGCGGCGCTTCCCGCCAGCGCGCCTGACCGTCATCCCGGCTCCCGTGCAGGGGTCCGATGCCCCTGCTGGCCTCCGTGCGGCCCTTCGCATCGCGGACGGGCGATTTGATGTACTGATTATCGGGCGAGGTGGCGGATCTATCGAGGATTTGTGGTGCTTCAATGACGAGGGGCTGGTGCGGGCCGTGGCTGCGTGCGCCACTCCAATCGTCAGCGCCGTGGGGCATGAGACGGACTACACGCTGTGCGACCTGGCGGCGGACGTGCGGGCACCCACGCCATCGGCCGCCGCAGAGATAGTCGTCCCCGACGCGGAGGAGCTGAGGGCCAGGCTGCGAGCTCTGGGTCTGCGTCTGGCTCGCCACCTGGTGCATGGTGCCGAGCTGGCGCGGTTGCGGCTCACGAGCCTGACGAGCCGGCGGGGGCTGGCGCAGCCGCTCGATCGCGTGTTAGAGTTCCAGCAGCAGCTGGATGACCTGCAGGATCGAATGGCCCGGGCGGCATCGACGGGCTCGGAGCAGCGCCGGGCGCACGTAGACCGTTTAGCCGCGCGCCTCACCGCCTTGAGTCCGGTACGCGTTCTGGAGCGCGGTTACGCTATCGTGCGCCGGAGCGACGACGGTAGCCTGATCCGGCGCGTGGCCGACGCCCACGCGGGCGAGTCGGCTGATGTCCAGTTCATCGATGGCGTTGCGGCGGTTCGGATCACGGGTACGGAGGAGCGAGCTCTTGGCCAAGCGACGTGAAGCCGAGCCAAGCATGTCGTTCGAGGACGCGATCGCCAAACTCGAGAGCGTTGTCGATGCCCTCGAAGGCGGCCAGCTCACCCTGGAGGAGTCTCTGAAGCTCTTCCAGGAGGGTATGGCGCTGCGTGCCGTCTGCGAGGCGAAGCTCGACCAGGCCGAGACGACCATCCGGAAGCTTCTGGAGACGTCCCCGGGTGTGGTGTCCGAGGTGGAGTTCGAGGCGGAGGATGCATAGCGGCAGCGACCGGCGTATGGTAACGAACACATGTGGTACGGCGATGGAGGCGTGCGGATGAGCCGCCTTCTGGATACCATCGACAGCCCTCGTGACCTGAAGCGCCTGTCGGCCGCCGATCTGCCGCGTCTGGCCCAGGAGATCCGTTCAGCGCTCATCGAGACGGTGTCGATGGTCGGCGGGCACCTGGCGCCCAACCTGGGCGTGGTGGAGCTGACCATCGCCCTTCACCGGGCGTTCGACGCGCCCAGGGACCGCATCGTGTTTGATGTGGGCCACCAGGCCTACGTACACAAGCTCCTGACCGGCCGGCGCGAGCAGTTTGGCACCTTGCGGCGGCGCGGGGGAATCTCGGGGTTCCCGCGCCGCTGCGAGAGTCCCTATGACGTGTTCGGCACGGGGCATGGCAGCACATCGATCTCGGCGGCCCTGGGCATCGCCACAGCGCGGGATCTGGCGGGTGAGCACTACCAGGTCGTCGCTGTCATCGGCGACGGCGCCATGACCGGCGGCATGGCCTTCGAGGGTCTGAACCAGGTGGCGGAACGTGATACCGATCTGGTGATCATCCTCAACGACAACGGCATGTCCATCTCCCCCAATGTGGGCGCCATGGCGCGGTATCTCCAGAGGTTCCGGCTCGATCCGGGCTATTCGAGTGCCAAGCGCAGCGTCGAGGGGCTGGTGCGCCGATATGACCGTTTCGGACTCGGTAACCATGTACTCGACGCGGTTGAGAAGCTCAAAGACGGGGCCAAGAGCCTCTTCCTGCCCGGAATGTTGTTCGAGGAGCTCGGGTTGCGGTATTTCGGACCGGTGGACGGCCACGACCTCGACGAGCTCACGCGCACTTTCGAACAGGTACGGCGTCTGAAGGGGCCCCGGATTGTCCACGTGGTGACCCAGAAGGGGCGCGGCTACCGGCTCGCGGAGGAGGATGCCGAGTCCTATCATGGCTGCAAGCCTTTCGACGTGGACCAGGGCCAACTGGACCCACCCGTGCCCCAGAAGACGTACTCGGAAGTATTCAGCGAAGCCTTGGCGGGGCTGGCGGAGGCGGACAGCCGGATCGTGGCGGTCACGGCGGCCATGTGCGTGGGCACAGGGCTGAAGCCCTTCGCGCGGCGCTTCCCCCACCGGTTCTTCGATGTCGGAATGGCCGAGGAGCACGCCGTGACCTTCGCGGCCGGCCTGGCTGCCGAGGGCTGGCGTCCCGTCGTCGCCATCTACTCGACATTCCTGCAACGGGCCTACGACCAGGTGCTACACGACGTGTGCCTCCAGGGCCTGCCCGTGGTGTTCTGCCTGGATCGGGCCGGGCTCGTGGGAAGCGATGGCCCGACCCATCACGGTGTGTTTGACTTCTCTTACCTGCGACACATCCCGGGCTTGGTGGTAGGGGCGCCGCGCAGCGGGGCCGAGCTGAAGCGAATGCTTGCAGCCGCGTTTGCCCATGATGGGCCGTTCGCGATCCGTTACCCGGCGGGAGCCGCTGAGGAGACCGAGTCCAACGGGCGACCGTCGACGCTTGAGATCGGCCGGGGCGAGGTGTTGCGCGAAGGCAGCCAGGCGACGCTGGTGGCGGTGGGTTCGTGCGTGGGAGCGGCTCAGGCGGCCGCCGATGAGCTGGCCGGAGATGGCATGCAGGTCGGCGTGATCGATGCCCGTTTCGTCAAGCCGCTGGACACGGGGTTGCTCGAGGATGCGGGGCGCCTTACGGGGTTGCTGGTGACGGTCGAGGAGAACGTTCTGCAAGGCGGGTTCGGTGCCGCCGTGCTCGAGTGGGCCGCTCCGTTGGGCATTCGGGTGCATCGGTTGGGCATTGCGGACGAGTTCGTGCCGCACGGCAGCCAGACGGAGCTGCGCCAGCTCGTGGGTATCGACGCGGACAGCATCGCCCAAGCCGTCCGGCACGCGGTGGCAGGCCGCGTCAGTGCAGGGCCATGAAGGTCGACGCCTTCCTGCGTGAGATCCGCAACTCCCGGGACTACGAGGGCCAGATGGTCCACGTTCAGGACATCCCGGCCCGCGACGCGGCCTTCGCCGATCCGGAACGCCCCCTGACACCGCGCATCACGGAGGCCCTCGGGGCACTGGGCATCCAGCAGCTCTACACGCACCAGGCCTCTGCCGTCGACGCCATTCGCCGCGACGAGAATGTGGTGATCGTCACATCGACCGCCAGCGGCAAGACGCTGTGCTACACCATTCCGGTGCTGGAGTCGCTGGCCGATGACCCCGAGACCCGGGCCCTGTGGATGTTCCCCACCAAAGCACTGGCGCAGGATCAGCTCAAGACGCTGCGGCGCTTTGTGGAGGGCGTGCCCGACCTGCCGGTCGTTACCGGTACGTACGACGGCGACACACCGCAGACGGAGCGGCGAACGCTGCGCGATCGCGGACGGATCATCCTGACGAACCCCGACATGCTGCACTCAGGCATCCTCGCGAACCACTCGCGCTGGGCGGGATTCTTCGAGAACCTCAAGTACGTCGTGATCGACGAGGTGCACACGTATCGGGGCGTGTTTGGTTCGCACGTCGCCAACGTGATGCGGCGCCTGCGCCGCGTCTGCACTCATTATGGCGCGCACCCGGTCTTCGTGCTCTGCAGCGCGACCATAGCGAACCCGAAGGAGTTGGCCGAGGCCATCGTTGGCGAGGCCGTGACGCTGGTCGACAACGATGGCTCGCCGCGCGGCCGCAAGCGCTTCGTTCTGTGGAACCCTCCGCATCTGGACGAGACGAGACTGGAGCGCCGAAGCCCGCACACGGAGGCCGAGCGTCTGCTCGTATCGCTCATTCGAGGCGGTAACCAGACGATCTGTTTCGTGCGAGCCCGCGTGCTGGCAGAGACCATCTACCGCTATGCCCAGGACAGCCTGCGGCGCCACGCGCCGCGGCTGGCCAATGCGATCCGGGCGTACCGCGGCGGCTACATCGCCGAGCAGCGGCGCGAGATTGAGCGGCAGCTCTTCTCGGGGGAGCTGATGGGCGTCGTCAGCACGGTGGCGCTCGAACTCGGGATCGACATCGGCAGTCTCGACGCCTGCCTGACCGTGGGATACCCGGGGTCCATCGCCAGCCTGTGGCAGCAAGCCGGCCGGGCGGGGCGTGGTACCGAGGACTCATTGGCGGTCCTCATTGGCTACAACTCACCCATCGATCAGTTCCTGATGCAGAACCCGGGCTATCTGTTCTCGCAGAGCCCCGAGATGGCCGTGGTCGACCCGGCGAATCCGCACATCGTGGCCTGGCACCTGCGTTGCGCCTGCCACGAACTCCCCGTGTCGGCGGCTGATGAGGCCATCTTTGGCGAGTACCTGTACAGCGTGCTGGACATCCTCACCGACAGCGGCGACATCCGCCGGCGGGGGAACCGCTGGTACTGGGCGGGACAGGGCTACCCCGCGACGCAGTTCTCGCTGCGGAACATCCCCGAAGACGTATACCAGATCATCGACCAGACTGACGGCCGGTCCGAGACCATCGGTGAGACCGATGAGACGTCGGCATTCTTCTCGCTGTACACGCAGGCCATCTACATGCACAACGCCGAGACGTACTTCGTCAAGGAGCTCAACATCGACCGGAAACATGCGTACATCGAGAAGGTGGACTGTGACTACTACACCCAGTCGGTCGACAAGCGCGAGATCCGGGTGGTCAACGCCGACGAGGAGCGGAAGTGGCGCGTCAGCCAGGTGTTTTTCGGTGACGTGACCGTCACCGAGATGGTTGTCATGTTCCGGAAGATCCAGTTCGGGGCCCGTGACAGCATCGGGTTTGGGAGCGTCGACCTCCCGCCCATCGAGACCGACACCGAGGCGCTGTGGGTCGTGCCGCCGCGCGACGCACTGGACCGTATCCGGCAGTTCGGCCGGGTGCCGCAGGACGGCCTGCTGGGGGTGGGGAACGTCATCGTGGGCGTCATGCCCCTCTTCGTTATGTCCGATCCCATGGACGTGGGCGCGGCCGTGGACTCGAGTAACGTGGGATCCCCGAGCCTGTTCATCTATGACAAGCATGCGGGTGGCGTGGGCTTCGCGCAGCGGGCGTATGGCCGCATTGAGGAGATCATGGAAGCGGCGCTGTCGCTCATCCACGGGTGTGACTGTTCCGACGGCTGTCCATCGTGTGTGGGGGCTCCACTGCCGCCCTATGCCTACGGTGACGTGGACAGTTCGAGCCGCGGAGCGATCCCCGACAAGGAGGCGGCCCTGTGTCTGCTGCATTCGCTGCTGGAGCGCGAGCCTTATACCCCGAGGCCCGTGTCGTCGCCACTGGGCGAGGCGGCTGCGCCACTGCCGAGGGGCCCTGAGCCAACGTCTCTCACGGCGCCGGCACCACCGCCGCCCCCGGACTACGCGCGCCTGCCCGAGGAGGTCGAGCGCAAGCTCGTCCGGCGTCTCGCGACCATGAAGCGCCAGCGCCCGCGCCGCGTGGACCGCCCATAGGGCGCCCTGTGGGCCCGGGCCCCCCGTCCGTGCAACGACTCCGGCCCATACCCCGGGGACTAGACTCGTTGCTGCGCGATCAGGGCCGCGCCCAGGGCCGTCGCAATCTGGGGGTGCTCGGGGACCGTCAGCGGCACTCCCAGGTTCTCCTCGAGGGCCCGGCAAAGCCCCGCGTTCTGAGCCGGCCCGCCATCGAACCATACGGGTTCGATGAGCCCCGCGCTCCGGGCGAGCTGGGCGACACGCTTGGCGATGGCTGCGTGGACGCCTGCCACGATGTCGGGCACCCGCTTCCCCTGGGCCACCAGCGAGACGACCTCGGTCTCGGCGAAGACGGTGCACACACTGTTGATCGCGAGTGTTTCCTGTGCGTCCGCCGAGATGCGTCCCAGATCCTCCAGCTCGACCTCGAGTGCCCGGCTGATCTGCTCCAGGAACCGCCCCGTGCCCGCGGCGCACTTGTCGTTCATGGCGAAGTTGGTCATCTGGCCCTGCTCATCCAGCACGATGACCTTGCTGTCTTGGCCGCCGATGTCGATGATCGTCCGGACGGTGGAGCCGTTGGCCAGGAAGCGGGCCCCCACCGCGTTGGCCGTCAGCTCGCTGACCGTCTGGTCCGTGGCCGCCACAAGCCGCCGCCCATACCCGGTGCTCACCATGTAGTGCACATCCGAAGGCGCATAGCCGCTGCGTGCCAGGGCCGAGGCCAGTAGCCGCTCCGCCGCCCTCCGGCAACTGGCGCCCGTCGGCGCCAGGTCATACGCCACCATACGGTCGCCCTCGACCAGAACCACCTTGGTGGTCGTCGATCCCACATCAAGTCCCGCAGTCAGCGCCATGCCTCTACACACTCGCTCCAGACGTGTGGGCTAGTGTACCCCATCCCACCGCAGTCAGCGAGCGGCGATGCGCGGCAGTTCCAGTGGATAGGCGCAACCGCCGCCTGTGCCGAACGTCCTGATGCCTGACACTGCGCACCCAGACCACCTGAGATGTGAGGAGTGGACTCCGTGCTGTCGCTGCCTGAGGAGTTCCTGCTGCTGGCGCTGGATGACCAGAAGGGGTCGTTCGCTGCCTTTACCGACTATGGCCTGGCCGGGGCAGTGCTGGTCGAGCTGCTGCTGCGTGACGCCATCACCGTGGGCCCCAAGGGCGAGGTCCTGGCTGGTAGTTCCCCCCAGGGCGACGCGGCGCTCGACGCCGCGCTGGCAGCCATCGGCCAACTGAAGAAGCCCAAGAAGCTCCAGGAGTGGGTCGGCTCTCTACCCGGACGCTGCAAGACGCTCAAGCCCGCGGTGCTCGATGGCCTCGTGGCGCAGGGGGTTCTGCGTCGGGAGGACCGCCGCTTTCTCCGCGTGTTTGCCTATACGCGCTACCCTGAGGCGGACGGGGCGCCCGAGGACGCGATCGTCGGCCGCTTGCGCCGTGTGCTGCTCGATGGGCAGGAGCCCGACGGTCGGACCGCCGCCCTCATTGGCCTGCTCCACGGATGTCAGATGGACGCGTCCGTGCTCCGCAACCGTGCCGAACGCAAGACCGCCAAGCCGATACTGGACCGCATCACCAAGGGCGACATCGTGAGCTCGGCGGTGAGCAGCGCGGTGGCCGCGGCCATCGCCGCCGCCTGCTCGGCTGCGATGACATGCTGCATCGCGGCCTCGGTCGCCGCGTCATCCAGCAGCTGACTGCCTGGCCTCGCACACGCGCCGGACGGCCTCCTCAGGCTCCTGACGCGGGGTTGCCGCCATCTGCCTTCTGCCACCTGTCTCACAGCGACGCCGCGAAGATCGACTCCAGCAGCTCGCGCGTCGCCGGGCGTGGGTTCGTCTTGATGTGCCCCATCGATCTCAGCACGCCCTCATAGACTCGGCCGAAGTCAGCTGCCGTCACCCCGCGCCCCCCCAGCCGCTCGCAGAGCCCGATTCGCTCCAGGAGACCCCGGAGCGCACTGCCCGCGCGCGTCGCCGCCTCGGCGTCCGGCAGCCCGCTGCACTCCGGATCCAACGCCCGAGCGATCCGCGCGTACTGGCTCTCAGCGTCAATGCGGTTGGCCTCAAAGACGGCAGGAAGCACGGCGGCGATGGCCACGCCGTGGGGAATGCCGAACGTCGCGCCCAACGGGTGGGCCAACATGTGTGCACACCCCACGCCCGCGTTGAGGGCGGCGCCCCCCAGCGCGCTAGCGATCTGCATGGCCGCCCGCGCCTCCAGGTCCGTCCCGTCCGCCACGGCCCTCTGCAGGTTCGCCCCAATGAGCTCCAGCGCCGTGATGGCCCAGCCGGACGTGACCGGGTTCGCGTTCAGCGACACAAACGATTCGGCCGCGTGCGACAGGGCGTCGATCCCCGTGTACGCTGTCTCGAAGGGCGGAAGCAAGACCGTCAGCTCCGGGTCGAGGATCGCCAGCATCGGAACCATGCTCGAGTCCATTACGGACTTCTTGATGCCCTCGGTCCGGTTCGTCAGCACCGCCACCCGGTTGGATTCGGAGCCCGTGCCCGATGTGGTCGGGATCGCCACATAGGGCAGACCGGGCCGCTCGAGCTGGCGCCGCCCCATCTGGTAGTCCGCCGCACCGCCCTCGTGGGTTGCGAGCACAGCCGCCGCCTTGGCGCAGTCCAGGACACTACCGCCCCCCAGGCCGATGACCATGTCCGCACCACTCTCCCGGCATGCCGCTGCGGCCGCGTCCGCCGTCTCGGTGCTCGGGTCGGGCTCGATGCCCCCGAAGACGGTCGCCCTCACGCCAACCGAGGAGAGGGACTCCAACGCACGGTCGAGTACGCCGCTGCGCCGGACCGAGCCGCCGCCGATGGCCACCAGAGCTCGGCGCCCCAGCGGCAAGATCAGTCGTCCCAAGTCCGACAGAGCGCCGGGAGCGCACGTGGTGCGGCGAGTCAGAGTGATGTCAAACGTGAAAGTCATGGCGTGCGCCCTTCCTGGTGTGTGGTGTCCGGACCGGCTTGCTTGTGGAGGTCGCCGGACGAGTCCCACACGACTGGCTTCGAGACCGTCGCCACCTGTGTTGCTGCGTCATAGGCCAGTGGGTCGAGGCCCTTGATCGGCGCGCCCTCGGCGATGGGCCGGCCGCGTGCCAGCTCGTTCGCGAGAATCACCGCGGCATAGCCCACGTCCGCAGGACGCCAGAACACGGTGTGCCGAATGGTTCCGCGCTCCAGGTGCTCCGAGACGGTGTTGGGCCCTCCAACGCCCGTGAGGCGGATCTTGCCCGACGCATCCCGCGCCTCGATCGCCTCGGCCGCCCCCTTCAGACACCGCGGGTCCAGGGCCAAAACGCCGCCGATGGCCGCGTACTGCGCGAGCAGCGCGTCCACCGCGACCTTCGGATCGGGCGTCGATTGCCGCGGGAACTCGACGCGCCCCATCGACATGTCGGGATAGGCCTCCGCGAGTCGGGCCTCGATGGCGTCGAACAGCGCCGTGGTCGAGGGGGACGACGATGCCAGGGTCACGGCGGCGAAGCGCCCCGTGTCGCCCATCTCGGCGGCCAGCGTGTCCATGAGCGCGCGCCCCAGCTCCGCCTCGTCCCAGGGCTTGACGAACAGCGCCCGGCCGGAGTCGGGCAGGTCCTCCACCAGTGTCACCAGTCGCGTGCCGGCCGAGCGCGCCGCCTCGGCCACTGACGTCCAGCCCCGAGGCTCTTCAGGCGCGACGCAAATGACATCGATCCGGCCGGCGATCCATCCGGACACCACCTCGGGTGCCGCGCCTTCTGCCCCGCGGGCCGCGCCGTCCCACTTCAGCTCGGCGGGCTCCCCACGGCTGGACAGATCCGCCTTTGCCCGCTCTGCCCCGTCCTGGAGCAGCGCGGCATGGGTCGCATCCAGGCCGCGCAGCGACAGACCGATGGTGACCATCGGTCCCGCGTTCGGGCTCGCCCCCCCATGGCCGGTGTCGCCGGGCGATGGCCGCCGGGCACACCCGACGCTACAGGCGCCGACGGCGGCCATGAGGCCGATGACCCCCAGTTGCTGAAGACCTCGCATCGGTCCCCTCCGATCTGCAGTCCCTGCTCTCATCGACCCCGAGGGCACGCTTTGGGTTCAGCCGGCCGGATATGATGTCCTCCGGCTCCGCATGACAGGCAGTACTATTCCGGGTTATTGCCGGTATATGCTGCGCATTTCCGTTGACATGGTGTGACTATGTCCCTAGACTATGCGCAGTTGGTTGCCGGTAATCGTTTTCCGATACCCGGCTCCCTGCAGTAGTCGTACACTGGCCCAAGCCATATGGATCGCACGGCGCCCCGTCCCCAGCCGAGGCGACCGAAAACAGGAGGAGTGCTCAACCGTGAGTATGACGCCCGCCCAAGTGCTCAAGTACGCTCAGGACCATGGCGCGGTGATGGTCGACCTCAAGTTCGTCGACCTCCCCGGTCTCTGGCACCATTTCAGTATGCCGGCCTCGAAGCTCGACGAGTCCGCGTTCGAGGAAGGGCTGGGCTTCGACGGCTCCTCGATCCGCGGCTTCCAGCGCATCGAGGAGAGCGACATGAACCTGGTACCCGACCCGGCCACGGCCGTCATGGATCCCATCTGCGAGCGGCCGACCCTCAGCCTCATCTGCAACGTCAAGGACCCGGTCACACTCGAGAACTATAGCCGCGACCCGCGTTATGTCGCTCAGAAAGCCGAAGCGTACCTCCGAGGCACGGGGCTGGGCGACACGAGCTACTGGGGTCCCGAGGCCGAGTGCTTTATCCTCGACGATGTGCGCTTCGACCAGACCGCCAACGCCGGCTACTACTTCATCGACTCCGACGAGGGCATCTGGAATGCGGGTCGCGACGAGAAACCCAACCTCGGTTACAAGCCCCGCCACAAGAGTGGCTACTTCCCCGTTCCGCCCATGGACAAGCAACAGGACCTCCGCACCGAGATCACCCTCGCCATGCTCCAGGCCGGCATCGACGTCGAGGTCCACCACCACGAGGTCGCCACAGCCGGCCAGGCCGAGTTCGACCTCCGCTACGACACGCTGGTTCGCAGCGCTGACAAGATCCTCATGTACAAGTACGTGGCCAAGAACGTGGCCGTCAAGCACGGCAAGACCGTCACCTTCATGCCCAAGCCCATGTTCGGGGACAACGGCTCGGGCATGCACACCCACCAGAGCATCTGGAAGGGCGAGCGGAACGTCTTCTACGATCCCTCGGGGCCCTACGCCCAACTCTCAGAGACCGCCATGTACTATATCGGTGGTCTGCTGAAGCACGCGGCCTCGATTCTCGCTTTCGCGGCGCCCACCACCAACTCGTACCGCCGCCTCGTTCCTGGGTACGAAGCTCCCGTCAAGCTGGCCTACTCCCAGCGGAACCGAAGCGCATGTGTGCGGATCCCGCTTTACTCCAAGAGCGAGAAGGCCAAGCGAATCGAGTTCCGTCCGCCCGATCCGAGCTGCAACCCTTATCTCGCCTTCTCCGCCATGCTCATGGCTGGCCTCGACGGCGTCCGCAACCGCATCCACCCGGGAGAGGCCCTGGACAAGGACCTCTACGACCTGCCGCCCGAGGAAGCCGCTCTGGTCGAGTCCACGCCCGGCAGCTTGCGTGATGTGCTCATGGCTCTCGAGAAGGACCATGCCTACTTGCTCGAAGGCGATGTCTTCACACCCGATCTCATCGAGATGTGGATCTCGTGGAAAATGAAGAATGAGGTTGAGGCCATCGACCTGCGACCGCATCCCTACGAGTTCTTCCTGTACTTCGACATATAGCCCCCCGTGCCGGGCCGCCGGTGCCCATGTACGGCATTGAGTGGCCCGATGCCTCTGCTGCGGAGGCCCGCGCTGGTCGTGACCCGTGCGGGCCTCCGAGCGTCTCGGCGACCCCCATGCGCACGCCGCGCAGACCCTGTCATAGTGCTGGAGGCGGGAGCGAAAGGACTGCTGGAGCCGCCGGGGGCACACCGCGCGAGCTCGCCGGCAGGCTTCCGTCGCTCCCACGCTCGTCGTATGGAGGGGTCTCATTATGTGCCATGATCGGTTCCGCTGGGCCGCGGCCATCGTCATGTGTTCGGGCCTGGTGGCGAGCGGCTGCACCCGACAGTCGACCGACGACGGCGCGGCCATCGCCTCCACCGCCCGGGGGACCCACGACTCCACTGCTCCGGCCAAGGGTGTGCCGACCAGGAAGCTGACGGTCTTCGCCGGGTCCGGTGCGATGGCTGCTCTGAAAGAGATCGGCCCGCTTTATGAGGCCGATTCCGGCATCGAGGTCGACATCACCTCGGGAGGCTCGGGGTCCCTGCTGACCCAGTTCGTGCAAGAGCAGTTCGGCGATCTCTACATCCCCGGATCCGACGATTTCATGGACAAGGCCGAAGCCAAGGAGGCAGTACTCGCCGATACCCGGACCACCCTGGTCTACCTGGTCCCGTGCATCTGCGTCGCCCAGGGCAACCCCAGAGGGGTAAAGGGCCTCCACGACCTGGCACGCACCGACCTCCGAGTTGTACTTGGCGAGCCCAAAGCCGTCTGTATTGGTGACATCTCCGAAGCCGTGCTCAGAGAGAAGGGACTGTGGGACAAGGTTCAGCCCAAAGTCGCGTCGTTCGGCAGCTCATGCGAAGACGTCCTCAACAAGCTCTTGCTCGGCGAGGCCGACGTCATTATCGGATGGGACTCCTTCGCCAAGCAGAATCCCGACAAGGTCGAGGCCATACCCATCGAAGCCAAGAGCGCCCGCGTACGCAACATCCCCGCCGCCGTGATCCGATGGTCCACGCAGCGTGAGGCGGCCGAGGCGTTCATCGAGTTTCTGACTTCCCCCAGGGCGATGGAGATCTGGGAAGCTCAGGGCTACACCACCAAGCCACCCGCGTCCGCATCGAGTTGCCCCTCGTAGCTGGCTCGCGCCGATCCCGGTAGCCGCGCTTGAGGGCGCGCTGCACCGCAGCGCATGATGAGCCTGCCGAGCGCCTCGGAGCATCTGCTTGCAGGAAGCTGTCAGGATTCCGGGCACCGAAGCGAGAATACCAGGGGCGCATTCGGTCCAGACGCGACCGGGTGTGATTCGTACCTCGTCCGCCTAGAAGGAGCAAGCCATGTCAGACTCGTGCCGGAACGGCCGGCGCGCCATGATGTGGGCTGCGGCTGCTTTTCTCGCAGCGGCCGCGGCGCCCCCTATGCGCGCCGACACGCCTGCCCCGGCGCCCGCGGCCCCAGTCACCGCCAAGGCGCCCGACCCGAGTACCACCAAGTTCGGCGGCTACCTCCAGACCGAGCTCAACCTCAACGGAGCCTGGGCCCCGCCCTATCAGCTGCAGGCCAGGCGCGTGCGGCTCACGATCGACGCCAAGTCCCGCGATCGGCTCGATGGGCGGATCATGCTCGCCCTCGACCGGTTCGAGTTCAGTCTCAAGGATCTCTATGTGACGGCCTACTCCCCATCGGTCGGGCTGCGAGTGGGGCAGTACTACGTCCCGTTCGCCGAGGAGGTGCTGTTGTCTGACTCGAAGCGCGAGGCGCTCGAACGCGCCCCCATCGCCCGCTATCTCTGGCCGGGAGAACGGGACATGGGTGCCACACTAACGATCAACCCGCGCACCAAGCGCGGCGCAAGCTTCGCCGCCAGTGTTCTCAGCGGGAACGGCCCCTCGCGGGCCGACAACAACGCGCAGAAGGACCTGATCTTCCGCTATACCCAGCGCTTCGATGAGGGACGTGGGATGGCATACGTCGCCCACCAGCGCGGGCTGTTCACCGATGCCAACGGCGTCAGCACGGCTCGGCGATACTACGGCCTCGGGGGGACCTGGCGCGACAAACACGCCAAGTGGCGCTTCCAGGGCGAGGGCTTTGCCGGCGACGCGCTAGGGAAACCCTTCCTCGGCGGGATCGCGCGCGCCGTCCGCTATTGGGATGGCGGCAAGCATTCCGTGTATGCCCAACTCGACTACATGGACCCCGATCGGAACACGGCCAACGATACGCAGGCCGGACCCGTCGTGGGGTACATCCGCAAGCTGAGCCCGGACACGAAGGTCACGTTCGAACTGAATGGGCGCCAGAACGACGGTACCGCCGCCACGGACTTCGCGGCCGGTGTGCGGTACCAGATCGAGTGGGACTAGTCACCGGTGTGCAGACACGGCGTGTGTGTGTGGCCCGGCCGTGCTCGATGATGGTTGGTGGGAGAACGTGAGGAGGAGAGGCAATGCGACGTGAGTGGGTGCCCGGGGTCTGGGCAGCCGCGGCTGTGGCCGTGACGCTGATGTGGGGGTGCCATCGCCAGCAGCCAGCGGACACTGGGGCTGAGGCGGCGCCTCCGAAGGGGGCTTCCACGGCGGCTGCGCCGGCGAAAGCTCCCGAAGCCAAGTCCATCACGGTCTTCGCCGGCGCGGCAGCGATGGCGGCCCTCAAGGAACTCGGACCTATGTACGAGACCAAGACCGGTATCAAGGTCGACATCACGTCGGGCGGCTCCGGGTCCGTCATGACCCAGTTCGTCCAGGAGCAGTTTGGCGATGTGTACATGCCCGGGTCGGATGACTTCATGGACAAGGCCGAGGCCAAGGATGCAGTCCTCAAGGACACGCGAGCCATCCTCGTCTACCTCGTCCCGGCCATCTGCATCTCCAAGGGCAACCCCAAGGGCATCAAAAGTCTCGACGACCTGGCCCGGGCCGATCTCCGAGTCGTGCTCGGCGAGGAGAAGGCCGTCTGCCTGGGTGACATCGCCGCGGCAGTGCTCAAGGAGAAGGGGCTGGCGGAGAAGGTCCAGCCAAGAGTCGCTTCCTACGCCAGCTCTTGCGAGGATGTTCTGAACAAGCTTCTGCTCGGCGAAGCGGACGTCGTTATCGGCTGGGATTCCTTCGCCAAGCAGAACCCCGACAAGGTAGAGACGATCCCCATACAGGCCGAGAGCGCCCGGGTCCGTCATATCCCGGCGGCGGTGATCAAGTGGTCAACCCAGCGCGATGCCGCCAAAGCCTTCATCGACTTCCTGACGTCCCCGGACGCCATGAAGGTCTGGGAGGCCCGCGGCTACACGACCAAGGCGCCTGAGTCGGTGTCGAAAGGCACCTGATGGGTGACGCGTACGTCCCGAACGGCAGCGGTTCACCGGGCGGAGCGCAAGCGGCCGAAGCCAGTGGCACCGGCCGCTTGCGCTCGGGTGCTCGATCCACCCGGTGGGGGCTCGTGGCGGTAACGGGCGTATTCCTTGCCCTAACCGCCGCCCCGCTCCTTGGATTGTTCGCCTATGCGCCGTGCTCCATGGTGTTCTGCCCCGCCACCGTGGTCATCCTGAGGAAGACGCTGGCCCTGACGGTCTCGAGTAGCCTCACCGCCACCCTCGCGGCAGTCATCGTGGGCTTGCCCACCGCCCTATGCCTTGCCCGCCTGTCCTTCCGTGGTCGCACCGTCGCCAATGCCCTGGTGGAACTGCCGATCTCGCTGCCTCCGCTGGTTCTGGGCGTGGCGTTGCTCCTCGTCTGGGGACGCCGCGGGGTCATTGGGTCGTGGCTGAGCAGCCATGGCTACCACCTCTCGTTCACATTTGCCGCCGTCATCATCGCCCAGTTCGTGGTGGCCGCTCCTTTCTTTGTCCGCATCGCCAAAGCCGCCATCGAGCAGGTGCCCGTCTCCCTCGAGGAGGCATCTCGGACACTCGGGAGAGGGCCCATCGGCACCTACCTGCGCGTCACGCTCCCCCTCGCCCAGCGCGGGATTCTGGCCGGGGTCATCACCTGCTGGGCCCGCGCGATGAGCGAGTTCGGCGCCACGATCATGTTCGCCGGTAACTTCCCGGGCCGAACGCAGACGGTTCCCCTCGCGATCTTCTCAACCATGCAGTACGACACCGTGACCTCCGTCAGCCTGTCGATCTTCATGCTGGCCTTCTCGGCCTGCACCTTCGTTCTCGCTCAGACGCTCCTCGGCCGCAGTGCGGCGCGATAGGCGCGTCCACGGCCTTAGCCCCATCGCTCCTGAGCCGCCGCGCCATCCGCGGCGTGACGAAGGGCGACCGGGCGCACTCACCCCTACACGGCGTGGTCTTCCGCATCCACATCCAGGTGCGCGAAGCACCGATCGCCGTTGAGGAACTCGATGCGCCCCTCGCGGTACCGCAGCCGGATCCGCCCCTCGCCATCCAGCACCACGCAAGCGCCCTCGGCGAGGCGGATGTCGTTCCCGTGCGTGTCGATGCCCGCCTCGTAGCGACCGGCGATGTCCAGCCCCACCTGCCCCGAGCCGTTGAGGCCGATGCCCTTCTCAAAGCGCCCCTGGCCCTCGTGGATCTGGATGCCGTACTGCATCGGCGTGGGCCCGCCCACGGCCTGGATGTTCAGCCCGATGACCTGCGTCGGCTCCGCACCGGCGTAGTCGCTGCTCATCTCGATGTTGGCGCCGAGAGCCACGGCTCGTCCGTGGTTGAACACCTCGGAGTGCAAGCCCGTCGACCAGCCCGGCCCATGCTTGTGCAGGCGCGAGCAGAGCACACAGGCGTCGCCCGCATCGTGGTGCGTGTCCAGACTGGCGTAGATGGTCCACGGGAACGAATTCGGCCCCTTCTCCTCGTGGATCAGCGAGAGCACCTCGTGTGTCCCTGCCTGCACCTGGCTGTCATCGGACCGCTCATAGAGCAGCATTGTATCCAGCGGTTGGATGGGTGGTTGCCCCTTGCGTGCGTGAGTCGTCAGCGGGTGCCCCAGGTTCTCAAGCTCCGGCGTCCGCCCCGAAGACGCCGGCTCCTGAGCCGCTGCCCCGCGGCCAAGCACCAGACCCACAAGCCCAGCCAACCCGTCGCGAAGCAGCCGCCTCCGTGCGCTCAGCGCGATGTGCCTCATGTGGGCGCCTCCGATCCGCTGTCCGTCCATGCCGCATGCAGCCTCTGGTGGCGCCGGGCCTGCCATCCGCCATCGGCTATCTGCGTTCTGCGTTGACACCCTTCCCGGACACCGCTATACATCCAGTGTCTTCCCACCGCGCTCCGATCGAGGGTCCCCATGACCGAACGCGTCCGCCAACTCCGCCAGCAGAGCCTCGACACCGTGCCCTACATCTCGACGGAACGGGCCGAGCTGGTCACGGAGGCCTATGAGCGCTTCGGTGCCTGCCCCGCTCCGATCCTGCGGGCTCGCGTGTTCGCTCACCTCATGGAGCACAAGGCCGTACACATCGGTGAGGGCGAGCTCATCGTCGGCGAGCGCGGGCCTGCTCCCAAAGCGACGCCGACATTCCCCGAGCTGTGTTGCCATTCGCTGCAGGATCTCGACATCATCGCGGGCCGCGAGAAGATCCGCTTCGGTGTGAGCCCCGAGGCCCGCCGAACCTACGAGGAGCGTATCATACCCTTCTGGCGCGGCCGCACCATGCGCGAGCGCATCTTCGGCCAGATGACCCCTGAGTGGCTTGCCGCCTACGAGGCCGGCATCTTCACCGAGTTCATGGAGCAGCGTGCTCCCGGCCACACCGTCCTCGACGATAAGGTCTACCACCGCGGGCTACTGGACTTCCGCGCCGAGATCCACCGGGTGGCCGCGGACGCGCCGAATGACGGGCTCACCGCCATGGCGATCACGTGTGATGCTCTGGTCCGCTACGCCGAGCGTCACGCGGAGCGCGCCGAGGAGCTGGCTGCTGTCGAGCCCGACGCCGCGCGCCGGGCCGAGCTCGAGCGCATCGCCCGCGTCTGCCGCCACGTGCCGGCCCATGCGCCGAGGGACTTCTGGGAAGCCCTCCAGATGTACTGGTTCGTCCACCTCGGCGTCGTGACCGAGCTCAACACGTGGGACTCCTTCAACCCCGGCCATCTCGATCGCCACCTGGAGCCCTTCTTCCAGGCGGGGCTCGCCAAGGGCACGCTCACGCGCGAGTCCGCCAAGGAGCTGCTCGAGTGCTTCTGGGTGAAGTTCAACAACCAGCCCGCGCCGCCGAAGGTGGGCGTGACGGCAGCCGAGAGCGGCACCTATACCGACTTCGCCAACATCAACAACGGCGGGCTGCATGTCGACGGAACCGACGCCGTCGGCGCCGTGACCTATCTGATCCTGGACGTCATTGACGAGATGCGACTCCTGCAGCCGTCGTCCAATATCCAGCTCAGTGCTTGCAGCCCGGATGCATTCCTCAGGCGCGCTTGCGAGATCATTCGGCAGGGCTGGGGCCAGCCATCGGTGTTCAACGCGGACGTGGTCGTTCGGGAGATGCTCCGCCAGGGGAAGACCGTCGAGGATGCCCGGGCCGGCGGCACGTCCGGCTGCGTCGAGACCGGGGCATTCGGCAAGGAAGCCTACATCCTCACGGGCTACTTCAACCTGGTGAAGGTCCTCGAGATCACGCTGAACGGCGGGCTCGATCCGCGAACGGGTAAGCGCATCGGCGCCGACACGGGCGACCCGCGGGGCTTCACGACCTTCGACGAGCTGTTCGATGCCTTCCGCAGGCAGATCCACCACTTCGTCGACACCAAGATCGCAGGGAACGCGGTAATCGAGCGGCTCTACGCCAACGACATGCCCGCGCCATTCCTCTCCGTGCTGACCGACGATTGCATCGCTCGCGGCCGCGACTACCACGACGGGGGCGCCCGCTACAACACGACCTACATCATGGCCACGGGCACGGGTACACTCACGGACTCGCTCTCGGCCATCAAGCACCACATCTACGGCGGCGGGGAGCTCCAATGGGATGAGTTGCTGGCGGCGCTGCGGGACGATTTCGTGGGCCATGAAGCGCTGCGGCAGATGCTGTGGCACCGTACGCCCCGGTTCGGACAGGACGACGACGAGGCCGACGCGCTGATGCGACGCCACTTTGATGCATTCCACGACGCCGTTGATGGCCGGCCCAACGGACGCGGCGGGTGCTATCACGTCAACTACCTCTCGACGACCTGCCACGTCTACTTCGGCTCGGTAACCGGCGCCACGCCCGATGGGCGCCGCGCGGGCACCCCGCTCTCCGATGGCGCCTCACCCGTCCAGGGCACGTCCACGAGAGGCCCCACGGCGGTCATCCGGTCCCTGGCGAAGATGGACCATGAGCGCACCGGGGGAACGCTACTGAACCTCAAGTTCGCGCCGCGACTGCTCGGGGGTGACGAGGGCCTCGATCGCTTGGGCCAGCTCATCCGCACCTACTTCGACCTCGGCGGCCACCATGTCCAGTTCAACGTGGTCACGGCCGAGACGTTGCGGGCCGCTCGAGCCCACCCGGAGCAGTACCGCGACCTGATCGTCCGCGTGGCGGGCTACTCCGACTACTTCTGCGACCTCACCCCGGCCCTGCAGGAAGAGATCATCGCCCGCACCGAGCACGACTCATTCTGAGCCCGCGGCGGGGCGGCTCGACTGATGGCCGCCCCTGGCCCATCCCTTGGTGGCCCGCGCACGGCGCTCGAATGCAGCACCCGGTCGGCGCCCGTTGCGCAGATGCTCGGACTGGAGGCCGCGCCGGCCTGGGGGCGGCCTCCAGTCCTCAGGCCTGTCGTGGGGCAGTTGAAACGACCGGTGGCCCGCCGGGCCCTGCACCCCGCTACCGGCGCATCAGACGCACGAAGGCGTCGAACACCCGGCGCCCGGCATCCGAGCCGTGCCAGGGGAGCGTAGCCCGTTCCGGGTGGGGCATCATCCCCAAGACCACGCCGTTGCACAGTCCCGTGACTCCG
>JAKPQA010000005.1 GCA_029547025.1 Armatimonadota bacterium
GGCAGGAGCCCCGCAGGCACGAACGACCATGTCCTGTGCCGGCGGGCGTCCTCGCCCGCCAGGGCAACGGCGCGGGGCAGGAGCCCCGCACGCACGAACGACTATGTCCTGTGCCGGCGGGCGTCCTCGCCCGCCAGGGCAACCGCGCGGGGCAGGAGCCCCGCAGGCACGAACGACCATGTCCTGTGCCGGCGGGCGTCCTCGCCCGCCAGGGCAACGGCGCGGGCATGGATCGCGCGAAGGGGACCCGTGCGTCAGGCGGACTGCGGAGCCGGGCTCGTTCGCGCCGGAATCGTGAACGACACGGTCGTTCCCCTGCCGACCTCGGAGTCGATCCAGATGCGACCACCGTGGGCCTCAACCAGGTGCTTCGACAGCGACAGCCCGAGCCCCGTCCCACGGATGTCCAGCGCCCGCGGGTCGCGGACACGGTGGAAGGGGGTGAACAGCGCATCGTGCGCGTCGGCGGGGATCCCCATGCCGTGGTCCTCGACCGCGAACCGCACCTCGCCCGGGGCCCGGGTCACGCGGAGGGTGACCTCGCCACCGCCGGGCGAGTACTTGTCCGCGTTGGACAGCAGGTTCGTGAGCACCAGCAGGAGCTTGTAGCGGTCGCCGTGCAGAGCCCCGATGCCCTCGTCGCATGCCACCACGTAAGTGCACCGGCGCGCCGCCATGGCGGCGATCCCGACGGCCTCGTCCACCATGGCTCGGACATCGAAGTCCTCGCAAACCAGATCGATCGCGCGGCCGGCCTCGACTCGCGACAGATCCAGGAAGCCATCGATGAGCCGGGTCAGATGATCGGCGCCCTGGATAATGCTCTGCAGGCATTCGGTCTCGAGCGCGTCGGGCGCCAGAGCGCCTCCCTGGAGGATGGTCAGGGCGTAGCCCTTGATGGCCGTCAGGGGCGTGCGGAGTTCGTGCGAGGCCAGGGCCAGCAAGCGGTCCTTCATCTGCTCGATCCGCCGGCGCTCGAGGGCATAGCGGATCGACCGCTCGAGCAGGTGAGCGTCCGCCTGACCTTTGACGAGGAAGTCCGCGGCGCCCGCTTTCATGGCGTCACGATCGACGGCATCGTCGCCCTGGCCGGTCAAGAGGATGATGGGCGCCTTGCAGCCGGCCGCGATGGCCTCCTGGAGCAGCTCGAGGCCGTCCCTCCCGCCCAACTGGTAGTCGAGCAGATACACATCGTGCCGGCCCTCGAGGATGAGCGCCCGCCCTTGGTCGTAGGTCGGCGCCCACTCGAGCCGGAAGCGGATGCTGCCCGTCACCTCGGCCAGGAGCGCGCGGGTCATGACGAAGTCGTCCTCATCGTCGTCCACCAACAGCACGCGCACGGCCTCTGAGGATGGCATGGTCACACCCCTCCGCCGGGCAGCTCCACAATGCCCAGCCAGTAGCCTCCGATGACCTTGACCACATCGACCAGGGCGCCGAATGTGACCGGCTTGGTGATGTACGAGTTCACGCCCAGGTCGTAGGAGCGGTAGATGTCCTCCTCGGCCTTTGACGTGGTGAGCACAACCACGGGGATCTGTCGGAGCGATGGATCCGCCTTGATCTCCGCCAGGGCCTCGCGCCCGTCCTTGCGCGGCATGTTCAGATCAAGGAGGATGAGCCCCGGACGGGGCGCCGAATCAGGGTCAGCGAAACGCCCCCGGCGCCACAGGTAGTCCGTCAGATCCTCGCCGTGGTGTACGAAGACCAGGCGATTGGCGATGCGGCTCTCGCGGAAGGCATCCTCGAGAAGCTGGCAGTCCTCCCGGTCATCATCGGCAACCAGGATCGTGATCGCCTCGGCCGACCGGTTCATGGCGTGTCTCCCTCCTCCGGCTGGCACGCCGGGATCGTGACGGTGAACCTGGCCCCACACTCCGGCGCGCTCTCAACCTCGATCTGGCCTCCGTGCCGTTCGGCGATGCGCCGGCAGATGGCGAGGCCGATGCCCGTGCCCTCATACTCGCTCTGGCCATGGAGGCGCTGGAAGACACCGAAGATGCGGTCGGCATACTTGGGGTCGAACCCAATGCCGTTGTCCGAGACCTCGATACGGCACACGCGCTCCGGACCTCGTTGTGGACTGAGCACGACGCCGTCGGCGAGCTCGCCCCAGACGCGGACCACCGGGGCCAGGTCGGGCCGATGGAACTTGAGGCCATTCGCGATGAGATTCTGGAGGAGCTGACGCATCTGAGTCCGATCGGCATCGATGATGGGCAGCGGCCCCACCTCGACCCGTCCTCCCGCCATCTCGATCCGCGTCTCGAGGTCCTCCACAACTTCCCGCGCCACGTCGGCCAGGTTCACCGGCCCAAAGGGCTGGGCCCGGCTGATCACCCTGGAGTAAGCCAGGAGGTCAGAAATGAGCCCCTGCATCCGCCGGGCGGCATTCTGCATTCGATCCAGATAGTCGCGGCCGCTCTCGTCGAGGGCAGAACCGCAGGCCTCGGCCAGGCGGTCGCCAAAGGCCACCACTTTGCGCAGCGGCTCCTGCAGGTCGTGCGAGGCCACGGATGCGAAGCGCTCGAGCTCGGCGTTGGACCGCGCCAGCTCTCTGGTCCGCTCCTCCACCCGGCGTTCGAGGTCATCGCGCGCCTGCCGGAGAGCCTCCTCGGCCCGCCGCCGATGGATCAGCCGCCACATGCCGTCCATGAGCAGCCGGAGCTGGATCACATCGGTCTCATCGTAATCGGTGCTCTTGTTGCCGACGCCCGCCACAGCCACGATGCGGTCGCCATCGAACACCGGGATGTTCAGGTGGCGGGTGACGCGCACGTGGCCCTCGGGGTACCCCCTCTTGGCCGGGTTGGGTGCCCCATAATCATTGGTGATGATGGGGCGCCGCTGCCGAACGGCCTCGCCCCACAGGCCCGTCGTCTCGACCGGGTAGACCACGGGTTTGTCCTCGATGGCACACTCAGCCATGGCCGTCTTCGACCACGAGTGCATGGTGAGGACGGACTCGTCCTCGTTCGTGAATGCGAGGTAGCCCATGGTGCTGCGGGTCAGCTTCACGCCCGACTCCATGGCGAAGTCGGTGATCGCGCGCAGGGGCGCGTCGGCCATCTCGCTGAGCCGGACCAGAGCCTCGAGGCGGGCCTCGTCGAGCCGGAGCCGCTCCTCGGCCCGGTGGCGTGCGGTGATGTCGCGGAAGCTCCACACGCGGCCCGCGACTCGCCCCTCGCGCATCAGTGGACGGGTGAAGCGTTCGAACACCCGGCCGTCGCGGAAATGGATGGTCTCAAGGCCTTCCTCATCGGACTGGTAGAGCGCCTGGACCCGGGCGAGAAACTCCTCGGGCTCGCCAAGCTGGCTCAGAACGTGCTGGAGCAGCTTCTCATCGTCGCCGCCCCGCAGGAGAGGCTCGGGGACGCCCCACATCTGGGCGAAGCGGCCGTTGGCGTGGATCACGCGACCATCGGCACCGACGACGAGGATCCCGTCGGCGGTCGACTCGAGGGTGGCACGAAGCAGCCCCTCGCTCTCCCGGAGAGCCGCTTCAGCATCGTGGTGGCCTGCGGCGCACAACACCACCGCCTCCACTCAGCCGCGCCCGCGCGATGGTCCGTCTGCACGTCTACGGTTCCCGATGGGGGCGCGGTCCTCCTCCCGGCGCACGAACGACGCCGCCGGGCGCTATGATAGGAGGCGTGGCCGTAGCGGGTGGGGCCCCGGGAGGACCGACGTGCAAGCAGCGGGTGCAATCAGACGAATCTGCGTGTACTGCGGCGCGAATGAGGGAAGCGAGGCGTCCTTCGTCCGGACGGCTCGCGAGCTGGGACGGTCCATGGCCGCCCATGACCTCGAACTGGTGTACGGTGGGGGTAGTGTGGGCATGATGGGCGCTCTGGCCGACGCCGTGCTCGAATCAGGCGGGCGCGTAATCGGTGTCATCCCGGAAGCCTTGGCGCGTCGCGAGCTCGCCCACCCGGGGGCGTCGGAGATGCACGTGGTGCCCGACATCTGCTGCCGGCGGGCCAAGATGACCGAGCTGGCTGACGCTTTCATTGCGCTGCCCGGTGGGTTCGGAACCTTTGAGGAGCTGACCGGAACCCTCACGGCCGTGCAGCTCGGGCTGCTCGATAAGCCCGTGGGAGTGCTGAATGTCGACGGCTACTTCGACCATCTCCTGGCGCTGGTCGAGCATGCGGCGGCCCGAGGGTTCATCGCGGCAGAAGACCGCGACGCGCTCATGGTTGCCGGATCGCCCGGGGAGTTGCTCAGACAGATGGGGGCGCTCGGCGATGGGCATACACTCTAGAGTCCTCGTGGGGATCTCCTCAAGGGCTGGCCCTCCGCTGGGCGGAAGCCATGGGGTGGGCCGGGACGCCGTGGTGGTGCTGACGCTCCCGGAGATGGGTCGCTGCGTTGAACGGCGGGCATCGCGGAGGAGTTGAGCTGCGCTTCGTGGACGGGATCCGGTGCGGTCGAGCGTGGGAGTCGTCAGTCGCCGGACTGCTGGTGGCTCTGCTGTGCGTGGCGGCGGGCGGATGCCGGCGGTCCACCCAGACGGATGATGCCTCGGTAGTGACCATTAGCGTATGGCACCCCTGGGGCGGGACGATGGGTGATCCGTGGGAGCGGATCGTGAAGGCCTTCGAGGCGGCTCACCCGGGCATCAGGGTTAAGCCCGTGTTCACCCAGAATGACCTCTCGGCCAACCAGAAGTTCTACACGGCCGTGGCGGCGTCGAGGCCGCCCGAGGTGGTGTTCGTCGACGGGCCACAGGTGGCGCCATGGGCTGAGTGGGGCGCTCTGGAACCGCTCACGGATCGCATCAACCAGGCGGGCATCGCCGCCGACGACTACTACGGGCCCTGCTGGCGGCAGAACCACTATGGCACAGATGTGTGGGCGCTAACCTTCTGCGCCGACCCCAACTTCGCGTTTGTCTGGAACCGCGCGCTGTTTCGTGAGGTGGGGCTGGATCCGGATCGGCCGCCGCGCACGATGGACGAGCTGGACGAGTACGCGGCGAAACTCACGAAGACCGACGACCAGGGGCGCTTGACACGGATCGGGTTCATCCCATGGGGTGTGTACGGCTCGGCGAACTCGATGTTCACGTGGGGCTGGGCGTTCGGGGGCCAGTTCTACGATGATGTGAACCGCAGGATCACGTGCACCGACCCGAAGATCGTCCGCGCCCTGGAGTGGATGACCTCCTATGCCGATCGGTACGACGTGACCAAGATCGCCAGCCTGCAGGCGGGGTTCGGGACCGCGGAGCAGAACCCGTTCTACACGGGACGCCTCGCCATGACGTGTCTGCTGATCGCGGGAATCGCGGACATCGAGCGGTTCGCGCCCGAACTGGACTACGGGGTGGCGCCGCAGCCCATGCCCGATGGCGGCGAGAAAGACAGCTCATGGGTCGGCGGCTGGTGTATCGCGCTCCCCAGGGGGGCGCGCCATCAGGACGAGGGCTTCGAGTTCATCCGTTGGCTCTGCCACGACCCGGGCGGCACACAGACCGTGGGCCGGGAGACGGGCCTCTTCCCCGGCATGAGGCACTCCCCGTACTTCGATGAGGTCCGCAACCGGAAGTACTACAGCACGTTTCTTCGGATCCTCGAGGCGTGCAAGCACCAGCGGCCAGTCATGCCCGTGCAGGCGTTCTACATGCGGCAGATGCAGCGGGCAGTCGACAGCGCCATCTACAAGCAGAAGACGGCCAAGCAGGCGCTCGAGGACGCGGAGAAGGCCACGCAAGCCGAACTCGACCTGGTACTGCGCGGGGGCGAGTAGGGCACACATCTGCCCCGGCCGCGAGTCAGCCGCTCCGCCCGGCAAGTATGGGTCGCCCCAACATGCCTAGCCGCCGTCGAGCAGGCCGCGCTCGCCAATGAGGAACCAGTCCTCCGGGTGGTCGAGGTAGCCCATGGTCTCCTCGATGAGCGCCAGGTGCCGACGCTCCTCATCGGCGAGGAAGGACCAGAAGGCCCGGGCTTGGTCGTCGGTGGCGGCTGATGCCTGCTCGCCGTAGAACTCGATGCCCTTCTTCTCGAAGCCGGCTGCCTGGCGATAAGCTTCCGTGTCATCGGGCGCCGCGGCGGTGGCGGTCTCGCCCTCCATGGCCTCCCGGAACATGGTCATTACTTCGCCGGAGAGGTCGGAGACACGGGCGGTGAGACTGAAGTCCTTCCAGGAGCCCGCTTGCTTCAGTGTGGCAATGTAGTCGTTGATGGCGTGGATGTGGCCGATCTCGTCCTGCGCCAGAGCTCTGAACGTGGATGCCACCAGAGGGCTCTTGGTGTTCGCCGCGATGGTCTCATAGTACTTGCGGCCGTCCACTTCGGTCTTGAGCGCGTACTCCAGGGCGCTAATAGCCTTCTCCGTGTTCACGGACATGCTCGTTATCCTCTCTCGATGGCATCTGCCCGGTGTCGCCCAGCTCGGAGACCAACGCCTGGCCACACCGCCAGGTTCCGGCCGGGGCCGCTCCCTAGTCCACGGTGTAGACTTCGTCGGGGCCCAGGATGTCCGGGAAGTGTGGCCGGAGGAACTTACGGACCTCCCAGCACAGCCCGCACTTCTGAGGGTAGCCGTCCCGCGGCACATAGCCCCGCTCGACGGCCATGCTCAACAGCCCGGTGGGCCCCTCGTGATAGGCGACGTTCACGAGCGGGTTCGCGAGCCAGCCTTCCCCGGACAGGAGACCGGCCAGGGGGGCCCGACGTGCGTTGCCGATGATGATGCCACAGCAGGTGGTGACATTGCCGTACGGGTCGACGTGGATCTCCCAGATCGTCGCCGGATCGAACTGAGTACGGCAGGCCATGTGATCCTCGGGGCCTTTCCAGGTCGAGTCGTGCGCCAGCTCGCTGATGGGCCGGTCCGGGAGGTAGCGCGCGAGAGCTTCCCCGGCGCGGCCGACCAGGCATGGCGGGTTGGCGCGGACGTAATCGGCCAGACGTTCTTCATCCCGGGCAATGGCCTCGAAGTCGCGGAGCTCATCCATGGTCAGACGCGCGGCGGCCACGTTCCGGTCGCCGAAGACCTCGACGGCCGCGCGGAAGCACCGGTCGTAGTTCTCGGCGGGGCACTCATGCTGGTGGTGGGGGCATGCACTGATGAGCAGGCCCAACACTCCGGCATCGCGGAGCTGTTCGAGACGCCGGTAAGCCAGCGCGTCGCTGATGCACCAGGTGGCATTCGTCTCGACGAAATGGGGTGCGACCCCTTCCCTGCCGGCCTCACGGCATAGGTCGATGAGGGCAGACCAGTACATCATGGCCTCACCGCCGGCGATGTGGACCACCCGGTCGGTCTGATGGAGCCGACGGAGGTACTCGAGGCCATCCTCGAGGCCGACATGCACATTGGGTTTGCGGGGACTGCAACTGAACAGGCAGTGACGGCAGGCGAGAGTGCAGCGGTACGTGTAGAGCACGCTGGCGACATGCTTCTTCTGGATCGCGGCCGCCACGCCGTCCTCGCGGATCGCCTGCGCCACCGGGACGGCGACATACTCAGTGCGCACGCCCAGTCGCCCCCTCAGAGTTTCACGATGAACGCGTTGTCGGCGCCGCGCTCGAGGTGGGCATCGGCAGACACCTCAGCCCCCCCGGCATCGGTCACGTGGATGCGGTACTTGCCATAGAACCCGCGGAAGGCGTACTGGCCTGCGTCGTCAGTATTGCCGCCCGTCTGCGTCCACCACTTGCCCTTGATGAGTCCCACGAGCCGATCGTATGCCGGTTTGGGGGAGAGGTCGGCACGCAGCAGACCTGCGGGGGCGCCCATCCACGCGTTGCGGTCGGCGAAGTCCCACCAGGTGAGGGCACGAGTCGCGGGGTGGCTGAAGACGATGGTGTAGAACTCAGCGACAGCCTCCGCCTGGGCATCCTCACCCTCAGGCGTCGAGGTGCCCCACTTCTCCTCGCCCTCCCGCGCCCCACTCACCAAGGTGGCCTCGGTGAAGTGCAGCGGCACGCCGAATTGGGCGAAGCGCTCGCAGACCTGCCAGGTGTGCTCGGCAGACCAAGGTCCCCCGTGCATGTGGCTCTGGATGCCGATGACGTCATAGAGCGCTCTGCCCTCAGCGTTGACCAGTTGACGGATAGTCTCCACATAGGCTTCGTCGGTCCGATAGTCATTGATAAGCAGTGTGGCCTCGGGGTCGGCCTCGCGGGCAACGACGAAGGGCTCGATGGCGAACGGGATACGTCCCGCCAGGCGCCATGCCTGGGTCATCCTGTTCTCGAAGCGGAAAGGGTCGGTGGTCTCGTTGACGACATCCCAGATACCGATGCGGCCCTTGTAGTGCGTGACGAGGTCTCGAACCCGGGCATTCGAGAGAGCCCGGACCGCCTCCAGGTCGTCACCCAGCCATCGCGGTACGACGACATTCCAAACCAGTGGATGCCCCTTGGTGGTGATCCCGTGGGCCTGGCACCAGTCCACCATGGGATCGATGCGATCGTAGCCGGGCTTGCCCTGCTCGCCCTCGAAGCTCCCCCAGTAGAACGGAAGGGTCGCGTAGTTGAACAAGGCCGCGAACTGGTCGCGGTACCGGGATGCGTCTTCCTCAGTGGGTTGGCTCCATCCGAACAGGTTGCAGCCAAAGAGGAAGTCGTGTCTGACCTGCTCGACTCGCACCGTGGCTCCGGTCACGGGGTCGCCGTTGGCGTCGACCACCTTGATGACGGCGTCGCCCATGCGGTGCTCGGCGATGCGAGCATCGGCGCGGTCGAGTATCTCCGGGCGGGAGAGCGTCTGGCCGTAGGCGACGGAGGGCACGATCCAAGCGACGGCCAGTGCTCTGGTGAGCTGATCCACGAGCCTCACCTGCCTCGATGGGTGCGGTGGGTGCGAAGTGCCACTTCGAAGCGGGGCGGGCCGACCCCTCTGCGGGCGTTCGGTCTCGCTACTTGACGCGCTGCGGGCGTCGCCCGACGAAGCACACGAGGAATGTCTCGAGCATCAGCCAGAGGTCCAGCCAAATGCTGCGGTGCTTCACATAGTACAGATCGTACTCGGTCTTCCAGAGTGACTCTCGGAGCGTATTCGCGTAGCCGTTGCGGACCGTGGCGAGGCCCGTGATGCCTGGCTTGACGAGATGGCGCAACGAGAAGTGAGGGATCTCCTTCTCGAGACGCGAGCAGAACTCGGGGCGCTCGGGGCGAGGGCCGACCATGCTCATATCGCCGCGGAGGACGTTCCAGCACTGGGGCAACTCGTCGAGATGGGTCTTCCGGAGGAACCGTCCGACCGGGGTAACTCGCTCATCGTTCTGCGAGGACCAGCGAGCACCGGCCTCCTCGGCATTGAGGACCATGGTGCGGAACTTCACGAGGCGGAAGCACTGGCCATGCTGCCCCACACGCATCTGCCGGTAGAAGAGAGGACCGGGCGACGCGATGCGGTTGGCGATCCAGACCAGTGGGGCCATGAGCGCCGTGATGACCACACCGGCGAAGCCGCACACCACGTCGACGCCGCGTTTGGTCAGCTCGTAGGCAGCGGAGCGCTCGGGCTGGAGACCATACAGTGTCGAGGCATCACTGATCTGCCCGACGGGCACCTTCTGGAAACAGCCCGTGTAGAAGTCGGCGATGCGAACGATGTCCATGCCCTCTTCGATGCATTGGGATAGCGCTTCGGTAATGGCGGGCCGAAGCGCGCCGGCGATCCCAACGACCACAACGTCCGCCTGGTACTCGCGGGCGATCCGCGATGCATCGGCAATCCGTCCCAGAACAGCACCCGTGCCCCGCGGGTAGCGGCGGGGATCGGTGCGGTCATCGATGAACCCGATGACGTGGTGGGTGGGCCCGACGACGCCGGGAAGCGTGCGGGCCATGGCAGCGCTGAGCTCCTCGATGCCCAGGATGATGACCCGGTCGGCGAGGGCGTGGGCGCCCAGAAGCCGAGCGCAGGCCTCCCGTACGAGAAGCGCGGCCAGGGAGAGAAAGAGGATCATGCCGATGGAGCTTCCCAAGCCCGCGCCGATCAGCCAGCCGCACAACCCCAGGCTGGCGGCGGCCGCGACGAGAACGCCTCTCAGCACACCGTACCCGCTGGCGATCAGCCTGGCCTCATAGGCCCTGCCGAGCCAGGCGAAGCCGACGAACACACCCGCTGCCAGCAGGTGGACCGGGATGCCTCCGTACCGGGGCACCGTACTGCCCTCCAGCAGGACGAGGGCGTACGCGATGGCGGCGGCGGCACCGAAGTCGCAACACAATGAGATGGCTTGTGCCAGGAACCGGGCGCGGCGCACCGCGCCTGGCCTCAGCGGCGCGACGGCGGCGGCTGGCGCGAGCTCTTCGTCGTGTGCATGGCCACCCACCCCAGGGACCGCGGGCATGGGTCTACCCGCCGGACGAGGTGCGTCCCTGGCCAATAACCTGAGAGTCCCTGATCCCACGGCCTGACTGCCCGGGCCGTGCCCCAGCACCGGGCTCTACCTCCCTGCGTGGCGGCGCCAAAGACCAATCGCACGTTAGCCCCCAAGGCTAACGCGCTACCAGCAAGGAGTATTCCACCGAGTGGCCAAACGCACACATGAAATCGCGGGGAAGGCAGCGCGCCAACCGGCCCCATCGCTTCAGAACCCGACCTTGACCGCCGCACCATTCCGGCCGCCCCGACGGCCGCGCCGGCCCTCGCCGCCCGATGACTGCCACTTCATCATCATCTCCGGGCTGGGTCCCGACATCATCGAAGCGTCAAAGGACATGGTTGGCGGCAAACCACCCGCCGACGATGGCGCGCCAGTCTTGGAGGCGTCCGAAGTCTGGCTCGGTGCCGCAGGCGCCGGAGCCTCAGCAACCTGCTTGCCTTCGCCCAGCTTGAGCACATAGTACCGATCGTTCTGCGAGAAGATGGCACCGGTCTGCGCCAGGTAAGAGAGCGTGTAGCCGAAGGCATCCTCGTTGAGGGCAACGTAGCGCGACTCCCTCTTCTCGTTCTCGACCAGCGCCCGCGGGCCGTTGGGCCCGTTGGTGATCCCCACCAAGGCGATCTTGATGGGCTCGCCTTTCGGTTCGCCGCCGCCCGTTCCGCCGTCGGGCCCCTTGCTGGTGCCGGAACGCCAGTTGCCGCGGCCGGGCGACTTGGTCGCGGTGCTCTGAGACTTGGCCCCCACGGCTGAGGAGGGACCTGGGGCGGAGAGTGCCCGATCGGAGGGCAGGCCGGCGATCAGTGGCCGGAAGACGTTGCGTGCCAGCTCGGCCGTCTGTCCCGACGCATCGGCTGCGCGCCGAGCGCCCTCGGGCGCGTGCGGGGCCGGCAGGGCTTTCGTGCCTGGTCCGGAGTCACCGCTCCCGCCGGAGGTTCTCACGGCGATGGCCACGGCGGCGCCCACCACAACCACCAGGGAGAACCCGAGCAGGATGTTGCGGTCGCGCGAGGTCATGTTCATTCGCGAACCTCACAGGGGGGACTGGGCAACCACACCATATCGACGAAGGACGACGGGTTCACACCCATGTTCACTACGCCGCCCGCCGACCGATTCCTTCGTGAGGCGCCGTCGTTGGAGACCCGGCAAGGCGAACACGGGTCGATTCGCGAAGAGGGTCAGGGCCGAGCGGATGCCGGCAGATGCCGTATGGACATTGAGGAGCGTGTCAGTTGGACGCCAACCCTTTCCTTGGAGTGTTCCTTCACGCCATCGGCGGCCTGGCCGCGGGCAGTTTCTACATCCCATTCCGCCGGGTCAAGGGGTGGGTCTGGGAGTGCTACTGGCTGGCAGGGGGAGTCTTCAGCTGGATCATCGCGCCCTGGGTCGCGGCATGGATCATCGTGCCCGACCCGATCGGTGTGCTCCGCGACGCGCCCGTTGGCGCTCTCGCCGCGAGCTTCGGCTTCGGCGTGCTGTGGGGCATCGGCGGCCTGACATTCGGCCTATCGATGCGCTACCTCGGCATGTCGCTCGGCTATGCGCTGGCGCTGGGCATGTGTGCGGCCTTCGGGTTCATCATCCCGCCCCTGGCCAGTGGCGAGCTCACCCACATGGTGGCGACGCCGTCGGGGGTCGTGATCCTGGCCGGCGTGGCCGTGTGTCTGTTGGGGATCGCGGTGTGCGGCCAAGCCGGGGCTCGGAAGGAGAGGGAGCTGCCCGACGAGCAGAAGAAGGTGGCAATCCGTGAGTTCAATTTCGCCAAGGGCGTCTGGGTGGCCCTGTTCGCCGGCGTGATGAGCGCGTGCATGGCGCTCGGGATCGCGGCGGGGAAGCCGATCGGCGACCTGGCGGTCGAGCGGGGCACGCCCGACCTCTGGCGGAACATCCCCGTATGGATCGTGATCATGGCGGGCGGCTTCGTCACCAACTGCGTGTGGTGCGTGTTTCTCAGCGTCAAGAACAAGACGGCGGGTGACTACCTCAAGGGCGGGGCTTCCCTGCTCCCCAACTACCTGTTCTCCGCCTTGGCCGGCATCACGTGGTACTGCCAGTTCTTCTTCTACGGTATGGGCACCACCCAGATGGGAAAGTACGACTTCTCCAGTTGGACCATCCACATGGCGTTCATCATCGTCTTCAGCAACCTGTGGGGGATTCAGTTCCGCGAGTGGCGAGGGGCGGGGCGAAAGACGGTGACCCTCGTGTGGGCCGGGATTGGCATTCTCGTGCTCTCGACCATCGTGGTCGGGTACGGCAACTACTTGGGGTCATTGGCGAAGGGAGCGTAGCCCGGGCATGCTGAGACGAATGTCAACGTACGTCGTGCCGCTCGTGCTGCTCACGGGTGCCATGGGGGGCGCGGCCGTGGCTGAGGCGCCTGCTTCGGCCCTGGCTGATCTGCGAGCTCGGTTCTGCTCGCCGGAGCCTCCCCGGTCCATCGGGCCGCTCTACTGGTACCACGGCGAGGACGACGCCGACATCCTCGAGGGTATCGACAAGATGCACGAGGGCGGGATGGGCAACTTCACCATCGAGAGCCGGCCGCACTCGGACTACCTGGGCCCCAAGTGGTGGCACGACATCGAGATATCACTCGACCGGGCCAAGCAGCTGGGCATGCAGGTGTACATCTTCGACGAGAAGTGGTTCCCCAGTGGCATCGCCGGCGGGCTGGTGCAGGCGACGAGCCCCAGGTTCTGGCGGCACTGGCTCCAGGAGACCACGGTACCGGTTGATGGGCCCCAGGCCGACTTCCGTTGCGACGTCCCCGAGGGCGAGCAGGTGGCCGGTGCCGTCGCCGTGCGCCGAGGCGGGGAACCCTCCGAGATGCTGGACCTGCGCGAGCGCGTCTCGCGCGACGGTCGGTCGCTGGCGTGGCCGGCCCCGGCGGGGCAGTGGGATGTGTTCGTCTACACGATGCACTCCGATGCCGGGCACCACGACGTGCTGAATCCTGAGGCCACGGCTCGGTTCATCGAACTGACCCATGAGGAGACCTACCGGCGGTTCAAGGACTACTTCGGCACGACGCTGGTCGGCTTCTTCATGGATGAGCCCGGGTTCTACAACGGAGGCGGTCAGTGGCCGTGGACGTACGATCTGGCCGCCGAGTTCCGCGCCACCAAGGGGTACGACCTCTGCGCCTTCCTCCCCGCGCTGACCCATCCCGAGTGGGCCTCGTACCGCTGGGTGCGCTACGACTACATGGATGTCCTGACACGGCGCTATGCCGCGGCGTTCTACAAGCCCATCCAGGACTGGTGCCGTGCGCACGGCGTCGTCTCGATGGGCCACCTCATCGAGCACGAGTCGACGCACCAGGGTTTGGGGGCGGGCCCCGGCCACGCGCTGCGCATGATGAAGCACCTCGACATGGGGGGGATCGACCTGGTCTTCCACCAGGTGATGCCCGGGTCGCGAAACACCGACTACTGGGGCATGCCCAAGCTGGCCTCGTCGCCCTCGCATCTGTACGGGATGAGGAACGATCTGGCCATGAACGAGACCTATGGGGCCTCGGGCTGGACGACGGGCCTTCCGACCATGAAGTGGTTGGCCGATTGGCAGATGGTGCGCGGGATCAACTTCCTCATACCCCATGCGTTCAACCCGACCTACCCCGATCCCGACTGCCCCCCGCACTTCTGGGCCAAGGGGAACGACCCCCAGTGGATGCTGTTCCGCCATTGGGCGGATTACACGAACCGTGTGTGCGCTCTGCTAACAGGCGGCCGCCATGTGGCGCCGGCGGCGGTGCTGTACACGGCCGAGTCGAGTTGGGCCGGCCACGCGGATCTGATCGAGCTGGTCGAGGCCGAGCTCCTCAAGGCTCAGTATGACTTCGACCTGCTGGACTTCGACCTGTTCCTCGACACCGATGCCTGCCGGATTCGCGATGGCGCTCTCCGGATCGCGCAGGAGCAGTTCCCGCTGCTGGTGCTGCCCGGGGTGGACGCGATACCGGTGGCCGTGATGGAGCGGATCGCGCGCTTCGTCGGCAACGGTGGGACTCTGCTGTCCACTTGCCGCCTTCCGCAGCACTCGTGCGAGCGGGGGCAGGACGCTCGGGTGCAGGCGCTGGTGGAGCAGGTTTTCGGGCCGGCGACGAAGCCGGGCACGTTGCGCGAGCGCCGGCACGGCTCGGGAGGCCGGGCTGTGTTCGTGCCGGCGCTGGGCGGTGTGGCCCGGGCGCTCGAGGGTCTGGGGCGACCCAGTGACTGCACGGCCTACCCACGCTTCGAGGACCTGCGCTACATCCACCGCGTCAAGGACGGCGCGGACGTGTTCTTCCTGACCAACGAGTCGATCGATGAGACCTTCAGCGGTACCGTCAGCCTCGCGGCCCGCGGCATGCCCGAGATATGGGATGCCTTGGCTGGGACGATCGAGCCTGCGAAGGTCTACAGCGACCACGAGGGCCGTACCCGCATCCCCTTGACGCTGGCGCCATACGAGTCGGCGCTGATCGTGTTCGGGTCCGCCCAGCCCTCCGCTCATGTCATCGATACGAACCTGGTCGAGGTGCTCCATTTGGATGTGGCCAGCGGCGGGGCAACGGTGACGGGCATCGCCCGCGGCGCGAGTCGGCCGTACGCTACCGCGCTGGCCGGCGGCCACTACTGGCACGCTCGGAACGACCGCGTGAACCCGTTACCGCCCATCGAGTTGCCAGCGGAGGGGTGGACCATCACGCGGGCGGGGAAGACGGTGACCGGGGCGTTGGGAGACTGGTCACGCGAGGATCCCCACTTCTCTGGATCGGCGAAGTACACGTGCACTTTCCTGCTGCCACACGACGCGGCCGGCCCCGAGGAGGTCGAGCTGGATCTGGGCGCGGTGGGTGAGATCGCCCGGGTCTGGATCAACGACCAGCTGGCGGCGGAGCTGATCTGCCCGCCCTATCGGGCTCGCGTGACCCGCTGGGTGCGCGATGGCGAGAACCGCCTGACCGTCGAAGTGGCCAACACGCTCGCCAACTACCGGGTGAGCCAGGGCGAGCCGCCCGTGTATGCCCGGGTGCTTCCCAGCGGGCTCATGGGTCCGGTGCGCATCGCCCGGATGCCGGTGGTAACGCTTGAGCTGGCTCCGGTGCGGGGCCCCGTCATCGAGCCCAGGATTCCCGGCCGGCGGTTCGCGAGCCGAAGCTCGGCGGGCAACTACGCCCATGTGCTCAATGGCGGCACGGTGGAGGCATCTTCGACACTCAGCGGCAACTTCCCGGCCGAATCAGTGATCGACGGCGACCGCACGGGGTCCGGATGGGAGCAGGGGACCGGCGGCTGGAACGACGCGACCAACGGCCAGTGGGGCGACTGGATCGTCGTGGCCTTCGATGGCGAGAAGTGGATCGATCGGGTCGAGGTGACCACCCTGCAGGACTCCTACCGGGGAGCCGATGAGCCCTCCGCGGAGGCACGGTTCACGCGGTATGGCATCGTGGACTTCGATGTCGAGGCGGAGGTGGGCAACGAGTGGCGAGTGGTGGGCTCGGTCCGCGGCAATGACCTGGTGCGACGTACGGTGCGCTTCGCGCCCTTGCGGACCCAACGCATCCGGGTGGTCGTGCATCGAGGTCTGGAGGGCTACAGCCGGATCGTCGAGATTGGGGCCTACGGGCCCCAGACACGGGGCCGGTGACTCGGGCGTTCGGGCCACTGCCTCGGGCGCGAATCGGGCCCGCCCCCGGTGAGCGAGGTGTGTCGTGGCTCAGGGTGAGCCCTCGAGGGTGATCGAACTGACCCCAGCGCACGGTCCGGGGGATGCGGGCCGGCAGGAGTATGACCTCATCAACGACGGCCTGGTACCCCTGTGTGTCGTGGGAATGCTGTGGGCCTTCTCGCGGTTCGCACTGGACGTTCGCTCCGTCGTGGTGGCCGGCGATGCCGTCGTGGTGCGTTTCGTGCTGTTCTGGTTCCTCGTGGGCGTGGTGGGGATCGCGAAGATCGAGGCCCTGCGCGGCGGCTCGGCCTTGGCCCTGCCCTACAAGCTCGGGCTGGCCACGGCCACGGGGTTCTTCATCCTGAGGTACTCGGTGACCGATGTGCTGCTGGGCGATGCGGGCGGCGGCTTGGGCGCCTCGGTGCTGCTCAACTCGGCGGTCTTTGCGGCGGTGTGGTGGGGCGCGACACGGATCACACGTGACTGTACGGTGTTCGCGGGCACCGAGGAGCAGTACTCGCAGGGCCTACTCGATGAGGCCATGGCTCGTGCCGAGCCGGGCGATGGCCTGTTGCCGCGCCGAGCGCGGCCCGGCAAGTCGGTGTTCGTGTTCTCCGCCGTGGCGCTGCCCGTCTTTGGGCTCGGTCAGCTGGTGTTGGCCCGGGGTGACCTGGGGCTGTACCGGAGCAGCTACTACTCGGTGGGCGCCTATGTGTTCTTCGCGCTGTTGTTGCTCGCGCTCACAAACCTGTCGGGCCTGAAGCTCTACCTCGCGGGCAAGGGCCTGAGGGCTCCCCGGAAGCTCGTGAGCATGTGGGCCGCTTCGGCCCTGGTGCTGACGGTGCTGGTGATGTGTCTGGCGGTGCTCATGCCCCGGCGCGATCTGCGGTCGGAGGACACTTGGATCGCCCGCGGGCTGCGGGTGTCCGAGTTCAACGCGCCGCAGCCCCGGATGGCGCCGGTGTCGGGGACGGCTCAGCCCCGTGCAGCGCCCCGGGTGTGGCGTGCCGACGAGCACTCGCGGGCGCAGCGAAGCGCACACGGGTCGCCCCGCCGGGGCGAATCCGGCAGTGAGGGTCGGTCGGAGAGAGGCGAGTCTGCCGGCCCCGAGCCCGACGGTGCCGCCAACGGCGGAGGCCAAGGAGCGGAGCCGGGCGCGGGAGGGCAGGAGGGTGAGGGCGAAGGCGCGGGCGCGGGACGAGGCGAGGGGAACCAGCCGTCGCAGCCGTCAGCTCCGGAGCCCCCGCCGCTGCCCAACGAGCTCATGACGGTCCTCGAGTGGCTGCTGATCGCCCTGGCCGCCGGGGCACTCGTCTGGGCCCTCATCCGCCGGCGCCAGTCGTTATGGGCGGCGGCGCAGGCGCTGGCTCGGCTTCCGGGCCGGGTGGCAGCGGCCCTGAGCGCGCTCCTGAGCCGATGGATGGGGGGACGAGGGAGGACGCCGCGGGGCCCGCGGGATCGAGGGGTCCGCACTCCGGTCTACACCAACCCTTTCACCCACTCGGCCGAGGCGGCATCCATGTCCGCCCACGAGCTCATCGCGTATACTTACGGGGCGCTGATGGCTCAGGCCGACCGGTTGGGCACACCCCGCAGAGCCGACCAGACGGCACTGGAGTTCGCGAGCGACTTGCCCCAGCCGCTCCGCCCGCTGCGAGGCGAGATCCGGGACCTGACCCGCATGTATGTCGAGGCCGAGTACGCCGAAGGCACGGACTTGTCGCGGCACCGTGAGCGCCTCGAGCAGATATGGTGCCGCCTGGACGACCTCGCCGCCGGCGTCGCGGGAGTGCGGGACTCCCAGAGACACCGGCATCCGGTTGGCGGCGAGGACGGGCGCACTCCACACCCAGCCGAGCGTTGACCATTGGGGCTGCTGCGAGAAGGTGGATTACCCTGGGACTCAATCTGGTTCAGAAGATACTCGGTGAGCATCTCGTCGCCGGCGAGCTCAAGCCCGGGGCTGAGATCGCCATTCGCATCGATCAGACACTCACGCAGGATGCCACGGGAACCATGGCCTACCTGCAGTTTGAGGCCATGGGCATACCGCGCGTGCGGACCGAGTGCTCGGTCAGCTATGTCGACCACAACACGCTCCAGACCGGCTTCGAGAACGCCGACGATCACTTGTTCCTTCAGGACGCGGCGGCGCGCTTTGGCGTGTGGTTCTCTCGGCCGGGTAACGGCATCTGTCACCAGGTCCATTTGGAGCGATTCGCCGTGCCTGGCAGGACGCTGCTCGGGTCGGACAGCCATACCCCCACCTGCGGTGGCCTGGGCATGATCGCCATGGGCGCCGGTGGCCTGGACGTGGCGTGTGCCATGGCGGGAGAGCCGTACGCGCTGACCATGCCGGCTGTGGTCCGCGTGCATCTGACCGGGGAACTCGGCCCGTGGGTATCGGCGAAGGATGTGATCCTCGAACTGCTCCGGCGCGAGACAGTGAGAGGTGGGGTCGGGCGGATCTACGAGTATGACGGCCCCGGGGTGGCGACGCTGAGCGTGCCCGAGCGTGCCACGATCACCAACATGGGCGCCGAGCTTGGGGCCACGACATCGGTGTTCCCCTCAGATGACCGCACTCGCGAGTTCCTGGCCTTCCAGAAGCGCGCGGAGGCCTACCGCGCCATCGAGGCCGACCATGACGCCATGTACGACGACCGAATCGACATCGACCTGTCGGCCCTCGAGCCGCTGGTGGCGTGCCCGCACAGCCCCGATGCCGTCCAGTCCATCCGCGAGCTGGAGGGGACCCGGGTGGTGCAGGCGCTCGTGGGAAGCTGCACCAACTCATCCTACCGCGACATGGCGACGGTCGCGCTGATGCTGCGGGGCAGGAAGGTGCACCCCAATCTGAGTGCCGGTGTGTCGCCCGGTTCGCGACAGGTCTTTGAGATGATGGCCCGAGACGGCTATCTGGCGGACTTGATCTCGGCCGGCGTCCGGATCCTGGAGTCCGCCTGCGGGCCGTGCATCGGCATGGGGCAGGCGCCACCGTCGGGTGGCGTGTCGGTCCGCTCATTCAACCGGAATTTCCCCGGCCGTTCGGGCACGCGCGACGCCCAAGTCTATCTGGCGAGCCCCGAGGTGTGTGCAGCGGCCATGGTCTGTGGGGAGCTGGTCCACCCTGAACGGCTCGGGGAGAGGCCATCCGTGGCGGTACCTGCGTCCGCCATCGTGGACGATGGACTGATCATTCCTCCCCCTGCCGACGGCACTTCGGTGGCCATCCGGCGGGGGCCGAACATCAAGCCCCTGCCGGCGTTCGAGCCGATTCCGGACTGCCTCACTCTGCGTGTGGCGCTGAAGGTGGCCGACAACATCACGACCGATCACATCTCGCCCGCGGGCAGCCGCTTCCTGCCGCTCCGATCGAACATCCCCGCCATTTCGGAGTACGTCTTCAGCCCGGTGGATCCCGAGTTTGCCTCCCGGTGCAAGGAGTGGGGGGGAGGTCTCATTCTGGGCGGCTCCAACTACGGTCAAGGTTCGAGCCGTGAACACGCGGCGCTCGGGCCGCGGTATTTGGGGATCCGGGTGGTAGTCGCGAAGAGTTTCGCCCGCATTCACTGGTCCAATCTGGTCAACTTCGGGATTCTGCCACTGGTCGTTGAGGCGTCAACCTATGACGCGCTGGAACAGGGCGATGAGGTGGAGGTGTGCGGGGTACACTCGGCAGTACGATCGGGCGGCTCGGTGACGCTTCGGCTCGCCCGAACCGGTGCCGAGTTCGAGGCCCGGCATCACCTGACGCCGGCCCAGGCCCAGATTCTGCTGGCGGGCGGACGGCTCAATGCGGCTCGGGGTGCCAGTGGCGCGTGAACCCCGTGGCGCCCCGGGGGTCTTAGTGTCGGGGGAGGTACGGGTGAGCCGCGGCAGCCGAGGCGACCACTCGGGATACACCACATGCGGATGAGTCAAGCCCTTCTATTGCTGGTGCTGGGTATGGTGGGCCCTGGCGGCCTTCCCGCACGCGCCCAGAGCGCCGGTGGCCCCGTCGGGGCGGTGGTGAACGGACTGGAACAGCGCCCCCGCTCGGCAGCCGTGCTGATTGGCGGGCAGCCCTACGCCGATGTCTACTTCCTGGCCGACGCGCTCGGCATCACCGCCGTCGCCGACACGGCAACGGCCTCCATGCAGCTGACCTACTACGGGACCAGCCTCAGCCTGGCCAACGGCGCCACGATCGGCGGCGAGACCCTCCAGCTCATGCAGTCCAATGGCGTGCTGTACGCCCCGCTCGGTCCGGTGGCCCGCGCGTTGGGGATGAGCGCCGCCCTCGGCGGTGACGGCATACTCCGGATCGAGTCGCCACGTCCATTCCCGAGACAGGTGCGTTACCGGGAGACGACGGACCAGCTCCTGGTGGTGCTGGAGCTCTCGGGGGCGGTGCCGTTCGCGGCACGGCAGGCTGGCCGGGAACTGACACTGACTCTGGCCACGAGCCAACCCTTCGCGCCGGCCGAGGTCACGACCCCCACACTGGACATGCGGGGGAACCCGAAGCCGGCGACACCGCCCCAGTCGGTGAAGTACGAGGTAGGCGGAGTCCTCGGAGACCAGGTAGTCGTGGCGAACCTGGCGGGGCCGGTGATCCGCCTCGCCGTCCAGAACCGCTACGAGGTGCCGACCCAGCGGATCTACACCCTGGCCGACCCGCCACGGATCGTGATTGAGTACTCGAAGATCTTCGAGGTGATCAACCCCCGAGTCGTCGCGCCCGGAGTGGATTACCGAGCCATCCGCCTCGGGCGGCAGTTCGGTCCGGTGGTCGCCCATTGCGTCTCGGCGGATCTGCGGAGCGGCCTCTACCGCGTCGCGGTCGTGCCGGCAGGCGGTGAGGCGGCCCATCGTCGCACGGTCTCACAGATCGCGGCCCAATCGGGTGCCATAGCGGCGTGCAACGGCGGATACTTCGCTCCGGACAACGGATGGCCGCTGGGCCTGATGATGTGTAACAAGGAATGGTACCGCGCGCCCATGATGAACCGCACGGCGCTGCTGATTCTCGATGACGGGCAGATCGCCATCGGCAATGTGACTTTCACGGGGCAGGTGCAACTCGGGGCGGGCGCCACGCTTCGCGTCAACGGGCTGAATGAGTGGCTGCCCCAAGACGGCTCATCGGCCGTGGTGATCCACACGCGCCGTTGGGGGAGCGCATTCACCACCAGGGGCTCGGCCACATTCGCGGTGGTGCGCCAAGGACGAGTGGCCAGTGTGATCGACGCCAAGTCCAGCACACAGGTCCCCATCCCCGATGATGGGTTCGTGGTCAGTGCGGTGGGCGCCCAGCCGCGGGCGGCAGTCAAGGCGGCGCAAGTGGGGGCGCCCGTTGCCGTGAGCTTGCGGCTCGATCCTGAGGTCCCGCGGGTGCGCGATGCGCTGGGCGGGGGACCGCGGCTGGTGTACCGTGGTCAGCAGTGGGTGACCAAGCAGGTGGAGCGCTTTCGGCCGGACGTGGCCGACTCGCGTGCTCCGCGCACGGCGCTGGGCCTGACGGCCGACGGACGAGTGCTCCTGGTGGCCGTCGACGGGCGCCAGCCCGGCTACAGCGCGGGTCTGCTGCTCGAGGAACTCGCCCAGCTTATGATCTCGTTGGGTGCCGTTGAGGCTATGGCCTTCGACTCGGGTGGGTCCACGGCCCTCACGGTTGCCGGCCAGGTGGCGAACTCGCCGTCGGATGGCCGCGAGCGCCCTGTGCCGAACGCGGTGGCCATTCTGCCAGTACGCGGGGGCGCTTGAGCAACAAACGCCCCCGGTGCCGTTCGGGAGACGGCGGCCAGCGTCAGCTCTGGTCGCGGGAAGGATGGCCCGAAACCATGGACTCCGACGCGGTTGACCTGCGCGAGGTGACTTTGTCGAGCGAGACCATCTTCAGCGGCCGAGTGGTGAGTCTTCGTGTCGACACGGTGCGGCTGCCCGGTGGACGGACATCGACCCGCGAGGTCGTCGCGCACCCTGGCGCCGTGGCGATCGTGCCGCTGACGGATGACGGTCAGATCGTCTTGATCCGGCAGTATCGCCAGGCCGCGGGTCAGGTGCTGCTTGAGATACCGGCCGGAACGCTGGACAAGGGCGAAGCCCCCGAGGCATGTGCTCGCCGCGAACTGGCGGAGGAGACCGGCCTCCTGGCGGGGCGTCTGGTGCGCCTCATCGGGTCCTACCTGGCTCCGGGGTACTCGAGTGAGCTCCTACATGTCTTCCTGGGTGTGGACCTGGGCCCGGCCGATGGGCCAGACGTGATGGATGCCGACGAGAACATCGAGACTCTGACGGTTCCGGTTGCCGAGGCGGTCGAATGGGTGCTCGACGGCCGCGTGTGCGACGCCAAGACCATCTGTGGCATACTCCTCGCTGACCGGTGGCTCCGTCATCACGGCGGTGAGGAGCGATGACCCGGGAGCAGCTGCACGACCTACTCGAGTCGGTGGCGGCGCGCGAGACGGGAGTGGACGACGCCCTCGAGCGCCTGGCGGCGTTGCCGTACATCGATCTGGGTCACACCAAGCTCGACACGCACCGGGCCCTGCGCAAGGGCTTCCCCGAGGTCGTCTACGCGCAGGGCAAGACGCCCCAGCAGGTGGCCCAGATCATGCAGCGGCTATCGGAGACGTCCGAGAGCCCGGTGCTGGCGACCCGGGCGTCGCACGAGGCCCATGAGGCCGTCCGGGCGGTCTGCGCGGAGGTCGAGTACCACGAGCTGGCGCGCGCCATCGTGGTCGGCCGCAGTCGGCTGAGGCGGAAACCCAACTACGAGTCGGCATACATTAGCGTGCTGTGCGCGGGCACGTCGGACATCCCGGTGGCAGACGAAGCGGCTCTCACGGCGGAGTTGCTTGGGAACCGCGTCGAGCGGGTGTACGACGTGGGCGTGGCGGGCCTTCACCGGCTGATGGACCAGGTCGACCTCCTGCGGGCGAGCGCGTGTCTGGTGGTGGTGGCGGGCATGGAGGGCGCGCTGGCCAGCGTCGTTGGCGGGCTGGTGAACCGGCCGGTGGTTGCCGTGCCGACGAGTGTGGGTTACGGCGCTTCGTTCGGCGGCGTGGCAGCCCTGCTCTCGATGCTGAACACGTGCGCCACGGGTGTGGCCGTCGTCAACATCGACAACGGCTTCGGCGCCGGGTTCTTCGCGAGCATGGTCAACGCCGGATAGGTGACCCCCGCTACTCCTGCCAGCGCGTGTGGAAGACTCCCTCGGCATCGATGCGCTCATAAGTGTGAGCGCCGAAGTAGTCGCGCTGGGCCTGGAGGAGATTGGCGGGCAGTCGTGAGCTGGTGTAGCCGTCGAAGTACGCCATCGAGGCGGACATGGCGGGCACGGGAATGCCGCACGCGACGGCCTGGGCGATGACCCTCCGCCAGCGGGAAGCGCGGCTGGCGACCTCCTCGCGGAAGCTGGGGCTGATGAGCAGGTTCGGTAGCTGCGGCTGAGCCTGGTAGGCTTCGCGGACCCGATCCAGGAACTGGGCGCGGATGATGCAGCCCGCCTTCCAGATGCGCGCCAGCTCAGCGAGCGGCATGTGATAGCCGAACTCCGACGAGGCGGCGGAGAGCAGCGCGAAGCCCTGGGCGTACGAGCAGATCTTCGCCGCGTACAGCGCGGCGCGAACGTCCTCGACGAACCGGTCGCCGAGACTCGTGGCTGGCTGAGGCTTGCCATACACCTCCTCGGCCGCCACGCGCTCCGCCTTGAGTGCAGACAGCTGGCGCGCATCGACCGCGGCGGTGATGGTGGGGATGGGCACACCCAGGTCCAGGGCCACCTGGGTGGTCCATCGGCCCGTGCCCTTCTGCTGCGCGCGGTCGGCGATGTGGTCGATGAGGACACCGTCGCCGCCCCGGTCATCGGGGAAACTGACGATGCGTGCCGTGATCTCGATGAGGTACGACGAGAGCTCGCCGCGGTTCCACTCGTCGAACACGGCAGCCAGCTCGGGCGGTGTCAGGCCCAACCCCCGCCGTAGGAGGTCATACGCCTCGCAGATGAGCTGCATGTCACCGTATTCGATGCCGTTGTGGACCATCTTGGCGAAGTGGCCAGAGCCTCGGGGTCCCACATGGGTGACACAAGGGCCCGAGTCCGTCTGGGCGGCGATCTGCGAGAGGAGGCCCTCCAGTTCGGCATAGGCATCGGCCGCACAGCCGGGCATGAGGCTGGGTCCGTGCAGTGCGCCGACCTCGCCGCCGCTGACACCCATGCCAACGAAACGTAGGCCCAACTGGCCCAACTCATCGGCGTGCCGATCGGTGTCGCGGAAGTGGGCATTCCCGCCGTCCACGAGCATGTCACCGGGCTCAAGCAGGGGCACGAGCTGCTGGATGACGGCATCGGTGGGCCGCCCCGCCGGGACCATGAGGATGATCCTTCGGGGGCGCTGGAGGTGCCCGACCAACTCGCGCAGCGTGGGTGCAACCAGGAAGTCATGCCCCTCGCCGTAGTGCTCCATGAACTCGAGGGCCGTCTCGTAGGTGCGGTTGTAGAGGCACACCCGCGACCCGTGGGCCTCGATGTTCCGGGCCAGGTTCGCGCCCATGACACCCAGGCCCACCAGGCCCACCGTCTGGCGCCCCATGGTGGCTACCCCCTCTGCTTGGCGTGGGCCCCGGTTGTCGCGGAACCCAATCGCGTGTCCCGGGCAGCCGAAGGGTCGGCGTACCAGGTCACATGGTTCCAGGCCACGAGCCGGCCGATGGGCAGCGACTCGCCCCCGCCGCTCAGTACCCGGGCCAACTGCTTGGCCTTATGCTCACCCATCACCAGAACCCAGACCTGGCGCGCGGCTCGGAGCACCGGGAAGGTGACCGTGAGCCTCCAGACTCCCAGTGCCTCCACCCAGTTGGCGACATACCATCGGTCCTCGGTCTCGAGCGCGGTGCTCCCCGGGAACAGCGAGGCGGTGTGGCCATCCTCGCCCATGCCCAGCAGGACCAGATCGAGCACCGGTATGCCGTCGGGCGTGTGCGGCAGGCGCTCCGCAAGCAACCCGCTGTACTGGTCGGCGGCCGACCTGGGGTCCGGGTGCTCAGCCACGGGGCGGTGCCGGTTCCCGGGCGGGATGGGCACACGCGCGAGCAGCGCCTCACAGACCATGCGCCAGTTGCTCTCCAGGTGGTCGGGCGGAACGGCGCGCTCGTCTCCGAGGAATACCTCGATGTGCGACCACGGCACCTGATCGCGAAAGGGGGCGGACGAGAGGCGACCGTACAAAGCCCGGGGCGTTCGGCCACCCGCTAACGCAACCGCGAAGCGCTGGCGATGGGCGACAGCCGCCTGGCATGCCGCGGCGAAATCGGTCGCCACCCGGTCCATGCAATCTGGAGCCACGATGAGACGAATCGGATCCTGACCTCCCGGCACCCGGGCCTCCCTTCGCGTCAGATAGGGCGCACGGAGCGCAGACCGTCTTTCGACACGTGCCGCCGTGGACCCTCCGCGAGTGTCAGGTGTCGACTCAGGGCTCGCGGGTGTTCCTCCAGTGGCCGCCGAGCCCGTCGAACAGACGGTCGGCAGCCGACGGGCCCCAGCTCCCGGCAGCATAGTTGGGGAAGTCCCGAGGGGGAACGGCGCCCCAGTAGTCCAAGAGGGGTGTCAGGAAGGCCCAGGCCCGCTCGATCTCGGTCGAGTGCGTGAACAGAGTCTGATCCCCTCGGATCACATCCACCAGCAGCCGCTCGTAAGCATCCGGCAGCGCCTGGGGGAAAGCATCGCGATAGTAGAAGCGCGACGTGACCCGGTGGAGATCCATGTTCATGCCAGGTCGCTTCACCATCAGGTCCATCAGCACACCCTCGTCGGGCTGTATGCGGAAGATGATCAAGTTCGGTTCCATGGCGGCAAGCCGGCACACGTCGCCCACGCAGCGAACCGTCCGGAACAGCTGGGTGGGTGGACGACGGAAGACGACGACGATCTCGGTGCGGCGTACGGGCATGCGCTTGCCCGTTCTCAGGAGGAATGGTACCCCCGCCCACCGCCAGTTCTCGATGTACACGCGCATCGCCGCGTAGGTCTCCGTGTTGGAGTTGGCGGCGATGCGGTCCTCATCGCGGTACGCACGGCCCAGAGGGCCCTCGCCGTACTGGCCCCGGACCGCCCACCCGAAGCCCGCGTCCTCGGCGCATAGCGCCTGCAGGACCTTGACCTTCTCGGCCCGGATTTCCTCGGCACCGCAGACCGAAGGGGGTTCCATGGCCACCAGGCAGAGGAGCTGTAGCACATGGTTCTGGACGACGTCCCGAAGCGCGCCCGTCTGGTCATAGAAGGCGCCCCGGGCGCCCTCGATGCCCTGATCCTCGGCAACCGTGACTTGCACGTGGTCGACGTAGCGGCGGTTGAAGATGGGCTCGAACAGCCCATTGCCGAAGCGGAACGCCAGCAGGTTCTGGACCGTGTCCTTCCCGAGGTAATGATCGATGCGGCAGATCTGCGACTCGGCCAGGCACTGACTGAGTTGGCGGTTCAGAGCCTGGGCGCTCTGGAGGTCGTGCCCGAAGGGCTTCTCAAAGACCACCCGGGACCACGGCTCGCCTCCCGGCTCGTAGAGCAGCCCAGCCTCGCGCAGATTGTGGGTGACCATCGAGAAGAACGCCGGTGCCGTGGCCAGGTAGGCAACGCGATTGCGCGGGAAGGTGCGCCCTCGGCTCGGAGTCTCGAGGAACTCCCTGAGCGCGGTGTAGTCCGATGGAACCTCAAACTCGAGCGGCTGGTAGTGAACTCGCCGCAGGAAGAGCGCCAGGTCCGCTTCGGCGATCGGCTGCGTCCGCGCGTGGGCCCGGATGGCGGCGGCCATCTCAGCCCGAAAGCCCTCGGTGCTCTTCACACGACGCGCGGCACCCACGACGGCTGTCTCGGGCGCCAGGTACCCGGCACGGGACAACTCGAACAGCGCGGGGACCACCTTCCGGCTCGTGAGATCCCCCGTCGCCCCGAAGATGATAACCGTCGCCGACGGCTCAGGTCCCAGAGGGCCGTCGCGGAACGGTGCGCTGGTGTCATCGACGTCCACCAATATGTCGCCCGGAACGGTCACGGCGTCTCCCCCTCCCACCCGCCACGATGCGACGCTTGTTCGCCAGTCTGTCGACGGGAGCCCTGCGTGTCATTGGCGGTAACATAGGGCCCTTGGCCGGGCGGCTGGGTCTCGCGACGGTCGCGCGGAACGCCCGCCTGGTCTTTCGGAGAGGCCGCACAGGGGTGCGCCCCGAGGGCGCGGGGCCCCTGACCGGCCCGAGGTTGAGGCGTGCGGATCGGGCGCGTTGGGGGCCCACCACGCTGGGAGAACGCGTGGTCCCCCCCCATGGCGCCCCTCCGCAACCAGGCTGATGGGCCACGGGAGCCCTCAGTTACCGCCAATGGCCCTGCTTGTCCCCGTAGCCGACCGGAGGTATGGCCGGGCCGCAAAGGAAAGGCTTAGTATGCTCGAGTCATCCGCTCCCGCAGTTTCGCTGCGGGATCTGTTTCCCGCGAGGCAGGCTGCCACCGACCCGCTCGAGGTCCGCGTGGTGTCGGAACGGCTGCGGCGTCGGACGCGCAGACGGCTGCTCCTGAGGGAAGTGCGGTTCGACTCTCACGAATGGCAGCAGGGCACGGTCCGCATCGCGGCATTTGTGGCAGTGCCCCTCGGGTTGGGTCCCGTACCCGCCATGGTGGTCGGCGCCGGTGACCTGAAGCGTGCGGCCGACTTCGCCGCACGGCATCAGATCGGCTGTCTGTGCTTCGACCGGCCCGGGACCGGTGCCAGCACGGGACCGGCGGACGAGTACGCCAACTGGATCCACTTCGACCACCCCCGCGAGGGGTGGATGTGGCACTACGTCTACGCCGCGCTGCGCGCTCTGACCTACCTGCAGTCGTTGCCCGAGGTCGACCCAACGCGGCTGGGCATCACCGGCTACTCGCGCGGGGGCACCATGGCCTACATCGCCAACGGTGTCGACCCCCGGATATGCGTCTCGGTGCCCCAGGCGTCCGCCGGCGGTATCCTGGGGGCCGTGGATGTCGGGGGCTGGGCGGCGAGCCTCCACCGCGATGCTGCAGGCCGGCCGTACGTCCCCGAAGCCTTCTACGAGTTCGCGAGATACTACGACCCGGCGCTGTATGCGGACATGCAAAACGGCCTCGTCATGCCCATCATCGGCGCGCAGGACGAGTTCTTCCCCCTGGAAACGGTGGCGGGCACGGTTCGAGCCATGTCGCCTCGCTGTCGGCTGGAGCTCATTGCGAACTGGGACCATGCTTACTTCGCGGGTGGGAATGCGGATGTTGACGCCTTCGATAACCGGCGAGCGTTCCGGACGCGAACGCGCCGTTGGCTGGCGGCCGCTACCCGCTGTCTGCGTGAAGGCGGGAACACCATCCCACCCATGCCGGTGCTGCAGGTGGACGAGCGGGGCCAGGAACTGCATTGGGAGATCACGGCCGCCCACCACGAAGACATGGTGCGGGGGAGGCTCTGGTACTCGACCGACGGCGCGTACACCTTCGCGGCGACGCGGGCAGTTCGTTGTGCGGCCGGCTTCGTGACGCGGCTGCGTCTCTCACGCGATGTCGCGGCTGGTCTGGCTGCCTTTGCCGAGGTCGAGTACCGCCAGGGCCCGCTGATCTCCTCGCTCCCGTACCTCGGGCCGGCTTTTTGCCAGCGGCTCCGACCGTTCCCTGAGCAGTGACGCGCAGGGCCTAGCGGGAGGCCACGGGCCGGACACCCGTGTCCCCCTCCGGCGTGATGCGGGACACGACACCGGACGCCAGGTCCACCACATTCACGGAGTAGCTGGCCGCATAGACGCCCTCGAAGGCGAGCCATCGTCCGTCCGAGGTGAACGCGGGCCACCCGATGATGTGGAAGCCGGTGACATCGAGCCGCGCCGCCCCGGAGCCATCCGCGCGCGCCAGACTGATCCACGTGTCGTGGTACGCCGTGCTCGTCGTGTAGGCGACGCGGCTGCCGTCCGGAGACACGCTCACGGCCGAGAAGGGGTAGCCCTTGTCCGCCACCAGGGCCGGGGCACCGCCGTCCAGCGGAAACCGGGCCAACCCGCGTGCGGTCCCGCCGATGTCGCAGCCATCGAAGCATGCATAGATCGCGTCGCCATCCGGGGAGTAGCACGGCGCCGAGTAGAGCGCCGACTCGGTGCTGAGAGTCCGCACCGGGCCGCCATCCACCGGTACGAGCACGAGGTCGCCCGGGTCACCCAGGTGCTCCGAGGCGAACACGGCGACGGTGTCTGCCGTGGGGCTCACGGCCGGAGCGCCGTGGAAGCGCGTGGCCTCGGACAGCCGCCGCTGCTGCCGCGTGGCGACGTCCACGAGCACCAACACCGTGCGGTCGGGCCCGGACAGACAGACCAGGTGCCCCTCATCGACGAACGCGGGCGCCGACTCCCATTCGTCGGGCGTGCGGGTGACATTGAGCCGTTCCGAACCGTCAGGCCGGCAGACGTAGATGTCAGATGACGACCCATCGACGGCCTCGAAGGCAAGCCGACCGGCCGGCGACCAGGCTGGAGCTCGTGCCGCGTGCAGATCGGCACTCACATTGACCGGGTCGTTCGGCCGGCCGAGGTCGCGAACCATGATCCGCGACGCGGGCGATCCCGAGTGCACGGGCACGCCGCCGACATAGGCGACGTAGGGCTCTGCCGCAGCCGGCAATGCGCCGAGGAGTACCAGAAGCCAAGCGGTTCGCAACGCCATGGGGGCCTCCGTTCCAGCGAGGAATGCCGTACGTGTCCACCACCGAGGCAGGCATACTCCTACAGCGGCAGGTTCCCATACTTGGGCTTGGGCGAGGCCTCCCACTGCTTGAGGGCATCATCGGCTCGGCCGGCGGCCAGGTAGGCCAGCCCGAGTGCGTCTTTCGTCGCCGGCGAGCCCGAGAGCTGGACTGAACGCTCGAGAGCCGCGACTGCTTCCGGCCAGCGCTTCTCCTTCAGCCGCACGAAACCCAGCAACGCGAGGCTGTCCGCCGTCTCCTGCCCGGGCGCCACGAGTGGCTCGATGGCCTGGTCTGCCGTAGCCCAGTCGCTGTTCCAGACGGCCACGGTGACGAGCAGCTCTACCAGGCTGGGCGGCAAGGGCTGGTGCGTTGCGCAGAACTCCCGCACCTCCTTGAGGATGGCCGCACGCGCCTCGTCCGGTGTCGGGGCACCCTCGCCGGTCAGGAACACATCTGGCCGCGTCGTGTCATAGATGACGCCGATCGCCTGCCGGGTCTTGCCGTCCGCCACCGACTGGTACAGCCACTGACGCCCCTCCGGTGCTTTGCCCTGTAGGATGAGGCACAGCCCGATGTCCTGGCGCACGGGCGCCATGGCCACCGGGTTCTCCTTGAGCAGTTGCTGGAAGATCTGGCCCGCCTCGGCGGCGGCCGCCTTGACGGCATCCGCGTCCGCAAAGCCCAGCGAGCTGGCGCCCTGGGAGCCCGACAGAGTCGCAGCGAACGCATGGATCATCAGAAGCCGGGCGAGCCCGTACCGTGCCGCCCGGTCTTCAGGGTTGGCGCTGCGAGTCCGCAAGCCGGCCATGACCCGCGGATCGGCCAGTGCCGTGGTGATCGGAGTCCGCGGCTCGGTATCGAAGCCCGCATACGAGTTGAGGGGGTTGAGGGCGTTGAGCAAGAAGGCCAACCGTCTGAACTCGTCGAGCTGGGCGCACACGCCGGCGGGGTCCAGGCCGCGAAGGTACCGCAGCGCTGCCGTGACTGCGCGGACGTAGTCGTGGCCGGGCTCGGTGGCCAAGAGCTTCGTTGGGTCAGGCGACGCGTTCAGGTACTCCACGGCCCACTCGAGCGGCGCCCCATCGGGCACCGGCTCAGCGCCCGGCGCACCGGCCGCCAGTGCAGCCGCGTGTTGGGCCAGGCGGCACACACGGGCCTCCACGAGCACGGCCAGGCCCCGCACAGTTGGGTCGGGTGCGTCGAGCAGCGGCGCGGCCACCTCATAGGCCTGGTCCCAACGCTGGGCGAGGACAAGCAGTCGCGCATAGGCCGCACGATCGGCCGGCGGGCTCTCGGGCGTGATCGACGCCGCGCACGAGTCGGCCGCACGACCGGCCGCCGAGGCGGCCCGGGCCCCGGGGGAGGCTCGGAAGTAGGATACCGCCAAGTTCAGCGCCGCATTGAGATCGGTCGGCGCCCGGGTGAACGCCTCCTCCGCTCGCTCGATGTCCTCCGCGGCCAATGGCAGCTCCAGCGCCCAGTTCTCGGCCGGAACCGGCTTGGCGGTGCATACGGCATCCACGGCCTTCTGGACGTCGACGAACCCGACGGTCTCCCGGTTGGGATGCGGCCAGGCCAGGCACGTGCCCTGGATCGCCAGGGTGATCTTCGAGATGTCCTCGCCCACCACGGGGGGAGGGATATCCACCTGGGCGAACAACCCTGAGTCCCGCAGTCGCCGCGCCAGACTGGAGACCAGCGATCGGCTGAAGATGGTGCCAGGCTGGACCGCCAACCAGGCCTGGAGGGCCTCGGTGTTGACCGTCACGGGCGGAGCGACATGGAGTGCCAGTGACCCGATACGGGCCTCGACGATGGTCAGAACCAACCGGCCCTGCTCATCGATGCGCCCGCTGGACACGATGGCCTCATATCCCGCGCTGGTGTAGGCTTCGATGATGCGATCGACCGCGCGGTTGGCGAGCACGGAGTTGTAGATCTCGCCCTCCACGAGAAGGTCGCCCACGGCTGCCTTCAGCTGGTCTGTCGTGATGATCTGGTTGCCTTCGAACATCACGGCCGTGAGGCGGGGGTTCTCGGTGAGCTGGAAGACGATCTTCACGCCGCCCTCGACCTCGGTCACATTCACGCGCGTCCGCTCCGGGTCGGGGTTGAACACGCCGAGGGCCAGGATGGCCGCCATGTCGGCCTCGAGCTGCTCGGGCTTCAGGACCGCTCCCTGGGTCGTGCGAACTGCGGGTCTGAGCGCCTCGAGCTTCACGGTCTGCAGCCCCTGGAACTCGACCGAGACCACACGCCGCTCAACCGGCTGCTGGCTCTGAGTGGGCACAGGGAGCAAGACCTGCAGGAGCACTACCACACCGGCCATGCGCCGGGCGTGTACCATAAGAGGACCTCACTTAGCCGTCAGCGGGGCCCACGCCGGGCCCCCAGGAGTCCACTACTCGCCTTTAGACACACCTATGAGCCCGAAGGTCGCCCGGCGGGCGCATTCGCCGGGAGCAGGCGGCCGAGGATGCGCAGCGCCTCTCCGACGCTCCACGCCTGCGAGATGCATCCTCGTGGCTCGTGCGGTGCTGCGCCATCGTAGATCTCCGACAGGCTACCCACTCCCGCGTCGTAGACCTGCCGGAGCAGCGGATCGAGAAGCCCGAGAGCCGCCCGCTCGGCGCCGGGCTCGCCCGCGTGCGCATACAGCCACGCGTCCACGTACGGGCCGATCAGCCACGCCCACGCGGTGCCCTGATGATAGGCGCCATCGCGTGCCCATCGGTCACCGAGGTAGATACCGCGGTAGCCCGGCTCACTGGGGGCGAGCGTCCGCAGGCCATGGGGCGTCAACAACCCGCGATCGATCCGGTCCAGCATCTGGCGTGTCCGTTCGGCATCGATCAGCTTGTACGGCAGACTCGCGGCCAACAGCTGGTTCGGCCGAAGAGTCTGATCGCGCACGCCATCCACGACGCGATCGGCGAGGTACCCGGCGGCCGCGTCGTGGAATGCCGGCACGAAGGAAGCCGCAGCGCGCTCCGCGTGCTCGGCCGCCTCCCGCGCCTGGGCCGGCATGGCGAGTCGGCCAGCCAGGTCGGCCGTGATGCGAAGGGCGTTGTACCAGAGCGCGTTGATCTCGACCGGCTTTCCATTCCGTGGGGTGACCACCCAGTCATCGACCTTGGCGTCCATCCACGTCAGCTGTGTCCGCTCGTCGCCAGCGGCGAGCAGCCCGTCTGAGTCCACGCCGATGCCGTACCGCGTACCCCGCACATGGGCGCGGATGATCTCCATGAGCACCGGAAGCAGCCGCCTGGCGGTGTCGAGGTCGCCCGTAGCTGCGACATAGCAGTGGAGAGCCACAAAGTACCACAGAGTCGCGTCCACCGTGTTGTAGTCGGGCGCCTCACCCGAGTCGGGGAACCGGTTGGGCAGCATGCCCTGATCCACGAACTCGGCATACGTGAGCAGGATCTGCCGGGCGTCCTCGGCACGGCCCGTGGTCAGGGTCAGGCCGGGTAGGGCGATCATCGTGTCCCGGCCCCAGTCACCGAACCAGTGGTAGCCAGCGAGAATGGACCCGAGCCCGCTGCCCCGCCGGACGAGGAAGCTGTCTGCCGCCAGGATCAGCTCATCCACCTCGGCACGATGCCCGGCCATGGGGCACCGGCGCAGCACAGCGTGGCGGCGCGCCATCTCGGCGTCGAACAGGGCCGGGGCCTCCTCGGCCCGGCGCGGCTCGGTTGAGAGGACCAGATACGCGGGTTCGCCCGATGCCAGTGGCAGCGCCAGCTCGCCCGGCCGGTACAGGTCTTCCTCGAACTCCAGGCCGCGCTGTCGCTCCTGTTCATACTGGAAGTTGTAGTACCATACCGGATCGTGGCAGTACGTTCCCTCGGTGGCTGAAACATAGATGCGGGGCCCCAGCTCGTAGGGCTGGTACCACGCACCGCCCGCATGAGGAGCCCATTCGCGTGACAGCCACGGGTCAAATCGCTTCAGCCAGTGGTAGTCGCGGCAGGTGATCAGTGGGTGCACGAGAAGCTCGGCCCCTGCTGGCCCATCCCACATGTAGCGCACCAGGGTGGTGTTCTGTCCCTGCACCATGGCCACGGTCTTGAGCAGCGTGCCGCCCAGGACCCGATAGCTGAACGAAGGGACGCCGAGTTCCAGCCGCACGTCCTGGAGATACTCGTACCCATCCGGGTAGACCACCTTGGGGTACGCATTGCACCCGAGCTCCGCAACGCCTGCGGATGTCCGCACGGTCTCCTCGCACTTGGCGACCAGCACGGTGCGGGCCACGGGCGGCTGCAGTGCGGCCACCAGCATGCCGTGATAGCGCCGTGTGTTCAGGAAACACAAGGTGGATGAGGCATACCCACCGATACCGTTGGCGACCAGCCATTCGCGCCGGGTCAACTCGTGTAGGTCGGCGCAGACCTCAGAGGCGAAGCGCAGCAAGGCCGTCCACTCCCTTGGGGGCGAGTTGGGCCCCGGCCTCCGAACCACGCGCCAGGGCAACCCTGTACCCTAACGGCCGCAGCGCCTCGAACGCTCACCTGTCGCGCAAGCCGGCTGGACTGAGGCCGAGCCTAATACTCTTCGGCCCGGGGCCGCATGTGGGGAAACAGAATCACATCGCGGATGGACTCGGTGCCCGTCAGCAGCATGAACAGGCGATCCATGCCGATCCCGAGCCCTCCCGTGGGCGGCATTCCGTGCTCCAGGGCGCGCAGGAAGTCCTCATCCATCGGCTGGGCCTCCTCATCGCCAGCCGCGCGCTGCCGCGCCTGGTCCTCGAATCGCGCGCGCTGATCCAGGGGGTCATTGAGCTCGGAGAAGGCATTGGCCGTCTCCTGGCCGGCGATGAAGAGCTCGAAGCGCTCCGTCAACTCCGGTTGGTCTGGCTTGCGCTTGGCGAAGGGGGACACAGCCACGGGGAACTCGGTGACATAGGTGGGCTCGACGAGGTTCGGCTGCACGTAGATGTCGAACACCTTATTCAGCACCGTGGCCACCGTGACGGGTCCGTCGGGGTCAACCTCCTTGGCCCGGGCGACGGCCTTGGCGGCCGAGTCGTCGCTCAGGTCGGCCAGTGAGACGCCCGCGAACTCCCGGAGCACCTCATCCATGGTACGGACATGCCAGTCCGCACCCAGGTCGATCTCGTGGCCGGCAAACCGGGCCTTCATCGCGCCCGACACCGCCACCGCAGCCGTGCGGATGATCTCCGTCGTCAGCTCCATGATCTGGTGATAGTCGGCATATGACTGGTAGAGCTCGAGCATGGTGAACTCGGGGCTGTGATCGCGGTCCATGCCCTCGTTGCGGAAGTTGCGATTGATCTCATACACACGATCGAAACCGCCCACAATCAGGCGTTTGAGATAGAGCTCGGGCGCGATCCGCAGGTACAGGTCGATATCGAGAGCATTGTGATGAGTGACGAACGGTCGAGCGGCCGCCCCGCCATGGATGGCCTGCATCATGGGCGTCTCGACCTCGACGAAGCCCCGTTCGTCGAGCAGGTGCCGGATGGCTGTGATCATTCGGGAACGTGCCACAAAGAGGTCGCGGACCTCGGGTTCCGCGATGAGGTGAAGGTAACGCCGACGGTGCTTCGCCTCGGCGTCACGCAAGCCGTGGAACTTCTCGGGCAGCGGCCGGAGCGACTTGCTCAGGATCCGCAGCTCGGAAACCGCGATCGAGACCTCGCCCCGTCGTGTGCGGAACACCTCGCCACTTACACCGATGAAGTCACCCAGGTCGACGAGGTCGAGGCGTCCGTATGCCTCGGGACCCAGACGGTCCTCCGTAACATGGAGCTGGATGCGGCCGGTGTGGTCGGCCAGGTCCAGGAAGGCCGCGCGGCCGTGCCCGCGGCGTGCCACCAGCCTTCCGGCCAGGGTTACCGCCTTGCCTTCAAGCTCGTCAAAGCGGCGATGAACCTCGCTGGCCGTGTGGGTCCGATCGAACCGAGTGATCTGGAACGGATCCATGCCCATGCGACGCAGTTCCTCGAGCTTGCGAACGCGCTGCGCCATGAGTTCGTCCACGTCTGTCCCCTCCTCCCGCGGCTACCGATGGGAGACACAGAGAACCCGGCGTCCTCGCTGTCGGGTCGAGGCGCCGGGTCCCCAATCCTGGCCGGAAGGCCGACGGTCCCCTACTTGCTGATCTTCGTGATCTTGTACTTGATGGTCCCGTCGGGCACTTTGACCTCGATGGTGTCGCGGACCTTCTTGCCCATCAGGGCGCTCCCAACCGGCGACTCGTAGGAGATCCGGTCCTCGGACGGATCGGCCTCGATGGGCCCCACGATGCGCAGGTCCCACGACTCGTCCAGGTCCAGATCTTTCACCCGCACATGGCTCCCAATCCCAACCACATCGGTAGGGATATCCTCATCGCGCAGGACCACCGAACGCCGCAATATGCTGCGGATCTCCTCGATGCGCCCCTCAATGATGGCCTGATCCATCTTCGCATTCTCGTACTCGGAGGTGTCGAAGTCCTCGGCCGAGCGCTTCGCCTCGCGCACCCGGGCCGTGGCTTCGGGCCGGTCGATGGTCGTCAGGCGCCGGAGCTCCGCCTGCAAGCGCTCAGACCCTTCCTTGGTGATCACGATCTCGTCGTTGTCCATGGTCACCGCCGCATCTCAGAGCAACCAATGGTGCGCCGCTGGCCCCGAGGGACTGGGCCTTACGCCGTTCGGGCCGCCGCTCGGAACGGCAGATTCTAACGGCCGGACCCACCCACGTCAACGCGGCCATGCCGCGCGGCGCGGGTTTCCGCCACACCCCAACGGCTTCCTGCACCCGTATGTTCCGCGATCGCCGCCCAAACTCATTCCCCGGGATGCGGAAGCCCAAACGTGGTGGCGGAACAGGAGGCCCGAGGCTCCCGGCCCAGGCTACGACACACACCGCACTTTGGGGGCTGCGCCCAGGCTGCCCGGAGCCCCCGAAGGGGGCGGCCACCCGCGCACCGGGCCAACCTTCCCCAAGGGACTCTCCCTCGCCTGGCGGAACACTTGCTCGACTCAGCCACGTGGTGAAAACCCCACTAGGAGGCGCGAGACATGGCGATCGGACCGATGAGCCGCAGGCAGTTCCTCAAGACCACCGGCGCCGCTCTCGGCGGGGCTGCGGTGCCTCTCATCCTGCCCACGAGCCGGGCATTCGGCGCCAACGATCGCGTTGTGATCGGCCTGATGGGCTGCGGCGGCCGCGGCGACTTCCTGGCCGAGTTCCTCGCGTCCCGGACCGACTGCCGGATCGCCTATGTCAGCGATGCCGACTCGCGCCGCATGGGCCCGGTGGCGGACAAGGTCGCCCGGATCTCCGGCACCGCCCCGAGGCAACTCCAGGACTTCCGCCACATCCTCGATATCGGCCACGTGGATGCCCTCATCAGCGCCACGCCCGACCACTGGCACGCCCTCGCGACCATTTGGGCCTGCCAGGCGGGCAAGGATGTCTACGTCGAGAAGCCGGCCAGCCACAACATCTGGGAGGGCCGCAAGATGGTCGAGGCGGCCCGGAAGTACCGCCGCGTCGTCCAGGTGGGCGCCCAGAACCGCAGCGCTCCGGAAGTCATGGCCGGTGTCGAGTACCTGCGCTCCGGCAAGCTCGGCAGCGTGCACTTCGTCCGCGTGCTCAACATGAAGCAGCGCGATCCCATCGGCAAGAAGGCCGATGAGCCGGTCCCCTCCGGTGTCAACTACGACCTGTGGTGCGGCCCGGCCCCCATGAAGCCCTTCAACCCGAACCGGTTCCACTACTCCTGGCACTGGTTCTGGGACTTCTCCGGCGGCGACATCATCAACGATGGCGTGCACCAGATTGACATCGCCCGATGGCTCATCGACAAGCCCTACCCGCGCGCGGTCTCATGCACCGGTGGGAAGTACGCCTACGACGACGACCAGGAGACCCCCGACACCCAGGTGGCCCACTGGGAGTACGACGACATGACGCTGAGCTTCAACCTGACGCTCTGGACGCCGTACATGCAGAAGACGGCCTGGGAGGTCCGCGATCTCGACCAGTTCCCCGACTGGCGGTTCTGCGCGACCCGCATCGAGGTCTACGGCACCAAGGGCATGATGATGATGGGCCGACACGGCGAAGGCTGGCAGGTCTACGGGATCGATGGCAAGGTCGTCGACTCCCACTTCGGCCGGCACCCGCACGGGCCGCACCTCGAGAACTTCTTCGCCTGCATCCGCGATCGGAAGACTCCCAGCGGCGATATCGAGGAGCTTCATCGGAGCACATTCCTGTGCCAGACGGCGAACATCGCCTACCGCGTCGGCGGCCGCCGGCTCGAGATCGACCCCGAGGGTGAGTGCTTCATCGGTGCCGACGACGCCAACGTGCTGGTCAAGCGCCGGGGCCGCGCACCCTACCAGGTGCCGGAGCGGGTGTGAGACACCCCGAATGCGAGCGGCCTGCTATACAGAAGTATTTCAATAGAAAGGACGATACTTTCCCCTGTCTGTCGAACAGGTACTCTAACATTCGCCACTCGGATAGGCTGCGGGCACTGCCGGGGCCAATGCGTCCGGGGGGAATGCGGTATGCGGTTCCTCGCTGCGGGATCGTCGGTCCTGATACTCCTTGTGGCCTGCGCTGCCGTCGCTCAGGACATTACGCCGCCGGTCGTTACGGAGGTCGAAGCCAAGGTACTTGCCCCCACGACCGGGAACTACGAGCCAAGTCAGGCCATCACCGCGACCACGCAGCACGGAATGAAGTACAACTCCACGGCCCACGGCTTTCCGCCCTACGCCTACGAGATCCACTGGCGTCAGTACCCCTCGTGGGCCTCGAAAAGTGCTCGCTACGGCACCGTGACTGCGAACGACTTCCACGGTAGCGATGGCACAGACTGGAACCACATCACGCCCAATCCAACCTATCCGTGGCAGGTGCCCGGGAGAACGGGCATCACCCACGTCTTCACAGCAGAGACTTACGCCCGTGCGGCGTGCCGGACCAAGCCTCCGGGGGTACCGGGCGGCTGGGTCTCGCGAAGGTCGCGCGGAACGCCCGCCTGGTCTTTCGGAGGGGCCGCACAGGGGTGCGCCCAGAGGGCGCGGGGCCCCTGACCGGCCCGAGGTTGAGGCGTGCGGATCGGGCGCGTTGGGGGCCCACCACACTGGGAGACGCGTGGTTCCCCCCATGGCGCCCCTCCGCAACCAGGCGGATGGGCCACGGGAGCCCCAAGTTACCGCCAATGCCCCGGGGGGGGGGACGCGCAAGGCCCGCACACCGCACTGCCCCGTCTTGTGGACGGGCCGGCCCGGGTACCCTCGCGCCGGCCTTCCCCTCTACCCGCCCGTGATCTCCCGCACCTGGTCGAAGAACGCCCGGTTCCGGCCCGGGCTAATGCCCCACTTCACGGGTGGCGATTGGTATCCGCTGGTGTAGTCGGCCGCCCCCTGGTCATAGTAGCCCCACGAGGCGTACTCGCCGATGGCCGCCGTCATGTGGTTCGCCGGCTGGCCGAAGTCGTAGTGGTCGTCCTCGTTGAACACGATCGGCATCGGCCGGTAACCGGGCACCCGGCGCGTGGCTCTCACCATCTCGGCGATGCCCGCCGGGTCCCCCACCCCGTTGCCATGCAGCAGAACGAAGTCGGCCGCGCGGACCACGTTCTCCCCCGGGATCGTCCCCCCGCCGTAGCTGGTGCTCACCAGCAGCCGCCGCCCGTCGCGCTCCCGCGACTTCACCCGCTCAATCAGCTCGTGCACGCGGGCTGGCTGCAGGATCGCGTGGTCATACCGCACATTGCACTCGTTGTTGACTTCGATCAGCACATGGCGGTAGCCCCGGCCCAGCACCCAGTCGACCGCGCCATCGAGCCCGCGCACCACGGCCGCCTCGTCCGCCAGCCGCTGGTCCTGCCCGAAGTAGAAGATGCCCACGATAGCCACCATGCCCAGCTCATCGGCCCGGTCGAGAATGGCCTCGAGCCGCACCATGTACTCGGGCCGCGGATCGCCGCTCTCCGTCAGCGCCGAGTTGTGCCACGGCTGGTCCCGCGCCCCCGCTCGGGGCAGCCCGCCCTGGAGGTTGATGGTGAACGCCAGCAAGCCGTGCCGGCGCCACTCGGGCATGGCCGCGATGAACTCCCGCGTGTTGCGCTCCGCGTCGTAGACACCCGTATCCGGATATGCGAACAGGCCTCGCGTGTCGGGGTTCAGGTCATCGAAGATGCCCTGAACCATCCGCGAGTTCAGCAGAAGCCCCTCGATGCGGTGCCCTTGCCACGTGCGCCCCTCATACGTGGGCCGGCCGTTGATATAGAAGGCGTCGCCGCGGATCGAGACCTCGGTGTGGCGTGAGGCGCCTGGCTCCCGATGGCGGCCCGTCTCGGCCGGCTGGGCCACCGCCAGGGCCACAAGAGCGATCGTCGCAACCAAGGCCAACACCCCCCTGGATCCATCACTCGGACATCCCGCCGCGCCTAGGGGCTGTAGTAGTTCCACGTCATCTTGCTGCGGCGGTACCGCGGCTCATCCCACAACCGCGAGTGCCCGGGCTCAGGGTCGGGCTCCGGGTTGGCGTAGATCCGCAGCTGCGAACCACTCCAGACCACCATCTCCTCCCGCCAGTCACCCAGCACGTCGGCCACATAGAGCCGGTCCGCCCGCTCGCCCTCCGACCACCACAGGAACTGGCCCGAGATCGGGTCGAACAGGCAGATCTCACCAGACTCGTGACGCTCCTTGGCGCAGGCCAGCTGGCGCTCACCCGACCACGTGATGGTGTGAATGACCTCAACGCCCTTCTCCGTCCAGCCCTCTGGCGCCACATCATCCATGGCATACTGCCGAATCAGAGTCCCGTCCGAGTCGAACACGAACGGTCGCTGGTGGGTGTCATACCGACTCCGGCACCACACCTGGGCCCCCGGCCGCTCCCCATCGAAACGTCCGATCGCCGCATTCTGCGGCTCCTGGTGGTCGCAGTGCGCCTCCCAGATAACACGGTCCCGCGAAAGCAGGAACACGCGATTGCCGTCCTCGCCGCCCTCCTCGAGCAGCACCACCTCCAGGCCAGGCAGATCCGGCCGAACGTCATCGACGAACACCGAGTCCACATGGCCGCGGATCGGCGGGTGGCACAGCATCGCCCCATCCGGCCCCACAATGGCCGCCGAGAGCACCTCGTCCCGGCCGTCACCATCCAGGTCCGCCACACGGGCGCCATTGTGGGCGCAGGCGGGGAAGTCATCGAGGGTCCACAGAGGCGCCTCGCCCTCCCGGAGCCCCTCCGCCGAGTAGGCGGCCAGATACCGTCCCATGCGGTAACCGTCCTGGTTGGTGGCCTGCAGCAGGATATCCCGATCGCCCACGCCCCGTAGGCAGCACACGATGGCGTGCTCCCAGCGCTCAGCGCCATTGGGGACCGGCGGCCGCGCCGTCCACCGGTCCTCCCCCGTCGCTCCCGAGCACACGTGGAGCACGCCGTCACGCGTGAGAAACACCACTTCGGCCGACCCGTCGCCGTCGATATCGCCGGCCTGGACACCCGGACCATGGTGGCCGGGGAGTCCCTCCGCCTCGGAACTGCCCCCCACCACGATGTCCGCCTCACGAACCCACAGCATCGTGCCGTCCACGCGGACCGCCGCCAGGGCGCCCGGCCGTGTCACGACCAGGTCCATCGCCCCGTCCGCATCCACATCCGCAGCCACAAGGCCACCCTGCGACTCCTCACTGGCCGAGAACGGCAGCGAGATGGTCGTCACCGCCGGCGCGGCGACGGTGAGCTCCCCCGCCGCCGAGGCCAGCGCCATGGCCATCGCAATGGTGCCTATCATGTCGATCCTCCGTCTCCTGTCTCAGCGGCCGGCCCGGGCCTCGGCGGCCGTGTTCGCCATCCGCCTGAGCACATCCAGCTCGACCTCGTCCAGCTGCTCCATGAGCCGAGGCTGACCGGGTCGCAGGTCGAAGGACCGCGCCGGCCCCGCGGCACCCCCGCGCGGCGAACCATTGTGCAGGCACCACCCCGCCGCCCCACCCCGGACGGCCCCGGCCAGGTCCGTAAGAAAGTCCTCCGCTTCGGGCTGCCAGGCACCATAGGCTCGCCGGAACGGCTCCTGGTAATGCACCGGCGCCAGGTGACCCATCTCGGCCATCGTGGCCAGGTACTGCCGCGTCTGCTTCTCGGTCCGCCCGGGGCTCCCGGGATCCCTTCCCAGGTGCGGGCAGATGAAGTCCTCACCCGCGACCTCCAGGTGACCCTTCAGGTGCTTGGCGCCCCCATCATCGACTCCCGATGCCGTGACCAGGCGCTCGGGATCCACATCCCGAATGGCGGCCCGGATCCGAGCCAGCTCCTCATAGGGCACGAAGCGCGCATCGCGGACATCGCGCTCGTTGGCCATGTCGATGTAGACATTCCGGAAGCCCCGAAGTGCCGCGGCCAGCACGCTCGCCGCGCGACAGTGATCCTCCACCTTGGTCAACGCCTCCTCGGTGGGACGCGGCCCCAGCGGGCCCCGCGTCAGAGTGACGTCAACCACGATGCCACGCTCATCGGCCAGCCGGACCAGCTCGACAAGCTGGTCGAAGTACGGCGGACGCGGCTCCCCCGAACCGGTGACCGCCGACGTGTTCTCATCGCCAGACACCCACGTGGCCCACACGCGGATCCAGTTGATGCCGCGCTCCGCGAGGTCGTCCAAATCGCGCCGGACGGTCTCAGCCGGCGCCGCGGCGCCGCCGTAGTAGCTGATGCCCAACAGGAAAGTGGGCTCGCCGTTGATCGTAAATCGGGTCCCCTCGACGCCCAGGACTGTCTGGCCTGCCCCGAAGGCAGGCATCAGTAGCGTGAGTGCCACGGCCCACGAGACCGCGGCGGAGTGGTGTCCTGGCACCCGCACCAGCCCCCAGCCCAGCCTCGGTTGCATCCGGCAGCGGCTTCGCTCGGCGTCGACGACCCACCTGCGCCGCGCATGCCCTGGGCCGCGGTACCGACCCGCCTCTCAACGTCCTCCTCTGCCCTCTGCCATCTGCCCTGTGCCTAGCATCCGGCCCAGGGCGGGGTACCGTGTGTGTCCGAGTTCCACGACCTCGGCCGCGAACCGTCGATACAGCCCAATGGCCGCGGCGGGGGGCAGTCCGGCCTGGCCCAGCGCCGGATGCCTCGTCAGCAACCGATCGTCGGGCAGCCGGGAGAACTCCGCCACCATGCCCAGCAGGTCCGCGAGGTTGCGGAACCCGTCGGTGCCCCTGTGGCTCTCCGGGTTGCCAAGCAGCTCCATCTGCTGCGCCTCAGGCCCCACACCAGCCGTGGCGAGGGCCAACTGCCTCTGGAGGCACGGCACGCACCCGCCACATGGCCTCGGGTGCCGCCCGGCTTGCCAGCACGACTCGGTTCGGCGAATCTCCGCCTCGCTCACCCGCCATCGCAGTATGTCCCGCACGACCTCGGCCTTCGTATGGCCGAGGAGCGGGTTGCCGATCCCGAGGCGGTGATCGAGGATCTCCGACGCCACCGACGCGAAGCAAGCCAGGACCTCGGGATGCGTGGTGCGGGTCGACAGCCCGCCCACGCGCGATGGCCCCATGGGCACGTGCAGCGCCATGATGCCATTCTCGGGCACCACGATCTCTTCGATCCCCGCCGACCACGCCACCCCAGCGGCCAGCGCCAGGTACCAGAGCGATCGGGCCCGGCGCGACGGCTCCCGGTCGCTTCGCGACGGGAGCACGAACTCGGGCTCCCGGACCCGCGAGACGCCCAGTGACACCCCAATGACCTCGAAGGCGGCACCGTAGTGGCTGCGCAGCGACCCGACAACACGCCGCTGGGCCTCCAGGGTCGTGGCGTTCGACGAGCGATGCATCACGAACAGCGGCCGCCGCCCTTCCTCCAACGACGCCACCGCCCCGGCGAACGAGTCGATCCCGCCCGAAAGCAGACTCACGCAGTCCGCCGCGCTCCGCAGCCCCGCCTGGCTCGTGCGGGTTACACGGGCGCAGGCCCTTGGCCGGAACTCGAGACGGATGTTGTCCCCCGTCATCAGGTGGAACAGCGAGGTGAGCGCCGGCGCGGCGGCCTCCCAGGTGCCGGGCAGCCGAACAGGGATGGCGAAGGTGAGCGAGCGGACCCACTGCTCGTTCGCCCCCCGCGGCACCAGGTGATCGCCCATCACCAGCGCCGCGGTGACCTCGAGCAGGTCCTGCGCCGAGTCGCTGAGCGGTTGAGGGAGCCGGGTCGAGAGCCGATGGAGGTCCAGCTCAACGTTGCGCCGCCGCGACACCCAGTCGAGCACCACCACGGGAGGGCCGTTGGCCGGCAGCAGCACGGTCTCATCCCCGTCGGCCCGCACGACTACTCGTGCGTTCAACCGGGGCCCCCGGCCGCTCGCAGCCGTTCCAGCGCGCCGGTGATGAGCCCCCGGAGCAGCGGTGCTGGGTCGCCCTGGGGCGCGCCGGCCCACGGGCAGTCGCGGACGGCCTCCGCGCAGACCCGTTCCGCCGCCTCGACCAGCCGGCATCGGGCCTGAACGTCCGGCAGCCCCGGGGTGCCCACCACATCGGCCGTGTCGCGCGCCACCAGATGCCCGAACAGTCGCGACAGGTAGTGGGCCGCGAACCACCGGCTGGCATCCTGGTCGGCAGCGCCCGAAGGCTCGAAGCCCGCCGGCCGCGCGGCGTCGCTCCCGGCCAGCGCCATGGCCGTCAGGAAGGTGGCATCGAGGGCGATCTCGGCCTGACGGCTCGAGTCGCCTTGGGCGGCCAGACTGGCCCGGGCGACCTCGCGGGCTCGGACGCCGGCCTCGACGGCCGACTCGATCGAGCCATCGCCTGGGGCCACCGACAGCGCGGCCTGCAGGCATCGGACCACCCCGGGGGCCGACATGGCCTCGACGAACTCGGCATCCAGCGCCTGCGCCGCGGCCGAGACCACCCGGACGGCATCGATGGGCGCGCGGCGGTACTGGGCGCGGACCCGTTGCCAGGCCGGGTTCCGAGGTGATGGGTGAGCCGTCGAGGTGCCCACAGGGCTTCGCCCCCCGGAGCATTGATTGTTGAGGCTGATCATAGTATACGAACACCAGTACGGCTATGAAGTCACCTTTTGCAGCGATAGGTATATACCTTTGCCTGGAGGGCCTCCGTGGCACCTCTGCACCCGCGGAGAAGGCCCTTACCGGCCCTTACCATTTCGCGCCCGTCCGGCGGCCCGGAGGAGCCCGGGCTTGGCCAGTTGTGTAGGGCGATGGGGACGAAAAGGGGCCATTTGGGGGAGTGAAGTGGCCATATGAGCATATAAGCTTACCTGTGACGCCGGTCGGGCCCCTACTCGGCGTTCAGCGCCGCGAAGGTCTGCAGCTTCCAGAACAGGTCCACCGAGTCGAGGAGCGCCGTTGAGAGATCGGCCTCGGCGATCCAGTCGCCCTGGTCTGCGGCGGCCTTCAGGGCATCCACCTTGGTCAGCAGCTCCATCACCCGCGGCTCCAGCGCCTGGCCGTCATCGGCGGCCAGGGCCAGCAGGTTCAGCGCATCGGTGCGGAGCTGGTTCGGCTGCAGACCGCGGACGGGCTCGGGGCGGAAGTCGGCCTTGCTGAGTGCAACCTGATCGGCCGCGCCGTGGTCCCTCAGATACGCCTCGGCGTCGGCGTTGGTCTTCCCCGTGAAGTCATACAGCGCCAGCCGCGCCTGGCCGGCTTCCGGCTTGAGGTTCAGCGTCGTCTGCACCGCGTAGTTGCCGATGGAGACACTCCCGCCCGCGATGCCCGCCGGGTCGAGCACCACCGCACACGGGCCGTCGCCCTCGCCCTTGGCCACGTCGAACACGGCGTCATAGTAGTACAGGAAGGTGTCCTCTCCCGGCTGGACCTCCACCGTCGAGGGCTCCTTCTGGTCGATGCGCGGCGTCCTGCAGTGCCGCTCGCCCTGCCGGTGCCGGGCGGCGGTGAAGAAGCTTGGGTAGCACGTGAGCTGCAGGCTGATGGATTGCACCGTGGCACCCTCGCGGGGCTTCCAGACGACGTCCGCATCGACGTGGTTCTCGCCGCCCAGCATCATCAGACGGAGGCCCACGTCGGCATCCGGGTGCGCCCAGATGACCTGGAACGATCCCCGCGGGCCGCGCTCGAGCACGCGCACATCGCGCAGGTCGCAAACGGTGGCGTCGGAGCCGTTGACCATGACGCGCAGGAACCCGCCCCAGTACCAGTTGGCGCTGGAGGGGGAGGGCATGCCGAAGTTGCCCTCGGAACACGGGTGTTTTCCGTCGTGCGAGGGATCCTGGCAGCCGGCGATCAGGAACGCGTAGTTGGCGGCCCCGGACTGGAGCGAGATGGTCCGTTTGGCGATGGGGTGCCCGGCCGTGCACTCCCAGGTGGCCGGCGTGATGGCGGCGCCGGTGTCGGACACGTCCACCCGGGGCGGTTCATCGGCACCAGGCGCCGGGCCGGCGAGGAGGGGGAGTGCGAGGGCCACCAGTCGTACGCATCGGTCGGGACTCATCGTCACATCGCCTCCCGCAGCGTCCAGCTCGCCTCGCCTGACTTGCCGCTGAACAGCTCGGTCGCCTTGACTTTCCACCGGCCGACCACCGGGTTGTAGGGCGTGGGGAATTGCACCTGACCGCGGCCGCCATCGAGCAGGACCACTTTCTGCCCCCAGAAGGGGGTGCTGCCGTCGGGCGCCACGGCCTGGACGAACACGGCGAGCTTCTCGCTGGCGCGGGGGGGCACGGCCAGTTCGATCTCGGCCGTAGCCGGCTCGCCCGGGACCGGCATCCGGGGCGAGACGGTGACGCTCGGCGCGGCGATCTCGTAAGGCAGGGCCATGAAGAAACTGGCCCGGCCCCAGCGCAGGGTGGTCTCGAACTGTTTCACATTGCCGAGGTGCTTGCCGGCGCGGAGGTCGTAGACGTGCATGGGCTCGGGCAGCGTGACCGATGCCGGCACCGGCGGTCCGGCGGTGGTGCCCGACTTGGGCCCGAACCACTCGTTCTCCATGCGCCGCCAGAGGCCGAACACGAGCGCATCGCCGTCGCGCCACACGCGCGACTCGGTGTTCGGCAGCGGCCCGCCGCCGGGCGCGCTCACGCTGATGGGCGATCGCGCTCCGCTCAGGCTCAGAACCAGACGAGCCAGCTCGCGCGACGCCTTCACCTGCTCGGCATCGCCGGCGAGGAGCTGGAAGTTGAGCAGGGCCGCCGCACCGGCGCCGGCGCGGTGGACGAATGCCACGGGCGTCTCGCCGGCCCGTCCCAGCGCCTGAGCACCGGCCGCCTCGACCTCGGTGTCGATGCGAGCTTTCGGCAGGTCCAGCTTCACCCGGTGGCCGGCCATGGTGCCATCGATGGACACGGGCTGGTCGGCCGCCTTCCCGCGGCCCGTGCGGCGTATGCCGAACAGGTCATCGAGCGCGCCCGGCTCGAGCGGCTTGCAGTGGCCATCGTAGATGCCCGGCCGCACATCGGCGATGACCGTTCCGCCGGCCTCGGCGAACTTGCGGATGGCCGCAGCCTCCTCAGCGCTCAGCGCCTGAGTCATCGGCAGCAGTAGCACGCGGAACTCGTCGGTCGTGAGCGCGCCGGACCTCAGCATGGCGGTGCTCACGTAGCGGGCATCGAGGCCAAGCTCATAGATGAACTGCAGCCAGCGTTCGTGGTCGGTCTGTGGCGAGACGAAATCAGAGCCGTTCTCGAGCTGGGCTGATAGCGTTGAGGGCACCGAGTAGTAGATGGCGATGCCGCTGTGCTCGACCTTCGACCTGATGAGCAGATCGCCGAGGCCCTGGCGGACGGGGCGCATTTCCTCGGCCAGGTCGGCGGTGGCGGGCCACAGATCGAGCGTGGGTCGCAGATAGCCGCGCCAGTCGCCGATGCCGGACCACATCCAGAACCAGATGCTATCCATGCCCTTTATGACCATGCGCCAGGCGGCATCGGAGAGGGCGTCGCCGGTCTTGCTGTAGCCCATCCAGTTCGACCGCACCGTGCTGCGCGGGGCGATGGAGCGGACCAGGTCGTCGCCGATGCTGGGATAGGGGCCATAGAAGGTGTTGGTGGCGAGGATGGCGTCGTAGTCGTCGCCGAAGCCGCCGGTGCCCTCGAAGCCGGTCAGCGCCTCGGGGTCGAGTTCGCGGTAGCCCTCGACGAACCGGCGCACGAAGTGCATGAGGTTCCATCGGGCAAAGGCCTGCCGGTCGTACCAGCGCGGGAAGCAGGAGGTTCGCGCGGCGGCCTCCATGTTGTCGGCGTGGTCGAGGAGATCGACCTGGTCGAAGGAGGCGTACGTGGTACCCCACGAGGCGTTCAGCGCCTCGATGGTTCCGTACTGCTCGGCCAGCCAACGGCGGTAGGTGGCGATGCAGGCGGGATGGACGCAGCACCCGAGGGTGACGCCCTCATCGCCCAGCGAGTAGACGAATACGCCCTGCTCGCGCATGTGTATCTGGGCGTCGACGATGCCCTGCACGTAGTCGGCCGCCTTGGGGTCGTCGTTCCAGCATACGGGCTGCATGTAGCCGTTTTCGTCCTTCGGATCGAGGATGCGAGTGCTGTAGGGGGCGATGGAGGCATCGCAGGCCAGGAGGGACGCTGGCGCCTCGCGTGCCGGCGGGCCGAAGGTGCCGAGCAGGCACACGTTGTACCCGACGGCCTGCATCTGCCGCCAGGCGAAGGGCCCGAGCACATCCATGGGCGCATCCCACATGACGAAGTTGTGCTGGTTGTGCCGGCGTTTGGGGACGAGGAACGAGGCGTCCTTCTGCTCGATCTCGCGGTCGCCGGCTCGCAGCAGTGCCTCGGCGCGCATCCAGTTGGTTGCGAACGTGGTGGCCTGGTAGCTCAGGGGCACCTCGGTCTGGCCCGGCGACAGGGCCACGTCCTGCTGGTCGAGGACGCGGTCGTAGCTGTCGCGATAGCGCAGTTGGAGCACGGCGCCATCGGGCACCGGCCCACGCAGCGTGGCCGTGCCGCGGATGGTCTCACCCACCTCGACGAAGGGGCGATCGAGCTTCACCTCGCCGACGCCGAAGGGACTCTCGAAGGCGAACGACCCGGCAGCGAAGGCCTCGGTCCCGCGCTTCGACTTGGCGACCGCATCCACGTAGTAGCCCCCCGCCCGGAGGGTCGGCAGCTTCACGGGCACGCGGACCGACTCCCCGGGCGGCAGCGTGACCTCGGCCTTGCCCAGTGGCGTCCGCTGGCCATCCGAAGCGCGGCAGAGCTCGAGCTCGACCGTGGCGTCGACCTTCTCCGCCGCCGTGCTGCGGAGGGTTACCTCCGAAGCCATCGTGGTCCCGCCGGCGATCGAGGGGCTAAAGCCGGCGACGACGGACTCGAACGCCACATCGCCCTCGCGGGAGGCCGCCCACAGGGCCGCCCGGCCGACCAGGAGCATGCGGTAGTCGTACTCGGCCAGGGCGCGGGCGCTGTAGGCGGGGGCGGCGCTGAGCGATCCCGCGCCGTGGCGGAACCACACGCCACGGCCCTTGCCCAGGCGGTAGGCCGAGACCATGTCGGCCGCGGTCTTGCCATCGAAGCCGGGCACGCCGTTGATCAGGAACGCCGGGGTCGGGTCGATGCGACGTTTGGCGACCAAGTACTCGTCGGCCCCGGCGCCACAGCAGAGCAGCCCGGCGCCCTTGGCGACCTGACTGAGGATCCGGTACTGGAACTCGGCGGGGAGCTTGGCCATGGGGAACCCGGCGATGACGTAGAGCTGGTAGGGTGTTTGCAGGAGCCTCCTCGCGCGCTGCTCGCCGAGCCCCTGGCCGTGGAAGTGCCACAGGCCGTCGCCCGAGCCGCAGTAGAAAATGGCATCCGACTGAAGGTCGAACCGCTGGCCGAGCTCGACCGCCTCGCGCACCCGCGTGCCGGTGTCCTCCCACGTGCCGTCATAGGGACCGGTGTCGATGAAGAACAGCGTCCGAACCGGCCCGCCCACATATCCCTTGGCCCATGCTTTGTGCGGGGTGATGAGGGTCGAGGCGAGCGAGTGGTCCTCTTCGACCTCGACGGCGTTCGTCGCCGCCACCACCGGAGCGGCCAGGCCGGCGAGGAGCATCAGAGCAACGACGGTGCGCATGCGAAGTCCTCCTTCAGCCCATCTTGGGGGTCCGCGCCGGGCCGATATGGGCCACGCAGACCGTTCGTGCGGCCCCCGCACGATCAGGTGGCGCCTCTCACTCGGCCAGCGCCTGATCGATGAGGTACCGGTACTTCAGCTCACTGGACTGCTGGGCGAGCACCACGGCCTCGCGCAGTGACTGGCGCAGCGTCGCCAATGTGGCGCGCGCGGCGGCGTTGTCCGCACGCCGCAGCTTGCGCCAGCGGCGGGCGAGCTCCAATGCTTTCCCGGCGTATTGGGGGTCGCCGGCGGCTTCAGAGAACACGTGCAGATGCTCAGGGCCCAGCCCGGCGATGGCGTGCAACTGGCGAGTGAGGTGGGCGCGGTAGGCGGCGTTGATCGCCTCGGTGGCATTGCGCGCGGCCGCGAGGTCTGGCGCGGGCCCTTCCATGACGAGCGTGGCGAAGTGCTCGGGTTCGTTGAACTGAGCCTGCAGTGGCGCCCAGCACGTGAACTTGGTCCCGCCGGAGATGGTCGTCACGGTGTTGCGACAGAAGTTGCCACGCCATCGGTCTCCCGCCTCGGGGCGCGCGCCGAGAAGCGAGAAGGGGATCCGGATCTCGAGGCTGTAGCCGTTGGCGTCCGCATGGGCGACGGCCTGGTACTTGCGGAAGTCGGGAGCGCCGACGAAGCCGCCCTTGGCAGCCCCGGCGGTCACGACGAACTGGGTGACCTTCCCGCCCTCGATGGGCTGAAGGAAGACCTCAACGCCGTCGTCCTCCCACGTCGGTCCGCCATCGCGCACATGCCGAGCCATCTGGGCCACATCGGGCTCGTCGCATGTGATGCCGACGTAGAGGGCTTCGGCGTCCCGGCAGGCCTGCACGGAGGTCTGCTTGACTTCGGCGTAGCCGTCGCCGAGCTTGTGGAAGCCGGTGGCCATTGGGATCCGCGCCCATGCCACATCGCCGTCGATGATGCCGTCCATGGTGGGGGGCACGGGAACCTGGTAGCAGGGGTAGACGGGGGGATCGGCCGCTGATGCCACGCGATGGACGGCGAGGACCAGCAGTAGGCAGCGCGCGCTCTGGGCCACGGTTGCATCACCCCGGGGCGAGGAGGGTGGGTTGCGCCGTAGACGAGTTCGCCGTGCGGCCGGCGAGGCCTGCGAGGGATCTGGGGCCGCTTCATGGCGTGGCTCGCGGCGGGATTCCGCCCGATCCCGAGGCGTCCGGGCTGGTGCGGCGCCGGCAAGCTTGACGGCAGTGCTGGCGCGCCGCACAATCGCCTTGCGCACGATCTGGCGCGATGCCGCGGGAGTGAGCCCATGGCCCCGAACCATCTCCGGGCGATCGCCTTCGACTTCGACGGTACGCTGGTGCGCCTCACCATCGACTTCGCGCGCATGCGTCGGGACGTGATGGGCGTCCTCGCGTCCTACGGGGTTCATGACCCGAGTGTGCTGAGTTTGTACGTGCTGGAGATGGTGGACGCCGCGGCGGCGCAGCTGGTCGCGCGGGGGCGCGATCCCGCACCGATGCGAGCGGAGGCCCACGCGGCCCTGGAGGCGGTCGAATGCGAGGCCGCCCGCCGCGCGCGCCCGATTCCGGGAGCTCGGGGGATGCTCGAGGCCCTTCGCCAGAAGGGCTACGGTCTGGCCGTCGTGACGCGGAATTCGGGCCGGTCGGCTCGCACCGCCTTCGAGGGTGTCGAGAGTCTGGTGGACGCCTTCCTGCCGCGCGAGGCGGTGTGCCACGTCAAGCCTCATCCGGAACACCTGGGGCGTTGTCTCGATTTGCTGGGTGTCCGGCCGGATGAGGCCCTGATGGTGGGCGACCACCCCATGGATGTCCGTTCGGGTAAGGCCCAGGGCATGATGACGGCGGGTGTGCTGACCGGCAACTCATCGCGCGAGGACCTGGCATCGGCCGAGCCCGACTGGATCCTCGATGACGTCACTGGTCTGCTGCGGGTGTTGTTCGAGCCATGAGCGGTCCCTTCGCTCCCGGCAAGCTGCCGCTGTCGCTGATGCGCGGCCTGCTTGAGTCGGTGCGGCGGGACGATCCGCGCGTCATGGTCGGGCCACGGATCGGGGAGGACGCGGCGGTGCTGGACTTCGGCGATCGCTACCTGGTCGCCAAGACCGACCCCATCACGTTTGCCACGGACGAGATCGGCTACTACGCCGTCACGGTCAATGCCAATGACATCGCCACACGCGGCGCCACGCCCCGCTGGTTCCTGGCGTGCGTCCTGCTTCCCGAGGGGCGCACCGATGCGGCGTTCGTGGAGCGCATCTTTGGTCAGGTCTCCTCTGCGTGCGACGCACTGGGCATTGTTCCGGTGGGCGGGCATACGGAGGTGACGGCGGGGCTCGATCGTCCGGTCATTGCCGGGGCGATGCTTGGCGAGGTGGCGCGCGAGCGTCTGGTGTCCACGTCGGGTCTGCGCGTGGGCGACCATGTGGTGCTCACCAAGTCGGTTCCGCTGGAGGGCGCGTCAGTCCTGGCGCGGGAGAAGCGCGTGGAGTTGCTGGCGGCCGGACTGGCGCCGGGCGATCTGGATGTCGCTGCTGGGTTCCTCCATGACCCGGGCATCAGCGTGGTCCGCGATGCCCAGGTGGCCGTGGAGGCGGGCGGAGTCACGGCGATGCATGATCCGACTGAGGGCGGCGTGGCTACGGCGTTGGTCGAGATGGCGCTGGCGGCGGGCGTGGGGCTGCGGGTGGCGCGGGGTCGCATCCCGGTGGATCCCCGGGCCGCATTGCTGTGCGCGCATTTGGGGATCGATCCGCTCGGCACCCTCTCCTCGGGGGCCCTGTTGATCGGAGTGGAGCCCGACCGCGTCGCGGACGTGATGCGGGCCCTGACTGCGAGCGGCATCCCGGCGGCCGACGTCGGCAGGGCCGTTGGTGCCTCGGAGGGAATGCTGTATGAGGCGGACGATGGCAGCACGGAGCCTGTTCTCGCGTTCGAGCAGGACGAGATTGCCCGTGTTCTGTGAGAGGTGGAGGTAGCTCGGTGGAGTTGGCTGAGGAGCGTCAGCGGCTCGCGGTGATTGGCGGGAGTGGGGTGACGGACTTCCTGCCCGAGGAGCCCGGAGAGGAGGAGATTGTCCCCACGCCCTATGGCGATGCCTTGCTGATCTGGAAGCTCTACATGGGCCGGCGCGTGGTGTTCGTGCCGCGTCATGGTCCGGGGCACCGTCTCCCGCCGCATCGGGTGAACTACCGCGCCAACATCTGGGCCCTGGACCTGGTGGGTGTTCATAGCGTTCTGGCCACGGGCGCCGTTGGGAGCCTGGTGGAGGACATTGACCCGGGCGCCGTGGTGTTCGTGGACCAGTTTCTGGACTTCACCAAGAACCGCCCGTCCACGTTTTTCGAGGGCGAGAACGGGCGGGTGCTGCACACGGACGTGTCGGTGCCCTATTGCCCGCGGATTCGCCAGATTGCGGCTCGGACGGCGGCCGAGATGCAGATGGACCACCGGCCGGCGGGCACGTACGTTTGCGTGGAGGGACCGCGCTATGAGTGTCCGGCGGAGATTCGCATGTTCACCATGCTCGGCGGCCACGTGGTGGGTATGACCAATCTGCCGGAGGCGGTGCTGGCCCGGGAACTGGGTCTGTGCTATGCCACGGTCGCCGTGGTCACCAACAAGGCAGCGGGGCTGATCGCGCAGCCCATCAGCCATGAGGAGGTCCTGGGCACGATGCGGCGGGTGACGCCAACCATCGACCAGTTCATGGCGCGGATGATGGAGCAGATCGATGACGACCCCACGTGCGTGTGCCGGCGGGTGCGGGACGATGAGTGACTCGGGGAGCGGTGGCGGGTTCGAGACCATCGCGTGGGGCGGGGACCATGTGCGTCTGATTGACCAGACGCTGCTGCCGGCCGAGTACCGCATCGTTGAGCTGCGCACGGTTCCCGAGATCTGCGAGGCGATCCGGGTGCTGCGCGTTCGCGGTGCGCCGGCCATCGGCTGCGCCGCCGCTTACGGGCTGGCGCTGCGGGCGGTTCATGGCCCGGAAGCGACGCCTGAGGAGCTTCTGCCCGGTCTGGAGTCGGCCGCGCGCGAACTGGCCGCTACACGGCCCACGGCCGTGAATCTGTTTTGGGCGATTGACCGCATCATGTCGCTCGCGGGCGGCCGTTCGTGGTCGTCGTTGGATGAGCTGCGGCAGGCCCTGGTGGATGACGCGCGGTCCATTCAGGCGGAGGACGACGCCGCGTGCCGGGCCATCGGCGCTTATGGTGCCGGGCTGCTGCCGGACCCGTGCCGAATCCTGACGCACTGCAATGCGGGGGGCCTGGCGACCAGTGGATATGGTACGGCCGTGGGGGTGATTCGCGCGGCGCACGAGCAGGGGAAGCGTGTTCGCGTCTGGGTTGACGAGACCCGGCCGCTGCTTCAGGGCGCGCGGCTGACGGCGTGGGAGCTGTCGCAGCTGGAGATCCCGGCGACGCTCATCACCGATAGCATGGCGGCCCATGTGATGGCGAGGGGCCAGGTGGATGCGGTGGTCGTCGGCGCCGACCGCATCGCGGCCAATGGGGATGTGGCAAACAAGATTGGCACTCAGGGCGTTGCCATACTGGCGGAATATTTCGGCGTGCCCTTCTATGTGGCCGCGCCCCTGTCGACCGTGGATCTCTCGCTGCCCACGGGGGCGGGTATCCCGATCGAGGAGCGATCGGCGGACGAGGTGACGACGCCACGGGGGACGCGGTTCGCCCCCGAGCTGACGGCAACACTGACGGTGTACAACCCGGCTTTCGACGTGACCCCGGCTCATCTGATCCGGGCGATTGTCACCGAGAAGGGCGTGCTCCATCCGCCCTACGGACCGGCGTTGGCGCGGTGGGCGGGATCCAAGTAGAGGAGCGGCAGACGTGGAGTTGCGTGCGGACATAGGGGTCTTTGGTGGTTCGGGGTTCTACGAGTTCGCCGAGGACCTTCGCGAGACCAAGATCGAGACACCTTACGGTGCCACGAGCGATCCGGTGGCCCTGGGCACTGTGGGGGGCCGGCGGGTGGCTTTCCTGCCGCGGCATGGCAAGGACCACCGGCTGCCTCCCCACATGATCAACTACCGTGCCAACGTGTGGGCCATGAAGTCGCTGGGTGTGCGGCGCATTATCAGTCCCACGGCCGCGGGCAGCCTGCAGGCCCATATCAAGCCCGGCGAGTTTGTCATCGTGGACCAGTTCGTCGATCGCACGTCGGGTCGGAAGGACACGTTCTACGACGGCCCGGTGACGACGCACATCGCCGGTGCCGAGCCGTACTGCCCCCAGCTTCGCGCCCAGGCGGTGCGGTGTGCGGCGGAGCTGGGGATTCCGTGTCACGATGGCGGCACGGTGGTGGTGGTCCAGGGCCCGCGTTTCTCGACCAAGGCCGAGAGCCGCTGGTTCACCAGCAATGGCTGGCAGGTCATTAACATGACTCAGTACCCCGAGGTTGTCTTGGCCCGGGAACTCGAGATGTGCTATCAGGCCATTGCGCTGATCACGGACTTCGACGCGGGCGTTGTGGCTGAGGGGGAGGCTCAGCCCGTGAGTGCCGATGCCTTCCTCGAGGTGTTCCGCGCGAACATTGACAATGCCAAGCGGCTCTGTGAGGCCGTGATCCGGGCGATCCCCAACGAGCGCACGTGTGCATGTGGGATGGCGCTGCAGGGCGCGCGGCTCGACTAGTCTGGGAGGGTGTCGTTGGTGGAGGAGCTCGTCGGCGTCAAGGACCGCATCCGTTCGGTACCGGATTTTCCGGCGCCCGGCATTCTGTTCCGGGATATTACGCCCGTCCTGGGCGCCCCTGAGCTGTTGCGTCAGTCCGTGGAGGCCCTCACGGGCTATGCGCGATCGCGCCGGGCCGAGGTCATCGCCGGCATCGAGTCGCGGGGGTTCGTGTTCGGTGTTCCGGTCGCCCTGGCGTTGGGGGTTCCGTTTGTGCCGATCCGCAAGGCGGGTAAGCTTCCGGCGGACACGGTCTCGGCCGAGTATGCGCTGGAGTATGGCACGGCGAAGATCGAGATGCACCGCGATGCCTTCGGGCCGGGGAGGCGGGTTGTCATCGTCGACGACCTGCTGGCCACCGGCGGGACTGCGGCAGCGGCCGCCCAACTTGTGAGTCAGCTTGAGGGCGAGGTTGCCGGCATGGCCTTCCTGATTGAGCTGGTGTCGCTGAACGGGCGGTCGCGACTGACGGCGTGGGACGTGGCTTCATTCGTTCGCTATTAGAGGTGATCACACCGCATCGCGGGGCGGGGAGGCGATCGAGTGACTCCGAGGCAAGGGGCCGCACTGCTGCGCGAGCTTCAACCCGAGGCGCTGCTCGACTCGATCGGTGAGGGCGCTTATCTGGTGGACGTGGATCGGACCATCGTTTTCTGGAACCAGTCCGCGGAGCGGATCACGGGCTTTGGGCGCGCCGAAGTGGTCGGGCGGCACTGTCAGGAGAACCTGCTCCGCCACGTGTCATTGGACGGGCGTCCTCTGTGCGAGACCGAGTGCCCCCTATCGGCCGCGCTCGCCGATGGGCAACCTCGCGAGAGCCGGGTGTTCCTGCACCACAAGACGGGCCACCGTGTGCCGGTTGATGTGCGGATTGGGGTCCTTCGCGATGGGGCCAGTCGCGTGGTGGGGGCACTCGAGGTATTCAGCGATGCGTCGAACCAGGCGGCCCTCGAGGACCAGGTGGAGCAGCTGTCGCAGCTGGCGTTTCTCGACGCGCTGACGCAGCTTCCGAACCGCCGGTTTGTCGAGGTGCGTCTGGAGTCGGCCTGCAACGAGCTGAACCGGTATGGCTGGACTTTCGGGCTGCTGTTCGTCGATGTGGACCACTTCAAGCTGATCAATGACGTCTACGGCCACGAGGCGGGGGACGACATGCTATGCATGGTCGCGCGTACCCTGTCGGCGGGTCTGCGGCCGTCGGATGTGCTGGCTCGATGGGGCGGCGAGGAGTTTCTGGCAGTGATCCGCAATGCCGAGGGCGGGGCGCTTGAGGCGTGCGCCGAGCGATGCCGGTCACTCGTGGAGCACTCGGGTCTTCGCCGTGGTCCCGGTGTTCCTCCCGTGGTCGTCACGGTGTCGGTGGGCGGCACAGTGGCGCGTCCTGGCGAGCTTCCCGCGGATATGGTCTCGCGCGCCGATGCGGCCATGTATCGCAGCAAGAACGAGGGTCGCAATCGCGTCACGATCCACTGAGGGGTGCGGACGAGCGGGGGCCGGCCTGCGCTGCCTCGAACATGGCCACGATATTCGCGGGTGGGACGTCGGCCATGATGTTGTGCACCTGGGTGAACACGAATCCGCCGCGGGCCCCGAGGACGCGGATGCGTTGGCGCACCTGGTCGCGCACCTGCTCGGGCGTCCCCGTGCGGAGCACGCCCTGGGTTTCGCACCCACCGCCCCAGAAGGCCATGTGGCGCCCGAACTCACGCTTCAGCCGCTCGGGTTCCATCCCGGCGCACGAGGTCTGCACGGGGTTGATGACCTGAACGCCTTCGTCGATGAGGTCGGGGATGAGCTCGGCGATGGCGCCGCAAGAGTGGAGGAAGATGAACCCGTCGAAGTGTTTCCGCACGGCTTCGTAGACGATGGTGTGGCGGGGTTTGATGAAGCGGCGGTACATGGCCGGGGAGAGCTGTGCGGCGGTTTGCGTGCCGAGGTCATCGCCCATCTGCACGACGTCGATGCAGTCGCCGACGGCCGCGAAGAAGCGCGGGATGGTTTCGAGGTAGCTCTCGACGAGCCGGTCCATCAGTGCCTCGGCCAGTGCGGGGCGGGCCACCAGATCCTCGAGGAAGGTGCCGAAGCCACGGAGGAACTGGCCGCCCTCGAGGATGTTGCCGCCCAGCGCTGCCATGATGGCCCGGTCGGTGCTGGCGCGGAGGTGGAGGGCTCGCCGGCGCAGGTCGGTGAAGTGCTGCGGGTCGGTCAGTGGCTTGTGCCAGGGCGCGCAGGCCATCGCCGACCAGCTCACCTTGGCGTTGGCGGCGGCCAGATCGGCGAAGTCATCGGGCGCCGTCGCGAGCTCGAACGGATGACACGCCTGGTGGAAGTAGTGCACGCCGGCGGGCATGTGGGCGATGACCGTGCCATCGGCGGCGCGGACCAGCCAGCCGCCGCGGCCGTCGGGCTCGGGGTCAAACCACGCGGGGATGCGCGCCGGCGAGCCATCGGGAAGCGGCCAGGGCTTCCAGTCCTCGGGTTGGTCGAAGAAGGCTCGCGAGAGGTCGAGGACATCGACGCCGAACTGGTCGAGGAGGCATTCATCGGGCTCGGCGAGCTGCTGCACCACGTCGTAGACGCGGGTGTCGGAGGCGATGCCGAGGTGGTTCTTGAGGGCGTTGTAGGGCATGGCCATGATGCCGGTCGAGCGCATGGCGCCCAGGTCGATGGGCACTCGGTCGGTCTCCTGGTGGCTGAGGGCGGCGATCACGCGTTGGCGCGACGTCATGGCTCCCACCTCCGAAGCATTATAGCTCCGGACGCGGGCGGCCCAGCGGGGCCCCGCGGCCGAGCATCGGGGGCCCAGGTGGCACGCTTGGGCGATGATTGGTGAGGCGGAGTCCGTGGGCTCGTGGGTTGGGGGATCGCGACCATTGCGACGGGCACGGGGTGGCGCTGTTGGGCGGCGCGGCGCTAGCCTTTGGCTTTGCTGCGCCAGGTGTGTTTCGCCCGGTAGCCCAGCATGTGCTCCGCCTTGGCGGTCGAGAGCAGAGACGCGAAGCCATCGTTCATGAACCGGGCGGGTTGGCGCAGCTCGGGGAGCTGGGGGAACGCGCGGGCGATGAAGTCGCGGGTCGGGAACGGCAGGTACGTGTCCCGGGCGGAGATGAGGAAGGTCTCGTGCCCGCGCAGGGGCGTCTGGAGGGCGAGTCGCACGGCCTGGGCCGCGTCCCGCGCGTCCACATAGCCCACCAGTGTTCGGCGGCAGTTTTCGGCGTCGGCGGCCAGGGCGTTTGGGTCGGGGTAGTCCGGCGGGAACCAGACCCAACAGAACCGCAGCGCCACGGTTGTCATGCCGTAGCGGCGTGAGTGCTGGGCGCAGATGTGCTCGTCGAGCAGCTTGCTGAGCCCGTAGGGGTCTGCCGGGCAGGTGGGGTGCTCCTCATCGATGGGGAGGTACCGTGGCCGTTCGGCCCCGGTGCCGAAGACGAAGCCATAGGTCGAGTCGCTGCTCGCCACGACCGCACGCGACACACCGGCCTCGGCCGCCGCATCGAGCACGCGGTGGGTGCCCATGGTGTTGACCTCGAACACGACGTCAGCGGGGTGGTTTGCCGGGTTCGGGATGGCGGCGAGGTGCACGACGGCGTCGATGCCGGTCATGGCGGCTCGGAGGTCGTCGAGGGACAGGATGCTGCCTTCGGCGTAGTTGATGGCGCGGATGCGCGCCGGCGGTCGGCGATCGAAGACGGTGACCTGATAGCCGTGCCGTATCAGGTCACGGCACACGAACCCGCCCACGTTGCCAGTGCCCCCCGTAACGAGCACGTGCGGCATGCGTTGTCAGTCCTCTCCTGAATTGAGTTGGGTCTCGGCCAGGCAATGGGCGGCCAAGATTCGCGGATCGGCCAGTTCGTTGTGGGCGACGCGTTCACGGACCCACGCTACGAGCTCGCGACGAGCCACGAGGGCCACGTGGATTGGGAACAGCTCGTCGCCCCCCGTGGGGCCCACGTACTCGAGGCCCGTGGCCAGCACGATGTCGCCGACGGTCGCGGACGATCCGGCGGCGACGGGCCCGCGGGTCAGGAACTCGATGCTCGAAGCGCGGTATCCGGTCTCCTCGACGAGCTCGCGCAGGGCGCACTCGCGGGCGGGCTCGCCCCCCCGGTCGCAGACGCCGGCGGGCAGCTCCCAGACCTCGGCCCCCAGCGGCGGCCGGAACTGACGGATGACCACCACTTTGTCGTCGGGCGTCACGGCGTAGACGAAGACGACGCCACACCGGCCGATGCGGCGGATGAACTCCCAGTGACCGCCGTGGAACGGCTGGCGGACGAACTCCAGGAACCTCCCGCGGAAGACGACCTCGGGCTCGCCCGGACCCGTGCGGTGCTCCAACTGCGCGCCCCCTGCCCTGTGTTGGCCTGCTGCCGGCCCGGGGATTCGCGGTGGAGGCTTCGGAGCCCTCTCGGGTGAGGGGGAGACTGGAGGGGAACTCTGGCGTTGCGTCGAAGGGTTCGTGATGGCCGCGGGGGAGTCCAGACCCGGGTTCGGAGGGCGGTTGGCGGTGGATCGGATGACCAAGCGCGAGCGAGTTTTGGCGGCAATCCGCGGCGACGACGTGGATCGCGTGCCGTATAGCTTCTGGTACCACTTCCCCATGGAGGACAAGGCGGGGCCGGAGTTCATCGAGGCCGAGGTGGCCTTCGCGGTCCATTATGATGTCGATATTCTCAAGGTGATGCACGACACGCCGTACGACCTGCCGGCGGGTCTCGAGTGGGTGACGAAGCCATCGGACTGGCGGGCGCTGGAGCCGCTGGACCCGAGGAAGGGCGGGTTTGGGCGTCACCTGGATGCCCTCCACGCGATCCGCAAAAGGCTTCCGGATGATCGCCCCATGGTCGACACGCTTTTCTCGCCCTTCTCATACGCGGAGAAGCTGAGCCGGAAGCAGACACTTCGCCACCTGAGCGAGGATCCCGATGCCCTGCGACATGGTCTGGCGGCCATTGCGGAGTCGGTGGGCGCTTTTGGGCGTACCGCCATTGAGGACGGGGCCATAGACGGCATGTATCTGGCATCCTCGGGCGGCCAGTATGACCTGATGCCCGAGCCGCAGTTTGCCGAAGTGTTCCTCCCGCACCACAGACGCGTGGCGGAGATGTGCGCTCCGGTGGGCGTGTGCAATGTTCTGCACATCCACGGGACGGACGTGATGTGGGACCTGCAGGCGCAGATGCCCGCTCATGTGCTGCACTGGAGCGACCGCACCACGGCTCCGAGCCTGAGCGAGGCTCGGGCGAGAGACGCCCGGTGTTTCGCGGGCGGGGTCAATGAGGTGGATGCTCACCAGAGGACACCGGAGGAGCTGGCCGAGCAGGTCCGTGCGGCCATCGGGGAGTTGGGGGGGCGCAAGCTCATCATTGCCACCGGGTGTGCCGTGGCCACCGACATCGCCGAGGAGAACCTGTTGGCCATTGCGCGGGCCGCGCGGGGCCAGTGAGGCAGAATGGCCGAACCCACCGGGCGGGTTGCAGCGTCTAAGCCCTAGTGCGGGCCGGTAGCGGCGCCGCGGCATCCTTGGGGAATGAGTGTGATCATGGACGTGAGCCATCGCGTGATGGGCGTGACCGGGGTTGCTCTGGTCCTGGTCGCTATGGCACTGCTGCAGGGGTGTGGTACCGGCGAGTCGGCCGGGGGCATATTCGGTGCCGGTCTCTCGCTGAGCGCCGACGAGTTATCGGGCGTGGTGCTGTTCGCATCCACGCGGGACTTCAACTCGGAGTTGTACTACTATTCGCCGCTGGCCGAAGACCCGGTGCGTATCACGACGCTGTCATCCAACGAGTCGCAGCCGTGCTTCTCGCCGGACGGGACCCGGATCGCCTTCGTGTCGGACTACGACGGCGATGATGAGATCTACATCATGGATGCGATCGGCGGGGGGAACGTGCTGCAGCTCACCGAGAACACGGCCCTGGATGGTCGTCCTCGGTGGTCACCCGACGGATCGACCATCGTGTACCACTCGACGGTGGATAACCAGTGGCTCGAGCTGTATACGATTCCGGCCACGGGCGGCGAGCCGACTCGCCTCACGACCAACGACTATCCGGATAGCAGCCCGGTGTTCAGCCCCGATGGTGCGTCGATTGCCTGGTCGGCCCGGCCGGTGAGCGGCCAGCCGGCCGAGATCTGGGTGATGGATCTGGCGACGCGGACGCCTCGGTCGCTCACGGCAGCGACCCACTCGGCCAACAACGAGTCGGCCCTGTTCCCAGCCTATGCACCGGTCGACGGGAATCATCCGGAGGATCCGGTGCGGATTGCGTACTCGGTGCAGCCCCCGGATACCAACACGGACCTGTGGGTTATGAATGCTGATGGCACGGGTGCCTACCGGGTAACGGACACCCACGGCGGGGCCACTCGGCCGGCGTGGTCGGCCGACGGGCAGTTCATCGTGTTCGATATGTTCAGTTCGGGCATCACGACGCTGTACATCGTGAGCGCAGGCGGCGGGGCGCCGGCGGAGCTGCTCTCCAAGCGGCAGACGGAGGGGAGCGATACGAGCCCGTTCTTCTACCCGATCCCTTAGCGCCGGGGCCGTTGCGCCGGCCTGGGTTCGGGCGACGCGGGCGAATCCGCCGCTCCTCGGGTGTTGAACAGCGTGGAGGCGGGGGCAGAGGGCCGTGCTCGTTCCGGGCGGCCGGCCCCGGGGATGACCATGGCACGAGGCAGGCGGCGCGAGTGGGGCGAGGCGGATGATGACACGCCTGAGCTCGTGATGGGCGAGGACGGGCCGGGCGATGAGTCTCTTGGCCTCGAGACCCAGGTTCAAGCCGCGGCGATTGTCGATGAGCTGCTGAGGGCGACGGACGAGAAGGACCCGCGCTGGGGGGCATTGTTCCTCCTTCGGCACCAACTGCGTGTCGATGAGCGGCAGATGGATGAGGCTCGGCAGGCCATTGCCGAGCTCCAACAGGCGTATGACAAGCTGACCAGTCCCGCCAATCGCCTGGGTACGTTTTTGGATGCACCCGAGGAAGGCATTGCGCGTGTGGCGGTTGGCGACACCGAGTATTACGCCAACGTGGATTCTCAGAAGGTGCCGGAGACGCCGGTTCCGGGCGCGTGTGTTCGCCTCAACGATGCGTTTGCGGTGGTCGGCGACCTGGGTCCATGGACCAGTGGGCCGCTGACGAAGGTGGCCGAAGTCCTTGCCGACGGGCGGCTGCGGATTGGGACGGAGCCGGGCGGGCTGGGCAGCCGGATCGTGGTTCGGTCGTCGGCTCTGGACGGCATTGCTTTGCGGCAGGGCGATGAGGTTCGGCTCGACCCCAGCGGGCGGGTGGCCGTCGAGCATTTCCACCGGGCAGAGACGCGGGACTACTTTTTCGAAGAGGTGCCGGAGACGCCGTGGTCGGCCGTCGGGGGCCAGGAGGATGCCATCCGGCTGATCCGGGACACCATCGAGCTGCCTCTCCTGCACCCGGAGCTGTATGAGCGGTTCCACAAGCGTCCGGTCAAGGGCATCCTGCTGTATGGGCCTCCCGGTTGTGGGAAGACGCTGATCGGACGGGCCACGGCGTACAACCTCACCCGGGAGTACCGGCAGCGTTTCGGGCGCGACGTCAAAGAGTGCTTCATGTACATCAGTGGGCCCCGGATCCTCAACATGTGGCTTGGGGAGAGCGAGCGGATGGTCCGCGAGATCTTCGCTGCGGCGCGGGAGCGTGCGGCGGAGGGCCACCTGGTATTCGTCTTTGTCGACGAAGCCGAGTCGTTGCTCCGCACCCGGAGTGCGGGGCGCACTCTCAACATCGCGAACACCCTGGTGCCCCAGTTCTCAGCGGAGATGGACGGGATGGTGTCGCTGCAGAACGTTGTGGTGATCCTGACGTCCAATCGGCCCGACTACATCGATCCGGCGATTCTGAGGCCCGAGCGCATTGACCGGAAGATCAAGATCGGCCGGCCGGACCGGTCCGCGGCGCGTGAGATCTTTCGCATCTACCTCGATGATCGGGTGCCCCTGAGTGCCGAGCTCGTGGCCGAGCATGGCAGTGATCCGGCGGCGCGCGAGCATCTCCGCGACCAATGCGTGCACCGGATCTTCCGGTCGGTTCGCGAGACGGAGTTCCTCGAGGTTCACCTGCTGAACGGTCGTACGGACGTGTTGCACTGGCGCGATCTGGTGAGCGGGGCGCTCATCATGTCGGTTGTCGAGCGCGCGAAGGATCTGGCGATTCGCCGCGCCATCGAGAAGGGCAACCCCGCCGAGGGGATGCAGTGGGCGGACCTGGAACAGGCCATCGACCTGGAGTTCCGCGAGAACGAGATCTTCCCGAAGTCTGATGTGGTGGAGGACTGGCTGAAGCTGATCGACTACGAGCCCGAGAACGTGGTCACGGTGAAGCCGATCCGGCCGGATCGGGGCCGCGGTCGGGCCGCCCGGCATACGGTGATCTAGCCCGGCGAGTTGGGAAGGGAGCATTCCCTGGTGCCTCGAGTGCATGTCAGGCCCCTGATCCCCCTGGGTCACTCACTGTCGGTGCGGCTCATGGGTACGGAGACCGAGTATGGCATCTACGTTGACGGCGTTGAGCCGGGGGGCCTCGACCAGGAGTCTGCCCGGCTGGTCGAGGCGGTTCCTCCTCCCTTCGCGGCACGGTGGGACTACTCGGCCGAGACACCCCGGCGGGATCTGCGCGGTTTCACGGTGAACGCGCTGGCGCGCGACGCTCGGGATGCCGCCTATGATGCGGCGGTTGGGGAGGCGTCGCGTGCCGCCCCGGCCGACCGCGTTCTGGCCAACGGGTCCCGGCTCTACAACGACCACGCCCATCCCGAGTACTCGACACCGGAGTGTGCATCGCTTTGGGACCTGGTGGCGCACGAGAAGGCGGGCGAGCAGATCGTGGCCGCTTGCGCCTCCCGGCGGGCCGCGGACCTGGGCCGCAGGGTGGCGCTGTATAAGAACAATACCGACTTCCATGGCATGAGCTATGGGGCCCACGAGAACTATCTGTTGCCGCGGTCGGTGCCTGACGAGGTGTTGCTCGGCGGGCTGTTGCCGTTCCTGGTTTCGCGGCAGGCGTTCGCGGGTGCCGGCAAGGTGGGGGTGGAACGGCACCGAGCTCCGAAGGTCCGGTATCAGCTCTCGCAGCGGGCCGACTTTTTCGACACCGATGTGGGGGTCGATACGCTGGCCCGGCGCCCCATCGTCAACACGCGCGATGAGCCACACACCGATGCCAGCCAGTACCGCCGGCTGCACGTGATCTGTGGCGATGCGAACTTGAGCGAGTACGCCATGGCGCTCAAGGTGGGGGTCACGGCCCTGGTTCTGGAGACGCTGGCCGCGGGGCGAGCACCGGCGATTCGGCTGGCCAAGCCGGTCGAGGCGGTGCGGCGGATCTCCTGGGACCCGGCGTTTGAGTACCGAGCCGAGACGGTTGACGGGGGCCGCCTGACGGCCCTCGAGATCCAGCGGGTCTACCTGGACGCTGCGTCGGCGCTGGAGTTGCCGAGTGGTTCGGAGGGAGAGTGGGTGCTCCGGCAGTGGGCGGCGATGCTGGACGCACTGGCGACCGATCCGTCGTCTCTGGCCGACCGGATCGACTGGGTGGCGAAGTACTCGATGTTGGAGTCCTATGCGGCTGGTGAGGCCTCGGGTTGGGAGCCTGAAGTCATGCAGAGCCTGGATCTGGCGTACCATGACCTGGACGCCGAGGCGGGCTTGTTCCGGGGCCTGGAGCAACAGGATGCCGTCCAGCGCCTGGTGACACTGGGCCAAGTGGCCCGGGCCGTGAGCGCTCCGCCCGGCGACACGAGGGCCGCACTTCGGGGCCTGTGTGTTCAGCGCTTTGCCTCGCAGATTGAGGCGATCCGTTGGGGCCGCGTGGTGCTGTCGCTGAACGGCAGCTTGTGGGCGTTCGACATGGAGGACCTGGTGGAAGGGGTGCCACCGGGACTTCTGGAGGCGTTGTCGGGTGTTGGGACACTGGAGGAGCTTGCAGCCCTGGTGGCTCGACGGGATGGTGGACGCGATGGCGGAGATGAAGCGCTGGCCGGTGGCGGGGTGTGAGCGGCAGCAGAGACCGCCCGGACCGCGGGAGCCGTGGCAGCGTGGTGAGGACGACGGCCCGTCTCGGCCCGATGTTCAGCGGCCGGATACGCAGGAGTTGCTGCGGCGAATGCGCCGGGTGGACCCGCGCCAGGCGCGACGGTATCGGCAGCGGAGCGGGCAGTAGCCGCATGGGGGAGGGGCGAAGGGTGGATGCGGGGATGCCGGCGGCTTCGGGTGACTTCATGCTGCTGTTGCAGCGCGGTGCTCCGCCGGGCGCGAGCATGCCGTGGTGCGGTGCCGACCCCCGTGTGGGGCGTCTCGAACCCGCGGGGGCGGCGCATGGTACCACGGTGCTGGCGCTCAAGTATCGAGATGGCGTGGTGAACGTGGGTGACCGCCGGGCGACGGCGGAGAACCTGGTGCTGTACGACCGGGCGGACAAGATCCTGCCGCTGGACGACCATACGCTGATCGCCATCAGCGGGTCGTACGCGCGCGCCATGGATGCGGTTCGCTTCCTCCGGCACTCCTTCAACTACTACCGCCGGAGCCAGCTTCAGGAGATGAGTCTCGAGGGGAAGCTCAACGAAGTGACGCGATTCCTGGTCGGCACGGTACCCGACCTCCTCCAGGGTCAAGGTTATGTGGTGCCGCTGATCAGCGCTTTTGATGTGAGTGCGGACGCGGGACGGGTTTTCTTCTTCGATGTGGCCGGTGCGCGGTTCGAGACGGCGGAGTTTGGCGCCGCGGGGTCGGGGTCGCACCGCATTCGCGGCGCCTTCGATTACATCGTGAAGACCAAGGGCCCGTTTCACGAGATGGCGCTGCACGAGGTATTGCGTGAGGCGCTGGTGTTGTTGGACATCGCTGCCGAGCTTGATGCGGCCACCGGTGGTCTGCAGAAGGTGTTGCCGAGCGTGAAGACGGTGACCCGCGAGGGCATCCGGGAGATGGAGGAGGCCGAGCTGGCCGAGGTCGTTGGGCAGCTTGGGGCGAGCTGATGGCCTTCACACCGTATGACTGGAACCAGAGCATCCAGCACCGCGAGGACTATGTGGCCGACCGGCTGCGCGAGGGGAGCCCGGTGGTGGGTCTGCGCTACGCTGGAGGCGTGGCGCTTGTCACCCTCCGGCGAAGCCAGCGGAAGGTGTTCGAGATCTACGATCGGCTCATGTTCGCCGGCCTCGGCAGCCAGTCGGATATCGAGGCGGTGCGGGTTGCCGCCATCGATTTCGCTCACCAGGAGGGGTTTCGGCGAAGCCCCGATGACGTGACCATCCAGCGGGTGGTTGGCTTCGCGTTGAGCCCGGCGCTCAAGCGTCAGTTTGCGGATCCCTTCCATGTTCCGGCGATCATCCGTGGCCTGTTCGCCGAGGTGGGTCAGACGCCGGAGGACGACCGTCTGTACCTGCTGGACCACGACGGCGAGTTCGAGGTCTACCGGCACTACGCGTGCGCCGCGGCCACCGTCGAGCAGCAGGAACGCATGGCGGCGTATGCTGGGCGGAGCTTCGATGCTTCGGCGGGCTGGGAGTCGGCGGTGGCGCTGGGGCTGCGGACCTGGGCGGTGGGCAGGCTTCCCGCGGTCGAGTCCGAGGACGACGGTTGCGCCGGCGGTGCCACTGGAGCGGCGGTGCCGGTGTTGCCCGACGAGGCACGGATCACTCAGGCGCTGGCCGAGGGGCTGCGGGACCTGCAGCCGGAGGTGGGCCTACTCGAGCGCGACGCGCCCCGGGAGAGCAAGTTCCGCCTGGTTCCCGCGGAGGAGATTCCACGTCCGGGATAGGGGTGGGCCATGCGCGAGCGGCTGATGGGGCTCGAGGTCGAGTATGGGTGCTTGGTCCGGGATGCGTCGCTCGGTCGTCCGGAGCAGGTCGTGGAGCTACTGAAGGACTACGCGTTCAACGATCTGCAGATCGGCCTGGTCGACCGGCACGCGCGGGACTTCGCCTTCGAGCCCGCCCAGGCCGGGGGGTTCCTCACCAATGGAGGCCGTCTCTACATCGACGCCGTGGGCGACCATCTGGAGTACGCCACACCCGAGGTCACACGGCTCGATGACCTGGTGGCGCACGACCGGGCGGGTCAGCGGACCCTGCTCCGCCTGGTTGACGGCGCGCTCTCGCGGGACGCGGTGAGCTTTCACAACAACAGCATTGACCATTTTGGTGGTCACACCTTCGGGTGCCATGAGAACTACGCGGTGAGCATCCCGTCGGACAGCTTGCGCGTGGCGCTCACCAGCGTGGTCTCATTCCTGGTCAGCCGCCTGATCTACGCCGGAGCCGGGCGGGTGGGAGGTCATCGTTTGACCCGCGGCTCGCCGCGCGATCTCGCTCGCCAGGGCCACAGGGTCCTGGACACCCTCTGGGTGGGAGATGTGTATGGCGTCGAGGCCGACCCTGGCGTCCGCTACCAGCTTTCCCAGCGGGCGGATCACATTCGCCATGCCATGTCGGGCCGGGTGCGGTTCAACCGGGCGATCATCAACCCGAAGAGCGACACGTTTTGCGACCTGACGGGCGAGTGGCGGCTCCACGTGCTGTTTGGCGAGTCCAACATGTCGCAGTACGCCACGGCGCTCAAGGTGGGCACTACCGGTCTGGTGTTGACCTTGGCCGAGCTCGGGCTTCTCTCGGACGACACCTGGCTGGCGCGGCCGGTGGCGTCGCTTCGCCGGATCTCGCGCGATGAGAGCCACCGGTGGATCGTCGCCCTGGCGGACGGTGGGTCCATCAGCGCGGTCGACCACCAGCGACGGTACCTGGAGCTGGCTCAACGCTACCTGGCAGGCTGCGGCGGTGACGCGGACTGGGTCATCGGGGAGTGGTCGCGGGTTCTGGACGACCTTGAGGGGGACCCGCGTCGCCTGGTTGACCGGCTGGACTGGGTCGCGAAGGAGGAGCTCCTCCGGCTCTACGTCGATGAGGAGGGTATCTCGTGGCAAGATGAGGTCCTCCATAGCCTGGACCTCGAGTACCACAACATCGATCCGCGATCGGGTCTGTTCTACTCACTGGAGGAGCTCGGACGGGCGGAGCGGCTGGTGTCGGATGACCGCATCGAGTGTGCCATGAGGAGCCCGCCCGAGGGCACGCGCGCCCGGGCACGCGCCCAGGTGGTTCGGGCCATTTTGGAGCGGGGTCACCGCAACTACGCCATCGACTGGGACTCGATCCGGATCCTCGGGGAGAAGGAGATGCTCCAGCTCGACCTGGACACGCCTGAAGGCCCTCCCCCGGAGGTTATCGACCGTTTCTGCCAGGGTCTCGATCGAGTCGGCCGTTTCGACGATCCGGACGAAGCGCTGCTCTGGATCGTGTAGCTGGCGGGCGGGAGGGGTTGGGGGCCTGCTGGTTCGCGCCGGCCCGGGGTTCCGGGTTCCGACTTCGCCCGGGGGCGACCGCTGGCTTTGGTGGCTGGTATACTTCCCCCTCCGCGGGTTGGTGGCCGACACAACCTTTGTGGGGTGCGCGTGTCTGACCGTAGCCGCTGCCGGCGCTGGATCGTCCAACCATGGGGGCTCTGCTTGTTGTTGTATGTGGCGGCGCTAGTCAGTCTCGGCGTGAGCTTCGGCGCCGCGCTTCTTGCGATCCGGTTCGCTCCCGCGCTGGGCTTCATCGACCAGCCCTCGGCGCGGAAGATCCACGCCCGGGCCATGCCATTACTCGGTGGACCTGCCATCGCGGCCGGATTCGCGTCGGGCCTGGCGTGGGCCTGGATCGGTGCGGGAGGCGAGCCGCACGCCGGTTGGCCGCCCCATGGGCTTCTTCTCGGCCTGGGCGCGTTCGCGCTCGCCGTAGGCCTATTCGATGACCGCCGTCCACTCGAGACGCGCGGCAAGCTGTTCACGCTGCTCATTCCATCGGCCGCGGCGGGCGCTCATCTCTGGTGGTCTGGCCGGGATGCGGGCATTGGGGTCGCCGACGCATGTCTTGCCGCCGCGTTTCTGCTGGGTCTCACGAACGCGATGAACTTCCAGGACAACATGGATGGCCTTCTCGGTGGCGTGGCCTTCGCCGCGTGTGCGGGCATCGCCGTGACGCTGGGGATCGGGTCGCCAGCGGTGGGAGGCGAGGCGTCTCGTCTCGTGCCGCCCGTGGTGCTGGCAGCGGCGTGCGCTGGGTTCCTGGTTCTGAACTTCAGGCCTGCGCGGCTTTTCATGGGCGATGCCGGCAGCCTGTTCGTCGGGTTCGTGGCTGGCCTCATGGCCGTGGGGTGCGCCTTCCACGGGCCACCGGCGGGGGGGACACCGGCCGCCTCCGGCGCATCGCCGCTGATCTTCCTCTGCTTGCTGTTCGGCCTCCCGATCTGTGATGGAGCGCTTGTGACGGCGTCGCGTCTGGCGAACCGGCGAGTGCTCACGGCGGGGGCCAGGGACCACGCCTCGCACCGGCTGGTGCTCGCCGGACTCGAGGACCGCTCGGCCGTGCTGGCGCTCTATGGGGTGTCGGCCGCGTTCGCCGCTCTTGCCGTGCTCTACGCGGCGACGCGGTCGGTGGCCGTGCCCATCGTTGCCGTTGCGATCGTCGCTCCGCTGTGGGTCTGGCTGTACCGTCTGCCCATCTACACCGAGCGGGAGCCCGTTCGGCCGCGTGTTCGTCAGCAGGAGCTCTAGCCCCGTGCCCGTCTACTACGCCCTGTGCTGCCCCGGCCTCGAGGATGTGGTCTCTGCTGAGATCGGCGAGTGCGACCTGGAGGTGCTCGTGGCCGAGGCCCGGTTGGGATGGGTCATATTCGCTGGCGGTGGCACCGGCGCCGCGCTACCGGTGCTTCGTTCCGTCGATGCCGTGGGTCTATGGCTGGGCAGCCTCGACGGTCTTGAACCTGGCGCCGAGGGGCTGTGCCAGATCGAGGAGTGGGCGGCTTCACTCGAGGTCAGCGATGCCCTGGCGCATGTCCGCGCCATCCGGGATCTGCCGCGGCTTCCGCACTTTCGAGTCAGCGCCCATCGTGTCGGGACGCACTCCTACACGTCGATGGACCTGGCCGCGGCCGTCGGGGGGGGGATCCAGCGGGACACGGGCTGGCCCGTCCGCATGAGGGGCTACGACATTAACATCGTGCTCCGAGTGACCGGGCGACGGGCCATGGCGGGCCTCGAGTTGTGCGACAGTGCTGCCGAGGGGGCCGGGCCGCGCCCGGGCGGGGCGGCCCGACTGAAGCGGGGCGTGGCTCACTGCCTGGTGCGGATGCTGGGTCTGGCGGGGCCGGAGCTCGTGATGGATCCCATGTGCGGGACCGGCTCGATCGTCCTCGAGTGCGTCCATCTGCACCCGGGGGCGCGGGTTCTTGGGGGGGACATGGACGGCCGGGCTCTCGGCATCGCTGCGGAGCGCTCGCGGGCGGTCTCGCCGGCGCCGGGCTGGGTGCGTTGGGACGCCCGCGCCATTCCATTGCGATCCGGCTGCGTCGATGGTGTGGTCTGTAACCTACCGTTTGGGCGGCGCGTGGGCTCCCATCGGAGGAATGAGCATCTCTACCCGGGGTTCTTCCGTGAGCTGTACCGGGTGCTTCGCCCCGGAGGGCGGGCCGTACTGCTGACGCTCGAGAAGCGGATGACGGAGCGTCTGATCAGCAAGCACCACGGGTTACGGGTGGCCGGTGTCCGTGTGGTCGAGCTGTCCGGTTTGCATCCGTCGGTGTATGAACTCGAGAAGCTAGCCTGACGGTGGGGCGGCCGCTGAGGCGGTTGCGGCTCGGCCGAGCCCGCGCAGCGCGATCTTGAGCTCGTCCATGGCCGCGGCGTCGGCATCAGGGCACTGGATAAGCAGCTCGGCAAATGCCTTGCGGCCCTCGGGGGTGGCGAGTGTCTCCGCGGCGGACTTCTTGCCGGTCTCAACCGAGTAGAGGTAGAACTCGCGGCCATTGAGCAGTTGGACCAGCCGGTCGTACTCGTTGGCGGCGCGGATGAGGAAGGCGGCCGAGCCCGACGGCACGTCCTTGGCCGCTCGGCGGAGGAAGGCCGAGGCCTGGGTCCGGGAGTCGATCAGGACGTCGAGGCACCACTTCACCGCGGGCACCAGGTCTTCGGGAGGCGGGGTTCCGGCGGGCAACGAGGTCAGGTACCTGGCCCAGGCATCATAGGCCGCCGGGCCATGGGCCAAGCCATCGGCGGCGGGCTGGCTGGCATCGCGTGCCGCATTGGTGATGACCTCGCGGAGCGTGTCGATGGGGTCTGGCTGGGCCTGGGGGTGAGGGCCGGGGTCGACCACGTACTCGAGGTCGTCGGCTTTCAGCCGCTGGACCTCGGCATCGGCGCCGTCGCCGTACAGCACGGCGACGACCTCCATGGCTTTCTCATCGTACCCCATCAGGAGGCCGTGTTCGCCGTTGGTCTTGAGGAAGACGCAGGGGCGGCCCGCGTCGATCGCGGTCTTCAGCGTGGTCCACCGGGCGGCGGCATCGGCGGGGCCCGCGTAGGTACCCGAGCGGCCCAGGCCGGCCAGCAGGCTGCGAACGTGCGCCTCGCCCTGGAGAGTCCCGGCGGCGATCTGCACGCCCTCCACGGGCCACCGGATGGCGAAGGCGCCTCCGGAGGCGCCCATGATCTGCACGTAGTCCTCGGTTCCACCCAGGTACCGGAGGGCGGCGTCGAAACTGCCGGCGAGGGTGGTCTCGCCGCTGACGCCCCACTGCAGCACCGGCGGGTTGGGCAGAAGGGCGCTGGTGACACCGGACGCCGGCGCCGTTGGGGCTTCGGCCCCTGTTGGCGTGGCGGCGACGGCCGGCGCGCGGGGCTCTGGACCGGTCACCTGGCCCGCTTTGGCGGCAGCGTAGAGGCTGGCCAACTCCGTGCGGAGCTCCGCGGGCGCTTCGACCAGATCCGCGAAGGCGCGCACCGCCCAGGCGGTGGCGGAGTAAGACAGGATGGGGCTCCCGCATCGCCAAGAGCCATCGGGCTGCTGGTTGGACAGGAGGTAGGTGGCCGCCTTCTGGGCGACGGGGGAGCTCAGCGGCGTGCCCGCTCGGGCCAGGGAGCGCAGCACCACGGCGGTGGTGAAGGGGTTCGATGCCTCCTCGGGCCGGTATCCCCACCCGCCATCGGCACCTTGCCATGAGGTCAGGTTGGTGATGATCTCTTCCCGGCGGGCTTTGAGCGACGGTGACTGGGAGCGGCAGAGCCACTCGAGCCGCACTGCGGCGCTGACAATGTCGGGCGCCGGTGTGCGAACGGCCCAGATGGACGCCTGGAACCGGGTCTCGGCGTATCCGCCCAGTGACTTGGCGTCATAGGCCAGCTGCAGGACATCGATGCACTTTGAGGAGACGAGGTAGGCGCCGGTGAGCATGGGGCCGCGCTTCGATTCGGCCTCCCAGTAGACGCCATCGTCCTCGAGGTGGCGCAGGTTGAAGATCTGGTTGGCGAGGAGCACGGCGGGGTCGACCACGGCCGACTGGAACTGCTTGTGGGCCGCGGCCAGTCCCGCGCCGATGTAGGCCGCCGCGTCGAGCGGGCCGTAGTCGTTGTCGATGTAGCCATCGGTGGGGACCGACTGGGCGGCGGTGTCGACCAGCGGGTTCACGTCCGAGGCGTCGACGGCGTAGCCGCGGGCAGCCGCCCTCGAGAGCGCCTCGAGCCCGTCCCCGTGCACATGGCATGCGACGCAGTTGTGTGTTTGCTGCCACTCGATGCCGGCTCGAACGAGGTAGCCGGCACCGCGTTGGGCCGACCGTGCCAGGTCGGCGGCCACCGGTCCCTGGGCGCGCGCGATGGGCCCCGCGGCCAGCAGGGCCACGGCGCCACCGATCCAGGCGGCGGTACTGAGCTTGGGGACTGTCAACGCGCACCCTCCACTTCCACGTCCCGGACAACGGTCGGACACGCCGGGAGCGCCGGCGTTCCCCGGGCCCGGCTGCCGCATCCCCGCGGTCGTGCCGAGGAGGTGAACGCGGCGCGGCTGCCTAACCTACGCGACGAGTAGTCCCGATGGGGCCCTGGGCGCGGTGTGCTGGTTGGGCGAAAGGGGATTCTGAGGTGTCGGTGGACAAGACCAAGCGGGCCGCTTCCCTTCTTGACTGGCCCGAGTTGTATGACGCCACATTCGCCTACCGCGATATCCCGCGCGAGGTTGATTTCATCCTCGCGGCGTTCAAGCGGATCTACGGTTACGAGCCGGAGGGGATCCTCGATCTGGCGTGTGGCACGGGCAGCCACTCGATCGAGTTCGCCCGGCGCGGTTTCCGAGTGTGCGGTATAGACCGATCCGAGACCATGCTTGGCGCCGCCCGCCAGAAGGCTCAGGAGGCCAACCTCGAGATTGACTTTCGCTGTGAGGATATGAGTGACTTCCGTGTTGAAGGTCCCTTCAGTTGCGCCATTTGTATGCTGCATTCGCTGGCCTATCTGACGACGAACGATGAGCTGACTCGCCACTTTGGTCTGGTGAGCCGCGCGCTGGCGAGCCGAGGCCTGTATGTCATCGAACTTGGTAATCCGCACCCCTGGTTGGCGGACCCGCCTCGCATGAGGCGCGAGCGCTGGCAGTCGGGCTCCTGGAGCGACACGCGTGACGGCATGAGGATCCGGGCGACCGCCTACCGGGACCCCGTTGACTGGATCACTGAGACGGCTCAGGTCGAGATGGTGGTTGACATCACGGGCCGCGGTGTGTCGCGGCACCTTTCGGAGATCTCGACGCAGCGCCTTCTGCTGCCCCAGACGCTTCGCCTCCTGGCCGAGCTTGGCGGCGGGTTGCGGCTCACGGACTACTTTGGGGACTTCTCGCTCGACCAGCCGATGTCCCGGAGCCGGCGGCATGTTCGGATGATCGGCCTGTTCGCGAAGGGGACGGCAGCCTCGGGGCGCGGCGGAACGCGGAAGCCTCGCCCGCCGCGGCCCGGCAATGGCAAGCCCCCGACGCTGCTCACGGAGTTGGACGGCGACAATGCCGACGCCGGGAGCGCCATATAGCGCGGCCCCCGGCAGCTAGGGTTGTCCCTTGGCCTGGGGCGCTGCCTTCTCCTCCGGCTGCTCCTGGGCCGGTGCCGAGCTATTCTGAGCCTTGCGTTCACCTTTACGCACCGCTGGCCGCGCTCCGGCGAGCCCTCCGACGTTCCCTTCGGCCTGGGCCAAGGCCTCGTCGGCATCGCGGCGCGCGTCCCGGCAGATCGCTTCGTAGGCCTGTCGCAGCGACTTCTTGGCGGGTCCGATCAGCGGGGCATCATCGCCGATGGCCTTGCCCGCGCCTTCGACCAGGCCCTCGGCCGCCTCGATGGATTCCTGAGCGGCCTGGAAGTTCCGCGCCGCCACCTCGGTGCGGGCTCGCTTCACCTGCTCCAGGGCGCCCTCGGCGGCAGCGCTCAGCAGGACCTGAGTTCTCGCCTCATAGAACGCGGCGGCTTCCTCGGCTTCGGTGAGTGCTGGACCCTTCAGCGCCCACAAGACGAGTCCGCCGGCGGCGGCCCCGACCACGAACACGATGAACAGCGCCAGGCCGCCGAAGCCCCCGACGGATTCGCGGGGGAGCAGGCCGCGGTCGCCAATGATGCCGACCTCGCGCGATCGGACCCATACGTTCTCTGCCTCATCGTCGTGGGTGGCGGAGGGGTCATGGGTTGTCGGGGCAGGCTTGGGAGTCGCTTCGTCTTCAGGCATATTCAGCCCCCACTCACTGATATCTCGCAGCGCAATGGGCGCGGGTATCATAGACAGCCGCTTAGCTGAGCGTCAACCGGACTCGCCGGGCTCCGACGGGTCTGGAGCGCTTCCCGATGCGAACTGCGACGGGGGAGGTGGCTGTTCGCGCACTCTCCCATGCCAGGTATGCCCTAGATGCCGGCGACTTGGAAGGCCCACTCGACGAGATTGCGTCCCAGCCGCACGCCTTCGTCGCCCTCGGTCGAGACCAGTGCCACGATGAGGGCCCCGGGCTCGAGCGATGCGCTGGCCAGCACCGGACGGCCAGTCTCGTCGGCGAGCACCGTCTCCCATGCCGCCCCCAGGTGCTCGAGCCAGCCGATGGCCGTCAGTCGGTCGCGGCGTAACGCGTGGGGCACGCAGAGGACCTGGTGCCCCGCGTCCATCGCCGCGCCCACGCGGGCCGACCCGGCGCCCAAAGTGGCGCGCAGATGCGCGTCGGATTCGAACAGGGCCGGTACGCAGGGGCCGAGACACACCACCACGCAGCCGCTGCGGGCCGCGCGCTCCACGGCCTCGGCGGTGCCCGGCCGTGGGGTCTCGTCGCACACGTAGAGCAGGTCGAGCAGCTCGAAGGCCGCGCGGCGCACATCGTGAATGTGCGTTGTGGGCATGGCGTAATCACGCAGCGCGTCGCGCACGGGCGCTGGCAATGTGCCGATGACCCCCGCCGCATCGTTCGCCGGCAGCACGCGCATGGAGGCTTCCGGGATCTTGCCGAAGACATCCGACGCCGCGACCACCAGGCGCAGGGACTCCGCTTCCCCCTCCCGCGCGTCCGGCTCACACGTGAGTGTCAGAGACGTGGCCTTGCTGCCCCGGCGCGGAACGTGTTCCCGCAGATGGGGCGTCTCGACCCGCACATGGGGGCTACTCACCGCGAACACGTTGAGGTTCCAGCCCACGTCCAGGCTGTTGCGGAGGTTCAGGGAGACGGTTCGGGTGGATCCGGGCCGGACCAGGACCGGATCCTCGGCCACCGAGATGGTGAGCAGATCGGGTCCGATGGCGTCGGGATCCAGGTCGAAGGCCATCAGTGCGTCCAGGACCGGGGGGATGCACAGCACGCGCAACTCGGCGGATCCCGACGCCGGCTGGAGGCTACGCAGCACTCGCAGGGCCGTTTCCGCCAGATCCTGCCGGCCGTATCGGGCTGACGCCCTGGCGACGCGAGGGAGGAGCGCCAGCCGCTCGTTGGTGTCGGACGACCCCACCAGCTCGGCCGCCAGCGCGTCCGGATCGTCGTCGTTGGCCTCGGCATCCAGCGGCGGCAGGGGAGGCAGGCGGTCGGGCGTCTCGCCGAGCAGCGCGGAGAGCAGTTCGCGGCTCCCCTCGGGCACGGCGACGGGGGGCGCGATGGCGCCCTCGTCCAGCCACCGGCGCGCCCGCCGGACCGCCAGATCCATCACTTCGGGGTCGGAGCGGAGCAGGGCGTAGAGCAGGCTTCCTACGCTGTACTCGCGGCACGGTGCCTCATCGGTCAGTTCCTGGAAGGCCACTCGCATCTCGCTGCTGGTTTCGGCGAACCAGTCGAGGCGAGACAGCGCCGCCGGGAGCACGCCGGTCGATGCCAGGTAGTCGGTCTCGGGCAGACCGTACACCGGGCTCGCCATGGCCGCCGCCGCGTTGGCGGCCACTTCCGAGAGGGTTCCCGCGTCTTCGGCCAGGATCAGCAGCTCGTAGGTGACCCGCCGGGATCGCCGGCTCGATGGCAGCCTCGACGAGAAGACGATTCGGTTGCGGCCGACGACCAGGGACGCCGGATCGCTGCGGCCATCGATGATGCCGACGGTGAGGCTGAGGGGCAGCTCGCCGGCGTTCACCCACCGGACGGGGCGGGTGCCCTCGGCCACGCCATAGGATGATCCATCGGTGCCGATGGTTACCGCCGCCGCGCCGTCGCTGGAGGAGAGGGAGAGCCACTCATCGCTTTCGAGGGTGACATCGAGGAAGCCCTCGCGGTCGGCGGGGTCCTCGAGCCGGACGCTATCCACAGCCACGGCGGCTGCCAGGGAGAGGCTGACGCCTGTCACCTCGTCGGCCAGTGACCCGCCGGCCTCGACCGACAGTCTCATCATGAAGAAGGGGGCGGCAGCGAAGAACACCAGGCGAGCGGTGTAGTGGGCGCCCAGGGCTCCCGTGCTATCGAGCAGAGCGCCGCCGAACCGCATCACGGCTTCCTGTGGTGACGAGTGCTCGAGTTCGCATTGGCTGGGCGCCGTCACGCTTCGGTAGGGGCCGCCTTGAGAGGTGGTCACCTCGACGGCCACCCCGTCGCCCGGTGCGATGACGCGGCGCGGTTCCTCGCCGCTGTCCGCTTCGGATCCCGCGAGCCAGACATCACCCAGGGGGAACCCGCTGGCGGTCGGCAGCGACACCCGCAATCGGCCCGTCTCGACGCGGTACCCCACGTCGTCTTCCGAGACAATCACTCGTGGCTCGCAGGCCTCGACGCGCCCTGGACGGATGACCGCCCGGGGGCCTTCGGGCGGACCCAGCCGGAGCCGCGCCCTGGCCGTCAGCCATTTGATGGATCCATCGGACCAGTATGAGACCGGCGACGGTGTCATCGCTGCCCGCGGAGTGACGCCGTCCTGGGTCCAGATGGCGAGGCGCGAGATCTGATCGGGCTGGAGGAGGCCCTTCCGGAAGGGTACCAGCAGGTGGACGGGCACCTCCCGCGGGGACACGCTGCCGGGCAGCGCGACCCGCATCAGGGGCCACAGCGGCACCGGCGCGCTTCTTGGCTCGGGTTCGACCACGGGCATGCGGGACGGCGACCCTGGGCCGGGCGCCACAGCTCCTCCACGGGGATGGATGCGCCCCACACACCTCGCCACGCCAGTGGCACGGTCCGGGGGCACCTCAGGATACCATGCGCCGGTACCGCCCGGCCAGTGACCGTCGGCGGCGCACCCACAGCACGAGTCCCGCAGGCACCAGGACGGCGGCCAACACCTGGGCCCAGGCGGCTGTAAGGAGCGTCACGCGGACGAGCGTCTGGTGTTGCCCCGACGTGCGCGGACGCAGCCCCGTGGCCTGGGCCACGTGGTGCAGCAGGCTGGGCGCGATGAAGCGTGAGGGAGTCTCCTGGTGGCAGGCCGCGCAGACGCCGCGCTGATCGATGAGCGCTCGCTCGGCGTCGGTCAGTGGCCGCGCGAGGGGGAACCGACGGCTCATCTCTCCCGCTCCGGCCGTTGGGGCGGGAAGAGCCGGCAGTTGAGAACGCGTCCGCCGGGGGACGAGGGACCCGTCCGCGGTGCGGAGATCGACCACCAACGGTTCCGCCGGGTTCGAGCGGCCCGGCCCGGTAGGTGGGGCGTCTGGCACATGGCAGGACTCGCACGTCCGGGCGGGCCCGCCCGTGTGGGGCTGGGCCGGGGTGAGGCTTAGCCCGGGTTCCTCGCCATCGTCCCCGGGCGGAAGGAAAGCGGTGTTCCGCACGGACGCCGCGCCGCTCGGGGCCATGACCGTCACGAGGCCGCAGTAGAGGGGCAACGCGGGGGAGATTCGACCCTCGCCGTTCACCATCAGGGGCGCCGGACCCCACTGGAGCACACCCGGAAGCATGCGGAACGCCCCGGGCACCCAGGCCTCGGCATCGGCCTCACCCGACGCGGTGCGGTTCTCGGGCCGTGCGTGCCAGTTCGCGGCGAGCGCCCAGTCGAAGGCTTGGCCGCCGGGCCGGAAGTCGGCCAACACGTTCATCCCGTAGTGCTGGGGCGCCCAGGGGGCGTGGCACGCGTAGCACTCCATGCGGTCGAGGTGCCTCGCCACGGTGTCCATCGAGACGCGCGCCGCCAGGGGCACGTCGGCTTGGCGCCAACGCAACCGGAGCGGGGCCAGTCGCACGTCCGCCCCTCCCGCGGTGTGCACCACAACCTCGTCGCCATCGCGGGTCACCTTGGGCATGGGGTTGCCTCGGGCCGTCAGCAGATGGGGCTGGCCGTCGGCCTGCCCGTCCCCCTTGGCCGTCCCACGCCGCTCGGATCTGGGCAGGAGCGACCCGTATTCGTCGCCGTGACGGAGCGGGAGATCCCACGGGAAGGCGCGGGGAGTGCCGTGGCAGTCGGTGCACTCGATCTCGACCCGGGCCAGTGCGGCGCCGGCGAGGAAGCCGTCGCCATGCAGGTCGATGGTCGTGTGGCAGTCGCCGCAGAGCATGCCCTTCTCGAGGTGCGCGTCGGCCGGCATGGGTGAGTAGCGCTGCAGGTGGAGGCCCGGCTGCGGATTGCCGCGCCCGTCGAAGGGGCCGGCCGACGGTGACTCCACGAGGCCCTGGTAAGACATGGCGATGCGCTTGCTGCTGTAGTGGCATGCCGCGCACGTGTTGACCGGTATTCCCGAGTAGGTGACCTTCCCGGCGCGCACCGGGGCCGCGCGGCCCGACTGGATGGCGTGGACGAGCGGGTGCCCCGGCTGGTCCTTGGGAGTCGTGGGGTCGCTGCCCTCGTAGTACCCCTCGGTCCCGTAGGGGACATGGCAGGCGGAGCACCCCATGCCCCGGTGGTCGCCCCGCGCCTTCCAGCCACGCACCCCCAGGTGGCACCGGGCGCACTGGGTGCGGGCATAGGCGAAGCCGGCTCGGGCCGCGTCGCGGGCCACCTCAGCCGGCGTGGTCTGGGCCTCGGCCAGGCTCTGGTGCGATGGCGGGTAGGCCCGCGGCGCTTCACGGGCCAGATCAGCCATCACGCTGCGGTAACGGTCCGAGCCCCGGCGGCTGTTCTCCTCGTCGGGGTTCCTGGCGGCGTAGATGCCCCAGTCCCGCTGGGCGGCGTCGCCGGTGACCCAGGCCTGCAGCGCCCCCTCGATGAGGCCAGCCCCGGTCATCATCAGGCTGCTCCACTGGGTCTGAACTTCCTTCATGTGGCACGGGCCACAGGCCTTGCCGTTCACCCACGGGCTGCCGGGATCGGGACGGAACCCGCCGGCGCGCCCCATGGCGTGCGCGGCTGTGGTGGTTGAGGCACCGGGGTTGCCTCCATGGCACACGATGCACCCCGCTGGGTCGTCCAAGCCCCGGCCCTTGGCCCGGATGGCCGTCATCATGCCCGACTGGGCGTCGCGGATGCTCTCGATGCCGCGGTGGCAGGAGAGACAGCCCGACGGCCCGGGTCCGGCAGGCGTTGGCGAGGGGGGGCGCACGCCGACGGGGACCAGCGCCAGCGCCAGCATGAGCGGGCTCACCGCGGCCCTCCGGGTCTAGTCGCCGCCGAGGAGGGCGGGCAGCACCGGGTCACCCACCATGGCCGACCGAGCCAGCGCGAAGTCGTATCGCACGGGGTCATGGGGCGCCACCTCCCGGAAGGCCTGTGTGACTTCCTCCACTGTGCGATGGTCGGCCTGCGCCCGCCGGGTGAACCCGAGACGCCGACCGATACGGTGCATGTGGACGTCCAGCGGAACCCGCAGGGAGGCCGGTGAGACCCGCTCCCACCCTCCGGGGTCGACGTCATCATGCCTTACCATCCACCGCAGGAACAGGTTCAACCGCTTGCAGGCGCTGCCCGCCGCCGGGGACGGAAGCACATGGCCCAACGGCGCACCGGCCGCGCGTTCGATGCGGCCGACCCATGCGGCGAGGCCGCCACGGCCCCCCGCGCAGTAAGCCCGCTCGAGGGATCCGAACTCGTCCAGGACGCCCCGCACGCCCCACAAGAGAGGCACCAGGTCCTCCCCCGAGCAGAAGCGATGACGGAACCCGTCGAAGATCCGGTGGAGGTCGTCGGGCGTGGCGCCGGACAGCAGCGACGCGGGCCGGCCCAGGCGCGAGAGTGCATCGGCCACACTCCGGTGGATCTGCGCCACACGGCCATAGGCCAGGCACGAGGCCACCAGGCCGGCGATCTCCCGATCGAGTGGGTTCTCGTAGGCATAGAGGAACCCGACGGGGTCCGGATGGACCCGATCGCGCCGGTTGTAGCGGTCGTAGAGGCCGTCCAGCGCCGCACGGAGCTGTTCGCGTCGCACCACGAGGGTTCTCCTTGCCAGACACGGTGCCGAATGCCCCTCAAGGGTAGCACAGCCGCGGGCCGGTTGCCGTCCCCCGCCGCCCAGAGCTTATGCACACATCTGATCGCATCTGGTGCTTGACAAAACAACTCATAACTGGTATAATGCGCTATGGTGCGCGTGTTCGGACGAGGCGGCGGTAGGGGTGCTGGACAACGCCGCGCGAGCCTCGCCCACGGAGACGCTGCTCGCGGCGTCGCGGGCGGGAGGGGCTTCGGTCGCTGGGGTGACGCGCCACAGGCGCTAACGCGGGGTTCTGGGTCGGGTGGCTCGGGGGGCCGCATGGTCTTGCGGAGAGCCGCACAGGGGTGGACCCCGGGGGGCGCGTAGCCCGCTCCCGCTGGACACATTACAGACGACCGGGACGGTCGGCCAACGCGGTGGGCCTACGGCCGGCCAGGGCGCGTTGGGGTCCCACCACGCTCCAGGTGTGACCCGGGCCCATGGGTAACGCTTCCATCCGCGCACATAGGTACCACGATGTAGGCTTCGCCTGAGCAGGCAGGGCCGATGCCGTCGAGGTCGACAACACCCGTGGCCCGGTGCGCGATTGGGGAGGGGCCTTGGGGCGTGCGGGCGAAAGGGCTCGCACGAGCGCCAGACGCGACGGATTCCTGGATTCCTGGGAGGACAGCATGGGCGACAAGATCCGGGTGACGGTGTGGAACGAGGGCCGGCACGAGAAGACCAATGCAACGGTCAAGAAGGTCTACCCCAAGGGCATGCACAAGGCCATCGCCGACTACCTGAAGACCCAGCCCGACATGACGGTCCGCACCGCGACGCTTGACGACCCCGACCACGGCCTCACCGACAAGGTCATCCACACCACCGATGTTCTCCTGTGGTGGGGTCACATGGCGCACCACGAGGTGCGGGACGACATTGTGGACAAAGTGCATCAGCGCGTGCTCGACGGCATGGGCATCATCTGCCTGCACTCGGCCCACTTCTCGAAGATCTTCCGCAAGCTGATGGGGTCGGGCTGTGGGCTGAAGTGGCGCGAGGCCGGCGAGAAGGAGCGGCTGTGGGTCGTCCGCCCGGGTCATCCCATCGTCGAGGGGATCGGCGAGTACATCGAGCTGCCGCACACCGAGATGTACGGCGAGATCTTCGACATCCCGCAGCCCGACGAGCTCATCTTCATTAGTTGGTTCCAGGGCGGAGAGGTCTTCCGCAGCGGGTGCTGCTGGCAGCGCGGCGCGGGCAAGGTGTTCTACTTCCGCCCGGGCCACGAGACGTTCCCGATCTACTATGACGAGAAGATCCGCATGGTCCTCGCCAACGCGGTGCGTTGGGCGAAGCCCGTGAAGAGCTTCGCGCCCTACACCACGCACTACCAGCCACTCGAGCCACTCCCGGCTTCTGAGTAGCTTTGCGAGGGTCGGAGGGGGCCGGCACCGGCCGGCCCCCGATGGCTTCTCTACGGCCGCACCACGTTGCCCAGCACCTGCACATCGCCCTGGGTCTCGATGATGAACCGCGCGGGCCCACGGGTGTGGTTGCCCATCACCACGGCGGACACCACGCCTTCCCGCAGCCGGATGTGGTCTTTCGCCTGCTGGAACAGGCAGCCCGAGATGGTGGCGCTGCCGGAGATCACGTCGATGGCGGGGACGGGATCGGCCCCCTCGGCCGGCGGCCGGTTCGCCCACTGGCAGAAGTTGCACTGCGAGAGGGATACCAGCCCGTTGCCGGCAGCTTCGACGATCTTCTGATGCGGGCCCCAGAAGGAGCAGTTGGCCAGCTGGACCACGCCGGAGTTCGAGGGGGCGATGCGCACCACGGCCTCGCAGGCCGGCGAGCCCACGAACTCGCCATTGGTGATCAGGAGCCCGGGCGGCTGCGTGCTCTCGACCAGCAGGGGGATGACGGCCCAGTCCGCCGCGATGCCCAGGAAGTTGCCGTTGGTGGGCCCGGCCTCGCTCTCGAAGAACCGGTAGCCCACCCGGCAGCCCCAACTGAAGGTGTTGAGCATGAACTCCCAGTCGCTTCGGCCGATCTCGAATGCAACCAAGTTGGCCTGCATGTACTCGACGAGGCGGGCGCCGTCGTCGCCCTGGGGCGCCGTGTCCATCCCCGACCGGGTCCACGAGTTGGGGTTGAAGTGCACGTTCTCGACGCGGCCGATGTCCGTGCACTTGTCCAGGTGCACGCCGATCTTCAGCGGGCAGCCATAGACATTCCGGATGTAGTGCATCTCGTGGGCGTAGGTGCCGAAGTCGATGCCCTTGTAGGGGTTGAGCAGCGTCACGTCGGATACGTTCAGGTGGGTGCCCCGCCCCTGGATGGTCCACGGGTATGCGGTGATTTGCGACGCCCTCTGCTCGGGGTACACGACGGTCAGGCCGCGCACCGTGCTGTTGGTCTCGAGCATGAGCAGGGGAGGTCCATCCTCCTGCCCACGGCCCTCGTAGGCGAGCAGGACCGTGCCGACCTCGGGGGTGGAGAAGTGCGGGGCTTCCCACACACCCGAGAGGGTCACGCCCGTCGGGATGGTCAGGTGCCCGTCGAGCCGGTACTTACCGGAGGGCAGGGAGACCACGCCGCCGCCGGCGGCACCAGCCTGGTCCAGGGCGGCCTGGATCGCGGCCGTGTCGTCCGTGGCGCCATCCCCCGCCGCCCCGAGGTCCTTGGCGTTGATCTCTCCCGCCGCGGCAACCGCCCCCGCGGCCAGAGCCACACTTACCAGTGCGCCAAACAGCCCGTGTAGCAGCATCAGGTAGCCTCCCTTCTGGTGCTGGCGGGTGTATTCGTCGCGCCGGTGTATAATGCCCTCCCCCTGGCCACAACCCGGGGAGCGTCCGGGCGCCGCGCGACCGGGTGTCATCGGAGTGTGAGGGTCCGCCACGATGAATGAGATCGCCCTGCGCTATGGGTGCAATCCCAATCAGAAGCCGGCTCGAGCGTATGTGGAGTCGGGCGAGATCCCCTTCGAGGTGCTCAACGGGGCGCCAGGCTATATCAACCTGCTCGATGCGTTGAACGCGTGGCAGCTGGTTCGAGAGCTTCGCGATGCGCTGGATCGGCCCGCGGCGGCTTCGTTCAAGCACGTCAGTCCGGCGGGTGCCGCGGTGGCCGTGCCGCTGAGCGCCGAGCTGCGTCGGGCGTACATGGTGGATGATCTGGATCTCTCGCCGCTGGCGACGGCCTATGCTCGCGCCCGCGGTGCCGATCAGATGTCGTCCTTTGGCGACTTCGCCGCCCTGAGCGATGTGGTCGACGTCTCTACGGCCAAGCTGCTGCGGCGCGAGGTGTCTGATGGCGTCATCGCGCCGGGCTATGAGCCCGAGGCGCTCGAACTGCTGAAGCAGAAGAAGGACGGCAAGTACCTGGTCATGGCCATGGACCCGGGGTATGTGCCGCCAGCGCAGGAGGTGCGCGATGTGTTCGGCCTGCGGCTCGAGCAGGGGCGCAACGATGTGACCATCGGGCCAGCGCTCCTCGAGCGCATCGTGACGCAGCGAAGGGAGCTCCCACCCGAAGCCGTGCGGGATCTGATCGTGGCCACGGTGGCGCTCAAGTTCACGCAGTCGAACTCGGTGGGCTTCGCCAAGGACGGCCAGGTTATCGGGATGGGCGCCGGCCAGCAGTCGCGCATCCATTGCACCCGGCTCGCCGGCGAGAAGGCGGATACCTGGTGGCTCCGACAGCACCCGAAGGTCCTCGACTTGCCCTTCCGCCCGGGCGTGAAGCGGCCGGACCGTATTAATGCCATCGTGCAGTATCTGTGGGCCGACTGGGCGCCGGCGGAGCGACGGGCGTGGGAGGCGGTGTTCGAGCCGGTGCCGGAGCTGCTCACTGAGGCCGAGCGGCGGGATTGGCTGGATCAGCTGACCGGGGTGGCGTTGAGCTCGGATGCCTTCTTCCCGTTCTCGGACTGCATCTATCGGGCGGCTCGCAGCGGGGTGTCGTATGTGGTTGAGACCGGCGGGTCGGTGCGTGATGATGCGGTCATTGCCGCGGCGGACGAGTGTGGGATGGTGATGGCCTTCTCGGGCGTTCGGCTGTTCCACCATTAGGCGCCGGTCTTGTACGGCGCGAGAGCGGCCGGTGCGGGCCGCTCTCGTCGGTTTGGGTCGACGGTGGGTGCGACTAGTTCTGGGCTCGTGTCACGACGAACTCGCCGTACTCGTCACCGCACTCGATACCCTTGGTTTGCACGCAGTCGAAGGCCCGCATGGCGGCTCCTCCGGCGGGATCGTACTCGCCGCCATAGGCCAGTCCCATGAACGCGGCGCACACGCCGGTGATCATGTACGCGCTTGGCTTGGTGGACCGGCCAAAGGTGACCACGTCGGACTCGTAGTAGTCGTATGCCCGGACTACCATGCGCTCGTTGGGCACGAGCTCGATGATCTCGCTCTTGGCCCAGCCCCATGCGGTGAACACGGCGAAGGCACCGTGGAGGATGTCCTCGGGCACTTTTTCGATCATGGGCCCGACCACGGCTTTCCATTCCTCGGACGTGATGATGCCGTAGCCCGTGTGGTAGCCGCAGGTTCGCGCCGCGTCGACGAGTAGCCACTCGGCGGCCTCGAGCATCTCGGGCCCCACCTGGCGGGTCAGGCGCTCGGCGAAGCTGTTCCAGAAGCTGCAAGGTAGCTGGTTCACGAACACGTTGAAGGCCGGGATCAGCCCATAGTCATCCGCACTCACCTGCACCCTGGAGAGGGCGTCGATGATTCGCTTGCGGTCGATTGCCACCGTATGCCTCCGTTCATTGGGCGACGATCTCGAAGAGGGATCGTTCCGCGCCGGACACGATGCTGGCGGTCTCACTGACACGGAACGAGCGGGGCGGCCGTCCCATGACGGCGGCGAACATCCCCCCGATGAACCCCTGGGTGATGAAGTTGACTGGTTCGGGGCGCTGGCCCCACTTGGCGATCCAGCCCTCATCGACATGGGAGCGTTCGAGCTCGACCGACCCCGAATCGGGGCCCGCGCATCGGACATGCATCCTGCCCAGCCCGCAGGCGGCGTAGTACTGGGTGGCAATGTCAAATCGGTCAGCGATCGAGTTGATACCATGCTGGGCGTAGTAGTCGGCCAGGGCTGCGCCGAAGGCGTCTTCGGCCACCTCGGCCAGGAGTCTCTTGGCGTCGAGGAGGGCGCAGTCGTCGGCCAGCTGCGTGTAGAGCGAGACGAAGTGGTGGCAGTGCAGGACGACGTCCCGCCCGTTCAGGCTGTGCCTGCATGCCCTGGGATCGAAGCGTTGCTCGAGCACGATCTCGGTCTTTGTGCGAACAGCCATCGCTCTGTCTCCAATCCGAATCGCCCTAGACCGGGGGCGCGTCCTTGCCCGTGATCTCTTTGAACGCGGCTTTGAACTTGGCGATCAGGTCGGGCGAGTCTGGCTCGGTGGCGGCCTTGGCGGACGGGACGCCGGTCTTCATGGCGAGCCGCATTTTGGTCTGGAGGCCGCCTTCCTTCTCCGCGTACTCGTACAGCTTTGTCAGTCTGTCCCCCATGGGAACTCCTTCCGCGTTGAGACTGCCCCAGCGCTGCGTCCGGTGTGCGCAGCCGTGACCCTCTCTATGGGGCGAAACACCGCTCGAAGCTCTCTCGGATCACCTCCCGCTCCGCCCGGGGGAGTATGACCTGGCAGTTGTCCTCCCCCACCACGCCCTTGACCTGGAGCCCCGAACCGCAGCGCAGCCGGAAGAATGGGCGTGGGAAGTCACTGAAGTACTCCAGCTCGCCCAGGCACCGTAGCACCTGAACGAGATCGGGCGTCCAGACGGTGTCGAACCAGTATGTGAACACGGTGCTGCCGTCGAAGCAGTCCTGCACGGGAGTGGTCGCTACTATGCGCATCCGGCCAGCCTCGCAACGGCCTCGACGGCCCTCGCGATCTCTTCGGTGGTGGTGAACGCCGATGGGCTGAGTCTCACGGTGCCGTGGGGCCAGGTGCCCAGGGCCTGGTGTATCAGCGGGGCGCAGTGGAGTCCGGAACGGCACTGCACACCGAAGCTACAGGCCAGCGCGTAGCCGGCCTCGTCCACGCTCCAGCCGTCGACGACGAAGGAGACGACGGGGACCCGCTGGGCCCGGGAGTCGTCATCGACCAGTCTTACGCCGCGGAGTGTCCGCAGCCCATCGCGGAGCCGCTCGGCCATGGCGCTGGCGACGGCGGGCCCCTGGCGTTCGGGCCCTGCCGTCCAGCGCAGCGCTGCTGCCAGTCCGGCGAACCCGGGCAGGTTGGGCGTGCCGGCCTCGAGGCGTGTGGGCATGTCGGCCGGGTGGAGCATCAGGTCGCTGCGGACACCGGTCCCGCCCACCAGCATCGGCTCGAGGTCGAGGTTCGGGTCGACGTAGAGGCCCCCCGTGCCCGGGGGGCCGAGAAGGCCCTTGTGCCCCGTGAACGCCACCAGGTCCGCACCCAGCTCCTCGGGGTGGACGGGCACGTGACCCAGCGACTGGGAGGCATCCAGCAGGGTCACCGCACCGGCTTCATGGGCCATTGAGAAGAGGCAGGCCACATCGTTGACGCGACCGGTGACGTTGGATGCATGATTGGCGGCCACGAGCGTAGCGCCCGATTCCAGGGCAGTCTTGAATCGATCCATGTCCAGCGCCCCGTCGGCCCCAAGGCCGACGATGGCGATGGAGGTCCCGTGCCTCTCCCTCAGGTGGTAGAGCGGACGCAGCACTGAATTGTGCTCCGTGACCGTGGTTACGACTCGGTGGGCCGCGCGGAGTCCCAGGCCCCAGAGCGCGAGGTTGATCGAGTAGGTCGAGCCGGGCGTCAGGACGATGCGGTGGGGGTCGCGTACGGCCAGCTGTTCTGCGATGAGGTCTCGGCACTCGTCGAGTGTGCTCCGGTCCTCCGCCGCGGTGCGGCCGGGAGGGCCGGGAGCGTCGGTCAGCGCCGAGCGAACGGCGTCGACGACGCCGGGTGCCTTGGGGTAGCTCGTCGCGGCGTTGTTGAGGTAGATCACATCATCACCCGGAGCGAGTGATACGAACGGTCTCCGGTGCGGCCCGGCGAACCATGGGGCCGCGCCTCGTGGTTCATACCACGGCCATATCCGTGGTTCACACGGTATGCGGTAGAATGGGTTGGAGACGGCGATCGAGATCCCCGATGGAGAGGCAGCCCAGTGACTTCCCCCACCCCCCGCATTGTCCGCCTGAGGCAGCATGCCATCGATCACGGCCACTGGACGAATCACGAGCCGGCGCTCTACTGGGGTCGATCGTGGCAGACCACGGCTGGCGAGATTTGGCACATCGTGCGCCGCGCCCGGGCTACGGCGCACATCCTCGAGAACCTGACGCCCGTGATCGACCCCGACGAGCTTCTGGTGGGCAAGTTCGCTCCGGTGACCCCCACCGAGGAGGAGCGAGCGGAGCTCGACCAGTGGGCCGCGATCGAGCGGCTGCTGCCCGTGGCCGCGGGCATTACGGCCCACCAGGCCGTGGACATCGAGCGGTTGCTGTTGTATGGCGTGTCGGGCATCAAGGAGCTCATCGAGGGCTACCGGCGCGAGTTGGATGTGGCCCGGCCGGAGGACCTGGAGAAGGACGCGTTCTACCGTGCGTGTTTGATCGCCCTCGACGGGCTAGTCGCGCTGGCGCGGCGGTACGCGGAGCGGGCGGTTGGGATGGCCGAGGCCGAGGAGGATCCGGCGCGGCGAGCCGAGCTGCTGGAGATCGCCACCGTCTGCCGCACCGTGCCCGAGTACCCGGCCACGACATTCCGCGAGGCTCTGCAGGCCGCGCACTTTCTCACCTTCGCCCTGTGTGCCGGGCAGCGGATGTTGTTGTTTCAGCTCGGCCGCCCCGATCGCTACCTGTTGCCTTTCTACCGCCGCGACATCGCCGCCGGGCGGATCACTCCCGAGCAGGCTCAGGAGCTCCTGGACTGCGCCGCAATACTGTTGAACGAGTATACACCCAAGGGTTTGGCCGTGGGCTACATGGTCGGAGGCCGGGACTCGTCGGGCATGGATGTGTGCAACGAGCTGACCGAGATGCTGCTCGAGGGCATCGGCCACGTGCGGTTGTCTTACCCCGGGGTGGGCCTCTGCTGGACGCCCGAGACGCCACCCCACGTGATGCGCCTGGCCGGTCGTTTGCTGGCCGAGGGGTGCACGCATCCGGCCATCTTCCAGGATGATGTGATCAGTGCTGGCCTCCGGGCAGCCGGAGTCTCGCCCGGCGAGTCCCGGTTGTATATCCACAGCACTTGTGTTGAGATCACGCCCATTGGCTCGTCCAACGTGTATGTGGCGAGCCCGTATCTGAACGTCCTCCAGCTGCTGCACGACAGCATCGGGGTGCCGCCTCTGGGGGCCGAGGCGCCGGAACCCACTCCCCTGTATGCCAGTTTCGATGCCCTGCTGCATGAGCTGCGGCGGCGGATCGGCGACGCCGTCCGGGCCGCGGTGGTCGACACCAACGCAGCCCAGCTGTCCCGGAGACGCCATGGGGGAGCCCCGCTCCAGTCGTGCTTCGTCAACGACTGCCTCTCCCGCGGACTCGACATCGACCACGGCGGCGCCCGCCATAACTGGATCGAGCCGGTGTTTGTGGGCACGGCCAACGTCGCCGACTCGCTGGCGGCGATCCGGCAGTTCGTTTTCGAAGAGAAGGTCCTTTCGCTCCCCGAGCTGGCCCATGCGCTGGCCCACGACTACGAGGGCCGCGAGGATCTTCGCGCCATGATGATCCATCGGGCACCCAAGTACGGGAACGACGACGACTCGGTGGATTCCCTGGTGGCTCGGCTCACTTCATGGTACTCGGAGGAGTGCCGCAAGTACCGCTCGGCCTTGGGGGGTACGTATCAGGCGGGCATGTTCTGCTGGATCCAGCATGGCGAGCTGGGCAGGGTGACGCGCGCTTCGGCCGACGGCCGGCGGGCGGGCCTGGCGCTGGCCGACGGGGCGGGGGCGGCCCAGGGCCGCGACTCGACCGGTGCGACGGCGGCGATTCTGTCGGCCACCAAGTGGGATCATCGACCCATGCTCGGTGGCATCGCGGTGAATGTGCGGTTCAGTCCTTCGCCGGATCGGGAGGCGCTGGGCGAGTTGGTCCGGCAGGTATGCCAGACGTACCTACAGCGGGGCGGCGCCGAGATTCAGGTGAATGTGGTCGACACCGAGACTCTCCGTGAGGCCAAACGCCATCCGGAGGACCACCGTGACCTGGTTGTGCGCATCGCGGGCTACAGCGACTACTTCGTCAGCCTGCCCGACGTTCTCCAGGATGAGGTCATCGCCCGCACGGCTCACGAGTTGGCGTAGCGAAGCGGTCGGCCCAGGGGTCGGGAACCGCATTCTGCCGCGGTGTCTGGCGGATGGGCTCCTGCCCCCGGAGACCGTCCCTCGCTCCCTCGCGTGTTGACGCTCACTCGACGCATACCCTAGAATCACCCTGGCTTCGACTCCCGGCACGGGGCTGCCGGATGCGAAGGAGACCGGGTTCGGGACTGCTGGCCTTCTCGCAGGGCTCCCGGCCATTCCGGTGTGGACTACGAGCTCATGACGGATACCGCATTGAACGGACCTTCTGGCCACGACGGCGAGCCCGACGACCGCCAGGATGGCGAACTCGAGACCGCCGGCGAGTCCGAGGGCGTCCCGGCTGCCGGTGGAGATGCGCCGCCGGGACCGACGCCTGACGGGACACGGGAGGCTCTGCGGCAGGAGTATGAGCGCCTGCGCGAGCGTATCCGTGAGCTCGAGAGACAGCTCGCCGAGTTCGACTACAACGTTCCCCCCACCACTCGCCCCGCCCTGGAGAAGACTCTGGCACGGCTGCTCGAGAAGGTCACCATGATCGTGCGGGCCGAGAAGTGCTGCGTCATGGTGTACAACCCCGAGACCAATGAGCTGGAGGCGCAAGAGCCGGCCATTGGTCTGACGCCGGAGCAGATCCGCAGCTTCCGCGTTCGAGCGAATGAGGGCATTAGCGGGCTGGTGTTCCGTGAGGGCCAGCCGGTCATCATGCAGGAGGCCGTGACCGACGACCGGGCTTTGGCCGAGCTGGTTGCCTTGCTGGGCGTTCGCAATGGCGCGACGGTGCCGCTGGTTCACGAGCGCAAGGACGACGATGTGGTCGTCGAAGAGAAGACCATCGGCGTGCTCCACGTCTTCAATAAGCGGCGTGACCGCAAGTTCATGCGCGAGGATCTGCGCATCCTCCGCCTCATGGCCCGGTCGGCGGCCGCGGTGATCTCCGAGGCCCGCCTGTTCATCGAGCTGCGGGAGCGAGCGGACACTCTCGAGAAGACGTATGAGAGTCTGCCGGCTGGCATCATCATGGTCGGCACCGATGGCGTGGTGCGGTTGATGAACCGCGCGGCGCGCCAGCTTCTGACGGACGGATCGGGCGAGGACCCGCTGGGGCGGCCCTATCAGGATGTCATCCAGAGTGCCGAGATGCGAAAGCTGATCGGCAACACCATGGTGGACCAGCAAGAGCTCGAGTCCGAGCTCTCCATCGGCGAGACCGGCCGGGTGCACCGTGCTCAGACGGCCATTGTGTGGGACGGGGACAGCTTCGCTGGCGTGGTCGCGATTTGCAACGATGTCACCGAGCTGCGCAATCTGGAGAAGATGAAGTCGGCCTTCGTGACCACCGTATCGCATGAGTTGCGGACGCCGCTCACGTCGATTCAGGGGTTCACTCGCACACTCATCGAGGATGAGGATGACACCTATCCGCTGGAGGCGCGGCGCGAGTTTCTCGGCATCATCGACAAGGAGTGCCGGAAACTCAACCGGCTGGTCGACGACCTGCAGAAGGTGGCCCGCATCGACGAGGGCCATGGGCTCGACTTGACCATCAGCCGGGTGGATATGGCCGAACTCCTGCAGGGCCTGGTGGCGTCGTATCAGGCGTACAGCGCGGATCACCAGATCGAGCTGGACATGACCGAGGAGTTCAAGCAGGCGCCGATTCTCAGCGATGAGGACAAGATCGACCAGGTGGTCTCGAATCTGCTGAGCAACGCCATCAAGTACTCGCCACCGCACACCGAGGTTCGTGTGCGCGGTGAGGCCCGGAATGGGGGCCTGTGCGTGACCGTGGCGGATGAAGGTCGAGGCATCCCCAAGGACCAGCTCAGCCGCGTCTTCGACCGCTTCTACCGGGGCGAGGGAGACCATCGGGACACCACCGGCGGAACGGGGCTGGGGCTGTATATCGTCAAGCACCTGGTCGACCGGCTCGGGGGGGCCATCGAGGTCGATAGCGAAGTCGACCGAGGTTCCACGTTCCGGGTGTTTCTGCCGCTCTCGCCGCCGGAGCCAACTCGCAAGTAGGCGTGCCATCGAGGTGGACCGCGCGCCCCGGGCCCATCGTGTTCGAGCCCCGGCACGCCTTGGCGCCGGCCACCGAGCCAACGGAGGGTCCACCGTGACCATCGCCATCGCGTCAGACCACGGCGGGTACGCGCTCCGCCAGCATTTGAGGACATTGCTCGAGGCGGAGGGGCAGGAGCTCGTGGACATGGGCTGCGCCTCCGAAGAGCCCGTGGACTACCCGCCCTACGCCTTCCGGGTTGCCGAGGCTGTCGCCGGGGGCGAGGCCGACGTGGGCATCCTGATCTGCGGTACGGGTATTGGCATGTCTCTGTGCGCCAACCGGGTGCCTGGAGTCCGCGCCGCGGTGGTGGGCGATACCTACTCGGCGCGCATGTCTCGCGAGCACAATGACGCCAATGTGTTGTGTTTGGGAGGACGGACTCTGGGGCCTGACCTGGCCGCTGAGATCGTCCGTGTGTGGCTGGCCACCCCCTTCTCGGGTGGAGAGAGGCACCGCCGCCGCCTCGCCATGGTGGCGCAGCGAGAGGGTGGGGGCACTCCATGCTGTCCGAGCTCGAACGGGTAGACCCCGAGATCGCCGCGGCGATTCGGAACGAGGAACGCCGCCAGTGCACGAACCTGGAGCTCATTGCTTCCGAGAATTTCGTCAGTCCGGCTGTTCTGGCGGCCCAGGGCAGTGTGCTCACCAACAAGTACGCCGAGGGCTATCCGGCCAATCGGTACTACGGCGGGTGTGAGTTCGTCGACGTGGCCGAGTCATTGGCCATCGAGCGCGCCAAGAGGCTGTTTGGGTCCGAGCACGTGAACGTTCAGCCCCACAGCGGCACCCAGGCGAACATGGCCGTCTACTTCGCCTGCCTCAAGCCGGGCGACACCATCCTCGGCATGAACCTGGCCCACGGCGGTCACCTGACTCACGGCAGTCCGGTCAACTTCTCTGGCTTCATGTTCCGGGTCGTGGCTTACGGCGTCGACCGGGAGACGGAGTGCATCGACTACGATGAGGTGATGCGCCTGGCCCTGGAGCACAAGCCGAAGCTCATCGTGGCGGGCGCCAGCGCGTATCCGCGCGAGATCGACTTCGCGCGCTTCCGCCAGGCCGCCGATGCCTGCGGGGCCTATCTCATGGTGGACATGGCGCACATAGCCGGGCTGGTCGCGGCCGGCGTTCATCCCTCGCCGGTGCCTCACGCCGACTTCGTGACCACCACGACTCACAAGACCCTGCGTGGTCCGCGCGGCGGCATGGTGCTCTGCCGGAGCGAGCACGCCAAGACCATCGACAAGATGGTCCTGCCGGGCATCCAGGGCGGCCCGCTGATGCACGTCATCGCGGCCAAGGCCGTGTGCCTGAAGGAGGCGGAGTCGCCGGCCTTCGCCGAGTATCAGCGGCAGATCGCCCGGAATGCGCGAGCGCTGGCCGGCGCGCTCACCGAACGCGGGTTCCGCCTCGTGTCCGGTGGGACGGACAATCATCTGGTGCTGGTCGACGTGAGCTCCAAGGGCGTGACCGGCAAGGAAGCCCAGGCCTTTCTCGATGCGGCCGGCATCACCACCAACAAGAACATGATCCCCTACGACACCCAGAAGCCGCGAGTGACCAGTGGGATTCGGCTCGGCACTCCCGCGGTAACGACGCGCGGGATGAAGGAGGGCGAGATGAGCCAGATCGCGGGGCTCATCGACGCTGCCGTGGCAGGCCGCGACGATACCGGTGCGCTGGCGCGGGTGCGGAGTCAGGTGGTGGAACTCACCACTCGCTTCCCTCTCCATGTTCCGAGCGCCTAGGGCGCTGGGAACCCATCACGTCCGCGGCCCCCGCGCCGGCGGACTCTACGGAGGCAATCGGTTGTCCATAGAGGCTCGGGCTGCCGCGGCGGGCGGGGCGGCTCTGCTGGCCGCTCTCTTGTTCACCCCGGTGTGCCAGCGAGCAGCACGGGCGCGCAGCATTCTGGCCAAACCGACAGGGCGTGGCGTTCACCGCGAACCCATTCCCTACCTGGGGGGCCTGGCGATTCTCGGTGGCGTCGTGATCGGCGCCGCCTTCTGCCCCTACTCCATGAAGCTCGTGGGCCTTCTGCTCGCGGCCGTCACCGTCACCATCATCGGTGTTCTCGACGATGTCCGGGATCTCTCGCCGTTGGTGAAGTTGCTGCTGACCATGGTGGCGGCGGCGATTCTCATTCCTCTGGATGTCGTCGTTCAGGGCATCAACGTTCCCGGGTTCGGCTTTGTCTACCTGGGCCCGTGGGCTCGGCTGCTGACTCTGTTGTGGGTCGTGTTCATGGTCCATGCCACCAACTTCATTGATGGGATGGACGGCGAGGCGGCTGGGATCTCTGCCATTGCCGCGGCCGCATTCGTTGTGCTCGCCCTCCTGTGGCTTCGGCGGCCGCAGGATCCCGATGTGGTCGCCGACATGTCGATGGTGGCCGTTCTGAGTTCGGCCGTGGTGGGAGCGTCGTTGGGGTTCCTTCGCTACAACTTCAACCCGGCTCGGATCTTCATGGGCGACGCGGGCGCCCTGCTGCTGGGGCTCCTCCTGGCTGGTCTCTCGATTGTGGGGTTGTTCAAGACGGTGCTGCTTTGCGTGGCGCCGGTCATTATTCTCGGCCTTCAGGTCTTCGACACCGTCTGGGCCGTCGTTCGGCGCACCGCCGCGGGCCAGCCCGCCTATCGGCCGGACCGCGGGCACATCCACCACCGGCTGCTCGATGCCGGGCTGACCCATCGGCAGGCCGTGCTTATCCTCTACGCCATCGCCGCAGGCCTGGCAGGGCTTGCGGTGTTCGTGGGGGCGCCGCGCTAGCGACGGGCGGGTGCTCCGGCGGGTCTTGGCCCCCTTTTTTTGCTCCTTCCGCGCCCCTTTGGGTGCTATGGTGAGTCTAACGCGTTGGTATCCCATGGGCGCCACCCGCGCGGCCAGCCGGTGGGCGCGGCGCGTCGCCGTTCCGGAGGTCCCCGAATGCGGAGACGTTTCGTTTCGGTGCTTGTCTTTGCCTCGGCCACCTTATCCGCCCAGTTGGCGGCCGCCCAGCCTCCAGGTGCCCCGGAGGTCGCTCAGCCCGTCACCCTCGTCGCGCACGAGGATTTCGAGGATCCGGCGGCACTCGCTCGCTGGAGTAGCCTCGACCCCGAGGCAGCGGTCCGGCTCACCAACGCGCCGGGAGCCGTCCACGGTGGCCAGTCCGCTCTCGAGTTCACCTACACGCCGCGCGAGACGGTCTTCCCGATGGTCGTGGGCCAGGGCATGGGTCTTGCCGGCGCCCGAAGCCTATCGTTCGCGCTGATGGCGGCGGAGAGGACTCCGCTGCTGTATGGTGTGTTCGAGGCCGATGGGAGCATGTACTCGTCGTTCCTTGATGTGCCGCCCGGGGTGTGGGGCGAGATCCGGGTGAGCCTGGGCGACCTGCAGCTTGCCGACGAATCCGAGGATGAGAACGCGGCTTTGGACTCCGACCAGGTGGACCGCGTGTTCTTCGCCGACCTCTCGAACCTCCAGGGGGAGATGGGGCGCGCCCTGGGTTGGAAGACCAGTCCCCAGACGCTTCTCATCGACGATGTGGCGCTTTCGGCCGAGGCCGTCCCATCGCGCTGGCAAGCCGCTCCGGATGCCGGTGCCATCCGATTCGCGCTCGCTCCCGGACGCATCGACGCGTTGGCCATCGGAGGGGCGCAGCTCGCGGTGGTTCCCGTGGATGGTCGGCCGGCGCTGCAGATCACGTATCGCATTGGCGGCTGGCGTTGGGCGGGTTTCGTGACCGGCCTTGGGAGCCTGCCTTCGGCCGATGTGGCCGGTGTGTCATTCCGGGCCCGCGTTTCGGCGGATGCCCGGGTGAACGTGCTGCTGGAGGAGCGGGACCGCTCGCGCTACGCCTCGGGGGCCGACTTGGTGGCGGGCCAGGGGTGGCAGAACGTGGAGCTTCCTCTCGCCGCCTTCTCGCTGGATGAGTTCTCGGCTGATGAGAACGGCCGGCTCGATCCGGATCAGCTTCGCGTGCTGGTGCTCATCACGGATACATTCACGGCCGCCGTCGATGACCAGGGCAAAGGCGAGATTCTCGTTGACAGCCTGGCACTGCACCTGGGACATGGCGGGCGGTAGGCGCCCACGGCGGGACGTGGCCCTTGCCGCCATCGGGCTCACCCCGATCTGCAGGAGGAACCATCCATGCGCACCGGATTCACCGCCACCGGCACCGTGATGTGGGTGGCTGTCGTGTCTGCCCTGGCAGCCAGCGGTCTCCGGGCGGCCGCACCGGATGACTCTGCCCTGGCCTCGTTGCGCCAGTGTGAGCCCGTGGCGGAGGCCGTGCCCGGTCCTTACCGCGTCCGCTGCACCATCGGGGCTCCCTCTACTTGGCCCGCAGGGGCCGGAGTCGCCGTGGTCTACAACAGGACGTCGCCCACCGATGGCTCTGTCGTGCTCGTCGGGCCGGGCCGGGTCCGCCACTTCCGCATCGGCGGAGGGAAGGTCTTGAGCCGTGCGGAGTCCGCCCAGTGCCACCGGGGCGGACTCCGCACGGCGGCACTGGGCGGCCAGGCGCCCCTCGTGATCCGGCGAGACGGGTGGCGCACCGCGGTGCTCTACGGCGGCGAGGTGGTGCTCCGCACCTACGAGCCGGGCCCGAACGCCGGACAGGTCGGCGCCACCTCCAGCGATGCCGCCGTGAGCGTCGCCGATCTACTGGTGCAGCCGTTCAGCGAGGTGACCTTCGCCGCCAACTTCGCCACGGCCGAGCCCATCCCCGCCGGCTGGGATGTGATCCAGGGTCAGTGGGCGACGACGGGGCTGGAGGGCCCGGCGCCCCGGCCCGACCTGGCCGCCAACCCGTTCGTCTACGGCGTCGCCGGGCTCGACCCGGGGTTGACGACCACCGGGCACTGGTTCTGGGACGGGTACCAGCTCGAGGTGAGTGCCAAGCCGGTGGGCAGCGGTGGCGCCATCGGCCTGGTCGCCTACTGCGAGGATGCCTCCAACTACGTGCTGTTCCGCTGGGTCCGGCAGACGGGCCGTCGCGAGCGGCAACTCATCGAGGTGCGCGATGGTCAGTTCCGGCTGCTCGCCGCGGGCAATGGCGGCTACGAGCCCCGGCAGTGGTACCGGTTGGCGCTCCGCGTCGATGACGGCTATGTCGAAGCACTGATCGACGGCCAGGTGGCTTTGCGGGCGCGGACGGCCGGTCTCACGCTGGGCCCGTGCGGGCTGTATGCCGTCGATGCGGAGCACGCCGCCTTCGACGACGTCCGCGTCGTGCCGTGGCACTTCTATGCCGATGATCCGGCGACGGAGGGCGACGGCGCCTGGCAGGCGGTTCAGGGCGAGTGGACGCGGGATGGCGGCAAACTGATCGCGCGGAACTCGCGTGGAGGTGCCCTGGCGGTCTGCGGCGATCCGTCCTGGACCGACGATGAGGTCCGCGCCACGGTGCACTGCGGCAAGGCGGGCACGGTTGGTTTGGTGTTCGGCTATCGCGACCGGACCCACACCTATGTGCTTCGCACTTCTGACGGCGAGTCCTGGCAGGCGGTGCGGCGGGCGGATGGCGCCGAGACCCCGCTTTTCAGTGGCCGGGGGCCCCGGGACGGAGGCCAGGGCATCCCGGTCCGGGTGCGCCGTGCCGGGGGCATCATCCAGGCGTGGGCGGGCGACCAGCTGCTGGGTTGTGCGGGCGATTCGACCTTCCCCGATGGCCAGGCGGGCGTGCTGGCCGACGCCGCAGATGGCGCTGCGTTCTCGGCCTTCCAGACCCGGGCGTGTGACCCACCTCCGCCCCTTCCGGACCTCACGGATCAGTTCACACAGGAAGCCACCATGGTCGGTTGGGCGAGCCCCGCCGGTCTGTGGTCGTCGCCCACCGGCGACCCACCCGTTCAGTGGTACCAGGCCCAGGTGATGGGCGATGCGCAGATCGCCGCCTACCTGCCGAACGCGGGCGGACAGGAGGGCACCCTCATCCTACGCGTTCACGGGAGCCCCGAGGCCCCCGGGACGGGATGGTCGGCTCAGTTCGCGGTCCATGGCGCCCAGGGCCTCGGTGTCCAGATCACCGCCAATGGGCAGACCCTCGCCACCGCGGAGGGCCGTCCGTGGTCCACCGAGGGTCCCGGGCACGAACTCCGCCTGGTGCATCAGGGCCCCATGGTCGCAGCGTTCGCGGACGACACATGCCTCGTGACCGTGACCGACCCCACTCCGGCGAGCCACACGGGCGTGGCCATCGGGGCACTGGGATTGCCGCTCGACCTGATGGATGTGGAGGTCCGCTCGCCGAGTCTGGTCGAGTACACCTTCTCGGAGGCCCCCAGTGACTGGTACGTGGGCCGGGGTGTCTGGGAGGTCACTGACCGGTGGAAGTGCTCGCCTGGCTGGGCATGGCTCTGTGGCTACAAGGACGACGCGCCGACCCTCTGGAGCAAGCGCGTCTTCGAGGGCGACCAGGTCGCCGAGGTCTACTGTGCCATGCGCATGGACATCGCCGAGGACCCCCACTATGACCGCCCCAGCGATCTGAACATGACATTGTGCGGCGACGGAGTCCGGCGCGACTCGGGCTACACGCTCATCTTTGGCGGGTGGAACCCTGGCCGCGACCGCTGGAACGAGGCCAAGTCGGCTCTGCTGCGGGGACGGGAGATCGTGGCCGAGCGCCCGGACGTGAAGTTCAATGTGGCCGGCGGCAATGATACGTGGCATCGCCATTGGTTCCACGTGCGCATGGAGAAGCGCGGCGCGCAGGTCCTGGTGGACATTGACGGGCAGCGCGTCTTTGAGTTTACCGATCCCAAGCCTCTGCCTGGTGGCCGCGTTGCCTTCTGGACCTACAAGAACGGCTACATGATCGCTCGGACGCGCGTGGCCTTCGCCCGAGGCGGGCAGATCGAGCCCATTCCCCCCAAGCCGGCCGACGACTCCGACGACATCCCGTTCAGCCTCTACGGGAAGTAGGGCCCGGGCTGGTTTTCGGGATCAGTTCAGCGACTGGAAGTAGCTCTTGACGCGGTCGCGGTACTCGCGGGGAATGGATCGGTCGTCGAGAGCATCTTCGCGCGCCGCTTGGGCGGCTTGCTCGACACTGAAGTAGGGAGAGAAGATCTCCGACCGGGTTGGAGGCGCCTTTACATCAACCATGGCGCTCGAACCGCCGTCACGCATCTGGCCGCGGACGCGGGTGTTCTTGGAGCCATGTGGGGTGGCCCGGGGCTCGTAGAGCTCTTCGTACTGTGCCTCGCGGGGGTCGCCCTTGGCCGTGATGTCCGGCGATCCCTCCTGTCCCGCGGGTCCGGCAGCCTGTGCCTCATTGGTGCTGTCGCCGCCCGGCCCGGGGCCTCCAGGCACATCGGGGTCGAACCTGCCCCGCTCCAGCTCTTCAGGTGACAGCAGGCTCTTCTCCCTGGCGGCGCCCCCTCCACCCTTGCACCCCGAGATGGCGTCCTGGCTGTCCTGCAGCTCGCGAGCCAGCTGCTCGATGGCCTCGGCTTTGGTGAGCTTCTCACCGCCCTCGGTCGCATTGGATAGGGCTTCAGCCGCGGCGGCAGCCGCCTTCGCGGCCTGGTCGCACTGCCCGTTCCCGCAGGCGCTGGCGGCCTTCTCGAGCTGTTCGGCCGCTTCGGCGAGTTGCCGGGAGTCTTTCATGGCTTCGGCCATCTTCCGGAGGTCCCGCGCGAGCTCCTTGAGCTCCTCCTGACTGAGTTGGCCCTTCTTCATCTGCTCAGCCAGTTTTCGGACTTCCTGGCGCGCGGCTTCCACGTCCCCGGCTTCCAGGCCCTCCGCGATCGCCTGCGCCTGCTCGGAGGCGAAGCTCGTGTCGCGCAGCCGATCCGCAGCGGCCTGCAGGTCGCGTGCGGCCTCGTTGCTGGCCAGGGCGTCCTGCTGGCGGCGCAACTCCTCGGTGAGTTCACCCAGCCGTTCGAGAGCGTCTCGTTTGGAGAGCCGCGCCCGGCCGAAGTCGCGCCCTAACTGCTCAAGGTGGCGTGCCAGCCGTTCGGTGTCCTCGCGGAGCGCGGTTGGTGCTTGGGCCCGGACCTGTTTGGCGATTTCGATAATCCGCCGACTCTCGCCCTTCATGGCCTCGCGGGCCGCCCGCTCCGCCGGGGGACGCGGCCACAGGAAGGCCGTGAGGAACGCAATGGCGGCGATGGCGCCCAGAAGCCCGAGTAGCCGAAACTGCCGGACCGGAGGCCGAAGCCGGGGCACGACCTCCTCGGGGCGCACCGTCTCGGCGCGACTCACCGCCGAGGAGATCAGGGCGTCGACCAGGGCGCCCTTCTGCCCCTCGATGGACAGATCCACCGCACTGCCCAGCTCCTCGCGCAGTCCGAGAGCCGCATCGGCCGCGCGGGCGGCCTCGCGGTCGCTCACTCGGATCCGGGCGCTGGAAGCGACGCCCGCCGCCATGCACACGACGAGGGGCAGCACGGCGGCCCATCCAGGGAGGTCCAGCACACCCAGAGCCATCAGGCCGCCCAGGCATCCGGTTGATAGGACGCCGAGGGCGCTCCACCACATCATTCGGGCGAGCCGGCGCTGGCGCTCGAGCCGCGCGGAGATGCGCCGGAGAGCGCACTTGAGTTGCCAGCAAGCGCCCATGGCTCTACCGCCCTTCTCGCGCCGGCAGGTGCCTGCTAGTCCACCGCCGGCGTGGCCGGCATCTCGCTCGATGCGGGCCCGGACCGCCCCGCGGCTTCGGTGTCGCCGGGGGTGCTCATCTTGGCCAGTGTCAGCGCCCCACACATGATGCAGATGAGTACCACAAGCGATATGACGCCCCAGATCACTGCGCGGTTGCTCGACCGCGCGACTCGTGGCGGGCCTGGCGGTGTTCCCATTCGTGCGCGTGGTGTGCCTCGTCGTGCGCTCACTTGGTCTCCTCGGCCGGCATGGCGCCAAAGCGCGCGCACCGCGGAAGGCCATCCCGCGGTGCGCCTGATCGCATCTCTACTCCCGCTCCGCAGGCCCAGCCTAGGGCGGGCCGGGGGGGTTGGTCTCCAACTGGAACCCATTGGCCGTGCTGAACACCCAGCCGATACTTCGGTTCGAGCTCAGGTCCACGGGCACATGGGCGTCGGCCTCGCGCTTGGCGCCGATGCGCCAGAAGATGGTGTCGGTGTAGCCTCGGAAGGCCGTCGCCAGGTCGGCGCCCTCGAACTCGAAGGCCACCTGCTGACCGCCGGCCGTGTTGTTGTAGAGGATTTCGCTGCTCCGGACGGTGTGCCCCGCGGGGAACGACCGGTCGGTGCTGACCTCGATCACGTAGGCATTCGCGCCGGCCACCGTGATCCACTGGAACAGCAGGCCCGTTGGGTCGACATCCTGGCTGCCGGGCTCGGGGTAGTTGGCCGGTGAGACCAGCTCGGGGCGGATCAGAGCCGTGGCCGGTCCCGCGTACTGGGTGTTTCCGACCACCAGTGTGCCCTGGACGTCCATATCGGTCTGACTGGTACCCCCGCCCCCACCCGAACTCGCCGTCGTGTCGGGGAAGGGTGTCGGGGGCAGTTTCTTGATCACTGGGATGACCGCGTAGTAGTAGGTCCGGCCGGCCTCGAGTGGTGTGGGCACCACGGTGTACTCGAAGGAGTCCGTCGCCACGGTGCGTGCTGGTTCGGAGTCATCATCGGCCGCGAGGGTCTCGGTGGTCGGCTGCACGATACCCGACTCATCGGTCGAGAGCGTGATGGTGGCCCCGCGCGTGGCCTGGGTCGTATCGACGAACCGGTTCATCTTCCCGCCGATGAGCACGGCCTGCAGCTTATCGGGTGTGGGGAAGAAGTTGGAGCTGGTGTCGCGGTACACCTCCCACGCCACGATGTACGAGCCGTAGGGCTGGACACTGGCGCTCGGGGTCGATGGCAGGTCCCACCGCACGAGGATGAGCGCATCGGTCTGCTCGGCGGTCTCCTCATAGCCGGAGGCGGCGACGAATCCGCGGGTGACTGCGTTGCTGTCGCCTCCGAACAGGCTGTCGATCACGCTGCTTCCCGTGCCGGAGCAACCCGCGAGCCACAGACACGTCAGACTCGCCAGGAGCAGCACGAGGGCTCTTCTCCCGCTCATCGATAGTCCTCCCCAGTTGGATAACGCAGGTGTCTTCGCACCCCGACTCGCGGCCTCCTTCTTGCCCGCGATCGAAAAAAAGCGATCCCATGGTCCGCGCACGTCGGGGTGCGCCGGACCGGCCGCACTCCCAACGGCCCTAACCCCTCGGCGGCGCAGGGGTTCAAGCCGTCACCTCTGTAGACGAATCCAGGGGCGACTCTGACTCATATTATACCCGCGGCAATGCCGGGCACGTTGTGCTTCGACGTGTGCATTCGGCGGGCCTCCATTGCGCGCATCGGCGACTTCTCTTGGGCCTGAGGCCGCCTCTAGACGCGGCATTGAGCCGAAGGGGCTCCTGACCCCATGCGCGCCCACCTCGCCAGGGTCAGGGGCATTGGGTGCGTGATCCTGCACCAACCCGAGGCGGCAGGCGCCGAAGAGGACCTCAGTGCCCGCAGGGGGAAGGAGTCTCCACGTTGGGGCTACTTGGCTTGAGAAGGACGGTGATCCCTGGCCAGACCGAACCACGTTGCGCGGGTTCCGCAGCTCCATCTTGACCACCAGGGGGTGTCCCGGCAGTGGCAGGTACCGAGCTAGCCCGACCGAAGCGTTACGTCGTTCAGGATGACATCGTGAGCCTCATGGATTTTGACGCGGGGCGTGCCCGGGCCATCACAATCTACGCCGACACACGGGCCCACAACGGCGCCAGCCGGCCCATGGCGGAGGTGGTGGCGGCTCTGGACGCCGCTGAGTCATCGCTGGCGGGGTCTGCCGAGCGGGTTGACGCGTTCCGCGAAAGCCGGCGGCGTGCCGAGGAGGTCCTTGCGGATCCGGCCGCTCATGCCGGAGAGGGCCTCGCCGCCTTCGTGTGCGAGTCGCGCGGCCTGCTCGAGGTGTTCACACTGCCCACCCCGTTCCACACGCGCGTGGCTGTGGGGCGCCGGTTGTATGTCCCGCCTCTGGCTCGCCTGCTGGAGACCTTCGACTCCCACATCGTTGCCCATGTGCGCTCGGACCGGGCCGAGATCTACACGGCCTACCTCCATCGCCTGTGGCCGGCGGTGGAGCTCGCCAGCGATGTGCCGGGCCGGGCCTCGGGAGGTGGTTGGGCCCAGGCGCGCCTGCAGCGGCATCGCGAGGAGTGTGTGAAGAAGCACCTCAAACTCGTTGCCGACGAGATCGCGAGACTCGTCTCCGAAGAGGAGGCGGATCGGGTTCTTCTGTTCGGGCCCGGGGAGGTGCTCGACGCTCTGTCCAGACACCTGCCTGATGCCGTGGCGCAGCGCGTGCTGGCGAAGGAGCCCATGCCAAACGAGGCTGGCGAGGCCGAGATCCGCGAGCGTGCCCGCGACATTCTTCACCGCTACCGGGATGACGTGGCCGCCGATGCTATCGGCGAGCTCCAGAGCCGTATCGGCGCCGGCGGCCGAGGCGCCGCGGGCGCCGGGCCCGTTGTGGAGGCACTTAACCGGCGCGCCGCCGAGGCGCTCGTGCTCTCGAGGAGCTTGGCCGTGGAGGGGTTCCGCTGCGCCGGGTGTGGGTGGCTTCAGGAGCACGACGGGTCGTCCTGCCCGACCTGTGGCGGCGAGCTTCGCCCGGGTCTCCTGGCTCGCCTGATGGCACAGGCTGCACGGGGCCAGGGCGCCTCGGTGCTGTTCGTCGAGGACAGCGCGCGGATGGCGCCCTTCGGCGGCGTGGCCGCCTTCCTGCGTTTCTGAAGGCTTGCCGCGGCGCCGGGCGGCCAGTAACCTGGGCATTCGGATGTCTACGGCGATGGAGCCGATCGCCGCCGTGGTGCGTTCCACGGCGGCGGCTGTATGGAGTGCGTCACCCCGGCCATGGCTGCACTGACCCTCGAACTCGGAGTGAAGACCGATCCCATCGAGTACCGCTATTCCTTTGGATGGCTGTTCGACCTCATGGCCCAAGAGGGTGTCTGGAACGTTCAGGTCGGCACGTTCTTCGAGATCTACCACCTCCCGGACCACTGGTTCACCTCGCTCGCCGAACAGGCCCGGCGCCGGGGTCTGCGCATCCGCAGTGTTTTCACGGCCCACCGGGAACTGGGTGGCTTCTACCGGTCCGACCCGTGCTGGCACGCTGTGGCCCGGCGCAACTACGAACGGCTGATCGAGGTCGGTGCCCTGCTGGGCGCCGAGTCGGTCGGGTCGAACCCGGGTGCGGTGATGCGGGATGCCATGGATGGCAAGGGCGCGGGGATCCGCCGCTACCTCGAGCACATGAAGGAGCTCATGCACTTCGCGCACGACCGGGGCGTGTCGCGACTCACTCTGGAGCCCATGTCGTGCGCCGCCGAGCCGCCGGCGCTCCCCGGGGAGATCCGCTCCATGTGCCAGGAGCTGGTCGCTTACCACCGTGACCACGCCGGTTCGACGGCCGGTGTCGGCCTGTGCGCCGATGTCTCCCATGGGTACGCCGATGAGGAGGGGGCCGTGGTTCATACGCACCTCGAGCTGCTCGAAGCGGCCCTGCCCTACACGACTGAGGTGCATCTGAAGAACACGGATGCCACCTTTGGGTCTACGTTTGGCTTCACCGAGCCGGAGCGGGCGCGGGGGATCGTCGATGTCCGTGTGGTGCGCGAGCTGCTTCGGCGGCGGGAGCGCGAGCTGCCGGTCCATCAGCTGGTGGGATACCTCGAGATCGGTGGCCCCAAGACCGGGCGCGACTACTCGGATCGTCTCCTCGAAGAGCAGCTCCGCGGTTCGCTACGCCACCTCAGGGCGACCTGGAGCGATGGGGAGGGGGTGCGGAGCGATGAGAGCTTGTGTTCTGCACGCCATTGGTGACTTGCGGGCCGGGGAGGTGTCGGATCCGGTTCCGGGGCCGGGTCAGGTTCGGGTGCGCGTGGCGGCCTGCGGCATCTGTGGCTCGGACCTGCCGCGCGTCTTCGAGAAGGGAACCTACCGGTTCCCACTGATCCCCGGCCACGAGATGGCCGGCGTGGTCGAAAAGGTGGGAGCGGGCGTGGCACGTGTCGCCCCGGGCGACCGTGTGGCCGTCTTCCCCCTGCTGCCCTGTGGGTGGTGCGAGCCGTGCCGTCTGGGCTGGCTGCACTTGTGCGATGACTACGGCTACCTGGGCTCGCGATGTGACGGCGGTTTCGCCGAGCTCGTGCTCGCGCCCGAGGCCAACCTGGTGCCCGTACCCGAAGGGGTGAGCCTGGAGCACGCCGCGCTGACCGAGCCCGCGGCCGTGGCCCGCCATGCCCTGCGGCGCGGCGGCCTGGCCAAGGGAGAGACCGTGTGGATCGTCGGTGCCGGCACCATCGGTCTCGTGCTGGCCCAGTGGGCGCACGAGCTTGGGGCCTCCCAGGTCTTTGTCTCCGACGTCCAGAAGTTCAAGCTCGACCTGGCGCGCCGCTGGCCGGGCGTTCTCGTCTGCGACGCTCGCGAGCATGATGCCCCGGGCTGGGTCCGCGATGAGACTCACGGCCGCGGGGCCGACCTGGTGGTCGAGGCGGTCGGCATGGCCGTCACGGCGGCCCAGGCCATCCGGGGAGCCCGGAAACGCGGGCGTGTGGTGCTCATGGGCAACCCAGCCGGTGAGATGGTGTTGCCGCAGAACGACTACGCACTCATCCTTCGGCACGAGCTCGACGTCGTGGGCACCTGGAACTCGGACCGGGGTGCGGGGGGAGAGGGGGACTGGGCCGAGTCGCTCCGCGCCATGTGTGAGGGTGCTCTGGACCTGGATCCCATCGTGACCCACCGAACGCCGTTGGAGGGTGTGCCATCGCTGATGGAACGGATGCGCCGCGGCGAAGAGCCGTACGTCAAGGCGATTGTGGCGCCCTGAGGGAGACCCGGACTCATGAAGGCTGCCGTGCTGACCGCGCTCAAGAAGCTTGAGGTCCTCGAGGTACCCACGCCCGAAGCGGGCGATGACGAGGTGCTGGTCCGTGTCCGATCATGCCTGGTCTGCGGGTCAGACATCCGCATCCTCAACTTTGGCAATCCGCGGGTGAAGCCCCCCCAGATCATGGGGCATGAGATCGCCGGCGATGTGGCCGCCGTGGGGGCGAATGTGACCAAGTTCACCGTGGGCGACCGCGTGGCCATCGGTGCCGACGTGCCGTGTGGGGCTTGTCTCGCCTGCGAGGCCGGCTATGGCAACAACTGCCGCACCAACCTGGCGATGGGGTACCAGTTCCCTGGCGGTTTCGCCGAGTACGTTCGGCTCGAGGCACCCGTGGTGCGGTTCGGGCCCGTGCATCGCATCCCCGGGAACCTGGATTACGACACGGCGGCGCTGGCGGAGCCGCTGGCGTGCGCCATCAACGGCTATGAACGCGTGGGAGTGAACGCGGGGGAGACGGTCGTCGTCATCGGTGCGGGGCCCATCGGGTGCATGCTCATCGAGTATGGCCGCCTACTCGGAGCGGGGCGGACCATCGTGATCCAGCGCTCGAAGGCGCGTCTCGAAGCCGCCAAGCGTTTCGCGGCTGACGCGTACTTCAGCACCCTCGACGGGGACCCCGTGGGATTCGTTCTCGAGCAGACGGGTGGCGATGGGGCCGATGTGGTGTTCACGGCCTGCTCGGATCCCGAGGCCCAAGAACAGGCCGTACGGATGCTCAACTTCCGGGGTCGGCTCAACCTGTTCGGCGGGCTGCCCCCCGGCTCGCGCACCATTGCCTTCGACAGCAACTTCGTCCACTACCGCGAGGCCATAGTCACGGGGTCACACGGCAGTGTGCCCCGGCAGCACGCGCTGGCGTTGAAGCTGCTCGCCTCGGGTGCCATTGATGGCCGGCGGTACTTCACCCATGCCTTCGCTCTGGATCAGGCGGTCGAGGCATTCGCCGTGGCCGCGTCCAAGGAGGCCCTCAAGGTCTCCATCCGTCCGTGACCGCTGGAGGGTGTGCGAGAACGTATGAGTACCCGGGGTCCCAAACTCGCCGCGTCGATGATGTGCGCCGACGCTCTCGCCATGGAGCCGGACCTACGTGCATTGGAGCGCGCGGGCATTGAGTACCTCCATATCGACATGATGGATGGACACTTCGTGCCCAACATCGCCATGGGAGTCGATCTGGTACGCCAGATCCAGTCGGGCACGTCGATTCCGCTCGACGTGCACCTGATGGTGACGAATCCGGAGTTCTGGGTGCCCAAGGTGCTCGAGGATCTCTCTCCGGCCATCGTTGCTTTTCACCATGAGGCGGCGCCGCATGGCGTGCGCCTTGCCCAGACCATCCGGGCGCGGGGCGTGCTGGCCGGTGTCGCCATCAACCCCGGCACGGCAGTGAGTGCCCTCGACGCCCTGCTGCCCGAGGTCGACCTGGTGTTGGTGATGACCGTGAATCCGGGGTATGCGGGCCAGCGCATTGTGAAGAGCGCGGTGGCCAAGATCGGTGAGCTCAGTGAGCGGAGGGCACGGCTCGGGCTGCCCCTTCTCATTCAGGTCGATGGCAATGTAAGCTTCGAGAGCGCTCCCGAGATGGTGGCCCTGGGCGCGGACATTCTGGTGGGTGGTTCGAGTCTGTTCCGCAAGGATGTCGGGATCGAAGAGGCCGCCCGGCAGCTTCGGGTACGCAGTGCCTAAGGATTTCAGTGGCTGTCCCCAATCCCCAAGGAGAGCGATGGTGTTCCGCGATGGCGCAGGCATTCCCCGAGGTACAGGGCCGAGTGCCCTATGAGGGCCCCGAGACCAAGAACCCGCTCGCCTTCCGGCACTACAATGCCGACGAGGTCATCGAAGGCAAGACCATGAGGGACCACCTGCGGTTCTCGGTGGCCTACTGGCACACGTTCCGCGGGACGGGGCGCGATCCGTTCGGCGATGCCACGATGTTGCGGCCGTGGGATGACGGCTCGAACTCGCTCGAGAACGCCAAGAATCGTGTTCGCGCCGCGTTCGAGTTCTTCGAGAAGCTGGGCGTGCCGTTCTACGCCTTTCACGATCGCGACGTGGCACCTGAGGGCGAGTCGTTGGCCGAGACCAACCGCAATCTCGATGCCGTGGTCGAGGTCATGAAGGAGGAGCAGGAGCGCACCGGGGTCCGACTGCTCTGGGGCACGGCCTGCCTCTTCTCGCATCCTCGGTTCATGCACGGGGCCTCGACGAGCTGCAATGCCGATGCCTTCGCCTACGCGGCTGCCCAGGTGAAGAAGGCCCTGGAGGTCACCCACTATCTGGGCGGCGAGGGCTACGTGTTCTGGGGGGGTCGTGAGGGCTACACCACGCATACCAACACGGACCTGAAGCGGGAGAACGACCACCTTGGGGCCTTCCTGCGGATGGCGGTCGATTACAAGAAGAAGATCGGCTTCAGCGGCCAGTTCTACATCGAGCCCAAGCCCAAGGAGCCGACGAAGCACCAGTACGATAGCGATGCCGCCGCGTGCCTGGCCTTCCTGCAGCACTATGGCCTGCTTGGCGACTTCAAGCTGAACCTCGAGACCAACCATGCCCTTTTGGCCGGCCACACCATGGCCCATGAGCTTGAGGTGGCACTGGCCTACGACGCCCTGGGCTCCATCGACGCCAACGATGGTGACTGCATGCTGGGATGGGACACCGACCAGTTCCCGACGAACATCTACCTGACCACCCAGATCATGCTCGCCGTGTTGCGCAAGGGTGGCCTGGCGCCCGGAGGGCTCAACTTCGACGCCAAGGTACGCCGGGAGAGTTTCGAGCCCATCGATCTCTTCTATGCCCACATCGGGGGCATGGATGCTTTCGCCCGCGGGCTCAAGATCGCCGCGGCCATGCGGCGGGACCGTCTGTTCGAGAAGATCATCGCCGACCGCTATGCGTCGTGGGATGAGGGCATCGGCCGGCAGATCGAGTCGGGTCAGGCGGACTTCGAGAGCCTCGAACGCTATATGCTGGCCAAGGGCGATATCGCCCCCAACGCCAGCGGCCGCCAGGAGCTTATCGAGAACTGGATCAACGACTACATCCGCTAGGTATCGGCTGGCCGCTGCGGTACGGAGCATTTGGCCGGCGAAGGCGACCTGGGGCGCCGACTTTGGGCATCACCCGGGCGGTCGAGGCCGCGGATTGCGCGTCCGCGAGTGGGTCCCCTGCGGTGCTGCGTTGGGGAGGGTGCGATGGAGGATCGCGAGTGGTGGATCCGCCCCTACGACGGCCGTGAGGACCGCGCGGCCGTTCTGAGTTTTCAGCGCGAGACCTACGAGTTGAACTTCCCGGACTTTGTCTGGTCGACGTCCTTCATCCGCGATTTCGAGCGCATCCTCAAGATGGCTGAACGTGACCCGAGTGAGGGTTTGTTCGTCTGTGAGGACGCAACGGGGCGGACCGCGGGATTCGTGTGGTCCAGCGTCAGCATGCGACGGTTCGAGGGCGGACAGTCCGTGTGCACCATTAGGGACATGTACGTGGTGCCCGACCTGCGCGGCCAGGGCGTGGGCATGGCGCTCATGCAGGCCGCCGAGGACTTCGCCCGGCGGTGGAAGGCCAGCCGCATGGCTCTCGAGGTCACTGTTGCGAACCGGGCCGCCGTGCGCCTCTATGAGAAGGCGGGCTTCACGCCCACTCGCTACCAGATGGAGAAGCGCCTCGATTAGGGCAGCGGAGCGAGGGGGACTGCGCCGAGCGGCTCCCTCGCTCCGCCATGGCCATGTGTGGGTTCCTGCTGTCGGCTAACGCTTCTTCCGGGTGGCAGGCGGTTTGCGCAACCAGACTTCCTGATTCTTCTCGCTCGATGCGTAGATGCCGTCGAGGATCCTCTGGGTCTCGAGAACCTGCTCGGCCGGTGCGGGAGTCTCCTTGTCATTGAGGATGGCATCGACGTAGAGGCGGATCTCCTCGGAGTGGCTCCGCACCTCAGGCATTCGCACGGGTTCGAGGTTGATCAACACACCGGCCCGAGACGAGTACAGCTTGCATGGGTTCCAGGTGCATCCACCCTTGTCGCCGAGGATCTCGACGTTGAACACGTCGTGGTCGATGTTGGAGGCCCAACTGGCCTCTAGGGTGAGGCATGCGTGGTTCTCGAGGCGGACGAATGCGGAGGCATAGTCCTCGACATCGAACTTGCGCGGGTTCCAGCGCCAGTCGATCATGTCCTCGGGGGGGCGCTTGCCGAACTTGGCATAGGTGGCGCCGCTGACAGCGACGGGCTTGGGATAGCCCATCAGGTACATGGCCAGATCGAGGCAGTGGACGCCAATGTCGATGAGCGGCCCGCCACCCGACTCGGCTTTCTGCGAGAACACGCCCCAGCTCGGGATGCCGCGACGGCGGGTGGCGATCGCCTTGGCCGCGTAGACTTCGCCGAGGGCCCCATCGTCGATGAGGCGCTTGAGTGCCTGCGACTTGGCGTCGAAACGGCAGTTGACCCCCACCATCAGCCGCCGTCCGTACTTCTTCGCCGCGTCGACCATCGCCTGGCCGTCCTGGGCGTTCATGGCGATGGGTTTCTCGACCAGCACATGGCAGCCCGCTTTGAGCGCGGCGATGGTGGGGTCCTTGTGCATGCGGTTGCCCGTGCACACCGACACCAGGTCCAGGTCCGGGTGTTTCTCGAGCATCTCGGCATAGCTGTCGTAGACGTCGGGGATTCCGCACTCCTCGCGCGCCGCCTTGCGGGCCTTGGGGTCGACATCGGCTCCGGCGACGAGTGTGACGTTGTCCAGCGCCTTGTATCCGGGGATGTGGGCCCCGCGGGCAATCCCGCCAAGGCCGATCACGCCGACCTTCAGAATCTTGGCCAAGCCAGTCCATCTCCTTCCGTGGGCTCCCACTCTCGGGACCACCGCTGTGTACGGATCCCGGCAGACGGAATCCTCCGTGGAACCCGAAACCGCGCGCCAGGGTGGCAGGAGTCCGCCCCATGGCCGAGAATGTAAACGCTAGCTATGGGTCAGGTTCGGGGTACCGGCAAGCGTGTGTGGGTCCGGCGTCTCGCTCTTGCAGTGGTGCTCCTCGGCGGGTGGCTCGCCTCGGGCTCCCAAGCGAGGGCCGTGCCGGGCGTTCGCCACGTGATCGTCGTGAGCGTCGATGGCCTCCGGCCTGACGTGCTGCGAGCGGCCGCGGCGCCCAATGTGGCGGCCCTGATGGGCGTGGGTTCCTGGACCCTCTCAGCACGAACCGTGAACCCGAGCGTGACTCTGCCAGCGCATTGCTCGATGCTCTCGGGGGTGACGCCCCAGGTTCATGGTGTCACCCGGAATGACTGGAGCCCCGGAGATGGGGCGCTCGGCGTGTCGACCGCATTCAGCATTGCCAGGCAGTACGGCCTGGTGTGTGCGGCGTTCGTGAGCAAACCCAAGCTCCGCGCGCTGGCGCCGCAGGGGGTCTGCGACGTGTTCGAGGTGGTGCCGAGCGATGCGCGCGCGGTGGCGGCTCGGGCTGCGGCTTATATCGAGCGGCGTCGACCGAACCTGTGCTTCGTGCACTTGAGCGACGTCGACTCGGCAGGGCATTCGGCAGGCTGGGGGAGCGCCGCACAGGTTGCGGCGTGCGGGCAGTGTGACGCGGCCATTGGACTGCTGCTGGGGGCCGCTCACCGGGCTCAGATCGCGACCGAGAGCGTGATGATCGTCACATCGGACCATGGAGGGCACGGCCGGGGCCATGGGGGCACGTCGGTGGCCGATGTGACCATCCCGTGGGTGTGTGCGGGGCGTGGAGTTGCGGTGCGCTACGCCATCCCGACTCCGGTGAGTGTGTGTGATACGGCCGCGGTGGCGCTGTTTGGGCTCGGCATTGCCCGCCCGGCAGACTGGACAGGACGAGTGGTGCCCGGGCTGTTCCCGGGTTACTAGGGCACGGGGCGACCTCAGCGATCGGGCCGGTGCTCCCGTGCCGACCGCAGATGAGCGGACGGTGGGCTGCGATGAGCAAGCGGATCCTCGTTGTCGAAGACGACCGGCAAGCTCGAGAGACCCTGGTCTTTGCCCTCGAGCACGAAGGGTACGAGGTCATCGAGGCGGCGGACGGGGAGGAGGCGCTCGCCAAGCTTGCCGCGTCCAAGCCCGATCTGGTGCTTCTCGACCTCATGCTGCCCCGCGTGGACGGACTAGACGTGTGCAAGCGCGCCCGTGAGATGAGTTCGGTGCCCATCATCATGCTCACCGCGCGCAATGAGGAGATCGACAAGGTGCTCGGGCTCGAGGTCGGCGCCGACGACTACGTGACCAAGCCCTACGGCACCCGGGAGCTCCTGGCCCGGATCCGGGCCAACCTCCGGCGGGCCAGGGAGATGGCGCGGCAGGTGCCCGAGACTGACGAGATCGTCGTCGGCAGCATCAGCATCACTCCGTCCAAGCGCGAGGTGCTGGTTCGGGGCGAGCCCGTCTACCTGACTCCCAAGGAGTTTGACCTGCTGTACATGCTCGCCAAGAACGCCGACCGCGTACTCACTCGGGGCGAACTGCTCAGCGAGGTGTGGGGCTACGAGGGCATGGACACGCGCTCGCTCGATGTGCATGTGGGCCGTCTGCGCGCCAAGCTGGAGGAGAACCCGGCCGAACCCAGGATCATTCTGACCGCGCGCTCGGTTGGCTACCGGATGGTTCGCAGCTGAGTGTCGGACCTCACGACTGGGTCTCGTAGGCTTTCAGCGTCGCCTGGAAGTTGGGGACGGTCTGGCTGATTTCCTGCTTCGCGCGGGTGATCTCGTCCAGGATCCCCGTGATGCGTTCACACAGTGTCACGATGCGCCCCAAGCGCTCGTGCAAGTCCTGCTGGCCTTCCCCGAGCGCTCGCTGTGTCAGCTGGGCGTTCCCCATGATGGCACCCAGAGGGCTGCGGATGTCGTGGTTGACGCGCACCAGTTTGGCCATGAGGCGCCTCAGCGCATCGAGCTCGCGGGACTCATCCGGGTCTCCCGTTCGGGCTTCGAGGGAACGGGCGGCCATGGCCAGCTCAGGCGAGTCGCCCGGGCCGCCACACAGACAGCACGTCAGATTCACGGGCACCCAGCCGCCGTCTCCACGCACCAGCCGAGCCACGGCGGATTGGCGTCCCCCCTGGAGCGCAAGGTGCAGTAGGTCCGCCACCTGCAGGCGGTCGACCGCGGGGACGAACGACCAGAGTGTCGTGTCGAGCGCCGATCCGCCCACCAGAGATGCGAATGCGGGGCTCTCCGCCAGCACCCGCCCGCTCAGGTCGATGATGAACACGGGCTCCGAGACCAGCTCCAGGAGCGCCTGGTCACGCGTGGGCACTTCGGCCGTGCCGTTCATCGCAGTCACCTGCCGTCGTCCGGGGCGGCCGTCTCGATCCTCAGCGAGGATCGAGTGGCCTTCCTGGTGAAGAACGACCCCGTTGCGAACTAGTTCGCCAGGCCATCGAGGAGTCCTGGCGATTCCGGAGAGGACCCGCCCCATGGGCACCCCTACCCTGGAAGCGACCGAGGCGCCATTTCGCGTGGCAGAGGGCCGCATCGATGCCCTGAAGCGGGTGGCACTGGCCGGACCGGACACCCCCATCGGCTTCCGCTGCTGGGCCCATTGCCAGGCCGCGATCGACCATGCGGGCGAGCCCCTCGTGATTCGCCGCGCCCACGCGCTGGCTCTGACCCTCAAGACTTTTCCCGCCATCGTTGGGCCTCTGGATGTGGTCGCGGGGACGCACCTGTTTGGGGAGAAGGCCGGGCGCGATAGCGGATTCGACTTCGTCGAGTTTGCCCCTCACTACTACGACCCGCCCGGCGATGCGCTTCGGGCGGGCCTGGAGCACACCGAACTCACTCCCGAACAGCGCGCGACAGTCCTCTCGTGTGTGGGCCGTCACCACGAGCTTCTCCTCGGCACGGCGACTGCTCCCTCACCGCCCGAAGAGGTCCGCGCGGCGACCGAGGCCCACGTTCTCTTCGGTGGGGGCTATTGCGTGAATCATAGTGTTCGCGACTATGGCCTCGTGGTCTGCAGGGGCTTCCGCGCCCTGGCGGAGGAGATCGACACCGCCCTGGCCGCGTGCCGGATCGAGGACCCCGACGACATCCAGAAGCTGGTCTTCTACCGTGGTGCCTCGGCGGTGGCACACGCGGCCGAGGGCCTGGGCAGGCGCTATGCCGAGGTCGCCCGGGCCGAGGCGGCGACGTGTGCCGACCCCGCCCGTCGCGCCGAACTCGAACGAATGGCGGAAGCATGCGAGCGCGTGCCGGCGGAGCCGGCCCGCACGCTCTTCGAGGCCGTCCAGGCCATCTGGTTGGCCCACGCCATCACCTGCTGCGAGGACCACATCAACGCCAACTCCATCGGCCGGCTCGATCAGATCCTCCAGCCGTACTATGAGGCCGATGTCACCGCAGGCCGGATGGACCGCGAGGGTGCCATCCAGCTCATTGAGCTGCTATGGCTGAAGCTGTACCGCGACTATGACGTGCAGCAGGTCGTGCTGAGCGGTCAGCGTCCCGACGGCACCGACGCCACCAACGACATGACCTACATCTGCCTGGAGGCCACCCGCCGCCTGGGCTTGGTGCGATGCCTGTCGGTGCGCCTGCACAAGGGTTCGCCGCGGAAGCTGCTCGAGGAGGCCACCGACCTGCTGAGCCAGGGAGGCGGCATTCCGTTCTTCTTCAACGACGACGTCATCGTACCGGCCCTCTGCGACAAGGGGATCCCCCTCGAGGACGCTCGCGACTACGCCGTCATCGGGTGTGTTGAGATCACGATTCCCGGTCGAACCAACCCCCACGCGGTGAGCCACAACACCAACTTGGCCAAGTGTCTCGAACTTGCCCTGCACGATGGCTTCGACCCGGCCACCGGTCGGCAAGTCGGACCGCACACGGGTCTTCTCGAGTCCTTCGGCTCCATGCGCGAGGTGTTTGAGGCCTACAAGCGTCAGGTCGAGCACTTCACCCGCATCGGCGCGTTCCTGTCCAACGCGGGGGAACAGCAACAGGAGTCCACTTTTCCGCTCCCGTATGAGTCCATCCTGACCGCTGACTGCATCGCTCGTGGGAGGGACATCACGGCCGGAGGCGCACGGTACAACTACCATTCGTGCTCGGCCATCGGGATCCCGAATGTGGCGGACTCGCTGGCGGCGCTGGACCGCTTGGTGTTTGGCACACGGACGATCGGGGCGGAAGAGCTACGACGGGCGCTGCTGGCCGACTTCGAGGGCTACGAACCTCTGCGGCAGATGCTGCTCCATTCGGCCCCCAAGTACGGGAATGACCGGGAGGAAGTGGATGCGCTGGCGGCCGAGGTCTCGGCCCACTTCTGCGAGACCCTGGCCGGCCACCGCGCGCGGTTCAACGGCCGGTTCCACGCACACCTGTTCTCCTTCCTGTGGCATGTCGATCCCTTCGGGCGGAGCACCGGGGCGCTCCCCGATGGCCGGAAGGCGGGGCAGCCGCTGGCCTACAGCCTTTCACCCACCCAGGGGCGGGATGAGCAAGGCGTCACCGCCGTGCTCAACAGCCTCGCTGCCATTCCGCATGACATGGCCGCCGCGTCGAGCTCGGCCATCATCGAGCTCGCGCCGTCATTCTTCGCCGGCGAAGGACGGAATCGGTTCGTCGATCTGCTGCAGTCAGCCATCGCACGAGGGATCGGGCAGATGCAGTTCAACGTGGTCACTGCCGAGAGGCTGAAGCTCGCCCAGGAAGATCCCGAGAACTATGGCAATATCGTGGTCCGCGTCTCCGGATTCAGCCAGCGGTTCGCCTCGATCGGCAGGGAGCTGCAGGATCACATCATCGCCCGCGTCAAACACGAGCACTGAGGAGGCCGAGACCCGAAGGGGTCGCGCTCTGCCCCGGGGACTGCGCCTCTCGCCGAACGGACACTGCGTCGGCGCCCCAGCCGTCCATGGCGGGCAGACGCCGCGTCTCAGAACCGGTACCCGACCCCGAGCAGCCAGTTCGGGCTACGGCCCAGCTGGTCGGCACCGCCCACCAGGCGGACGTGGTCGCCGATCATCTGGACGGCCCGCAGGTCCAGGTCGGGCGCGTTGCCGTTGTAGACGTCGAGGCTCAGCACCGACCGCCGCGACGGCCGCCAGTCGACGCCCACCCCTGCGGTGGTGTGGTTGAGGCCGAACCGCCCCGTGAACTCGCCGGCGCGGTGGCTGAGCTGCGCCCTCACCCAGTTGGTGCGGCCGACGTCGCCCATGCCGAGTACCGCACCGGTATCGTTGCGGCCCATCCAGTCGACATCGAAGTACGTGCTGAAGCGTCGGTCGCGGACCGAATAGAGCAGGTCCTCGTGGATGTCGAGCGTCGAGTGCTCGACCTTCTTGGCAACCTTGAGCGCCTCTTTGACGTCCGGCATGATCCCGACTGCGTCGCGAGCGAACTGCCCCAGGCCACCGCTCTGCGACCGACCCGTGGCTTGGTCGACGTCTCGTGCCATGTCGAGGATCAGGTCCGCTGCCTCACGCAGGCTTCTCATGGCCTGCTCCATATTCCCGCTCGTGCCCGAGTCCACCAACAGGCGCCGGGCCTCTCGGGCGGTCACCGTCAGGTCCTCGGTGAGCTGGTGCAGGCTCCTCGATACCTCGCGCACACCCGACTCCAGCTCCTCGTCCATCATCCGGTCGAGCCGGCCGGCGGCGCTCGCCAATCCCGAGGCCGTGGCCCTGACGTCGGCCTTCAGCCGGTCGTCGCTGGTCAGCTCATCGAGTGAACCCGCGACTCGATCCAGTTTGGCCGAGGCCGATTCCACCGAGGCCATGATGCGGGCCACCTCGTCCTTGAGTCCTTCCCGCCCGAACATCTGGCGAACGTCATCGCTCATGGCCGCCAGGTTGGCGGACGCCTTGGCCGCATCCTCGAGCATCGACTTGAGGTGGGCGCGGTTGCCGGTGTCGCCCGTGATGGCACTGACGTCGCGCGTGATGCGCTCGAGCTCCGTGGCGGTCCGTTCGGCCGACTCCAACACCGTCTGCATTCGCGACTTGCCGCCTTCGCTCGACAGGAGGTCGTCAAGCGTCTCGGCCACGCGAGTCAGATGCTCACCGGTCTTGGCCAAGGCGGAGACACCCTTCTTGGCGTCGGCGGCGAGTGTCCCGTCGGTCGTGAACTGCCGGAGGCCGCGGGTCACCTCGGCAACCGAGTTCGCCGCGGCGGCCACACTCGTGGCCAGCCTCGAGATCTCGGCACTCCCCTGGTACATGGTCTTCTCGATCGCCCGCGCGCCGGTACCCACGTCTGTGGCCGCGGACTCGATCGAGCGGGTGGCCGTGGCGATCCCCTCGGCAGCGCGCCGGATCTCCTGCAGGGCCTCCGCCGTCATCGGGGCAATATCCATCATGCCCGGCGCCACGTAGCCAACCAGTGTGCCGCCGGGATCCAGGAGGGGCCCCGACTGCCTTGTGGGCATGATGTCGACGAACGTCTGCCCGAGTGGAAAGCCTGACCGCACGGTGGCCTGGTAGCCCTGCCGCAGACGCGCGGCACGCTGGATCCGGCAGCGCAGCCGCACCACTATCCCAGCGTCCTCGAAACCCGCCGGCACCGCGGTCACTTCCTGGGGAAGGACCAACTCCATCGTGTCGACCCGCCCGACGGTGACACCGGCGAGCTTCACCGGGCTTCCCGGCGGCAGGCTCTCCGTCAGCTCGCCGAAGATGATACTCACCGGCATGTGGCCCGCGGTCAGGCCGTGGTTCTTGATGGCCCGCAACGCGCCAAACAGCAGCGCCACGGCCACAATAACCATGGCGCCGACCTTCACTTCTGTTCGCGCGGCCGGCGTCATCGGCGTCCCCTCGGGTTGGGCGGCATCGGGAGTGTCGTGAAACAGTTCAATGCCCGACGGGGGCGTCCCTCCTCGGCGCCGGCCTGTTCCCCGGGCCGTGCCCCAAGGCTATACTGGACCGGGTGTGCCCAGGTGGTGGAACCGGCAGACACAAGGGACTGGATGGCGGTCTCCCCGCTGGTGACAGTGGGGTAATAAACCGGGTGAACTCAGGGAAGGCTAAGTCGGCTGGTGCGACGCCGGGTGCCGATATGCTGATCCTGAGCCAAGCCCGGGGGGAAACCCCCGGGAAGGTGCAGAGACTATGGCTGAGCCTGGGGCGGCTGCGTTGGCCGCGACGGCAATACCGCCACTCGAGCGCCCGGCATCTTCGCCGCCTGGTTCGCGGAGATGAAGAGATAGTCCACCCCCCCGGGAAACCGGGGGATATGTGTAAAATCCTTTGGCCCATGCGGCCGTGCGGGTTCGAGTCCCGCCCTGGGCACCCGAAGAGACGCGAGGAACCGGCGTCGTCACTTGCGAACTCGCGGACCTCGGGCACCGCGCGCCTCCCTTGGCCGTGACGAGTCGGGCCCGGGCGACGTCCGCCGCCCACGGGCGGCGGTTCCAGAACCCGACCGGCGCAGGCTGACCGGGAGCCGCGCTTCGACGGCAAGGGCAGGGCTGCGGTGCCCCTCCTCAGTCCACGGCGGGCGTCGCCGAGTCCCACCGCACCAGCATCTCTGTGACCACACCCGCCGCCTGAGCCGCCACAGACGCATCGACCCGGGCTGCCACGTCGCACTCCTGGTGCCAGTGCTGGAGGCTGCCCATGATGCTCAGAGCCCGGTAGCCGCTGGCCAGAGCGACGGCGCTCTCGACCGGGAGCGTCCGGTAGGCCTCAACCCGGCACTCCAACCCGAGCGCCGCCATCGCCTTCTTCGCGGCTTCCAGGATCCCAGGGTCGGCAGCCATGGGGACCAGGATGCCCTCGTGCGAGATGAGCCTCAGCGGCCCGGCGCCCACGTTGTCGATGTTGACGAACATCGTACGGTCGCGGGCGAACGCATGCGAGGACAGCAGGTGACTCATCCCGTAGAGCCCGGCCTCCTCGGCTCCTGTGGCCACGAGCCACACCTCGGTCGTCGCCAGAGGGGGCAGTTCCTCGGCCACCGCAAGCAGTGCCGCGACGCCCGAGGCGTTGTCACCTGCGCCTGGAACGGGCTTCGCCCAGATCACCTGGTGAGTCAGGCAGAGCGCGACCCAGTACAGATGCGCGGCCGCGGGGAGGGTGACCCAATCGGGCACGGTGCACCGGAGCTGCAGCGCGCAGAGCACCAGCGTGTAGATCATGGCGCCCAGGAGCCCGACAAAGATGGCACGGAACCACCGCACCACTCGCGGGCGAAAGACTAGCCCCGCATAGGCCGAGTCGATGTGTGCCGTGACAACCACCACACGCGCCGCCCGGGCGGTTGCGGCTCGGCGGCCGACCGTGTTCCGGCTCTCTGTTTGCGGCAGCAGGCGGCTGACGACGGGCCGACCTAGCCCCTCGGCCACGAACCCGATCAGGGCCGCGAGGGCCATGGCCAGCGCGCACGCCGGGCACCGCCCCATCAGACCCAAGGCTGCGAAGCTGGTGAGGGTCAGGAGCAGGAAGGTGAGGGCGAAGCCAGGGGCGCAGCGGAATGTCTCCTGGGTGACCTCGAAGGCCAGGTCGCGGAGTCGGCTGGCCACCCACTCGGCAGCCCGGTGCTCGCCTTCGGACCCGCACGGCCGCGGCCCAATCGCCTCCGACAAGTGCTCGATGGTGGCTCGAGTGCCCTCGGAACTCGCCATGGCTTCCCTTTCCAGCTCACGGGAATGCCGAACCATGCTTCGGACTACTGGCTTCTGACTTCGGGCTCCGGACGTCAGGCTCCTGGCGCTCGTCGCTCGCCGCTCGTTGACGCCCGGTCTCTGCAGGACTACACTGGATAGTGAGTCAGTCTACGCAACAGCCCAGCGGATCCGTGGTCGAACCTAGAGGACGACAGCCCCGTAGTCAGGCCGTTCCACCGCATCGAAGAGCGGAACATGAGTCAGACCGCACGCGGTGCTGGAGTGCAGTAGTTGCCTGTCTAGCCACCGCGTGGACGTCGCGACTCAGCACGGTGGGGTGTGAGTGAGTTGGCGAGCCGGCACTGTTGGCGCGGGCGTCAACGAGGTGGAGGGGGGGTTGGCCATGGGAGTACCCCACGCGGGAGACAACCGAGTGGGCCGGCTGGTCGATGAGGATCTGGTGGCAAGGGCCAAGGCTGGCTGCGACACGGCAACGGAGCATCTGTTGCGGAAGTACCGGGGGTTGGTCGAAGGGAAAGCCCGGGCGTTCTTCCTGGCCGGTGCGGAGAGGGATGATGTGGTTCAGGAGGGCATGATCGGCCTGTTCAAGGCCATTCGTGACTTCCAGAGTGGCAAACTGGCGGCGTTCCGATCGTTTGCGGAGACTTGCGTGACTCGCCAGATCATCACGGCCACCAAGATGGCGAGTCGCAAGAAGCATCGCGCACTCAATACTTCTCTTTCTTTAGATAACCCATCCGAGAACGGCGGCTCGGAGCTCCAGGTACCCGCCGATCTGGCACTGCGCTCGGGTGCGGTGGACCCTGAGCAGATCGTGATGAACCGGGCCGCGGCTCGCGAGCTCGGGCTTCGGATGCGTCTGACTCTGAGTGAGCTCGAGCAGGTGGCCTTGCGGGCGTATCTGGATGGCCGTTCGTATCACGAGATCGCGGACGAGTTGCGGATGACATCCAAGCAGATCGATAACGCGCTCCAGCGGGCCAAGCGGAAGATCAAGCGGCGTTTTGAGCCTTCCGATATGGTCTGCTGGTGTGCCTGATGCGGGCCAAGTGGTAGACTGATTCGAGTGGCGGGCGAGCGCTTCGGTGCTCGCCCTTTCGCCGGCGTAGCTCAGTAGGTAGAGCAGCTGATTTGTAATCAGCGTGTCGCCCGTTCGAGTCGGGCCGTCGGCTCCCAAGCCTCACCACAGCGTCGTTCGCGCCCCATTTGGGGGGGTCGGGGCAAGGCCCCGAACGCACCTGATTTTCGCCGGAGTCAGTTGCGCTTCCTCCTCGTCACGCAGCCACGATTTTGCGCAGCTCCGAGTCAGTCAGGTCAGACAGACATGCCTCGACCTCGACGCGCCCCGAGTGCTCGCGCCCCTCGCGCCGCGTCACCACGCCCCGGGCCGCCGCCAGCTTCTCGCGTATCTGCGTCGCCAGCTTCAGGGCAGTTACCTGGCACCGGGGGCTCGCGTTCGTGTCCACGGCAATCGCCAAGGCGCGAGCCAGGTCGGCGGTCAGCCCGTCAATGTACTCAGCCAACGGGTCGGGGCCATTGGTGTAGCTCGCCGCCCTCGCCCCCGCGTACCGCAGCACGCTGGCGCGCACCGTGTGCCGGTTGTGGCCGTATTTGCGCCCCAGCTCTGACCAGCTCCGCCGGCCGGCCAGCCAGTCCTGCCATGCGCTCTCAACCCACGCCAGGGACTCCGCCCCCCGCGTCCGTGCTCCCGCGTCGCCCATCGCCAGGCACCTCCTGCTCGCCATGTGAAACTGGCACGTTCGCGCGCCACTGCCTCACTCGCGGGCCCAGTGCTCCGGCGCTCAGTCCGGCGCTCACTGGTGCCTCGTGCTACTCAGTCCCCAGCTCCTCGGGGAACAGCTCGCCCAGGTGCTCCGCCAGGTCGGCCACCAGGTCGAGCGGGATCGTCACACCCCGCCGGGTCGGCCGCCACTCGTGGGCGTCCTCGGGCATCCAGTAGCGGCGCACGTCGCAGAACTCGCGCCCACGGTACGCGCGGCGGCTCAGCACCAGGGCTTCGCTCCCTCGCTCCTGCAGCATGACGGCCCCCTCGGGGAGCCCGGGAGCGGTCATCGGTCTCGCTCCCACGGTTTGCGTGGGTCGACCTGTGGTGGCCGTGTCTCCCGCAGGTGGGCCGTGCCCGCCGCGTCGGTCGCGACGGCGAACATGGCGCGGCAGCGGGAGCAACACAGGTGCGCACTCCCCCGCAGTTGCCGGGCCATCAGGCGCCCGCAGTGGGGGCAGCGCACCTCAGCCGCCGCTGGGCGGCTAGGCATCGCGTACGCCACGGTCATCGGGAACAGCTCCTCTCAGCACGCCCTCGACGGGGCGCAGGCGGGTCAGGTCGGTGAGGCAGTAGAGGCGGTAGCTCGCCCGGAAGCCGCCGGGGCCGGGGATCACTGCGCCACGGGGCACACGCACGGAGTAGCGCAGCATATCCTGCCACCGGATGCACCCGAGGCACTGGGGCTCCCCCGGGCCGAGGCGGTAGTGCACGTACCACGCCACCAGGTGCGCCGCTTGGTCGGCGCACAGGACGGCACGGCCTGGCATCGTGGTCGACTTCACGTCCCACACGCGGCCGCGAATGATGAAGTCCCCCCGGTCCGGAGCATACGTGAGCTTGGCTGGACGCCGGTAGGGCACGCCCAGCCCGTCGAGCAGGGCGGCGAAGGCGTCCTCGGCCGCCAGCCCATCAGTGATGCTCCGGCGCCGTTGGTCAGGCGATGCGTGCCGGCGGTTCAGGTGCCCGCGCCAGCTTCGCGCGGCGAACGTGTGGCCGTCCATGGGGTTGCTCCTCCCACGATGTGTGAGGGATGTGAGGGCAAAAGGGCAAAACCAGATAGCGCTCCCCCGCGCGCGCGCGGGGGCGGCCAGGGCCGCGCCCGTCGCTAGGCCGCTCTGGATCCGCTCCCCCGCGCGCGCGCGGGGGCGGCGCACACGCGGTATTGGCTGCGGCCTCCGCAGCGCGCTCCCCCGCGCGCGCGCGGGGGCGGCTAATGCCAAAACGGCGTTTATCCCTCACATCCCTCACGCCTCTCCTCACCGGAGAGCGCCACTCCGACCCAGTACTCGCCACTGCGGCGGTGCGAACTGGCGAGCCCATGGGCTCTCAGGCGCCGCCCGAACACGGGCTTCGCGACGGGCCGCAGCCCGCTCGCATCGCACCAGCCGCGATAGCTGACGTAGAGGTCGGCGGCGGACACCCCGGCCTGTGGGTCACGCTCTGTGCACTCAGCCAGGAACTGCCCCACCACGTCCTCGCGCTCCCGGTAGTCGGCTCCCGCGGCCCGCACCAGTGGGGGCGGCTGCAGTCCCTCGGACTGCCATTCGAGGCACCCCTGTATTG
>JAKPQA010000009.1 GCA_029547025.1 Armatimonadota bacterium
GGAGGGCTCGGACCACCCGGTGGGCAGACCATGCTGGTCCCACACGCGGACCTTCCAGTAGCACCGCTGCTTCGACCGGAGCGGCGCGCCGCGGTAGGCCACGAAAACGGACCGGGCTGAGTCCTGCTTGCCGGTATCCCACAAGGTGCCCTGGTCCCGCTGGAGATCCTGGACCGAAGGGGCCACGAGGATCCGGTAGGCCGTCTGCCGGGCGCCACGCCGTGAGTCATCGAGCTGCCAAGAGAACCGCGGCGAGGGGTCATCGAGGCCCATGGGAGCCGCCTCGTACTCACAACGAAGGCACGTGGGCGGTCCGGCCGGTGAGGGGCGCGTCGGCGACGACGCGCCCAGCAGGGGCAGAGCGAGTACGACGCTTCCGAGCCATAGTACGGATCGCGACATACGGATAGTCCTCTCTCACCTGGGCAACGGGCTTCGAGGTCCGGGGCACCCACCCCCAGGCAGGACACTGGACTGCCCGCGCGAAAGGGCCCCTCCGGAGCCCGGTGGGGTCGGCCCGCCGCGGGCCCCGACGGAAAGGGGAACCACGATCATGCCCACGAAGCGTACTCGAGCGTTCCATCAACGCCCATGGCTGCCTGGCGTACTGGCGGCCCTCTTCGCAGCGGCCGGGTCGCCGTGGATCGGCCCCGTCCTCGCTGGTGAGACGGCCATGGCCTCTGGCACAGTGTATCTGGATGCTGATGCCGACGGCCAGAGGGATCCCGAGGAGGCCGGGTTGCCCGGCGTTCGTGTGTCCAATCAGCGGGACATCGTGGTCACCGACGCGGAGGGCCGTTGGCGGCTTCCGGTGGACGACGACACGACACTGTTCGTGATCAAGCCGCGCGGCTACCGGACGCCGGTGGACGCCAACGGGATCCCGCGCGGCTATTACCAGCACAAGCCCGCGGGCTCCCCGAAGTCAAAGTTCCCCGGAGTGGCGCCGACCGGCGCACTGCCCGCATCAGTCGACTTCCCGCTCGGTCGCTCGCCGGAGCCCGATTGCTTCACCGTGGCCGTGCTCGGTGACACGCAGACGCGCGACGCTCGCGAGGTGGGCTACACGGCGGCGGCCGTTGTCCCTGACGTCGCCGGTGCCGGGCCGGCCTTCGGAGTTGTGCTCGGCGACGTCGTGTTCGACAACCTCTCGGTGACTGAGCCCCTGGTTGAGGTGATGGGCCATGCTGGCTTCCCCTGGTACTACGTCATTGGCAACCATGACGAGAACTACGACGCCGATGGCGATGCGCATGCTGACGAGTCCTTCGAGCGCGTGTTCGGCCTGAGCTACTCCTCGTTCGACTATGGCCCGGTTCACTTCATCGCGCTCGACGACATCATGTGGCACCCGAAGGCCGGGGAGACCAATGCTCACTACACGTCCGGTCTGGGGGACGAGCAGCTCGCTTTCGTCCGCAATGACCTGGCGCTGGTCCCCGAGGAGCAGCTCGTTGTGCTGCTGATGCACATCCCGATCGATGAGATGGCGGAGCGCCAGGAGCTGTTCCGCCTGTTGGAGGGACGGCCGCACACACTATCGTTCTCGGCCCATACACACTCCATGGAACACCGGTTCCTCGGCGAGGCCGATGGCTGGCACGGGAAGGCGCCGCATCACCACGTGGTCAACGGCACAGCTTGCGGGTGCTGGTGGGGCGGTGCGCCCGACGACGCGGGCATTCCGCACGCGACTATGGCCGACGGCACTCCCAACGGATACTCGCTGGTGACCTTCGATGGGGCGGACTACTCGATCGAGTACCGCGTGTTCCGCCGCTCTCCCGACTACCAGTTCCGGCTGATGGTGCCCGACGAGGTGGCCCGGGCGGATGTGGGCTCGACGCCGATCCGTGTGAACGTGTTCGCGGGATCCGAGCGGACACAAGTGGAGATGCGCATCGGCACCACCGGACCGTGGACGGCGCTGGAGCGCGTCAGCAAACCGGATCCAAGCTACGTGGCGCTTCGCGAGCGCGACAAGTCGATCGAGGCGCCTTACCACCGACTGCCACGGCCCGACAACTGCACGCACCTGTGGGAGAGCTGGCTGCCCACCGGGTTGCCTGTCGGAGACCACTCGCTGTATATCCGCGTGACCGACATGTTCGGCCAGGTGCGGAACGAGCGACAGACGCTGCGGGTGCGGTAGAGCCGGACCTCGCGCCGCAACGGTCCCGGCCAGACCGAGAGCCCCGAGTGCCTCCGTGTCCCCGCCGAGATGCGTGTGGGCTAGTCCGAGTGGCTCGCGCCGTCCGGGCGGTCGCGGCTCGCCTCGGCAGGCGGGCTCGTGTTCGGGACGCCGGACGAGCCTCTCTTGCGGGCCTTCCGCACTTCGTCGAGGGCCTCGCGGATCTGCTCGGTCACGGACTCTGGTGTCCAGTTCACGCCCGGGCCCTTCTCGGCCAGGAGTGTGTAGCCGCCCGGTGTGGCATCGGGTTCGAGGCGCCCCTCAATCTTCATCAGATATGAGGCGTGGCTGCAGCCTTCCGCCAAGGCCTTGGCATGGCCCATGGGCAAGATGTCGACGTAGAGGTCCTCGGGGTACTCCTTGCTGAGCGCCTTGAGATTGGCCACCATCTGAGTGTGGCCCTCACACGTGCCCGGCACGGCGATCACTTGTACCGGGGCATTCGCGGGGCCATAGGTGGCCTCCTGACCGGCGAGGTCGCTCTCCGGGCGAGGAGTCTCCGATGCGGCCGCCTGGGCCGACCTCCCGGAGCGACCCAGGTCTTGCTGCATCACCAGAAGGATGGCCACGGCTGTGGCCAGCACCGCCAGAGCGCCCAAGGGCGCCGTCCTCAGCGGGACAACCTTGCTCGCCCCGGTCGGGAGCTCCACCGCCTGATCATCCGGTTGAGCTTGAGCCCGGTATCCACGCGCATCCATGGGTGCCGCCTCCGCTGCCGGCATCGACTCGGTGCCACACGATACATAGGGAGCGGCCTCCGCGCCACCGCGCTGAAGCCGCTCACCGCCCGAACCGGAGGCCTCCGATGACACTAGTGCGAGTTGCCAGCGTGGGGGTTGGCCGCCGACTGAGGGCGTGTCTCGGGCGTCTCGGAGCCGCGGGTCGGCTTGCTCGCTTCGGCCTTGCCGCTACCCTCGGCGGCAGCGGGCGCACCACCCCCACTCGACTTGCGTACGGAGTTGAGTGTGTCTCGGATCTGCTCAGTCAGCCCCTCTGGGGTCCATCCCTGCTCTGGCGTCTTCTCGGCCAGCAGCGTGTAGCCGCCCGGTGTGGCTCCCGGTTCTTCGCGCCCCCTGACCTTCATCAGGTACGAGGCGCAGCTGCGGCCTTCGGCAGACGCTTCCGGGCCGCCCATCGAGGCGATGATGACGTGCAACTCCTTCGGGTACTCCTTGCTCAGCGCCTGGAGGTTCTTGACCATCTGCTGATGGCCCTCACAGTGGCCGGGAATGGCCAGGATCTGCACCGGCGCATCGGCCGGCCCATACTCGCCACTCGGGGCTTCGAGACCACCGGGAGTGGCCGAGCCTGTGGCTCCGATCGATGCCTGGCCCGCGGCCGCCTGGCCCTCGCTCGACACGAACCGCATGATGAAGAAGGCCGCGGCAGCGGTGGCAGCCAGGGCCAGAATGCCCACGCCGACGGTGGCCAACGGGATGCCGCGTTTCACCTCCACAGCAGGCTCGGGCTCGCCTTCTCCGGCCGCGATCTGAGCACGATATCCACGCGCATCCATGACTGCCGCCTCCATAGTGTTTCGGCTTGCTGAACCGGCTTTAGGTGCCGAAGCCGGGAATCCTCTCCAGCCGATTCTCCGCCATATCGGCCCGGGTGGCAACTGGCCTGCCGCAATCCAAGGCGCTTGTTGAGGAGGCACTGGCACCACCGAAGCCCTGCCCCGAGGTCGTCCGGCCACGACGTGGGACTACGCCCCGGCACCGGTCCGGGCTGAGCCGCTTGGTGTGGGCGGAGGCCCGATGGCGGCGCGCACCTTGTCGCGAAGCTGTTCAACTGTCCAGCCCCCACTCCCGGCGCTCGTGTCGAACAGAACCCGGTACCCCGACGCCTCTGCAGTTGGCCGGACGGGATCCGTCCCGTTCACCGACCGCGCCTCGCCGTGGCGGGTCCGGTCCCCTGGCTTCATCTCTTCTCTTGCCGAGCAGGATCTGGGCGCCGCTGCCGCACACGAGGAGTCGTCTCGACGGAGTGCGGGCGCGGCGTCGGAGTTCAGCGTGCCCGGCTTCCTGGCGGAGTCACGCTCCGAGATCAGCACCGCAGGATGCTCTCCGCCATAGGCTCGTGCATCCGGGTGTCCATACGGCCGTATCACCACGCGGAGCTTGCCCGCATAGCCCTCGGCCAGTCGGGAGAGGCTCTCCGCCACGGAGCGGTCTTCGTCAGTGGCCTGGGTCGGGTCAACCAGGTAGGCCAGTGTGGTCGGGGCCGTCGTAGGGCCATAGTCCCTCGACCATTCGCGAGCCGTGGCACCGATGGCCTGAGGACCGGCGCCGCAGCTCTTGCCCGCACCATTCGCGGCCCCGGGGTGCCGGCTCGCGCCGCACCCCTGGCTGGGTTCGCCACACGACTTGGCGCCTATACCGGCCGGCGCTCTGAGTGCCGCCTCTTTACCGGCTTCGGCCTGGTACGAGTGCAGGAACGACGCCGATGCCGCCACCGAGACGGCCAGAAGGAACACGATGAGCAGAAACCGGTGAAGCCGACTCTGCTCTGGGGAAGCCGCAATGGCTGCGGATGAGGGTTCGGTCTGGCTCTGCTGCGCATCGTGCTCTGTCGACACGACTCATCGCCTCCGGGTTGGAGCCATATGCCCGACCGCCCGGGTCTGGGCCGGACACTGCATTCAACGGCGATATTGTTGGTGAAATTCCCAGAGAATTCGCGGCATGAACGCCGGGAACACTCGGCCCCGTCGCCCGGTCTAATCCGGCACCGCACCCGGCACACCGAGGAGGGTCTCCCCATGCGCTCAGGTCCCTGGCTGATGACCATGGCATTCCTGACGACGCTGTTGTCCGTCCCGGCTCTGGCCGATGGCATACTGGTACCCTCCCACGTACGCCCGGCTCCGGACGCCACGCCGCCAGCTCACTTCAGCATCCGTTACCACCGGGTACACCTGGAGATCACCGGCCAAGTGCTCAACTGCAGCGTGGACCAGGTCTTCCACAACGAGACCCGTGCCGAGCTCGAGGGCATCTACCTGTTCCCCGCTCCGCCGGGCGCCACGATCACGAAGTTCTCGATGGATGTCGACGGCAAGCCCACTGAGGGCCGGCTGCTGTCGAGAGACGAGGCCCGCAGTATCTACGAGGGCATCGTCCGGAAGCGCAAGGACCCGGCGCTGCTCGAGTACGTCGACCGGACCACCTTCCGGGCTCGGGTGTTCCCGATCCCTCCGAGCGGTGACAAGCGCATCCAGATCAGCTACACGCAGCTCCTCACCGTTGACAATGGGCTCTGTGAGGTCGTCTACCCGCTCGACACCGAGCGCTTCTCGTCCAAGCCGATCGACGAGGTCAC
>JAKPQA010000010.1 GCA_029547025.1 Armatimonadota bacterium
GCAGCGATGAGGCCCGTGACCTGCGCCATCGTGATGGGGCCGGACACCCCGACGCCACCGACCTGCTGCCCGCAGGCGCCGTCGAGGCCGAACGCCTCATCGCTGACCGGCGGGGTGGCGTTGGGGTCTACCCAGAGGCCCTGGCCGGGGTCCACCGCCGGGTCGTAGCCGGGCGAGAACGGGCGCACCTCACCGCCACCCAGGGTGGTCTCGGCGCCACCTTGGATGGATGAGATGGAGTCACTGCCCCCACGGAATCCTACGGGTCCAGCAGCCATGGTCAGATCTTGATGAAGACGTTGACGCCCAGGTAGGCCGGGCGCACGCTGACGGGCTGGCTGCTGCCGACGGGGCTCTCGGCGGGGAAGTTGTGCGTGTGGCCGCCGGACGACTGGAACACGACCTGATGGACGTGCTCGCCAGCGGGATCGACAGCGTGGCCGTGGTCGCCGCCGGACACCGAGATGCCGGTGGTCCGCTTGTCCGTGTACTGCTGGGGCACGACACGGAAGCTCAGCGGCACGTTGGGGCCGAGGTCGGGGTAGACGTTGGGCTTCGTGTTGTCGAAGATGCCCGTGATGAAGTTGGTGCCGTACGCCTGCGGCACATGCTCGTGACCCGGATCCACCACCGTGTGGCCGTGGCCACCGCCGGAGACGTTGTGACCGTGGCTGCCTGCGGCCGTGAGCGACGCCACGTGGGTGTGCTCGCCGCCGGAGCCCGTCGAGCTGGCGCCGAAGTGCGTGTGCGACGGGAGCTGGGCCTGCGTGAGCGCACGGTCCATCGAGCCCCCGACGGCCCCGACGGCGCCCACGCCCATGAGGGGCAGGCGGTCGGCCATGTTGGGGATCGTCATGGTGCTGGCGCCGACGTTGCGCCACGAGGCCGCTGCGGGCACGTCCCAGAGGCGGCCGACGGCCGAGCGGGCGTAGGTGCCCCCGTCCATCGGAAGCCACGAGTTGCCCAGGAATTCGTCCCCAGGGGCCAGGATCGAGCTGATCATGGTGCCGGGCGGGTACTCGTCGGCGTAGTACTCGACCCACCTGTAGCTGCGCTTGCTGAAGATGGCGCCGTCGGACTCCCGCACGTAGATGTCGCCGATGTTGCCCTCGTCGCTGGACGGCGTATTGGGGCCACGTCGAAGGTTGGAGCCCGTGATGAGCCCCGTCGCCGTGATGTCGCCGTTCACCTTGAGGCCCGGCAGCGTCATGGCCTGGGTGACTGTGAGGTAGCCGTCCACCTGGAGAGTCTGGACGCCTGAGCGGGCCAACATCACGTCGCCCCAGCGCATTTCACCATTGCCCCGGATCTCGAAGATGGTGCCCCCCGAGTAGCGGTTGGCCAGCAGCGTGTGGGCGCTCGATACCGAACCCTGGAACGAGGCGGGTAGCATGACACGCTTGTCGGTGGTGTAGTCCCGGTTGATGCTCGTGGCCCCGGCGGGGACCAGCATCGACAGCAGGACGACCATGTTCTCGCCGACATCGGGGAAGACCGGGTTCGAGGAGACAGGCCCCTGGAGCACCCGGAAATCCCGGTTGATGCCGTCGTAGACCAGGAGATCGAACCGATCCCTGGCTGAGGACCCCGTGAAGAGCGAGACCACTTGGTTAGCGGCGAAGTGCAACTCTCCCTTGACGAGGAGGACGTTCCCTTCGCTACCTCCGTAGACAGTGGCCGTTGCGGCGCTCCCTACGGGGATCTCGATGTCACACCCAGCGACGACCCCGTACCGGGACGAGCCCAGCAGGAGGAAGTCAACAGCATCGGGCGCCGAGATGCCGTAGTTACCGGCGGTCTCCCCTGCGTTCTTGATGAGGAACCCCGGCCGGTTGGCCATCTCGACGCCCTTTCGCTATCTGGCTGATATCGGGTATCAGCATACCTGGCGCCAGGGCGCCGGGCGACTACTGATCCGAGGTGGCGGGCTCTTCCGCCTGGGCCTTCTCGTCTTCGGCGTCGGCAGCGGCCTGCTCCTTGGCGAGCTGGGCCTCGAAGCTGCTGTTGGCCTGATCCACGACCTCCTGCGGCGGCTGGTTGCCGTCACGGTCCTGGGTCGGGTTCGGCGCCGTCATCTCGATCGGGGCGGTGCCTGGGAGCGGCGTTGCCTCGGGGATGCGGCCGTCCACGAGGTCAGTGCGCTGGAACTTGCGCAGAGCTTCCTCGTTCATGCCGAGCACCTCGTCGGGGGAGAACCCGGCGTCAGTCAGCCGAGCCATGGTGTCGGTGTCCCGGAGTACCTGAAAGAGCAGGCTCTGCTCCTGCGCAACCTCGGCGCCCTGGACCTTCTCGTCGGCGGTGGGCTCCAGGGAGGCGTCGAGCTTCACGTCGTTGCCTGCGACATCGGTGCGGGTCTCTTCGGTGGTTCGCTTGCTCATGATGGTGACTCCTTCAAGTCGTTGGGGACTAGGAGACCGTGACGGTGACCGTGCTGGTCGTGACCGAGCCCTGGGCGTCGGTTGCGGTCAGCACGAGCGTCTTGGCCCCCGTCGTCGCATAGGTGTGGTTGACCGACAGCGACAGGGTGGCGGTACCCGTGAAGTTGCCAGTCGAGACAGCCCCGCCGTCGCCCCAATTGATGGAGTAGGCCGTGGTGCCACCTTCGGGGTTGGAGCCCGTCCAGGCGAACGCCTTGGAGACGGTGGCCGTGGCGACCTGTGCCGAGCCCCCGGTGGGGGTCAGCGTGGGCGCCCCATCGAGGACCTGTACGACGGGGATGAGGGACATGATGGAGATCCTCCTTGGATCAGTGCCAGAGCTTGCCGATGGAGTCAAGCTCCGCAGCAACATCGAGTGGGACACGGTACATGTGGCCCCGCTGGAACGAGTAGATGCGGGGCGGGCGCCCGCCGGACGTGATGGACATGTTCTCGATGTCCTCGTTCACCCGGATGTCCGTGGTGCGGGCACCGACGGGGATGGCCGTCGGCGTCACGGAGTCCACAGTGATCTCACGGGTCACGAAGCCCATGTTCTCCGCCACGCTGCCATTGGCGCTCTGGGGCTGGGGCTCGTTCGGGTTGCCGACCTGGGCCGGAGGTGCGACCTGCGGCTGCGGGAAGGAGCCGTTGTTCAGGGTCGGCCCTTCGCTGTACTGCTGGCTGGCACCGGCCTGCGGAGCGTACTGCGCCGACTGCTGCGGCACGTACGGGGCCTGCGGCGCCGGAGCCTGCGCCATGGGGGCGGGCTCCTGGGGCGGCATGGCGGCGGGCTCCTGGACCTGGGCGATCTCGGCGGCCATCACGGCTGCCGGAGCGGCCTGCGGGGTCACCTCACCCGTGGGAAGAGGGGCGGCGGTCTGCGCCGGGGCTGCGGGAGCCTCGGTCGTGACTTCGGCGGTGGGCGGGGCCTTGGTGGTCTTTGCTGCGGGCATGAGGTAGTTGCTCCAAACGGATATGGGAATGAGTGTCTCACTGGCGAAGGGGAGAGGCCGAAGCCCCTCCCCGTGCCAGTAGCAGCAGTCTCCGAAGAGAACCGACTCAGTTGGTGCGGATCTTGACGACCGCCGAGTCGGTGATGAGGCCGAAGCCCCAGATGGCGTACCAGGCCAGGGCGTGCTCACGACCGAAGTCGAGGACACCACCGTCACGCAGCTCCACCGGGAGGCTGATGGCGTGGCCGAACGAGTTGTCCCCGAGCATGAGAGCTTCGAGCACGTTGTCCGACGTACCGGCCGAGACGGAGGGATAGTCACCCACCCACGCCTGGTCCCACCCGGGCTGCTGCACGGCCGTCGGGGCGTACCCGGCGTCCATGGCAACGTCGGCCGCAGCCGAACCCTGGATGGTGAGCGGACCCTCGTAGGGGTTCGCCGAGCCGATGCCGCCGGTCGAGGCGTCGCCGGGACGCCAGTCGAGGGCGCCGCCACCCGAGTAGGTCTCGTTGTAGTACGCCGAGAGGTTCGTGAGGATCGTGTTGGGCTCGCCCGAACCACGCAGCGGGTGACCGATCTGGGTGGTCTCGATGAACACCGTGTCGTAGAGACGGCCGATCTCACCGAGCATGAAGTTGCCGGGTGCGGCGTACTTCGTGACCTCGATGAACTCCGGGGTGTCCCGGATCTGGCGGCTCTGCGCCGGGTGGATGAAGCAGATGTACGTGTCGCCCAGGCGGGGGATGTTCTTGCTCGCCAGGGTGTACGTGGCATCCTTCACCGCCGCCGGGGTGAACTTGAACGCCCGGTTGGCGGCAACGATGGTCGTCGCATCGCCCTGGATGCCGGGGTTGTAGATGCCCCGACCCGTGGTGATGCTGGCGGGCTCTTCGTAGCCGTACACGACGGACGACGCCGACTGGATGGTGCTGCGAGCCTCCAGGTCCATGTAGGTCGCCATCGAGCGCCCGAGGAGGCGGCTGGAGCTGGCCAGCACGTCATCGAACGAGGCGTTGAGGAGCAGCTCCGACATGGCGATGCCCTGGCCCTGCTCGGCCACGGTGATGCGGTACTGCTGCGCCGTGATGGCGAGCGTCTGCATGCGGATGCCCTCGACCAGCGGACCCGAGGGGATCGGCAGGTTGTTGTAGCGCATGAAGTTGACCGTGAGGCCGGGCATGACACCCAGCTCGGTCTTCTTCACGGCGAACTGCTCGAAGCGCAGCACGGGCATGGCCTGGAAGAGGATCTCCTTCGACCAGATGGTCTGGATCGCCGGGGTGAGGGCCGTCGAACCGGAGACCGCCGACTGGCCGTAGCCGGTGACGTTGCCGGTTGCGCCGGTCGCCGGGTTCATGAGCCCGTAGGCCGAACCCGTGACGCCGGTGGCGAGACGGTTGGTGCCGGTGATGCCGCCACCGTTGGGGAGCTGGAATGCCATGGGATGTCCCTCCTAAGGACTGGAATTGGGGATTGGTGCAGTCCTACGGACTACTGGCCGCCCGAGTAGAACTGCTGAGTGGCGGCGGCGTGCAGGCGATCCCGATTGGCCCGGAACTCTTCCATCGACATGTTCCGGATGGTTCCGGGGTCGAGGGTCTGAGTGGCGGGTCCTTGCTCCAATGGCCCGACGGGGAAGGCGCCGCTGGACGACACCCCCCTCATCTCGCTCAACGGTACCTGCTGGGGCACCGCCGAGGCGATCTGTGGTACGCCCGGGACGGGCTGAGCGCCCATCACGGACTGGAAGCCGCCGACGATGGCGGCCGTCCGGTTGATCATCTCCTGGAAGGATGCGTCGATCTCTTCCTTGGTGTTGCCGGTGATGAAGTCACGCAGCTCGGGCATGACGTGCTCACCCATCTCGATGAGCAGGCGGTCACGGTACCCATCGAGCTGGGCGACCTCCTGCTCCTTGAGGCGGATGGCCTCACCGACGGCGATCTTGTTCTCCAGCTCCTGCACCTTGGCGGCGCTCTCCTGGCGCACACGCTCGATGAGCTGGGTGGCGTCGAGGCCACGCTCCTCTTCGAGGCGCTGGCGCTCACGCTCGGCGTCCTCGGCGGCCTTCTCGGCGGCGAGGCGGGCCTGACGCTCCTGCTCGAACGTGGCCAGGGTGGCCTCGGCCTGCGTGATGCGGTCGTAGAGCTTGTCCTTCTCCTCGGTACGAGCCTGGCCGAGCATCTGCTGCACGACCTCGATCGGGAGAACCTGCGGGGCCTGACCCGGCGCCTGGACGAGCTGCACCGGGGGGAGCTGCTGGCCGACGACCGGCTGAACGTCACCCACGAAGCGGGGCTGCGGGGGAGTCACACCGGGGCCGAACTCGCCGACCTGGGGAAGTGCCTGGACCGGAACGGTCTGCTGCGGAACGGGCGGCGCCTGCACAGCAACGGGCTGACCCGTCACGGGGTCGATGGCGTACTGCACAGCGGGGTTCTGGGTGAAGCTCATGTAAGTGTGTCCTTCTACGTGACCTGATATGGGTATCTGCTCTGGTATGTATAGCAGACCCGATAGGCCATATGGAACAGGCTCCTGGAGAAATCCAGGGAGACCCTACTCTCCAGGATTCTCGTTGAAGTCGGCTCGTTCCGGCGGCGATGGCTGGAAGGCGATCTGCATGATCTCCTGAGCAAGCACCGGGTCCACCGAGGGAACCATGCCGGTGGGGTTGCCGTTGGCGTCCGGCGGCCCGTCCATTCCCGGGATCACCAGCGGCTGCCCGTCGGGTGTCATACCCGTGGCCTGCATGATGAACTGGTTGGCGCCTGCCTGGATGAGCTGGAGGGCAGCGGCCCGCTTCACTTCCTCGATCTGCTCCTCGTAGACCTCCTGGAGCTTCTGATCGGGGAACTTCTCGCCGAGCGCACGCATGCCGCCGACCTTGCTCTGGAGCCCGACCGCCATGAGTGCCTGCTGCTCGTTGAGGATGAGCAACTTGTCCATCGGCAGCGGGTCGATCCACTCGACGCTGGTCTGGTACGTCATCGGGTCTTCGGGGCTGAGCACCGGGTACTGGTCGGGGCCAAGCTGGATGGCCGAGATCATCGGGTTGTACTGGAGCCACTCGGGCTCGTACACGGCGGCGTACCGGATGATGAGGGCGTTCACGTCCTTCAGCAGCTTGGTGTAGGTCACCAGCTTGAGCTGCCGCTTCTGGATCATGGAGAGGTACACCATCGACAGGGCGGCCCCGGAGGTGTTGGTGATGGGCTGGGCCTGGCCGAGCGCACCCGAGGGAACGCCGGTCATCTCGTGCATGGCCTGCTTCAGCAACTCCAGGAACCCGAGCGGAGCAGCGAGGTTGTTCTCCAGCTGGAGGTTGGTGACCTTGGCTCCGGCGTTCGGGATCGACCAGACCTTGCGGGGACCCTTCTCCAGGTTCTGCGCCTTGGCGCCCGTGATGACGGTGACCGGAGCGGAGTGGTAGTTGAGGATGTCACTGATCTCAGTGGCCTTCTCGTTGTACTCCCGGTTGAGGGAGATGAGGTCCTCGATGTCGGAGGTGCCCCACGGGGAGCTGGCCACCCGCTGGTTCGGGCAGAAGGCGACGGGGATCAGGCCGAGGGGGTTGGCCCGCTCGTCAATCAGCTCGTCATCGACGTACTCCCTGATGATCTCGTCGGTGATCACCTCGACGTAGGTGTGCATCGTGCGGGCGCCGTCGGCGGCCTGGCCCCAGAACTTGTACTTCAGCTTGAACTCGACCAGGCGGGTGCGGTCGTGGGGGTGGAACGTCGGGAAGCAGTAGGCCGGGTTGATCGGCAGGATTCGGATCTTGGGCGGGTGGATGACACCCACCGAGTCCTGGTACGGCGGCTCCCAGGCGACCTTCACGAAGATGTCGCCCGAGACGGTGCCGTACTGGCCGATCTCGTGGAGCAACGTGGCCTGGTCGTTGTCCTCCTGCCATACCCGCCGGAGCAGGTAGGGGATGATCGCCGACGACGCCTCCGGCGAGTGGTGATGGACACCCTTGCCGAAGTTGAAGCTGATGAGGTAGTCGGCGAAGGCCCGGACCCAATTGAAGGTCAGCTGGGCATCGCCCATCGGGACTCGGTGAGCCCAATGGTGTCCCAGGTAGAACCTATAAAGGCCCAGTTCCTTGCGTAACGATTGAGCCGAGGGGAATGCACCTCGAACTCCTCGTCGGCAAGTTCAACTAGGCCAAGAGGACTGACAGAAATCGAAAGATCCGAACCTACCGCTCGGGCAGATCCTGGATAGAACGCAACTGACATGATGGAGTCCTACACCCCCTCTCCCACTACGACATCAGACGCCGACGCTGAGTCACTGGACATGGACGTACGAAGATACGCTACAGCACGTTCGAGGATATGGATATCGTTCTCGTCCGACATGGTGCGTCACCCTAGTCCATCTCATAGTCGGGCTTGCGAGAGCCGTAGTAGTCCCAAGCATTCTCGGTACCAATGGCCCGGGCTTGCATGTCCCACTTGGCGTAGGGGTTCCGGTGCTCGTTCTCCTGGGCGTCCTGCTCGGCGTACTTCACCTTGGCGCTCTGGGCCGCCACCTTGTCCAGATTCTGTGGCGTGATCTGCCGAACCTGGGCGAAGAGCTGGCCGCTGAGCACGTCGGCGGTCATGCGGTGGTTGCCGTCGATGAGCGTCGGTGGGTGCAGCTCGGCAAGGCCATGCTGGGCCTGGTCGGGGAACTCCTGCCAGACCACCGGCACGTCTCGACCGAGCTGCCGGGGAATGCGAGGTGTGGAGCCCAGCGAGCGGTCGCCCATGAGGGAGTTGACACGCTGGGCCGAGACACGCTCTTGCACGGTGTTGATCGCCGGGTAGTCTTCATTGCTGCTCTGGATCGGGATCTCCACGAGGTCACCCTTGTTGCGGGCACTACGTGTGGAGCCCCAATAACTGGCCTCTTGGGGGATGCCTGCGTGCGGCCCCCAGACGTTCCCAATGCGCCCGTCGGTCACCTCTGAGGTGCGCATCTCTCCGGCAGCCGGGAGGCCCGTTCGAGGGTGATACCCAATATCTTCGATGTCCGCCTCGTCGTAGTCGCCGGTCTTCCACGAGCCGTCGGCCATACGCTCCAGCGAGATGTTGCCGTCCTCGCTCCGCTGCTCGTAGGAGACCCTCGTGGAGGCCGCCCGTGAGAGGCGAGCACGAGCAGACGGTGCGCCTGCGGGATTCACCGGGGAGAACTGCGTGGCCAGGTGGCCCATGCCAGGCAGCGTCGGCTGGTCCATGGACATGTCAGAACTCCAGGGACTGCTGGCCCTCGATCTGGGCTCGGCTGATGCTTTGGGCAGCGGAGCCCTGGCTGGTAGAAGCTGTGCGGGACCTGGGGGTGTACTCCGGGTCCTTGCCCGCAACACGCCGGGCTTCGGTCCAAGCGACTTCCTGCATCCCCACGGAGGGCATGTTCGAGTTGCCTGAAGAATCCACACTTCCGGTAGCCAGGCCGACCCTCTCGGCAGCCCGGATGGTTGCATCGTTGTTGAAGGCGTGAACCATGGTCGTGGGCTTGACCGCACCGCTGGGGTGGGCAGAGACTCCCTGCTCGTCCTTCTTCCCGATCTCCATGGTCATCTTGTCAGAGCCGATGGTCTTTCCCAGGTTGGTGCGGCCCCCCCGGCCGACCGAGGTAGCGAAATCCTGACCCATGGTGATACTGTGCATCCACGAGTCCTCAGCTGTGTTGCCCCGCGGGTTGAGAATGCCCTCGGTGGAGTCAGCCATCCCGTTCAGATCGAGCCGAATTTGGCCCATCATCTCGTGCCCGGTGAGGGTTCGGGTGATGTGGTGCATGCGGTCGGAGTACTCACGATGCACGTCGGATCCGGGGACCGCATTCTGGATGGCGGCCTCATACGAGTGGACCTTCGGCTCCGTGAGTGGCTTGATGGGGCTGGACGGGTTGTCGGCTGACATATGGGCCATAGCCCGCCTACCGTTGCGGTCGGGGCCGGATCGCCGGAGCCCCCGGTCCACATCCTCACCACGCTCTCCGTTCACGTGGCGCATGGTGGCGTCAATAGCCGCCTTCTCGTTGTCCGGAGAATTGAGCGGACTCATCACGGCAGAGCCGGTGATGGCCTGCCGGGTGGGGAAACCGTGCTCGGCGGCACTGGCGGCGATGTCAGCATGGTGGTCGAAGTACCACCCACTGCCGCTGGCCACACCCTCTTCAGCGGAGCGCTGGATGCCTGCGACGAAATGCCCCACACGGCGGTCAGCTGCCGTCTGGAGGGTGACATTCACGTTCTTGACGTGCGGTTGCAGTTCCCGCAGGTTGTTGGCCTGGCGCCCGGCCTTACGGGCAGAGTCACTGTCGGAAGCAGCCGCTGCGGCGTCGAGCTGTTCGATACGGCCAGCGAGAGCATCTTTGGCCCGACCCGCCTGCTTCATCTTGCCCTTGATGATGCGCTGGCCCGTGGCGTCGAAATCCCCCATCTGCATGGCACGGCCCTCGGGGACATCAGTACTGCGCTTCTGCTTGGCCATGTCAGACCCTCCGGAGATGTGGTGCGTTGGTGTTCTGCTGCCAGCCACGGGCGATCGCCTGGTGGCGGCGGCGCTCCATGATCCCGGCGGCCTTGGGAGCGAACGCCGGAGGGAGCTGGTGGGAGCCGAGGTACTTCATCTGGGCCGACTTCACGGCCTCCGGCGCCACCTGGGGGAGGTTCATCCCGAGGCTGACTCCGGCGGGGGCGAGCGCCACCGGCTTGGGCCTGGCAGGCCGCCCGGCAGCCCCCGACTGGCTGAGCGCCGCCATGGGGTTGCCCCCGAGCTGCGTCACCGATGGCATGGGGATCTGTCCGGGGAGAGC
>JAKPQA010000026.1 GCA_029547025.1 Armatimonadota bacterium
CGACGAGCGGTCGACCCAGTGCCCCACGGCCCACTGGGCCGAGGATGAGAGCCCGAGACACAAGGTGATGAACAGCCCGAAGACTCGGCCGCGCACCCTCGGTGGGAAGATCTCCGCCAGGGCCGCATCGGATATCGTGAAGCTGGCCGTCGAGAAGAAGCCGGCCACGATGAGGGGCACGAAGCACAGGCTTCCCGGTACCCGGGGAACCAACGACTGGGCAGCCGCCGCGCCCACCAGTGTGCCGAGCAGCCATCGCCAGCGGCGTGGACCGTCGGATCGTGCACCCAGCAGCGGCGTTGAGACGATGCCCGGCAGGCAGTTCAGGCCGAGGTAGAAGCCCGATCGTGCCACCGAGAACTCGAAGGCCTGCTGCAGGTAGAGCGGCGTGAGGATCCAGATCCCCCACGAGGCGAAGTCGCGCAAGCTGAACAGCACGCCCGCGAGCACGAGGACGCCCAACGCGGGCCAGCCGATGCCGAGAGGCTTCGCGCCGGGCGCCACGCGCCGGGCGGCAGGAGACCCAAGCCGCTGTGGTCCATCGGGCTCGTGGGCAACGCGGAGGAAGATAGTAGCAACCACCAATCCGAGCAGGGCAACCACCGCGCACATGCCTCGCCAGCCAATGGCCTGGCCCAATGCACCACCCACGGTGGGACCCACCGAGAAGCCCACGGCGGAGCCGACGCCGATGATTCCCAGCGCCCGACCGGGCCGTGTTGGCATGAGGCCCGCGGCCAGGGCGTTCGCGGGCGGGTGGTAGGTCCCCGCCACGAGCCCTGCGGCACCGATGAGCACCAGCGCCAACCCATAGGAGCGGGTGAGCGCCAGTGCGAGGAAGATCAGCGTGTTCAGCGCCAGGGCCCCGCCCAGCAGCTTCCGCCGGCTGAATCGGTCGGCCAGGAAGCCGGCGGGAAGGTTCGCCAACCCGTAGCCCGCGGCCTGAACCGTACCCATCAGCGCGATGGGACTGAGGGTACCGAACCCGAAGTCGCGCTGCATCACGAGGTACAGCGGGGGCAGTACGGCAGAGAACCCGTGGCTGAACGCGTGCAGCGCGGCCAAGAGCGCCAGTGTCAGGTGGGTTCGGGTGCTATCGTCTCGTGAAGCCGTCAAAAGAGGGACGCCTGCTCCCCCTGGCCCGTGAAGGCACACTTGAGGTGCGCATAGGCTCTATCGGAGGCACAACGGCCATTGGGGGTGCGAGTTACGAACCCGATCTTGAGCAGATAGGGCTCGACCACATCGATGAGCGTGTCCGGCTCCTCGCTCAGATGGGCGGCGATGGCCTCGATGCCCACCGGCCCCCCCTTGTAGAAGTCGATGATGGTGCGGAGGAAGCGGCGATCCAGTTCGTCGAGCCCCTGCTCGTCGACCCCTTGCTGCAGCAGTGCCGCCTTGGCGACCTCGCACGTAACGGTGCCATCGCCCATGACATCGGCGAAGTCGCGCACGCGGCGCAGGAGCCGGTTCGCGATGCGTGCCGTTCCGCGGCTGCGCCGGGCGATCTCCCTGGCGCCATCCCCTTCGATCGGGACACCGAGGATCTGCGCCGACCGACGCACGATGTGCTCGAGCTCATCGTCGGTGTAGAACGACAGGTGGTAGTGAATGCCGAACCGGTCGCGCAGCGGCGCGGTCAGCAGGCCGGTTCGCGTTGTCGCCCCGACCAGCGTGAACGGCTTGAGCGGCATCTCGATGGTCTTCGCGTAGGGCCCCTTGTCGATGACGATGTCGATGCGAAAGTCCTCCATGGCCGAGTAGAGCTTCTCCTCGACCACGCGAGCCATGCGGTGGATCTCGTCGATGAAGAGCACGTCTCCGGCCTGAAGGTTGGTCAGGATTCCCACCAAGTCGCCCGGCCGCTCGATGGACGGCCCCGAGGAAGCCACGAGACGCGAGTTCATCTCGTGGGCCACGATATGGGCCAGACTGGTCTTCCCGAGCCCGGGTGGCCCGGACAGGAGAATGTGCTCGAGCCCCTCGCCCCGGCCTCGGGCGGCGGCCAGCGCAATCTTCAGGTTGCTGATGACCTGGGACTGGCCGAGAAAGTCCTCGATCGAGCCCGGTCTCAGCAAGCTGGTGAAGCCTTCGTCTTCGGGTCGCGACTGGGGCGAGAGCGTGCGTTCGCGCATACCAGGGGCACCTGTCCTCGCAACGTGTCTCGCATCATGAACCAAGGACGGCGGGAAGGCAAGCGATGCGGGGCGCTGGGGCGTCCGTCCGGCGCAAGCGTCGCCATCCGGGCGGAAAACGGTGACAGCCACGAATGGTGCGCACTTAAGCCCAATGCCAGAGGCGTATGTCGCATCACCTCTGTAGCCGGGGCTTTGGCCTCGGCTCACAATGGCCTGTAGAGCCACTTCGCGCGAGGCTGAAGCCTCGCCTACGGTTGGGTGTGCGTGGGTGCCGACCCCAAGTGCGTGCCATTCGCGACAGTCACGTATTTCTTGAATGCTAGAAATGGGTGACTGTCACCGGTTTCCGCCTCTGCCGCCCGCTATCCCCCGGGCCTCAGGATCGCCAGGTCCTCGGAGCCGAGTGATAGCCGCACCTCGCCAGCGGGCGTCATCTGCAGGTCCTCGCCGCGCACCAGCTCACGCACGGTGGCTGGGGCCTCGGCCAACCCCAGAGCCTCGAGGTCGAGTGTCACAGTGACCTGTCGTTCGGCGGTGGCGGCGTTGAACACCGTGAAGTGTAGGTTACCCTGGTCGGCATAGCCGTACCGCTCGATCCACACCGACTCATCATGGGTCCGTGCATGGGTGATCGGCTCCCAACCCGCCGCGCTGATCTGCTTGCACAGGGGGATGTACTTGAGGAACAGCGGCCGGTCGCGGTTGTAGAGCACGGGGTTCTGCCAGTAGGGCGCATCGGCGGCGTTGTGGCTGAAGAAACCCGGGAAACATGCGTAGAAGATCGACCGCTTGAAGTACCGCTCGATCATCTCCGGTGTGAAGGTGTCGTAGACGGTGTTCTGCAGCAGCAGGTAGGGCTTCTGATAGCACACGGCCCGGCGGTAGTTGAAGACGGCGTCGGATTCGGGCTGGTACTTGCCTTCCGGCGCCCAGTTGGTCTCGGTTCCCAACACATCGAGCAGGTGGCCGGCCCAGGGGAAAGTCCACGGCGTGGCGTTGGCCATGACCAGCTTGCCCTGAGCGCTCATGCGCTTGCGGAGCTCGGCAGCGAACTCATAGGTCGAGAAGTAGGTCAGAATCACGGGCTGCAGGCTACTCGTGTCGAATGTCAGCGGCACACGGACCGTGGCGAAGTGCTCTCGGCGGTAGTTGGGGCGCGTGCCCCAGCCCTCGAATGAGTCAATGTAGGTCCCATCCAGCACCGCGGCGACCGGCTGCCCTTCGTCAAAGCCGCCGTTCACGACCCGATTCGCCATGGAGTCGGCCTCGCCGAGGAACACGTCATCGAACCAGGCCGTGCCCGCATGCTCGCGGCGCAGCAGCAAGTGCACCGTCGCGGACTGGACCGGCTTCGCGGGTTCGATGCGCACCTCGCGGGTCTGCCAGTCGTGGGTGCCCACGTCGAAGGGAGCTGCCTGACTCCACAGGTGATCGCCATCCGCGTACGTCAGGTCGACGTAGAGTGAGTAGTCGACATCCTGGGTGCCCGTGACACCCTCGGCCTTGCTCGAGGCTCGGGCGATCAGGGCGTTGGGCTCGGCCTGGTTCAGCGTGACCGACTGGATGACCATGCACTCGCCACCAGGGTCCGGCGCACGGCATTTGACGGCTCCATCGGCGAAGACTACGTCCCCGCGGCCCTGCCAGCCTTGCACACCGCTGGCGGTCGTCGCGAACGCGTGCTGGACGGCATCGAGCTTCACGCCTGCGGCACTGGGCTGATCGGCCGATGACCGCAGTCCCGGGTCTGCGTTGAGCGTGAACACGGCGCCATCGCACCAGGGGGCGGTGAGCACGGCCACGTCATACCGTCCGTCGGCAGCGAAGGCGGCCGACGTGCGCGTGGCCTGGGCCAGGCTGTCTCCTCCCTCAGCGCGCTCCTGCATGAGCGCCACTGCGGCGTCATAGGTCCGTGGGGTCTCCTTGGGCATCGGCATCCAGTTCGTCATGGGTTCGGTGTAGACGAACGAGAGCACATCGTGAGCGTCGTCCCACGCCACGTTGTTGTCACCTTCGTGGTAAGCGAAGCCGAAGTCCTCTGGGCTCTGCACGGTCGCGATGTCGGTGAAGGGCATCCACAGGCCTTCGTGCCGGGCGACACGCCGGAAGTGATCGGGGAACAGCTCGTAGTAGCCTTTGAGGGCGGCGCGGAAACGCCATGCCGGGTCGAAGCGGTAGACCACCAGGCGGAAGTCCGCCCGGGAGGGCATGGCCACGGCATCGGGCACCAGAGCCATGTCAAAGGCGGCGTAGAGCTCACGGCTGGCGGCATCGTAGGCCAGCCGGCAGACGCGCGGGCAGTCGAGGGGCACGGCGAGGGCTACTCCCGTCTCGGGACCCGCAATCGCGGCCAGAGGGTACCGGGACGCCCTGCCCGTGCTGCCGACGCCGTAGAGCACGCCATTGAGGTAGGTCTGGCCGTCCTCGATGGCTCGATCGCTGCGCACGTCATCGGACCAGGTCCACCCGGCTGCGTCGATGGGCAGCGAGAAGTAGATCGAGAGGGCTCGGTCTCGCCCGGTGGTGTCGGTGACTTCGCCTCGGACCATGGTGCTGCCGCCCAGGGGCTCGGAGCGGAGGGTCATGCGGAGGCCGAGGGCTTCGTCGGAGGCCTCCATGGTCAGCGCCCCGCCGTCCCGCAGCATGGCGCCACGGAGCTGGACGAAGTCCCCGCCGGCGGCAACGTCGCGGACGAACAATCCTCCGCGCAGCACGCCCTGCGTATCGGCCAACGCGCCGGTGGCCTGGTCCCACGCGCAGAGGCCCGCCAGGCTGGCGAGCGGGATGACCTGCCCCTCAGCGGCGCGATCCAGAGGAGCGTTTGCGGGTAGTAGCGGCACTGAATCAAATGCGCCGCCCTCGATGCCGGCCATCTCGCGGAGCGAGAAGTCATCGAAGTCAGCCGAGCCCGTGTGGTTTCGGAACAGCGCATGGACCGCGACGTCGCGGATGGGCTTCTCGGGGACGAAGAAGACGCGCCGCTGCTCCCAGTCATGGGTGCCGGTCGCGAAGCTGCTGATGACTCCCCAGCACGGGGTGCCGTCGATATAGGTTATGTCCAGATAGATCGCATAGCCATTGTCTGGTGTCCCGGAGACCTCGCGAGCGCGGCTCCAGCCCGTGACGACGATGGGGAACGGCCTCGGCTGGCCGAGCCGCGCCGTGTAGGTAGCTCCGTGCTGGTCGTTGACGTCCTCGGAAATCACACGGATGCCGCGCGCGCCAGTTCGGGCGGCGTCCGGTTCGAGCGTGTAGCCAAGAGACCACCGGGCCCAGCCTACGGCAAGGCCGGCTTCCTCGGTCTCGAATCCGCCATTCGTCATGCGCTCCTCGCCGACAACAGCCGCCGTGGCGAGGGCACGCTTGAGGGTTACGGAGTCGGCGTGAATCGGCATCGAAAGGCCGACGACTCCGAGGCACACAGATACCCGAACAGCCCATGAGTTCATGGTGAGTCCCCCTCCGCTTGGACTGGCGGCACAGGCGGCTCGCCTGGGCGTCGTGACTCGGGTTCGCCCTTGGACGCGCCGGGGCCTCGGTGGCGAGTAGCAGCGCCGGGAGCGGCGAAGCATGTTGCCCGGGGCTTCGGTACCGGGCTACTGGTTGCCGCCCGGGTTGGGGCTCCGCCCGAAGGCATTGGTGGTAACTGAGGGCTCCCGTGGCCCATCCGCCTGGTTGCGGAGGGGCGCCATGGGGGGAACCACGCGTCTCCCAGCGTGGTGGGCCCCCAACGCGCCCGATCCGCACGCCTCAACCTCGGGCCGGTCAGGGGCCCCGCGCCCTCGGGGCG
>JAKPQA010000028.1 GCA_029547025.1 Armatimonadota bacterium
TGGCGATTGGAAATGTGCAGGAGAAAGCCAAGGAACTCGCGGAGCAGGCCGCAATGGAGGCCGAGACGACCATCCGCCTGGTCAAGGAGAAGTTCTACGTCGAGGACATCCGTGTCCAGCAGCTCGAGCGCATCAAGCCCGTCCTCGTAATGGGCCACAGCTTCGACGGCAGCAACGAGAAGCTCAACACATTCCTGGCCGAAATCGATGAGCTCATCCTCGAGACGGCCAAGGAGATCGAGAAGGACGCCGACGCCAAGCAGTGGGCCGGGCACATCGACGGATTCGCTGGCCCCGGCAAGGTTGAGGACCTCGCGGCTGCGGCACTCCAGTTTTTCCGCGGGGACCGCGACTGGGGCAAGAAGGAAGGCACCGAGATCCTTGCCGTTGCCATTCGGGGCCAGTGGTCCGTCGCCGAGACCAACATCCTCGGCTTCGTCACCCAGTGGAGGCTTCCCATCCACTTGGCCGTCACCAAGCCCGGTTGGAAGGAGAAGAACCTGGCTCGCGTCTACGAGGTCAGCCCCGTCGGCCCTGTGGGCGAGGCCGGCAACGCTCCCAAGTCGCCCCCCTTCGATGGCTTCTGGGTCGGCGATAGCTGGATGATGCGCATCACCAACCTGCCAAAGTAACCCCGGCGCCTGGGAACCAGGCCGGACGGGGGGAGCACGGTCATGCCACGCGAGCTGGTGACCCGAGACGGGTCCTCATTCTGGACGCGCGAGTTCCAGTTGCCGGATCTCGGCGACCGCGACGTTCGCATCCGTGTTGACTTTGCCGCCCCCAAGCACGGCACCGAGACTCATATCGTGCGCGGCAGCCCCTTCGACCGGAAGCGGTGGGACCCGGAGCTCCGGCTCTTCCTGCCCCAGCCGGAGGGCACACAGCCGCCGCCCTCTGAGAGGCCCGAGCGCGCCATCGGGAACATGGTAGTGGGGACGGTGACGGCGGTTGGCGCCGCCGTCACCGCCTACTCGCCGGGTGACCGCGTCTTCGGCTACGGCCCGGTTCGCGAGGAGCACCAGGCACCCGAGAACGCGTGGTATCCCCTGGGCAACCTGACGCCCGAGGACGCCGTCTGCGTCGATCCGGCCCACGTGGCCTTCGTCTCGGTGCGGGATGGCAACATACGCATCGGCGACGATGTGGCCATCTACGGCCTGGGTGCCATTGGTCTCCAGGCGGTGCAGATCGCCCGCGCGGCGGGGGCCCATCGAGTCTTCGGCGTCGATCCCATCTCCATTCGGCGCGAGTACGCCGCCGCGCACGGCGCCGATGCGGTCCTCGACCCCATGGCCTGCGACGCCGCCCTCGAGATCAAGCTCGCTACCGGCCGGGCCGGCGTCGATGTGGCCATCGAGACCTCGGGAAGCGGCCGCGCCCTGCACGACGCCATCCGCTGTATCCGCCAGTGCGGCACCGTGGTCCATGTGCCGTGGGGACCGCACGACTTGCGCGACCTGCACCTCGACGAAGAGTTTCACCTCAATAGGCCCACACTCATCGGCAGCCAGGCTTGGGAAGGTTGGGGCTGTGCCGACCGCTCTTACCCGCTGTGGACCCACCGGCGAGCGTTCGAGTCGACCATCCAGCTCTTCCGCTCCCGCCTGACCAGCGGCCAGGGGATGGTGAGGCCGATTGTGCCCTTCGATCAGGCTCCTGGCGCCCTGCCCGCCATGTTCACCCGGCCCGAGACCACCATCAAGATCGGTGTCAGCATGGGGTAGGGCGCTGCCGGGGCCGGGGCAACGTTCGCGCGGCCGGGCCCCCGGGCCCGATGCGAGCGTCTGCGGCGGGAAGCTCTGGAGGACCCGCCACCCGTTCCCGTGGAACTGCCCTTAGGCCGCACGGATGTAGCTTGCCTGCGGCGAGGGGAGCGCCGGGGCATGGCCGGTGCCGCCGATCCACGACCAGCACCGCGGCCGCGCGCACTCGGGATTGGCCTGCTGAGCGCCGCAGCGGCCGTGGTCGTCGTCTCCTACGCCGAGTTGCTCTATGACATGCCGGCGGCGACACTGCAGCTCCCCCTGGCCGCCGTGGGCGTGCTGCTCGTCGTCGGTGGGGCCAACCGAGCCATTGGCCGCACGTGGCCTCGGCAGTCGCTCGCGGCATCCGAGCTGGTGGTCGTCTACCTGATGACGGCCATCGGCGCGATGCTGGCCGGGCGCGGGCTCATGGAGAAGCTCCTGCCCACACTCGCCGCATGGAGCTACTTCTCCGACGAGGCCAACCGCTACCTGCCGCTGTTCTCGCCCCACGTGCCCGCGTGGTGGGTTCCCCATGGCGCGACGCACGCGAGCGATTCGTTGGCCATTCGCGGGCTATACGAGGGCCTGTCGGTGGAAGAGACGCTGCCCTGGGCCGCTTGGTGGCCGGCTCTCGCGGCCTGGGCCGTCCCGATCGTCGGCACCTGGTGTATGTTCGTCGCCCTGGCGTCGTGGCTTCGGCGCCCGTGGGCCGAGGGCGAGCGGCTCGCCTTCCCGCTGGCCCAAGTGCCCCTCGAGCTCGCACGAGCCGGCGCGGGTCAGCACGATGGGTCCGGCCTGATCAGCTCCCGTACCGATGTCCGCATGTTCGCCCTCGGCGCGCTGGTGCCCGTCCTCGTCTATGCGCTCAACGCATGGAACCGGCACGACCCGAACGTCCCGGCGATCCCGCTCAGCATCAGCCTCAACTCGCTGTTCACCGAGCGCCCGTGGACCTTCATGGGCTACACGGCCGTCATTCTGTCCTTTTCGGCCATCGGCTTCGCCTATCTGGTGCCCGCCGAGATGCTGATGTCGGTCTGGGCGTTCTTCCTGTTCATGCGCTGGCAGGACGTCATCTGGGGTTGGATCGGCCTCCCGCAGGGGGGCATGTCCAGCCAGCCCGCGAGCTGGCACATGGGCTACCAGGCGATGGGGGCCTACTTCGTCCTTGCGGCGGCCATGCTGACTCGCGCGTGGCGCCACCGTGCGGCGGGTCCGCCGTCGCGGGCGCCAAGGGAGCTGCTTGGCACGCGGGCTTGCCTCGGCGTGTTCGCCGTGGGCTGGGCTGCCTGCGTGGCTTGGGGGATCACCTCGGGGCTGTCGCCCTGGCTCGCCATGGCCGAGTTCACCGTGCTCCCCTTGGTGGTCGCGGTCGTGATGTCCCGGGCGGTAGCCGAAGCGGGGTACCTCATGGTTGAGGCCAGCTTCTGCCCGGTCGATCTCGTCGGGCTGGTGGCGAGGCCCATGAGCATCGGCCCGAGGAACGCGGTGCTGGCAGCTTTCACCGAGACTATCTTCATGCGTGACCTGCGGGGGCTCATCAGCACTCCGATTCTCGATGCGCTCTGGATGGCTGAGCCACTTGGCCTACCGCGCCGTCGGCTGCTCGGGCCGATCGTGGTGGCGCTGGCTGGCGGGGCCGTGACAGCGGGCTTCGTGCACCTGCGGCTCGCCTACGGCATGGGCGGGAACCTGCTCAGCCCGTACCTCTACTCCGGCGGCAACTGCCGCGTGTGTTTCGACTGGGCGAGCCGGGAGCTCACGGCGGCCTCGGCATTCGATCCGCTGCGGCCGGCCTTCTTTGCGGGCGGCGCGGCGCTGACGGGAGGCCTGATCCTCGCCCGCCGTGCCTGGGTGCGCTTCCCGCTGCTGCCGCTGGGCTATGCCATGGTGCCCTCATGGGCGACGCTCGTGCTGTGGTTCCCCTGCCTGGTGGCCTGGCTGGTGAAGAAGACCCTCTTTCGCCTCTACGGCTACCGAGGCTACCTGGCGGCCCGGCCACTCTTCGTGGGCATGATCGTAGGCGAGGTCGTCGTGGCACTGGTCTGGACGGCCATCGCGGTCGCGTTTCGCCTGCAGCCGCCCTCGATGCCGCTGGGCTGAGAGAGGGCACTGCACGTGGCTCAGGAAGACCGGTCAGGAGAACACTGCCCACGATCATGGTCTGCTGCCCCGCATGGGATCCTGATAGGGACGCATAGGGGGGGTGGTGTCGGGCTGGCGTGTGAGCCGCTTCCGGTCCAGGCTACGTGTATGCCACGGCTACCTGGAGATCTCCGGCCCAGTTACGCGCTGGCAGACGGATCCAGCGCTCTGACGTCGGTCTCTGGGTTCCTGCATGGTGGTCTACCAGCCCCAGGGCGATCGTGCGATCGGCGCGGAGGGGCTGGAGATGCCGCCAGGCGTGGTACGGAGCCAAGACAACACACGTCGGGAGCTCGAGTCGTCGGGCGGAAGAGCGGTCTCGCGCAAGGAGGCGAAAGCGCCGATGGCGAGCCCGGGACCGGGCCATGCGGGGCATGGCAGACTCCCGCTTTGGGAGACCCGAAGGGTCCCGTACCGTTCGGTTCATCGCCTGTCTTGGTCTCCGTCGCGCACTCAGGCCGAGCAGTCGCCCGCCGAACAGGGCCAATCGCATCGCGTAGATCTACCTTACTACGTCCGACCGCGGCCCGTTCGGGTCATGACCTGGTCCTGGGGGCAGGGGGGCTTGACGCGGGTCGCGCCGCCGCGCTACACCCAGAACGTGTCCGACACTGGCAGTGCGCAAGAGGATCTCCGTAGCCTGGAATGCTTCCATCAGGTCTACTTCCGCACCAGCAAGGGCGGGCTTGGTGTGGAGTACGACAATGCTCGGGCCGAGTTCGCCGCGGTGTTCGCACCCAGTGAGGTGCGCATCCTCCGGGACCGCCCCTCGCGCTGCCGCCTCAGCGTCGAACTCCGGATCACCGAAGAGGCCCTGGCCGCTCGGGCCGTGCGGCTCGGCTACACACTGGGCATCGTCCGCGTTACGCGACACCCGGTGGAGGGACGCGCCCCGGGTGGTACGCCCCAGATGCGGGGCCGCTGGCCCATCGGGTGGCTGCGCGAGGGCAACTCGGAGCTTCTCTTCGAGCCGGTGTTCGTCGCGTCCGAGGCGCAGCGGATGGCCGAGTCGCCACACGTGTTCGCTTTCCCGCAGACGAGGAATGGGCGAGTCCTCGCGGCATCGAGAGGCCACCGGGTGAACCGCCGCCTCTCGCCTCTCGATGCGCGGTTCGTCGCCAACATCTGCGGGCTGCCGGACGGCGCTCGCGTGCTCGACCCGTTCGCGGGGCTGTGCGTACTCGCGGACGCTCTGGCAAGGCGGGGTCTGCGCACCACCGTCGCCGACGCCGATCCGGGCCTCCGCATCGGTCTGGAGCAGCACCACCCGGGCTCCGCCGTGATCGCCGATGCTCGAGCGTTGCCCTACGCCCACGGAGCCTTCGACGGCATCGTGACAGAGCCCCCCTACCACCCGGCGGACCAACCCGCCGTAGTCGACTCGATGGCCGAGTTGTCGCGGGTGGTCGTCCCCGGAGGGCGCTTGGCGCTCTTCATCGCCGACTTCATGCTGCCGGACCTCGAGTTCGTCTGGTCCACCCTCGGGCTCCGGGAGTGGTCGCGGTACCCGGTCCGGCGGCACGGCATCCACTCGGTGTGCGTCGTGCTGAGCAACGGGGAGGGCGCCCCCCCGTGAGCCCCCTGCTGTTGTACAACGCACGGGTTCTGACCATGGCGGAACCTCAGATTGCCCGGGCTGTACTGGTGGCCGACGGGCGCATCGTGGCAGTCGGAGGGCCCGAGCTGGCCGAGGGACCGGACCATCCTGGCGTGCAGCGCGTGGACCTGGCCGGCCGGTGTGTCACACCGGGGCTCATCGACTCCCACCTGCACCTTCGCGGGCTCGGCGACTCGCTCAGCCAGCTCGACCTCGCTGGCGTGGCGGACTTCGGGCGCGCCCTCGAGCTGGTCCGCGGTGCCGCAGCGGAGCTCTGGCCCAATGAGTGGCTCACGGGCGGCCGGTTCGACCGCAACCTCTGGAACCTGGGCCGGCTGCCTGACCGTCACGATCTCGACGGCGTGGCACCGGCAACCCCCGTACTGCTCTCGAGCAAGGACGGCCACTCCCTGTGGGCCAACTCGAGGGCCATTGAGATCGCCGGCGTCGGGCCGTCAACCGCGGAGCCGGCCGGAGGACGCATCTACCGTGATGCCGACGGCTACCCGGTTGGGCTGTTCGCGGAGAACGCGTGTGAACTGATCCGGCGGGCCGTGCCAGAGCCAGGCCAGGCCACGCGCCTGCGCAGTCTGCGTCGAGCCATCGATCACCTGCAACGCTTGGGTGTCACGTGCGTCCACGAGATGTCGGCCGAGGGGCAGGGGCTCGCGCACGACCTGCGGCGGCTCCGCGATGAGCGGGGCCATCTGGGCCTCCGCGTCCGTCTCTCCGTCGGACCGTCGGATGTCGGTGGGCCTGCGGGCGACGAGGATATCCGCCTGGTGGCCCTCAAGCTCTGGATCGACGGCGCGCTGGGCTCGCAGACAGCGCTGATGGAGGATCCCTATGAGGGCGATGAGCGGAACCGAGGCGTGCAGGCCGTCGACGATACCACGCTGCACCGCCTCCTCAAGCACGCGGCGTCGGTGGGGCTGGCATGCTGGGTGCACGCCATCGGCGACCAGGCCGTCCGCCTGGCCATCGAGGGCCTCGAATCCGCAGGCTCCCCTCCCATCGGGCTCCAGCACCGGATCGAGCACGCCCAGTGCGCCCCCGCGGGACTCATCGAGCGGATGGCACGCCTCGGCGTGGCCGCGTCCGTCCAGCCCATTCACCAGACGCAGGACATCGAGATTGCCGAACGCTACTGGGGTCGTCGGTCGCGGTGGGCCTACCCGTTCGCATCCATGCGGCGGGCAGGCATCCCTCTGGTCTTCGGGTCGGACGCCCCGGTCGAGGACGCCGATCCTCGCCGCGGTCTCTGGGCTGCCGTGACCCGGCAACGCGAGGATGGCACGCCGGCCGGCGGCTGGTTCCCCGAGGAACGAATCGGGATCGAGGCTGCACTTCGAGCCTATACCGTGGAGTCCGCACAGTCTGTCGGCGACGGAGGCCAGCTCGGGGCGATCGTGCCCGGCGCCCATGCCGACCTGGTGGTGTGGTCGAGCGACGTGGAGAGGATCACCATCGAAGGGCCTGATGCCTGTCGCGCGGTTGCCACGTGCATTGGGGGGAGGTGGGTGCACTCAGAGATCGGGGACATTGCCGTTTCCAGCGAAGACCCCAAGGCGATGCCCTTACCGCGATCGGAACGCCAGACCTACCGCAGATAGCCGACCGCGCCGTAGCCCACGAAACTCGTCGGGCGCCCCAGCGGCAACACGTCATGGCTCGTCGTGTGTCCAAGGACCATGCCTCGAGTGGCTCCAAGTGCCTGGCCGCACGCGATGGCCGCGGCAGCGGCCCGGGCGCCACATGCCGCGCGTGAGGCCTCCGCATACGAGACCAGCTCGGTGGCCCGCATCGCCTCTGCCAGGTCGAGGAAACGCCGATCGTTCTCATTGCGGACCCACTCGAGCGACTCCGCACCGGTGCCTCGCGGCGCGAATCCATAGTTGGGGCCGTAGTGCGTGAGATCCGTAGAACCCACCGCAACCGCCCGGCGCTTCGATCCCGCGAGGACCCTGCCCACCGCGTCACCAATCTCGGTTGCCGGCGCGCCCCGCGGCACGATGATGGGCACCACCGTCGCCTCGGGGAAGCAGTGGCGGACGAAGGGCATCAGGATCTCGATGGAGTGCTCGTCGAAGTGGGCCTCGGGGTCATCGGCCACGATCCGACCCGCCTCCTCCAGAATGGCTCGGCCCAGCCCCACATCGACACGGACCTCGCCCACCGGCGTCTGCCACGTTCCTGAACTCATGAGCGCTGCATTCCTCAGCCCATAGTGATCGGCGCCAAATAACGCAACAACCTGGGCATCCGATGCCTGGAGGAAACCAAACGTGAGTGCCGCAGTTGGCCCCGAGAAGTCCCAGCCGGCATGCGGTGCGATGCCCGCCATGGGTTCGCCCGCCGGCGCGGGAAGCGCCGCCGCCGCGGCATCGAGCATCGCCCGCAGGCGAGTCTCGCACGACGTAGTGCCCGCGGGGTACCAGCTCCCCGCGCGGTCAGCCGGTCGGATCGCCATGGGAACCTGGCCTCCCAATGCCCTCAGGCAGTGGAGTCCTCGTCGGAGGAGTCGACGCTGAGGTCGATGAGCTCCTGCGGGTCGCGGAACGCCACCCGGTCGGCACGCTCGCGCCGGCGCGCCTCCTCTGCCTCGTCCGCCAACGCGGAAGGCGCCGGAGACGCCACCTCCGCCGGCCGCTGGGTCCGGCGCATGCGCTGAACCGTCCGCACGACACATTCGCCGCAGATCGAGACTCCACCCGACGAGACCATCTCCTCGACCTCGCTGTCGAGCCGGCCGCAGAACGAACAACGATGGACCAGCCTCGGCCGGAACTTGTGCACCAACAGGGCGGCCAACACAACGCTCAAGCTCACCGTGAGCACGATGTTCGGTGCCAGGTTGTCCGCGGGTATGATGCCGCCCGCCGTCAGATAGAGCACCCCGGCCACCGCGAAGGCGACCACCGACACGGCCAGGAGCAGGCCCAGGATCAGCGGCCGCAGCGCCTCGACCACCAGGGCCATGTCCAGGTTCACCGTGACCTCGGGCTGGGAGCCGGACAGCCCGCCGCGCGCCTCGGCCTCGTAGTGATCGGCCAGGCGCTGCAGCACGTCGGGTAGGGCCCCCTCGATCTCGCCTTGCCGGACGAGTTGAATGAAGAAGGGCGAGAAGTCCTGTGGATAGCGCGAGAAGGCCACCGCCAGTGGGACGCCCATCTCCAGGTCTTCCTGAACGCCGAGGAGCACCTCGCGCAGGTACTCGTTTCCCGTCTGCTGCCTGAGCGTAGCCACCACAGGGAGCAGGTTCACGTCGGCCGACAGCATGGTGCCAAACTGGCGGCAGAAGTGAGCCATCTCCGGTGCCGGAATGCGAGACTCCATAACCTGCACAACCCCCGTACGTTGCCCCCGCGGGCCCGGCAGGCCCGGCGGTGCTGTGAGGCGAAGTTCGATTCCCCGGGCACGGCATCCTCCCGCGAGTCGAGGCGCCGGCGGGCCCGACTCGGAGGTGGGTTGTGATCCCGCGGATCGACGATGCTGAGGCAGCCGCCCGAGCTCTCGCACGGGCCGAGTCCATACTGGTGATCACCGGCGCGGGCATGTCGGCCGAGAGCGGAATCCCGACGTTCCGCGGTCCCGATGGGCTCTGGGAAGGCCGGTCGGTTGAGGACGTGGCGACCCCAGAGGGTTTCGCGCGCGACCCGGCTGGCGTGTGGCAATGGTACAGCGATCGCCGACGCAACTGCCTGCAGACAGAACCACACGCGGGCCACGTGGCCCTGGCGCGACTCGAACACGGACACCGGGCCCCCGTCACGATCGCCACGCAGAACATCGATGGGCTGCATCGGCGCGCTGGAAGCGGCGATGTCATCGAGCTCCACGGCAGTCTGTTCACCACCCGGTGCTCGAAGTGCTCCCACCAGGTTCCTGAAGACCGCGCATTCTACTCGGAGCCCCCCACATGCGAGTACTGCGGGGCGCCCATGCGCCCCGGCGTCGTCTGGTTCGGCGAGATGCTGCCCGCAGACCGCTTGCTCCGGGCCCAGGCGCTCAGCCAGGAGTGCGACGTCGTCCTGGTTGTCGGTACCTCGGCGGTGGTTCAGCCGGTGGCCAGCCTGCCGCTCTACGCCCGGCACTCAGGCGCGACACTGGTCGAGGTCAACCCTCAGGAGACGCCCCTGACCCCGGTGTGCCACTTCGCGTTCCCTCATGCCGCGGGAGAGGTGCTGCCCCAACTCGTCGACCGGGCCCTGGCCATGGTAGAGTAGGGCATCCCTCGGGGCCCGGAAGGGGTGACGTCGACGGCTCTGCCAGTCTACCCAATCGAAGGTACGATCTCGTTCGCGATCATCGAGGATACCGTCACGGTGATCGATGCCGGGGTCCCCACACCCTCATTGGGTCTGCACACGCCTCGGGCACCGTCACCGGCCCTCCAACCCTACTTCGCGTTCTTCGCATCACACAACATCACGGTGACCGACGTTCAGCTCGTCGTGATTACCGGCACCGGATGGGCCCACATCTGTGCCCTGGGCGACCTCGTTCGGATGACGGGCGCTCGTGTGGTGGTCCACGAGGCCGCTGCCCCGACCGTGAGCGGGCAGGAGCGCCATCCCGTGGCCGATCGGCTCGAGGAGGTCGGCGTGCCCCTCAGGCCGGTCCCCGTCGCCCGGACCGTCCGCCAGGGCGACCGGCTGTCTTTCCTCGGCGGCTCGCACGTCATCGAGATGCCCGGCCACGGGCCCGGGGCCATCGCTATCCACTCGCCATCGACCCGCTCGCTATGTGTGGGCGACGCACTCCGCATCGCCGAAGACGGTGGTCTGCTATCCCCGGTGACCTGCCCCAACCCCGCTGCACGTCGGCTGCGCCAGGCATTTGCCAGGCGGCTCGACGATCTGCGGCGACTCGCCGCACTCGAGGTCCGCCATCTATTCGCGTCCTACAGCGAGGTCGAAGGAGGCCCCCGGATGCTCGAGGGCGACATCTCCGGGAAGATACAGGGCTACTTGCGAGAGTTCGATCGGATGCTCGAGCAGGACTCCTAGTCTCGCCGCAGGCGCTTTGGTTCGTAGATGCAGAACGGCTCCTCGGCCATGATGTCACCCGTGGCTGCGTATGCCCGAGCCCGGCAGCCCATGCACACGGTGCGGAACTCGCACAGCCCGCACTTCCCGCCCAGGCCCTCCGGGTCGCGCAACTGAGCGAACTCCGGCGAGTGCTGCCAGATATCGCGCAGATCGCGCTCGAGAACGTTCCCCACGACCAGAGGCAGGTACCCGCACGGCTGAACATCGCCGCGGTGCGACACAAAGCACACCCCGCTACCTGCCAGGCACCCGCGGGTCGCCGCATGCATCCGGCCGGATGGCGAGCCCTCGGTACCACGGCTTCGGTGGCCGTGGGGTGACATCATCTGACCGCCACGCTGGCGCACGACGCGGAAGTAGTGGGGCGCGCAGGTCGCACGCAGGCCGATCTGGGCGGTCTTCGAGCGCTCCGCGAGCCACGCGAGTACGTCCTCGTAGCGCTCAGCCTCGATCTGCTGCGTCTCAGCGATGCGGATCCCACAGCCGACGGGCACCAACAGGAAGAGGTGGAACGCGTCGCATCCCAGGGCGATGGCGCGGTCGAGGGCTTCATCAAGCTGGTCCACGTTGTGCCGCGCCACGGTCATGTTGATCTGGATGCTGACCCCCAGATCGCGCAGACGGCGGAGACCCGCCACCGCCTGGGCGTACGATCCCGGTACGCCCCGGAAGCCATCATGGGTCGTCGCATCCGCGCCGTCGAGGCTGATGCTCACTCGTCGAATGCCCGACGTCGCGATCTGCCGCGCCGTCGAGTCGTCCACCAGCGTCCCGTTGGTCGCCAGCGCGACGGTCAGGCCGCTGTCCGATGCGTGCTGGGCCAGGTCGCGCCAGTCCGGCCGGTACAGAGGCTCCCCGCCCGTGAGAACCAGAATCGGGTCGGCCCATGCGACCAGGCTATCGATGAAAGCCCGGCCCTGCTCCGTCGTCAACTCGTCGGCGCTGCGCTCCTCCTGCGCCCATGCGCGACAGTGGACGCAGCGTAGGTTGCACTTGGGCGTCAGCTCCCAGAAGACCAGCCGAGGCCCGGACTGCTGGGCCCGAGCGTCCGACCCGTTCCCGCCGTGCACAGGACCATGCTCCATGTGAGCTCCTTCGTATGGAAAGCGTCGTGGTCCAATATCACCGGCCCTATCATACGCAACCGCCGCCCCCATGCAGAACGCTCCCGGTCCGGGCGCAACAGAATGACAACGGCGGGGGCACAGTCACGTGAATCTTCGGGCGGGGCAGGTGAAGTCGGGCCCCCCGGGGAAAACCCAGCAACACCGGGACTCAGGAGCGGCCGCGCTCCGCCCCGGATCGCGAGGGTACGGCATGCTTAGGGGAGAGGAGGTGAGCGCTTGACGCGGGGGCTGTACACGTCAGCCTCCGGTATGCTCGCTCTGCAAGTGGCCCTGGACGCGACGGCCAACAACCTGGCCAACGTGGCCACGGTCGGGTACAAACAGGATCGAGCGGTCTATCACGACTTCCGGGATCTGCTGATCTCGAGGCTCTACGATACGCCGGAGGGCCCGGTGCCCCCAGTTCCGTGGGGGACCCCGCCCATCGGCCGTCTGGGAACGGGCGTCTATGTGGAGGACATCGCCACGGACTTCACCGCCCAGGGCCCGCTGCAGCAGACCGGGGGCGATCTGGATGTCGCGTTGGTCGGTTCGGGCTTCCTGGTGGTGCGCACGCCATCGGGCGAGAGGTACACGAGGGCTGGCCAGCTCGTGAGAGACGCGCAGGGGTTCCTGGTGAACGATGACGGCCACCTGGTGCTGGGGGAGAACGGACCCATCCGGCTGGCGGCCGACACGCCGACGTCGGAGATCCGGATCGCCGAGAACGGTGAGGTCTTCGAGCGAGACCAGCGGATCGGGCGCCTTCGGATCGAAGACCTGTTGCCGGGGGCAGTCAAAGAGGGGTACACTCTGGTTCGTGGTACGTCGACGGGTCAGGCGTCCGGCTCGACTGTGGTGAAGCAGGGGTACCTGGAAGGGTCCGCAGTCAACGGCATCCGCGAGACCGTCGAACTGATCCAGATCGAGCGAGCGTATCAGGCAGGACAGAGATCCATCGAAGCGGTAGATGACAGTCTAGGCCGGCTGTTCGAGAAAGTGGCCGGGTAGTCGCCAGCGGCGGATTCGCCGCCAACGAGAGTCGAGGCACGACGGCTGGACCGAGCTCCTCGCGGAGCCGGAAGCCGCGCACCGCGGACTGACAGAAGCGGTGCCCCAACCCGTGGCAGGGCTAGGCGAGTTCCGAAGCGGCCTTCGGAGCGGCTCGTCGGGCTTCCCCGGGTCTCCAGCACCTCGCCTCACTCTCGGCGACCCACCGATCAGTGCCACCAGACCGTCAGCCGGCTCGGGACAGAGTCCCTGCACCACCACTGGAGGTGTGAGTCGGTATGATGCGGTCGCTGTTCACGGCGGCGGGCGGCATGGCAGCCATGCAGCTGCACGTCGACGTCACGGCCAACAACCTATCCAACGTCAACACCTGGGGCTACAAGCGTGCTCGAATCGACTTCCAGGACCTGCTCAGCCAGACGCTGAGGGGGCCGGGGGCGCTCTCGTCGGGGGGGCAGATGATCCCAACCGGGCTCACCGTGGGCCTCGGCGTCCGCCCCGCCGCCACCGTCCGCGATTTCTCGCAAGGCATGTTCGTCGAGACCGGGCTGCCCACCGATGTGGTCATCGAGGGCCAGGGCTTCTACCAGATCCTCCTGCCCGACGGTACCACCGCCTACTCCCGCGACGGATCGTTCAAGCTGGACGCCAACGGCCAGCTGGTCACCGCCGATGGCAACTACCTCCAGCCCCAGATCACGATCCCCGCCAACACCATCCAGACCACGATCGATTCCTCGGGCACGGTGACCGTGACCCTGCCCGGCAATGTCCAGCAGAACGTCGGGCAGTTCGAACTCGCGCGATTCGTCAACCCGGCCGGCCTGCTCTCGGTGGGCAAGAACCTCTTCCTCGAGACGCCGGCCTCCGGCCCGCCCATCACGGGGACACCGGGCACGGACGGCATGGGCACCATCACCCAGGGCTACCTCGAGGGCTCCAACGTCCAGGTTGTCAGCGAGATGGTCAACCTGATCATCGGCCAGCGGGCCTTCGAGTCCAACTCCAACACCATCCGCACGTCGGATGACATGCTCGGCACCGCCACGGCTCTGAGACGCTAGGGTGGGTGATGCACCATGAAAGCGCTGTGTCGCACTGCGCTGTGGGTCACCGCCGCCCTGGCGATGACCTCCGCGTCGTGGGCGAAGACCCAGATCGCGCTGAACCTCCAGCCCGAAGTGGCCTCGGGCCCCGTGACTTTGGGCGACGTGGCCCGGATCACCAGTGGCGAGGCCGGCATGGTCGAGCGCCTCTCGGCGGTGCGGATCGGTACGGCCCCTCTCCCGGGGGCCTCGCGCGTCGTCTCCCTGAACTCGATCCTGCTCGCTCTCCGCCAGCACGGGCTGAACCCAGACCTGATGGAGATCACTCCCAGGGGTGACATCACGCTCACGACTCACTGCAACCGAATCCTCGGGGCCGAGCTTCTCGAGAAGGCGCGCGAGCTGGTCCTGGCCGCCCTCCCGTACTCGCCCGACGCCGTCCAGATCCTGGCGAAGAACCTGCCCGAGGAGATCGTGGTCGACCCGGGCGATGTGGCCGTCTCTGTGGTAGTGCAGCCCAACGAGGACTTCATCGGCTACACATTCCTGACATTTGACATAACGGTCAATGGGCAGCTCAAGCGGCGGGTCAGCCTCCACCTCCAGGTCAGCGTGACCGCCGAGGTGGCGGTGGCCGCCGGCAACATTCAGCGTGGCCAAGTGCTGTCGGCCGCCGACGTGGTGTTCGAGCCCCGTGACCTGGCGACGACGGGCGGCCCGTGCGTCACCAGCCTCGACGAGATCGTTGGCATGCGTGCCCGGGTCGGCTTCCGCCAGGGGCAGCTGCTCGTCGCACGGATGCTCGAAGCTCCCCCCGCCGTGCAGCGGGGCGATGCGGTCGTCCTCCAGGCCGTCGCCGGATGCGTGCTCATCTCGGCGCCGGCCGTGGCCAAGCAAGACGGCCGGGTCGGTGACCGCATCCTCGTGCGAAACCAAGCGACGGGCAAAGAGCTCACCGCCAGGATCATCGACAAGAGCACGGTTCGCGTGGATGTCCGCGCCACCCCGGCGCGGCTGGAAGGAGACGCATCGTGAGATCCCATCGCGCAGTACCGGCACTGCTGGCCTGCGCGGCCGCACTCGCCGTCGCTCGGGGCGCCAGCGCCCGCTCTCTCTGGGTCGCCCCCGACGGGCTCAGCCCCAAGGGCAGCCGCACGCTCATCGCCGATCCCGTCGCCCGCCAGGTAGGCGACGTCGTCACCATACTCATCAGCGAGACGACCCAGGCCGGCAATCAGGCGAGTCACGAGACCAGTCAGGACAGCGGCAGTGCACTCAGCGCCGGCCAGGGACTCCTCAGTTTCATCCCATTCTTCAGCCTGGGTGCCGAAGACAGTTATGGCTTCGAGGGCACCCAGAGCTGGCGCGGCACTTTCGTGGCCCGCATGTCCGCCGTGGTCAAAGAGGTCATGCCCGGCGGGCTCCTCGTCATCGAGGGCTCCCGGTCCGTCGACGTCAATGGCGAGAAGCAGGAGCTCACGCTGACCGGGACCGTGCGCGCCATGGACATCTCGAGAGCCAACACCATCAGCTCTCAACAGATTGCGGACGCCAGAATCCGCTACAAAGGCGCAGGGCCCATGGGCCAGAAGGCCAAGCCGGGGATCCTCACCCGGCTGCTCGATTTCCTGTTCTAGGGGGCGATAGCGTTGCTGCGTTGGCGCGTGTGTCATGTCTGGACCGCACTGCTGCTCGTGGCCGCGACCGCTCCGAGCCTCGCGCAGGCGCCGATCGGGTCCGGCACGACCGGCCCTCGCACCCGGCTCAAAGACATCGGCAAAGTCCAGGGCGTGCGGTCGAACCAGCTCTTTGGCCTCGGAATCGTCGTCGGGCTTGATGGGACCGGCGACTCCCAACAGGCCGTCTTCACCAGTCAGGCACTGCTCAACCTGTTAGCTCAGCTTGGCGTCAACGTCGAAGGCCAGGTCCGCACCCAGAACGTGGCGACGGTCATGGTTACCGCCGAGCTACCCGCCTTCGTGAAGCCGGGCGACCGCATTGACGTCACGGTGTCGTCCATCGGCAACGCCAAGAGCCTCCAGGGCGGTCAGCTCATCCAGACGCCTCTGCAGGGCGCGGATGGCGACGTCTACGCCGTAGCGCAGGGGCCCATCACCATCGGTGGGTTCAATGCCACGGGCGGCGGCGGCGGGGAGCGGGTGACCAAGAACCACCCCACCGCCGGCCGGATCCCCAATGGCGCCATCGTCGAGAAAGAAGTCGAGATGGAGATGGTGCAAGAGCGGTCCCTCACCGTCACCCTGAGCCACGCCGACTTCTCTACCGCCTCGAGGGCGGCGGCCGCCATCAACGAGGCGATCCCTCGGGCGTCGGCACGCGCCATCGACGCCTCGTCGATCCGCGTCAGCCTCCCGCCAGATGCCGAGTTCAGCCTCATCGATCTCATCGCCCAGATCGAGACCGTCGAACTTACCGTCGATACACCGGCCAAGATCGTCATCAACGAGAAGACCGGCACCGTCGTCATGGGGGGCAACGTGCGCGTCCAGCCCGTGGCCGTGGCCCACGCCAACCTGAGCGTCCAGGTCTCAGCCACGCCCGTCGTCTCCCAGCCGCCACCGCTCTCGTCAGGGCAGACCGTCGCCGGAACCAAGACCAAACTGACCGTGACCGAAGGCCAGTCCCGGCTCATGCCGGTCATGGGGGGCGATACCATTGACGATGTCATCTCGTCATTGAGCGCCATCGGCGCCACGCCGCGCGACATGATCGCGATCCTACAGGCCATGAAGTCCGCCGGAGCCATTCTGGCGGAGATCGAGATGCAGTAGGCGACTGGACCCACGTCAGGGGAGTGATGGGTATGGCTCTGGAGCTTCTCGGGGCGGGGGACGTGCCGGCCTCAGCGCTGAACGTCGCAGACCTGAACAGCTTGCGGAAGCTGGGCGAGACCTCGGCCGGCCTACGGGCCGCCGCCCAGGAGTTTGAGTCATTCCTTCTGTACCAACTTGTCCAGAGCATGCGCAAGACCATCCACAAAGTCGAGATGTTCCACGGCGGACGGGCGGAGGAGATGTGGGAGGGTATGCTGGACCAGGAGCTCACCAGGGAGCTCGCCAAGGCAGGTGGGATTGGCCTGGCCAAGATGATCTACGACCAAATGGCCTCGCAGGTAGAGAGTGAGGACTCTGCGCCTCCGGGCGCACTTGTGGCCGAACAACGCTAGGGATTCCGTGTTCCGGGTGCCGCGAAACCCCCGCGGAGACCCTGCCAGGCCCGCCGTCACACCACGACGGCCCAACAAGCAAAGATTCCGGTCCCAATGGGCTCAAGAGGCCTCGCCAATGTGCCGATAGAACAAGTGGCAAAACGCGACAGGACCGTGAGGGCGAAGTGTGCCCTGGTGCTCCATCGAAGCAGGAGGCCCGCATGTGGCAGGCTGCATCGGCGAACTTCCGGCCACAGCCGGTTCGTTCTGAACCGGAACGGTACTGCGTCGCGTTCATCCACGTTCGTGCCACTTGGTGGCCAGGCATCAGCAACTCGTTGCGAGGCGCGGCTTCTGAGGTCTTCGGGACCGGCCAGCCCTCTAGGGGGCGTCGGGGATGCTAGTCACGAACCGGAATGTACAGGATCTACTCCGATCCTTCGCTCAGCGCACGTCGCGAACCGAAGACGTAGCGCGCGCGGAGGTGGCCAAGCCGGCCGAATCCACGGTCGTCCGCAAGTCGGACGAAGTCGTCCTCTCGCAGGAGGCGCAGGAGGTGCACCGGGCCTTGCGGGCGCTCAAAGAGACTCCCGAGGTCCGAGAGGACCTGGTGGCCGATCTGCGCCAGCGGATCCAGGACGGCACCTACAAGGTGGACTCCGAGGAGATCGCTGAACTGCTGCTGTCCGACGACGACGAGTAGCCCGCCGGCGGCGGCCGATCCGGCCGTCTCCATCGGGCTACACGCGGCCGATCACTGACCTGGCCAAGATCGCTTCCGCCAACGTCCGTGCGGCAAGAGCCGGGGACGAGAGGTGCCCTGTGCCACCTGTGGCAGACCTGTTCCACCAGCTCGAGCGGATCCTCGAGGAACAGCTGGCGGGGCTTCGTGAGCTCCTCAGCCTCATGGGGGCTCAGGAGGAAGCCCTGGTGACGGGCCAGCCGGATCGGATCCGCCCCCTGGTTCGCCTTCAGGAAGCGGCCGCCTCTCGTCTCGAGTGCGCCGAAGAACGGCGACAGGCCGCTTCGGCCAAGCTGGCTGGCGCTTTGGGGCTTCCACCCGATGCGGCTCTGCGTGAGATCGCGCGGTCCCTTCCGGCCTCAGACGCCCAGAGGGCCCTCGCTCTACTGGGCGATATGACCCGGACCATGGGGGATCTGGCCAGTAGCAGCCGCCGCAATGAGGCCCTGGTGCGCCATGCGGTGGCGAGCACGCGCCACGCCATTGCGGTGCTCACCGAAGCTCAGCTGAGGGCCGACGGGCGTTACGTGCCGCCAGGCCGACCGAGGCGCGCGACTCAGGGCGTGGTGGACTGCCAGGTCTAGTCGGACACAGCGCCCGTGTTCGCCACGAACGCGAGGTGCGATGACTCATGATGACGAGGTCGACGTTCTTCGGGATAGAACTGGGCAAGCGGGCCATCATGGCCCAGCGAGCCGGCACCGACGTGGTCGGGCACAACCTGGCCAATCAGAGCACCGAGGGCTATTCCCGCCAAAGCCTGTACCTGGTGCCCTCGAGCCCCTTCGCGACGCCCACCACCGCGCCCTACAACATGGCAGGGCAGCTAGGCACCGGTGTGATGGCCGAGACGATTGCACGTGCACAGAACGAGTACATCACAAACCAAATACGCGGATCGACGTCGCGGCAGGCGCGACTCGACGTGCTGGCCGATACCTACTCACAGCTCGAGGGTATCGTCGACGTCTCCTCGGATGCCTCGCTGGACCAACTCCTGACCGACTTCTTCTCGGCATGGCACGACCTCAGCCTCTCGCCCGAAGAGACCGCCAACCGGACGGCACTGCGCGAGGCGGCCAGCACACTGGCGTCGGAGTTCGGACGCATCGACGCGGCTCTGACGGCCATTCGGGAACAGCTGGATGGTGACATTCAGCTCATGGTCGACACCGTCAACCGGATCGGTGCCGACCTCGCCGCCGTGAACCACGAGATCCAGAAGGTCAACGCCTCAGACCAAGTGCCCAACGACCTGATGGATCGCAGAGACGCCTTGCTGCTCGAACTGAGTAGCTATGTTAGTATAACATCACTCATACAGGAGGACTCCTCGGTCTTTGTGACCATCGGGGGACGCATGTTCGTCCAGGACGACAAGTTCCATGGCCTCGCCACGTCTGTGGACACAGCGAACTCGGGATACCTGCGCGTGGTCTACGCGGACCGGCCCCATCTCGAGGTCACGGCCATCGGCGGCAAGCTCATGGCCACACTGGAGGCCAGGGACCAGGTTGTCCCGGCCTTCGCCGACAGCATTGACGATATCGCGTCAGTGCTGATCACTGAGGTGAACAACCTTCACCGAGGTGGCTACGGGCTCAACGACACGACCGGCTATGACTTTTTCACGGGCACCGACGCCGGCACCATCGCCGTGGCCACAGTCATACAGAACGATCACCGGGCCATCCAGGCGGCCCGCGATCCATCGTCGCCCGGTGACGGTCGCATAGCCCTGGCTATCGCCCAGCTGGTCGGCTCGCAGATGATGGCCCTCGACGGCGCTACACTGCCGGCGTTCTACCGGGCGGTGATCAGCGAACTGGGCGCCACCGCCGATGGGATTGAGCGGGCGGGCCAGAGCGAGAATCAGGTCGCGGCACAGCTTGGGACCATGCGCGAATCCCAGCTGGGCGTGAACATGGATGAGGAGCTGATCAACCTGATCCGATACGAGCAGGGCTATGCGGCGGCGTCGCGCGTCATCACCACCGTCGACGAGACACTCGATCGGCTCATCAACGCCACGGGGCTCGTCGGGCTCTAGAACGCCGCCTCGCTCTGGGGAGCTGGATCCACAATGCGCATCACAAACAACACTCTGACCAATAACCTGAGGCGCAACCTTTCGAGCAACCTCGAGAGGCTGGCCATCCTTCAGGAGCACATCTCGACCAGCAAGCGCATACTTAAGCCGTCCGACGACCCTATCGGCATCGCACGTGCCCTCAGCCTCTCCCGGGCTATCAGCGTCGCCGAGCAGTACCAGTACAACAGCGAAGACACCGTGGCTTTCCTCGAACAGACCGAGACCTCTCTAGCCTCGCTGGGCGATACGCTCGAGTCCGCGCGCGAGCGCATCGTCGAGGCCGCGAACGACACGCTGAGCCAAGTCGATCGCCAGGCCATCGCGGCCGAGGTCGACGCCTACATCGACCAGGTCATCAGTGCCGCCAACGCCCAAGAGGGCAGCCGCTCCATCTTCGCGGGGTATCAGACCACCGACCCAGCCGTGACAGTCGTGCGCGACTCCAGCGGCCGGGTCATCGATGTGGTCTATGATGGGGATGACGGCCTACTGCTTCGCGAGATCGCCAGCGGCGAGGTCGTCGCGGCCAACTTGACCGGGCGCGAGGTCTTCTTCGGCCAAACCCATCAGGTGACCAGCCTCGACGGCGTTGGGGCGGGAAATGAGAGGGCCGTACTCGACACGCTTGGGTTGGGGATCACCGACAGCCGTTTCACCATCAACGGGGCCAGCTTCACCGTCTCGACTGTGGCCCAGTCGCTCGAGGACGTGGCGAGGCTCATCAACGACAGCGCGGTGGCCAATGTGCGCGCCACCATCAGCGATACCGGCCAGCTGATCCTGACCTCGAACAGTGCCACGCAGACCATGGAGATCCAGAGTGTGTCGGGCAACTTCCTGAACGTGATGGGTGTCCTGGGCGGGTGGCCAGCCACAGGCTCCATCGGCTCCGCAACCACCGCCGACGCGTTGTCGGCGGTCACCTCAACTTACGGCACGGCGACTGCGGGACGCATCACATTCGACACCGACGCCGCCGGCCTCGTCGTGGCCGGCACCGTGGCTTGGACGGCCGACCCACGATGGGGCGCGGCTCTCACGACGGGTCAGCAAGCCCAACTCACGGCTCTCAACGCGGGCGGCATGGCACTGCAACCCGACAGCCTGAGCGCCTTCGGGCTGAGCCTCACCGTCAACGGTGCGCCCTCCACGGCGGGCACCACCGAGATCGTCCTCGCTGGGTCCCAGATCGTCGGGACTCAGGTCGAGCCCCGGAATGTCTTTGCCACACTCATTCAGCTCCGGGACGATCTGCTGGTCGCCGATGAGGCGTACTTCGCGCCAACGCCCACCATCACGGGAACAACCGACGTGGTCCGAGCGGTGCAAGTCTCTCCGGACGGGACTGACGGAACGTACATTCGAGGCTCTCTGTCGATTCAGGTCGATAGCCAGGGAAGGACTGTGGCGGGGGGCGTGCGCTTCAGTCCGCTCTACGACGGCTTACCTCTCGACGAAGACCAGCAGGCGCAACTCGATGCACTCAATGCCGGCGGAGTAACTCTGGCATCGGATTCCCTCTCCGCACTGGGGCTCACCCTGACGCTCCAGATTCCGCCGGCCACGGCCGGGACAGCCGTCATCGAGATCGCGCCGGTCGAGCGCAACATGCGCACCCAGAACCTCAACGAGGTTGGTCTCACCGCGAAGGTCTCGGGCGGGGGGATCGTGGCGGCATGGGGGACGCCGCTCGACGGCCGGTCAGGGTCCCATCGGCTGACCGTGAGTCACGTCGCACTGGGGGCCGCCACGGTTGGCGGAGCGGCCAACGTGGTGACCGGCGTCCGCAATGACGCCGACCAGAACGCGGGTGTGTTCAGGTTCACCACAGATGCCAACGGTGTGGTGCTCGCCGGGTCGGTCGTCTTCGAGCCCGCAGCCGTCGGCGGCCGCGCTCCGACGGCGGCCCAGCAGGCCCAGCTCGATGCGCTCAACGCGGGGGGCGTGGCCGTGACCGCCGACGCACTCAGCACTTTCGGTATCCGCCTCACGACTAGCGGCGGAGGCCCCCCGTACACCCCCGGCGCCACGATCATCACCATCGCGCCAACAACTGCCACCGTGACCGATGAGTTCTACCCCGCCGATGGGACGGGGGTTGTCACGACATCCGACACCATCATGGCCAACGCGCTCAACGAGCTGTCGAACTCGGTCCGGGGAGCCACGGTCGTCACCGGCGACCTGATTGAGGGGGGCTCGGCGATCATCACATCGACCTCCCGAGTGCGCGAGCTGGACCTCAACCTGGACGTCCAGCTGCGGCAGCACGCCGACGTGGGAGCCCGCTACAACCGCGTCGGGGCCAACATCGAGAATCTGAGCACGAACAAGCTCAACTTCCAGTCGCTGCTCAGCAAGGTTGAGGGCCTGGACATGTCGGCGGCCGCGGTCGAGTACCAGGCCCTCGACAACGTCTACGAGGCATGTCTCTCCGTGGGATCGCGTGTGATCTTGACGACGCTACTAGACTACCTCCGATAGCCCCTGCCGCCACACCCCAGCCATGGTGGGAAGGCCGCGGGAGGCCCGGAGAAGCATGGATCGGCAGAACGGGATGGTGACGCATGAGCCAGGTGAGCCAGGTGCGGATGCACACTACCTACGCCCGCGTCGCCGTCTACCAGCGTGACACCGAGCTGGATGTCGTGCACCGGCGCGAGCCGTTCACGTCACCGATCCGCACGGAGGTGCGGCTGGAGAGCTCGGGGCCCTCGGTCGAGATCGATGGAACCGTCATGCGGGAAGCGTTGGGAATCCGGACGAACGAGGCCTTCAGACGGAAACGGGTGTCCGACAGCTGGGCGGCCGCGGCGGCGTCCCTGGACCGGATTGTCGCCAAAGGCCATGCCCTGGGCGACATCGCCCACGGCCGCACGGTGGCCGACGTGGCGTCAGCCCAGACCCGGGACCGGCCAGAGCCCGAGTTGGTCGTGGCGGATGTACCGCCTCCGTCGGTGAGTATTGCGCCGAAGACAGTCCAGGTCAGCACCGAGACTGTGGGCGGAACCAGCCTACTTCGGCGCACCGTGATCCAGATGAACTGGAGCCCGCTGGAGTTCGATGTGCGACTCGAACCGCCGGGCGATGTGGCGATGGCGGTGGTTCCGGGTGGGTTCGCCGTGGGGCGTGAGGTCGATGCCTTCGCCTAGGCGTGCTGCTCCGAGGCGGAAGGGACGGGAGAGCTGGTGTCTGTGAACACGACGCGCTTTGGGGTGATCGATGTCGCACCCGACCGCGTCATCGAGCTGATCGCCCCGATCCTGGGGTTCCCGGGCAGCCTTCACTTTGCCATGATCGATGGCGGCGAGGGGAGCCCTTTCACGTGGCTCCAATCGATGGAGGAGCCTGACCTGGCATTCGTGACCATCAGCCCCTTCTCGTTCTTCCCCGACTACGATTTCGAGCTTCCCGATGCGGCCCAAGATGAGCTCGAGCTGGAGTCCGTGGACGACGTGGGCGTCTTGGCACTCGTGACGATCCCCAAGGACCCAAGCCAGATGACGGCGAACCTGTTGGCGCCCGTCGTGGTCAACACGAAGAGCCGGCGGGCGAAGCAGGTCGTCCTGTACGATACGGAGTACACGACCAAACACTTCCTGCTACCGGAAGCGGCTCGGCGGGATCCCAAGGCCGCCAGCCAGACTAGGGGCGGCTAGGCAACATGGCGGCGGGAGAGTCATCGGCTGCGCGGGAGCCCCGCGCGGACCCCAGCGGTCGCGGCCACGGAGGGCTAGGATGCTGGTTCTGACACGGAGAATGGACGAGAGCATCGTCATCGGCGACGACATCCGCATCAAGGTCGTTGCCATCAAGGGCGACCACGTGCGGTTGGGTGTGGAGGCGCCGAGGGCGACGCCGATCCATCGCGAAGAGGTGTACGAGGAGATCCAGAAAGAGAACCGAGCCGCTGCCGCCTCTCCCCTGGACGCCAGTCAGCTCAACATGGCCGGCGACCTGCTCGCCGGAGTTGCCGAACCCCGCCCGAGTGACGAGTAAGCCCCCTGCGCGGAAGTCCTGCCCCCTAGAGCCCGTGACGCGCGATCTCCGCCGAGATGTCGTCCGTGAACTTGGCGAAGTTCTGCCGGAACATCTGGACGAGTGACGCCGCCGTGGCATCATACGCCTCGTGGTCGGCCCACCGGTCGCGCGGCACGAGGATCTCACTGGGCACCCCCGGACACGACGTCGGAACCTCGGCCCGGAACGTGGGATCCGCACGGTACTCGGCCTTCGACAACGTGCCATCGAGGATCGCCTGGATGATGCGGCGAGTCGCCTTGATATCGATGCGGTGGCCGACTCCGTAGCCACCGCCCGTCCAGCCGGTGTTCACGAGCCAGCAGTCCACATGGTGCCTGCGAATGTTCTCACCAAGCATCTGAGCGTAGACCGCGGGGGGGCGAGCCAGGAAGGGTGCGCCGAAGCAGGCACTGAACGTTGCCGAGGGCTCGGTGACGCCGCGCTCGGTTCCCGCGACGCGAGCGGTGTACCCCGAGAGGAAGTGGTACATGGCCTGCTCGTACGTGAGCTTGGCCACGGGAGGCAAGACGCCGAACGCATCACAGGTGAGCATAATGATGTTCTTCGGATGGCCGCCGCGCCCCTCAGGAACGGAATTGGGGATGCTGTCAATGGGGTAGGCCGCCCGGGTGTTCTCTGTCAGCGTGTCATCGTTGAGGTCAACCCGGCGCGTGATGCGGTCGACGCGCACGTTCTCGAGGATCGTGCCGAACTTCTCGGTGCACGCGTAGATGTCGGGCTCCGCCTCTCGGGACAACCGGATCACCTTGGCGTAGCACCCGCCCTCGAAGTTGAAGATGCCGTCTTCGGCCCAGCCGTGTTCATCGTCACCGATCAGCCGGCGCTGCGGGTCGGCCGAGAGGGTCGTCTTGCCCGTGCCGGACAAGCCGAAGAAGATGGCCACATCGCCATCGGACCCAACGTTGGCCGAGCAGTGCATGGAGAGCACATGCTCATTGGGCAAAAGATAGTTCAAAATGGTGAACACACACTTTTTAATCTCCCCGCCGTACTGAGTGCCCCCGATGATGGCCAGGTTCTTGCCAAAGTTAATGATAATGAATGCCTCGGACTGTGTGCCATCGAGCTCGGACATGGCATGGAAGTGCGGCGCGTGGATGATCGTAACCTGGGGTACATGATCCCGGACCTCGTCACGGTTGGCGATGTGGATGAACATAGTCCGCGTGAACAGACTGTGCCACGCCGTCTCGGTGATGACCCGCACCGGAATGCGGTAGCGGGGATGATTACACACGTAGCAGTCCTGGACGAACACGTCCTGGCCCTGCATATAGGCCAGCAAGCGCTGGTGGAGCTGGTCGAACTGGACGCTGGAGAAGGGCCGGTTGACCTGGTCGTCCCACCAAATATGTGCCTCACTCGATGGTTCACGCACGATGAACTTGTCGCGCGGCGAGCGCCCCGTGTGGTGGCCCGTGCGGACGCTCAGAGGCCCCTGGTGACTGATGATGCCTTCCCGGCGCCGTACCGCATGCTCGTAGAGCTCAGCCGTCGTGGCATTCCAGTGCACCTCCCCGAAGTTCCGGAGGCCGTGCTCCTGCAGCTTCGCTCTCCACTGGTCCTTCTCGGTTGGGCTCATCCGCAGCCACCCTCCTCACGCAATGGGCGATTATAGCGACCCGGCCGCGGATCTCAAAGCATGGGATCATCTGGGTGACGCGGTATCCTTCAGCGTGCGACCAGCCCGGGGGGCGGTCCGCCCATGACGCCGCCGGGGCCGGGCGCGCTGGGCCCCCCGGCGCCTCCACCACCATGGATGGGTGGGGCTATGATCCGCCTTTCGAGGCTAAGGGTCGCCTCAATCTGACGCAACACAGCGTCTCGCCCCGGGAGGGGCACGGCGGCCAGGGCGGTGAGCGCGCACACGGCGACCAGGCCGATCCGGCCGTGCGCCCTGCGGGACCACTCATGCCAGCAGTAGAGCCCCCAGCGAACCGCGTACGCTGCCAGTGCGACCGCCAGCATGGCGAGAGCGACGGCGCCCGGCCGCCAACCATGGCCGGTGGAGGCCAGGGGTAGAGCCGCCGCTCCGAGCACCAGGGTCAGGCCGGCCAACGCGGCGGCTGCTCCCCCAGTCAGGGCGGAAGGGGCCGCAAAGCACCAGGGGCCCTCGGAGGCGGAGGCGGCGAGACCCGCTCGGGCCGCCGCAAGGCCGATCAACGCGAAAGCCACTCCGGCCGCGCCAGGGCGGTCGCCGAGTTGAACGGCCAGGGCGAGCACACCCACGTGTGACAAGAGCGCCCAGGCGAACGCGCTTCCAGGCCGCCGGGCCCAGAGAGCGCCCGCCGCACCTGCCACCGCAAGCACCACGGCCAGGCTGCGCGTCACAGCCGAGGCAGACTCCCAGCACTCATAGGGAAACACGCTCAGAGCCACGCGGATGAACACCATGCCCTGCGCCGCGAACAGCCCCCCGGCGATCGAGACCAGGACCGGCGAGCTGTAACGCCGGGCGGCGTCGGGGAGGACCCAGGGATTCGCGGCGCCGGCCCATGCCACGAAGCCGAGGACCCAGAGCGCCGCGAGGGTACCCAGGACGTGGGGGCCGCCCATCGACACGCGGGCGCGCAAGTCCCCCAGTTCGTAGAGCGGAAGCTCGGGCAGGCCCGCAACCGGCGCGTGTGCCAGGGACGACAGTCGAACCAAGACGATGACCAGAAGGAGAGCGCCCACCTGGGACACGGCCAGATAACGCAGAGGAGTCGATGGACCGCTCGCCTGCTGGGGTCCCCCTCGAGCAACCAGGAGGGCCCCAAGGGCGACCGCCGCCTCGATGGCCAGGGCGAGCATGAGAAGATTCTGAGCCAGAACGAGAAGCGTACCGGCGGCGGCCAGGGCAAGGAGGAGCGGGAAAGGGACTGCATGGCTCGTGCCACGCAGAAGACCCGTGGCACAGGCGACGGCGAAGAGAGCGAGCATGGCCGCAAGAACGGGGCCCGCAAGACCATCCATGCAGAGGCCCCAGCGATCGCTGACTGATGAGCCAAACACTACAAGCGCAGGGGAATGCCACGCTCCCAGTGCGGCGACGAGAGCCAGAACACACACAAGGGTCGCGGTCACTGCGGAGGCCGTCTGTGGGTCGGCCCGGTCACCGGTGCGCTCGGAAAGCGCTCGCACCACCGGGGCACTGAGTAGGACCGTCAGCGCTCCAGCCACCAACACGGCGGGGATTGCCGCCAACAACACGCCACCCATGGGTCGACCGCCCTTACCGACGCGGAGAGGCGGATGTCCGCCCTCGCTGCCATTATAGCAGTCGTTGTTCGTGCGACGGCGCGGCGGGACGAGCGTCGCGAAAGCGCAAGAAAGATCAGCGAGCGCAGAGGCCTTTTCCGGCACGAGGCAGAACATGGCGGTGTTGAACAGGGGGCGATGCAGGGGCCGGGATATTCCAGGCTCTTACCGGCCGCGCAGCGCTACGCTGATGCAACTCGGCGAGGTTGGGGCGGCAAGCCTTGACTTCGGCCCGCGTTTGGGGCCAGGGCGAAGCTGGGAGAGAGATGACGTCCGAAGAGCGCGACGAGATCTTCAAGCGCGCCGAGAAGCTGCGTATCAACGGCGACTATGAGGCGGCGCGCCCTCTGTACGAAGAGCTGCTGGGCGCGGACGGCAATGACCATGGTGCCGTGCTCGGACTGGCCTACTGCCAGCTGAACATCGGCGAGTTCGAGGAGGCCATCGAGACGTTCCAGCGCGCCAAAGAGGTGGACCCCACCCATGTCAAAGGCCGGCTGGAGCTCGCCAAGTCCATGGCGATGCTGGCCATGTACGATGAGGCCAAGGCCGAGTTCCTGGGTGTTCTGGAGCTGGATCCTGAGAACGAGGATGCCCTCGAGCAGCTTGAGTACTTCCCCGACGACTAGGCTGTACCGCAGCATGACATGACTGCTGGCGTCGACCCCAAAGGCCCATCGGGGTCGTCTTGTTGTACCCGGAGCCTCCCCATGCAGTTCCGGTAGTGGTGGGTGAACCGTGCACAGCGTCAACGTCAAGTTCGAGCCGGACAACGTACGTGGCCAAGTGGCAGCGGGGTCCACGGTGGCCGAGGCCGCGTCCCACCTGGCGGTGCCGATCGCGCAGCCTTGTGGCGCCCTGGGGCAGTGCGGCAAGTGCCAGTGTGTCGTCCGCGCCGCGCGCGTCGAGGAGACCGGTGACCAGCGCGCCGTTCTCGGCGATTCGCTGTACGACCGGGGAGTGCGGCTTGCATGTCAGACCCGGCTCCTCTCCGACGCGGAGATCGAGATTCTGCCCGTTGCCCGAGTTGGCGAGCAGCGGATCCTGGTGGACGCCTCGACGGACCTGGCCGCGGTTGAGCCCGATGTGCGGCTCTCGAAGACGTACCTGGAGCTTGATCCTCCTACGCTGACCGACCAGAGAGCCGACCTCGACCGGATCGTCGACGCCCTGGCGGCCGAGGGAGTCCGGGTCGAGGTCACCGAGGCTCCGCGCATGGTTCGTGGTCTCGCCCATCTCTGCCGTGCGAGCCAGTACCGAGTCACGGCGGTAGCGGCCGACGGCGGCCTGGTCGCCGTCGAGCCGGGCGACACGCGCGCCCACGCCTACGCGGTGGCCGTGGACATCGGCACAACCACGGTGGTGGCGTACCTGGCCGACCTGCGCTCGGGCCATCGCCGGGCCGTCGCATCGGCGGTAAACCCCCAGGTTGCATACGGCGACGACGTGGTATCGCGTATCCGCTATCTGCAGGATCACGAAGACGGCATCGTGACGCTTCAGGGCGCTGTTGTGTCGACCGTCGACGGGCTGATCGGCGAGCTGGTGACTGAGGCCGGCATTGACGACGCCTGGATCTACCGGGTCGTGGTGGTCGGCAATGCCACCATGACGCACCTGCTGTGGGGCGCCGATCCGTCGGCCATCGCACAGGCGCCCTACATCCCTACCTACCGCATGTCGCTCGGCGGACGTGCCGCCGACGTGGGGCTGTGCCGGGCACCATGCGCCCGCCTGCTGTCACTGCCAGGGATCGCGGGATGGATTGGCGCCGACACGACGGGTGTGATACTCTCGGCGCGGCTCCACGAGGCGACGGAGCCCTTCGTTGCGGTGGACATCGGCACGAACGGTGAGATTGTGCTGGGGCGCGATGGGCGCCTGTTGGCCTGTTCGGCCGCAGCGGGCCCTGCGTTCGAGGGTGCCCAGATCTTTCAGGGCATGCGGGCCGCCCCCGGCGCCGTCGACACGGTGGACCTGGCAGGCGCTGAGATCCGTTACACGACCATCGGCGGCAGTCCGGCGCGCGGGATCTGCGGGTCCGGCTTGTTCGACGCGATGGCGGCGCTGCGCCGCGCGGGAGTGGTCAACGAGGCGGGGACCATGCTCCGGCCGGAGGCTGCAGAGCCCCACGGGCTGGCCCCGGAGCTGGCGGCGCGGCTCACCATGGTGGATGACCAACCGGCATTCGTGCTGGTACCCGACGCTGAGACGGCACTGGATGGGCCCGTGGTCCTGACACAGCGTGACGTCCGGCAGATCCAGTTGGCCAAGGGGGCCATCGCGGCGGGCATCCAGATTGGCCTCTGCGAGCTGGGGATGGAGCCAGACCAGGTGGCCCGCGTGGTTCTAGCGGGCGCCTTCGGCAGCTATGTGCGGCCCCAGAGCGCGGCCGATATCGGCCTGTTCCCTCCGGAGCTGGTATCGCGCACCACGAGTGTCGGCAACGCGGCCGGCGCGGGGGCATTCGTGGCGGCGGTCTCGGACCAACGACGGCACGAGGCGGATGCCATTGCCGCGTCGGTTGAGTACCTGGAGCTGGCGACACGTTTGGATTTCAGTGAGGCGTTCGCGGAAGCCATGGTGTTCCCAAGCCTGTAGCTGCCGCGGCTCTGCCGGGGGCCGCGACCGATTCGTGGCTCGGGTGGGTGTGCGGAGGAGGTTGTCGAGACGGTGAAGGCGGTGATTCTGGCAGCCGGTCGTGGGACCCGAATGATGCCCCTGACGACCACGCGCCCGAAGATGATGATCCCGGTCATCAATCGGCCGATTCTCGAACACATCGTAGTGGGTCTGCGCGATGCGGGCGTCCGGGAGTTCCTGTTCGTTACGGGCCACCTCGGGGAACAGATCGCCGGGCATTTCGGCGATGGCTCGAACCTCGGTGTGAACATCGACTACCGGCCACAGGATACGGAAGCCACTGCCAAGTACGGTACAGCCATCGCGGCGGGGCTGGCCCGGGACTTCGTTGGCGATGAGCCATTCCTGCTCACCTTTGGCGACATCATGACACCGCCCGAGAACTACGCCGCCCTTATGGCCGCATACGAGGCCACTCCGGGCTCGGCTTTCCTGTGTGTCAATCGTGTCGACGATGTCTCGAGCGGGGGCGCGGTCTTCGTGGAGGAAGGCCGGGTGGTCGACATGATCGAGAAGCCACCGGCCGGAACGGTGACGACTCAGTTTATCAACTCAGGCATCTTCATCCTACGCCCGGAGGTATTCCCCGCCATTGACGACCTGACTCCCTCGGCTCGCGGTGAGTACGAGCTGACCACGGCGCTGGTCCGGACGATCCGCGAGGGCATCCCGACCCATGCTCACGAGCTCCAGGGGTACTGGTCCAACGTGGGGGACCCCGACGAAGTGATGTGGCTCACGCGCCTTCTGCTCCAGCGTCTGGCGGCTACCCGGAGCAAGTTGGAGCGCCGGTTACACCGCGACGACCGTTTCGGCGGCCCGGTGTTCGTGGGTCGAAATGTCGACATCCATCCGGACGCGCAGATCACAGGCCCCGTGGTGATCGGCGACAACTGCCAGATTGGCAATGCCCATGTGGGGTTCTACACGACACTGGGCGAGAGGTGCCGCGTCGCCGACGGGGCTCGAGTCGTCTCCAGCGCGGTCCTGCCCGGCACGACCATCGGCGAGAACAGCCACGTGGGGCATGCGCTGCTGGGTAGCGGAGTGCGCGTTCGCCGGAATGCGCGGCTGCTGGGCACGTGCGATCAGACGACCGTGGTGGGGGATAACGGGGTCATCGCGGCGGCCAGCTAGACCTCCAGTTGAGCCGGGCACTCCGTCGGACCGGCCGATGCCACACGCCGAGCACGGGGCTGGGACATGGTATACTCGACCCATGCCTCCGCCGCTGAGCAAACTCATTCCGATGGCCGTCGGCGCGGCACTGATCCTGCTCCTACTGAGCCTGGCCGCCTGGCGTCGTCTTTCGGACGCGGGACGGCCCGACCTTGGCGCTCGAGCAGCGCGGAACCTGCTGGGCACCGGACTGGCGGTGGGTGCCGCGGCATACGTCGGTGCGGCCGCCATTGGATTCGACCTCCTGGAGTACGCGGCTCGCGTCCAGAACGGGACTGCGCCATGGCCGCCCCTCGGCTTGGCGGCGGCGAGCATCGCCCTCGGGGTCGTGCTGGTCGCCCGGTTCCTGTCGATCATGCAAGCAATCTCTAACCCTGCCGTGGCGCCTGCTCCCGGACCGGCGCCGGGCGACGACAACGGCCTGGGAACCGCGGATTCGGTCCCTCGCTAGACCCCCGATCGGGCGGTGTGACCCATGGTGCGACCTGCGATCGTTCTCCTGATGGTGGCCTCGCTCGGCCAGGCGGCCGTCGGGCAGACCGGCGACCCCAGAGCCATCCTGGACCTGTATCAGTCGATCCTCGCGCGGGGTGACACTCAGGGTGCTCTGGGGTTGTGCGCGCTCCCGGCAGGAGTGCAGCCAGACGCCCTGGCCGACTACCTGCGCGGCGTCCAGGCCATGGCCGCCGAGACGGACGTTGCGGGTGTCGCCCGGGCACTGGCGCTGTTCGTTCCCGCTCTCACCGGCCCGGTCACCCGGAATGTGGTGGGTCAGGGCGCGGAGGGCACTCAGGCATGGGTCGAGTGTGAGACGGCGGCGCCGCTGACATACCGAGAGAAGATCTTCTTCGTGCAGGTCGATGGCAGTTGGCGCATCGACCTGGTCCGAACTCTGGTTGAGAACGCCCGGGGCACGAAGATCGAGTCCGTGATGACATCCATCGACCAACAGGCTGAGTGTGCTGCGCGCATGAGGCAGCTCTCCATCGCCCTGGGCCGGTATATGGATGAACACGGCCAGCGTCTGCCCAGGGCGGAGGAATGGGTGACCGCCGCCAAGGCGTATCTCCAGAACCCGGCTGCCGTCAGCTGTCCGTCGGCGGCCGGCGACGTACCGTCCATCGCCATGAACGGACAGCTATCCGGCCTGCGAGGAGTGGACATTGCGGCCCCGGAGAGGACCGTGCTGCTATTCGACTCGCAGCCTGGAGTGTCCGTGGGGACCGACGAATCCGCCATGGCCAGACGTCACAACCACCTGGCGACGGTGCTCCTCGCCAGCGGCACCGTGGTGACGGTCGACAGCACGGCCACGCTCAAGTGGACGCCCGGCGCAACGCGGCCGGCGACTCCTTCGGGCGGCGTCACCCGCCCCACTGCTATCCGGAACGCGGTCGAGTACGTGGTGTTGCGCGACATCGTGGAGCCCCTCGGCGGCCGGGTGTCATGGAACGCGCAGACCAAGACCATCACCGCGATGCTCGGGGGCAGGACCCTCGACGTGACCGACGGGCAGTCGACCGCGATGCTGGATGGCGCCCCGTTGCCGCTCGCGGCGCCGCCGGTCACCATCGACGGAAAGCTCTTGGTGCCGGCCAGCACGGTGAGCCGGGCATTCAGACTGTGGATGCGATGGTCGGACGGACAGGTCACGGTCTCCCTCGGCCAAGACTAGCCATAACCGGCCGTATCCGCCTCTGTTGGGAGCGATGCCAGCATGGCGCATCATGAAGCACTGACCAGCCCCGCCGCCGCCCCGCCCATTGGCCCCTATTCCCACGCCGTTCGGTGTGGCGACCTGCTGTTCGTGTCCGGGCAGCTGCCGGCTGACCCGGCTACCGGGGCACTGGTGGAGGGCGGGGCAGGCGCCCAGGCCGCCCGCGTGCTCGAGAACCTCCGGGTCCTCCTCGAATCCCTGGACTCGGGCTTGCCGCACGTGCTCAAGACCACCGTGTTTCTCACCGACATGGACGACTTCGCTGAGGTCAATGAGGTGTACGCCCGCTACTTCTCGCAGGCGCCCCCGGCGCGGAGCTGTGTGGCGGTTGCGGCACTGCCGAAGGGTGCCCGGGTCGAGATGGACTGTATCGCCGCCTTGGGCGAGTGAGGCGGATTGCCCGAGACAGGCGTGCGCCTCAACAAGCTGCTGGCCCGCCGGGGAGTCGGGTCTCGAGCGGCGGTTGAACGTCTCATTGCCGACGGGCATGTCACCGTTGATGGTGAGCCGGTCACAATCCAGGGGTTCCGCCTCTGGGATCGTGCGGTGGTCGAGATCGACGGTCGGCCACTGCCTCCCCCATGCGGTTTCCGCTACGTGGCTTTCCACAAGCCTCCGGGTTACGTGACGACACGGCGCGACGTGTCGGGGAAGCCTACCATCTGCGATATCCTGCCACCAGAGCTAGAGATGCTCCATCCCGTGGGCCGGCTGGACCGGGACTCGGAGGGACTCCTGATCCTGACGACTGACGGCGAACTCACTCTGCACTTGACGCACCCAGGGCACGAAGTGGAGAAGGTCTACCACGCGCTGGTGCGCGGCGTGCCCTCCGAGGCCGCGATCCGCTGCCTGTCCGAGGGTCTTGATCTGCGCGATGGGCCGACGCGGCCCGCCCGGGCGGAGGTGCTGAGCCCCGCGGAGGACGGCTGCACGTGGGTCCTCATCGGCCTCAGAGAGGGGCGCAGAAGGCAGGTGCGCCGGATGCTGAGGGCCGTGGGCCACTTGGTGCAGCGGCTGGTCCGAGTGAGCATCGGGCCGGTGGCGCTCGGGGATCTGGCGCCGGGCGCGTGGCGCGACCTGATGCCGGAGGAAGTTCGCGCCTTGCGACGATGCGGCTGCACACCGACCGGGCCGACTCGCCCGCGATTTCGCGTCCAGACTTAGAGGCGAAGGGCTAACTCATAGACGGGTCGAATCCCATAGAGGCCTGTGGTCTGCCGACGCGAGCCATACGCGCACTCTTGACGCAGGCCATAGGGAGCTCCGGTCGTCGCCGCCACGCGCAGACCGGGCCCCAGAGGCTCACCATGTGTAGGAGGTCGTAGCGTTGAGGACTCTTCTTCTGCTTCTGGTTGCTGCAGTGGTAGTTGTGGGCCTAGTGGCCTTGACGGGCTGCCCACCCAAGGATGACGGTGGCGCCGGGGAGCCCATTGTGACCAAGCCCGTGAATGCCGGTAAGGCGCCTGGCGGTCCCGCCAAAGTCGAGGAGAAGACGGGCCCGGCAGAGACCGAGGATGCGGCCAAGACCGAGGAGCCCGCCGGCGACGAAGCCAAGACCGGCGACGAAGCCAAGACCGGCGAGGAAGCCAAGACCGCCGATAAGGCGGCCGCCCCGGCCGATGAGAAGGCGCCGGATGAGGAGAAGACCAAACCCGCCGCCCCGGACACCGAGAAGGCCCCAGAGTAGACGCGTGTCGACCCCTCCGGGGGTCACCAGTTGGCATCGGAAGACGCAGCTCGCCCACGCGGCGGGCTGCGCCTTCTTGTGCCCGCTCTCGGGCCACAGTCCCGCGGCCCCGGCCGCCCGTCTGAAGGGGCTCCGCCCGCTTGCCTGCCGTGGACCAGGTTACGCAGCTGTTCGTGCACAACGTGCTGCCCGTGCTGTGCATCATGGCCGCCGGCTACGTTGCGCAGAAGCGCCTCAATCTCGACATCGTCACCCTCAATCGCCTCAACCTGTACGTCTTCGTTCCCGGGCTCCTGCTGGCATGCCTCATGAATCCAGGGCTCGACCTTGGAGCCAGCGGCGTGATCGCCGTGCTCTGCGCCGCCCATCAGGTCGCGCTGCTGGGGCTGGGTTGGTTTCTGTGCCGCGTCTTCCGCGTCGACCGAGACAGTGCGGCTACGGCCAGCCTCGCGGCCATGAGCGGCAACTGCGGCAACTTCGGTATTCCCCTGATCGAGCTCGCCTTCGGGCCTGCGGGCGTGGCCCTGCAGGCGGTGGTCATCGCGATCAGCAACCTGGGATGCTACACGCTGGGCGTGGCAGCCGTCTCGTACGGCAAGCACAAGACCGGCGGTCTGGTGGCCTCGTTGCTGCGGCTCCCCAGCCTGTACGCTGTGGCCCTGGCCCTGGCTCTCCGCCACTGCGGGCGGGCGCTCCCCGGCCCCGTGGCCGTGGCCGTCGACTATGTCTATCGCGGCCTGGTGCCCGTGGCTCTGGTGACATTGGGAGCCCAACTCGCTGCGGCCCGAGGGCGGGGACAGCCCGTGCCGCTCACAGTTGCCGTGGTGCTGCGGCTGGTCGTGGCACCCCTGATGATGTACGGGCTCGTGCGTCTGGTGGGAGTGAACGGTCTCGCGGCCCGGGTGCTCGTGGTCGGCGCCGCCGTGCCCGCGGCCGTCAACACCGTGGTCCTCGCCGTCGAGTTCGATAACCAGCCCTCGCTGGCCGCGCACATCGTGCTCGTGACCACCCTGCTCGCCGCTGTCACGGTGAGCGTGGCTCTCTACGGCGTCTCCATCGCCCTGTAGACGCCCACCAGTCGGCTATAATCGGCCACGCGTTCCACCAGCCCGCGACTCCCTCCGCGAGAGGCGAATGCGCCGTGGTCGATCTTCAGACCCGTTTCGTTGGCATCGATCTGTCATCACCAATCCTCGTGGCCAGCGCAGGCATCACTGAGAAGGTGGACCTGCTCCGCCGGGCCCAGGAACACGGCGCGGCCGGGGCGGTGATGAAATCCCTCTTTGAGCGTGAGACATCGCGCCAGTCGCCCTCGCCGCGCTTCCGGGTCATCAAGCATGACCTGAAGCGGCGGCCTACCTTCTCTCTCTACTCGTACGAACAGGCCAGCGAGTGGGGCCCCGAGCGGTATGCCGAGGAGGTGCACCGGGCGACTGAGGAGCTGGACATGCTCGTGATCCCCTCGATCAACTGCCTGACCCCCGAGGGCTGGGCGCGCTATGCCCGCGCCATGGAGGAGGCGGGGGCGCGAGCACTCGAGCTCAATACTTCCTGCCCACACGGATCGATCACATTCAGTGGCACGGAGGTGGAGAAGACGATCTACGAGTCGGTTCGCGCCGCGCGCGAAGCCACCACCATCCCGCTCATCGTGAAACTGAGCCCCATGGTGACGAACCCGGGCAACATAGCGGCCGAGCTGGAGCGCATTGGCGTTCAGGCCGTGACGCTGTTCAACCGGTCGACAGGCCTTGAGGTTGACGTCGAGGCCGAACGTCCGGTGATGCACGGTGGCTATGCCGGCCACGGAGGGCCTTGGGCGATCCAGTACCCACTCCGGTGGATCAGTCAGCTCGCGCCCCAACTGGGTATCGACATTGCAGGCACCAGCGGTATCACTTCGGGCGAGGACGTGGTGAAGTACCTCCTGTGTGGCGCGGCCGTGGTGCAGATCTGCACCGCCGTGGTGATGAACGGTTACGAGGCCATCGGCCAGATCCGGCGAGAGCTGACCGCGTGGATGGAGCGCAAGGGCTACCGGAGCCCTGACGAGTTCAGGGGCCGCGTGTGCGACCGCATTCTGGGGCTCGAGGAGGTCGACCGGACCACACGCTGGATGGCTCGGGTCGCTCGCGATGTGGCCCCACCGTGCCAAGTCGACTGCCCCATCGGCACGTCGATTCAGGGGTATGTCCAGGCCATCGCCAGCGGCAAGCCCGAACTTGCCTACGAGATCGCGTCGGCGCGGAACCCCTTCCCATCCATCTGCGGGCGCGTCTGCCATCACCCATGCGAGGCGGCGTGCACTCGCGTGGATATCGACGACCCGCTGGCGATCGCGGCACTCAAGCGCTACGCCGCGGACCGCGCCAGGGAGCTCGGGATCGCGCCGCCTACGCAGCCGGTGAGGTCCACGCGCCCTGCGCGGGTCGCCGTCATCGGCGGCGGCCCGGCCGGGCTCACGGCGGCTCGCGAACTGAGGCGGCTCGGGTACCCGGTCGAGCTTTTCGAGGCTGCCCCCGCGCTGGGCGGCATGATGATGCTGGGCATCCCCCGATTCCGGCTGCCCAAGGGCATCATCGAGGAGGAGATCCAGGCGGTCATTGACCTCGGGGTCGCGGTGCACACTGGCGCGAGGCTCGGGCGGGACTTCACGGTCGAGAGCCTGCGAATGCAGGGCTTCGACGCCGTGCTTCTCGCCATCGGAGCTCACAAGCCCATGCCGTTGGGAGTCCCCGGCGAGCATTACCCGCACGTGCTGAGGGGGCTGGACGTGCTCCGCGGCGCCAGCCTGGGGCAACCCATCGAACTCGCTGGCCATGTGGTCGTGTTTGGCGGAGGCGATGTGGCTTTCGATGCAGCTCGGACGGCGGTACGGCTTGGGGCGGAGTCGGTGACCGTGGCCTATCGGCGGTCGTCCGATGAGATGCCCGCCAGCCGTCAGGAGCGCGAGGACGCGCAGGAGGAGGGGGTGCGTATCCTCTACCTCTGTGCGCCGCTGGAGGTGTCTCCGGGGTTTGTGCGCTGCGTTCGGAACCGGTTGGGCGACGTTGGCACCGACGGCCGGCGCCGTCCCGAGCCCATCGAAGGCTCGGAGTTTGAGCTGGCCGCCGACTGGGTGATCGCCGCGGTGGGGCAGGAACCCGACTTAGCCGCTCAGCCGGAGCTGGCGGCGCTCCTCGAACGGCTTCGTGCCCCAGGGGCGGAGGCAGCCCACGTCGATGGCGTGTTCGCCGCCGGCGATGCGCTGACCGGGCCCCAGACGCTCATCGACGCCATCGCCGGCGGGCACACGGCGGCGGCGCGGATCCACGAGTACCTCTCGGGCGAGCGGACCGAGCCGCTCGCCATCCCCGCCGGGCGTGTCGACAAGGCTTCACTGCACGACGAGGAGACGATCCTCACCCGGCGCCAGCGCCCAAGGATGAGGCCGGCCTCAGAGCGCGTGCGCGACTTCGACGAGGTCTCGCTCGGCTTCTCCGATGCCCAGGCCATGGCCGAAGCCCAGCGCTGCATTAGCTGCGTCGAGTGCGCGGCCTGCGGCCAGTGTGCGCGCATCTGCATCTACGGCGCCATCGAGGTGCACAACGGGGAGCCCACCATTACGACCCAGTGCGATGGCTGCGGCCTGTGTGTCGAGCTGTGCCCGCAGGGGGCCATCCGCATGGTCGAGCGTGCCGATACGCCAGGCATCGCGGCACTCGTCGAGTAGGGGAGGGGGCTGATCCATGCGTCTCGGTTTCCGCACGGCAGGCTTCGCCGCTTGGCCCATCGAGAGGACTCTCCGCGCCCTGAAGGAACTCGGCTACGACGGCGTCGAGGTGTGCCTCGAGATCCACGAGCTGTGCCCAGGCACCGTCACGCCAGAGCGGCTTTCCGGCGTGGGCCGCGCTCTGGCGGGTTCCGGCCTCGAACTAGCGTCGGTGAGCTACCACGCGGACGGAGAGGACCTGACGACCCGTGTGCCCAACACCATCCGCGCCGTGGAGATGACGTGCGAACTGGGCTGCGGGATCCTCATCGTGAACGCCGAGAGGGCCGACGCCGACCGGCGCGCCGAGCAGTGGCGGGCGCTGGTCGGGCGCTTCCGGCGCATCTGCGAGCGCGCAGAGGAGTGCCAGGTCTGGGTGGCCGTCGAACCCGAACCGCTGCTGCTGGTCCACGGGATGGACGACTGGGCGCGGCTCCGGGATGAGGTCGCGTCGGATCGGCTGGCGATCAACCTCGACATCGGCCACTGCGAAATCACGGACGACGTTCCCGCAGCTATTCGGCGCTTCGCGAGCCACATCGTGCACGTCCACTTCGAGGACATCCGCGGCAAGGTCCACCAGCATCTGGTGCCCGGAGAGGGCGACATGGACCTCTCGGCGGTCGTCCGGGCGTTGAGGGAAGTGGACTACGACGGGTACCTGACGATCGACCTGTTCCACATTGCCGATGACCCTCTGGGGTACGCCCAGCGGTGTCTCGAGCCGATGCGGCGACTGATGGCAGTCTACGGCCCGGTTGCCCCGGAGCGACGAGGGGAGATGCGAAATGGCTGACAAGGAGACACCGGCCTGGGGGCGCGGCGAGGCGGCCGCGAACCTGGCCGACCTGGTCTCATACCAGGAGGGCACGGTCGTGAGCCGGGCCCTAGTCGACAAGAGTGTGGGCACGGTGACGCTGTTCGCCTTCGGCGAGGGCGAGGGTCTGAGCGAGCACACCGCGCCGTATGACGCCATGGTGGCCGTGCTGGACGGCGAGGCCGAGATCACCATCGGCGGCAAGCCCATCATTGTGGGTGCCGGGCAGTTCACCGTCATGCCGGCGAACGTCCCCCACGCCCTGCGGGCTCTCTCGGCGTTCAAGATGCTGCTCATCATGGTACGGGCGTAGGAGCCCGGCGTTTCCCCCGTGAGCCCGAGAACAGCGGAGTCGACCGGCGCACTCGGAGGAGAGATGAGCCAACGGCCAGACCGGAGGCGAAGCTGGGTCGTCACCGCAATGACGGTCATCGCCGCCTACGCGGTGCTCACCCATGTGGCTGAGCTCGAGCGTGTGGCCCAGGTGCTCGCTTCCGGGAGTGCGGCGTGGCTGCTGGTGGCCCTCGCCCTCCAGACGCTCTACTACACGGCTTTCGCCGCCGTGTACCAGCGCGCGTTCCGCACGGCGGGCGTCAGGCTCGGATTGAGCGAGATGGCCCCGGTCGTCCTCGCGTCGGTGTTCGCCAACCTGGCCGCGCCCCACACGGGCCCCATGGTGTTCGTGGAGCATGCGACGCGGAAAGGCCACCCGCTGGGTCGCGCCGTGGCGGGAGTCGTCCTCGCGGCCGCCGTCGACATCGCCACCTTCGCCCTGATCCTGGCGGCGGGTCTCGCCTACCTGTTCTCCGTACACTCGCTCCAGCCATACGAGGTCGCGGGAGCCGTGGGGATGGGTGTCACGATCCTCGCGTGGTCAACGGCGCTCGTCCTGGGAGTAACGCGACCTGAGCTCCTCGGGCGGCTATTGGCGCGTCTCCAGCGCACGGCCAACGCCGTCGCGCGCCGAGTGAGGCTGCCCCTGGCGATCGCTGACGACTGGGCGGCCCGCACGGCGCATGAGTATGGAGACGCCGCGACCGTCATCGCGCAGGACCGCCCGGGCATTGTGGTCACGGCAGCCATCGCCTGGGTGGCGCACGTGATTGACCTCGCCAGTCTGTACGCCGTGGCCGTAGCCTACGGCGTCGCACTGAGCCCGGGTGGCTTGGTGGCGGCCTTCTCTATCGGCGTGCTCTTTTGGGTCGTCTCCGTCACCCCCCAGGGGGTCGGACTGGCTGAGGGCAGCATGGCTCTCGTCCTCGTGTCGATGGGCGCGGACGCGGACGCCGCTGTGGCGGTCGCCCTCGTGTTTCGGGGCCTGTCCTTTTGGCTCCCGATGGGGCTGGGGTACGCCGCTGTTCGGCGCATGCCCTGGGCTCGGGGCCCGGCCAGGGCCGCGGCTGAGCCGGCCGGGCTACAGGCCATCGCTACACTCACGGCCGCCATGGGCGTGCTCAACGTGGTGTCGGCAGTGACACCCTCGCTCCGCGGGCGCTTGCTTCAGCTCTCCGAAGTGATGCCCCTCCAGGTCGCCTATGCCGGACACCTCGCGGCCGGGCTGGCCGGCTTCGCCCTCCTGGCCGTCTCGGGGGGCCTTCGCCGTCGCAAGCGCGCGGCGTGGGTCATCGCGACCACTGTGCTCTGCGCCTCCGTGGCCAGCCATCTCGTCAAGGGGCTCGACTATGAGGAAGCGGCCCTGTCAACCGGCCTCATTGTCTGGCTCGTGGCCGCGCGCAGGCACTTCCACGCCGCCTCCGATCCGAGGACGGTTCGCCAGGCCCTGGCCATAGTGGCTGCCGCCGTCGCGTTCACCGTGTTCTACGGGGCGACGGGCTTCTATCTGCTCGACCGCCACTACGCCGTCGACTACGGCCTGCGTGACGCCATCGTGCAGACGCTGGTGATGTTCTCCTCCTTCCGCGACCCCGGGATCGAGCCGGTCACCCATTTCGGCCGGTACTTCGCGGACTCCATTTACACCGTGGCAGCCGTAACCCTTGGGTACGGGCTTCTCGCCTGCCTGCGCCCCGCCGTGCTGCGCCGCCCGGCGACGCCCGAGGAGCGCGAACGAGCTCGCCGCATCGTCGAGGCCGAGGGCCGGTCCTCACTGGCACCCTTCGCGCTCCTGCCGGACAAGGCCTACCGCTTCTCGCCGGGAGGCTCGGTCACGGCCTACACCGTCAAGGGCCGCGTAGCCGTCGCACTGGGCGATCCCATCGGGCCGCCTCGCGATGCCAGGGCCGCTATCGCCGACTTCGTGGCCCAATGCTCACTGCACGACTGGGTGCCCGCCTACTACCAGACACTCCCGACCTATCTCGACCTGTATGCGGCCGCAGGCCTCCGCGCGCTCTGCATCGGCCATGAGGCCATAGTCAGGCTGTCCAGCTTCACTCTCGACGGCAAGCCCGGGCGCGCCTTGCGCACCCCCGTGAACCGGCTCACGAGGCTCGGATACGAGACCCGGCTGCACGAGCCGCCCCTTGACGACGACCTGCTGGCCGAGCTTCGGCGCGTGAGCGATGACTGGCTCGCGCTCAAGCATGGCCGAGAGAAGGGCTTCTCGCTCGGGTGGTTCGACGAAGACTACATCGGCGCGTGCCCGGTGCTCGCTGTCCACGCACCCGATGGCCACATCCGCGCTTTTGCGAACATCATCAGCGAGTACCAACTTAACGAGGTGACCATCGACCTGATGCGGCACGACGCCGCGGCCGAGCGCGGCACCATGGACCTCTTGTTCGTGCGACTGATGGAATGGGCGAAGGGACGCGGCTACGACGGCTTCAACTTGGGTCTGGCGCCCTTGGCGGGCATCGGAGACGAGCCGCAGGATCCGCTGGTGGAGAAGGCCCTCCGGTTCGTCTACGAGCACGTCACGCGGTTCTACAACTTCAGGGGGCTGTACGACTACAAGGACAAGTTCCACCCGGAGTGGAGCCCTCGGTACCTGATCTACCCGGCCACGGAGCATCTTCTCGCTATCGGGACGGCCATCGTCCGCGCCAGTTCCGGCACGAGCTCGCTGTGGGCGTACCTGCGCAGATGACAACGGCCCGCCGGGTGGGCGGGCCGTCTGCACATGGTGGAGGCGGCGGGAGTCGAACCCGCGTCCGAGGAGGGACCAGAAGTAGCCACTACGAGCGTGTCTCGTGTTTATGTCTAGCTCCGGGAGCCCCCACGAGCAGGAACCCCCATCGCGAGTTCACCTGCGATGTCCCCGCGCGGGCGATGAACGGACCCGGTAGGGTTAGCCGACTTCATGACGCCGTCTTGACCCGCGTCGGCGGGCGGATCAGACGACGCTGGCTAGCTACGCAGCCAGAGGAAGCTCAGTGTTGGCAGTTATTGGTTCCCGCGAGATTAACGAGCCTGCGGGGAGCTCGGCTCGCGACTACAACCCATCCGCACCCCGTCGAGACCAGTCGCCCCCTTTCACACCCATTATACCACCCGGAGGTCGGGACGTTCAGCCGCATGACACGCGCGGCAAGTGCACGGTTCCTCGTCGTCGAGATCAGGCTCCGGCTCAGGCACCAGGCTCAAGTGCCCTACCGGAGCGTAGACCCGGCACTCCGGGCACTGAGCCGCGACCGCCTTCGCCCGGCCGAGTGTGGGCTCGAACCAGGCCGGCGTGCCCGTGGCCCGGATCGCCTCCACGGCGTCGGCCACACGATCCGAGCGCTGCACCTCAGCGGGCTTCACCACGGGGGGCTCCGGATGAGCCGTGCACAGAAGCTGCTGCCCGTAGAGGCGCAGCCAGGTTAGAATGCCGTCGGCACGAGCCCGGATCACCATGATGGGTACTCGTTCGCCGGTCGCGCGGGGCCGTCCTGCGTCGACCCGTGCCCGAGGCACGGAACCACACCCCGCTCCGGCGCATCCTACGAATGTTGGATCACCCGGGAATCGGCACCGGTGGGCTCTCGGGCGAGTTTGAGAGGTGTTGATCATGAGAGTAGCAACGACTCTGGTGGTGTGCGTGTGGCTGGCCTCGCTGGCAGTGGCTCAGGAAACGCCGGCGCCACAGTTCGGTGTCGAGGTCAACGACCGCATCGACTCCACCATGGCCTACACGGAGATCGGAAAGAACGGTGTGTGCTCGCTGTGGGTCATCGGCGGTCGCAGGCCTCGGGTGCTCGTGAGCGGCGACATACCCGTCGCCCCTCGGTGGGTTGTGAGAGACCGCGCGTTCCAGTGGTCTCCGGACGGGAGACGGATCGCCTTCGCGTCGCCGCGAGACAACAAGTTCGACATCTACCTCGCGCAGCCGACGGGTGGCGCCCCTTCGCGAGTGGCCCACGCCTTCGGACCCGGCAAGCTGGCCTTCGACTGGGACCCGACATCGCGTTTCCTGTCGATCTGGGTCGACGACGGCCGGGGCGGCCCCGTATTCGTGCTCGACACGGCCGAGCACGAGCTTGCCGAGGTGTCGGCGGGAATGGTGGCAACACGGCCGGTCTGGGCCACATCCCAGCCCAAACTGGCATTTGTGGCACGGAGCGACAAGGGCCGCGCCCTGTATGTCGTCGAGGCAGGAGCCGAGCGGGCCAAGGCGTCGGTGTGCGCCGAGGGCGGCCTCTCCGGCAACGTCTGGTGGTCGCCCACGGGGGCCGAGTTGGTGGCCGAGGCGGCCGACGCTGACGGCACGCCTCGCGTCCTGTACATGGCCAGCGCCTCGGGGGGGCAGGTGAGGCCCATCTCGCAGAACGTCGCTCAGCCACGCTTCGCGGACTGGTCACCCGATGGGCGGCGAGTGGCTTTCGCCGGGCAGGTCGGCGGAACCGGGCTCGCCCTCTACCTCGCGACGGCTCCGTGGGCCGCGCCGCCGGTGGCCATCGTCGGCGCACCCGGTGACGGCATGCTGCTGGAGCAGGTGGGCGATGCCATTGGAAGCGAGCAGTGGGCGGCCTGGTCGCCGTCAGGCGACGCGCTCTGCTACGTCGCCGGACCATCGGACACGGTCAAGAACCGCTGGCTCTATGTGGCCGGGCCCGACGGCTCGGGTCGGCGGGCAATGTCAGAGCCCGTCGAGTGCCGGGGCTTCCGATGGTCACCCGACGGCCGTTCGCTGCTGTTTGCTGGCCGCCGCGGATCCCAGGGGCGGCTCTCCATCACGGCCTACGTGGTTCCCGCGTCTGGCTCGTCAGCCGATCTGCGCCGACTGGTGCCCAACGTGGGACACATTGCCTGGTCGCCCGACGGCCGGTACGTCTCATATGTGACGTTTGACATCTACGACCGAAACCACCAGCTACTACAGGTGGCTGATCCCACAGGCGCGGCCAACCCGCAACGCGTGGCCGAAGCCATGGAGGAGTATGCCTGGGCCCCGGTGGGGCGGTAGGGTCATTGGCGGTAGCTTAGGGCTCCCGTGGCCCATCCGCCTGGTTGCGGAGGGGCGCCATGGGGGGAACCACGCGTCTCCCAGCGTGGTGGGCCCCCAACGCGCCCGATCCGCACGCCTCAACCTCGGGCCGGTCAGGGGCCCCGCGCCCTCGGGGCG
>JAKPQA010000039.1 GCA_029547025.1 Armatimonadota bacterium
CTCGACCCCCGGTGTGATAGGGGCTATGCTCCCCTGATATCTGTAACGATCTCAGAGGAGCCCCCGTGCCTGAAGCTGATACCGCCGCTCCGGCGCCTGAGCGGGACCCGTTCCGTGTCAGCTCCAGGAACGACCCCAAGAAGCTGGCCAGCGCCGTCACCAAGTGCATCAACGACGGCCATTACCCGGTGCTGAAGGCCGTCGGCCACGGCGCCGTGGGTCAGGCCGTGAAGGCCCTCGCCATCGCCCGTGTCTACCTCGGCCCGGCCATCGACATGGCGTTCACCGTGGAGTTCCAGACCGTCCCGGACGAGAAGAAGGGCGGGGATATGTCACTCATGATCTTCTCCACCTTCCAGCGGCATGCCTAGCTACGGCGGCATCTACCCCGCCTTCGTCGTAGACTCCTCGGCCACCCCGGCCCGGGTCCGAGTCTCCCAGGTCTGGCAGGATGTCACCATCCCGCTGCACGGCATCGCCGCCATCCCTCCCGTCGCTGGGGAGATCGGGTGGGTCGCCTTCGTCAACGGCCAGGCCGAGTACCCGGTGTGGCTTGGAGCGAACCAGCCCGTCGAGCTGGGCTCCGGTGGCGGCCCCGGGGCGCCCGGCCTCAGTGCCTACCAGCTCGCCGTGCAGCAGGGCTTCGTCGGCAGCCTCAACGACTGGCTCGTGTCGCTCCAGGGTGGCCCGCACATCATCCGCACCGGCCCGGCGAGCGCCATCACCATCCCGCAGTCCGTGGTCACTGACATCTTCACCATCGCCCTCCCGGCCATGGTGGCGGGCAACCTCGTGCGCTTCGACTTCCTCGGCGACTTCTTCACCTCGACCAACAACACGAACCTCTACCTGAAGATCAAGCTGGGCTCCACCACCGTGGTGGACGGCACGACCGGCGGCACCATCTTCGTGTCGCACGCCGCAGGCGTCACCGCTCCCATCCGAGTGCGTGGCATGCTCTACATCAACTCGACCACGAGTGAGCGCCTCACCATGGAAGGCGAGATCTACTCCAGCGTCTACCGTGGCATGGCGGGCACCGCAGCCGAGAACGTCACCACGTCCAAGAACCTCATCGTGCAGCTCGTCAGTAGCTCGACCGGCGGCACGTTCACTCTCACCCCCCTCGCAAGCGTCGTAGAGATCTTCAAGTAAGGGAGACACACATGGCCACATCCACCCCCGCCAAGCCGAAGGGAGCCATCGCCATCGCCTTGGCCATGCTCCTCGGCCTCGGCGTGGTCATCGCCAACAACCAGGCGGTGCTCACGTCCAAGCCACCGGGCGCAACCACCACGACCGTGGCCACGACGACCACGACCGGCGCCACCACGACCACGGGTGCTACCACGACCACGGCGCCGGGTGCTACCACGACCACGGCGCCTGGCAGCGATCCCTGGCTGAAGAGGTTCGGCGACCCCACCGCCTCGTGGAACCGGCCAGTGTCGGACTTCGGCCCGGCGACCGGGTACCTGGCCACCCTCAAGGACCGCTTCTGGCTCCGGGCGGGCTACGACGCCCCTCCCGGGTCGTTCAACTTGCAGTTCGTCAACTACTCGGTGCCGATCCACGATCTGCGCACCGCCACCAGCACCAACGTCGTGCGTGCCTTCCAGGCGACGGCCTACCAGTCGGTGGTGTCACGCTTCGACATCGCCTTCGACCACGTGAAGATCGGTGACTACATCCCCTGGAACCCCGCCTGGGGCCACGACACCGTGGGCACCGACCGGCTGATGACGGCGGTCAACCCCGTGACGGGTGAGTATTGGGGCTTCAACGGCACGGACCTCCCGCTCGGTGGATTCGGCGAGAACCCGTGCAACGACAAGAACCCGCTCAACATCGCCTTCTTCGACGGACCCAACACCAAGGCCGGGTTCGACCCGAACAACCCCAACCACAAGTGCTTCTACACGGTCGGCCGTAACACCGTGACCGCCGGTGGCACCGGCAACCTCTACACCTTCACCGATGGCACGACCAACGTGGAGCGTGGCTCAGGCGTCAACAAGTTCATCGGGATCGTCCGGGCCTCCGAGGTGCAGCAGGGGGCCATCCGCCACGCCTTGTCGTTCACGGTCCAGTCGATGGTCGGGGTCCCCACGTGCTCACCGGCAAAGGGCATCTCAGACCCCCGTGCTACGACGGGTGGCTGCGGGTTCTACCTGGCGCCCGCTGCTCGGGTGGAGTTCGAGACCGATCAGAACAACCTCACGACTCGGCGATGTTCCGCTGGTCTGGGTGGGCCTGCGGACGCTTGGAACGCACCCACCCCGGCCAACCGGCTCAACCAGCCACCGCACGGCCTGCGCATCGCTGTCAACGTCACCGACACCCAGATCAACAACTGGCTCGACAGCAGGGGGTACACGGGCGCCAAGCGCAACACGGCACGGATCTTCGCCGTGGCCATGCGTGACTACGGCGGGATCGTGCTGGAGACCGGCTGCTACGGCATCGGTATGGAGACCGACGGCCTCTTCGACACCCGCTCGGGCGGCTCCCGTGACATATGGAACAGCCTCGGCATCACGGCAGCCCCCGGTGATCGGAACCCGCAGGGAGACCTGCTTCAGGGTCTCATGAACCAGTCGAACATCTACGTTGTCAACCCCCCGCCGGGAGGATAGTGTGTCACCCATGGATCAACACCTCAGCAACGACACCAACATCGCCCTCCCCCCGCAGGATCTGCTCGACGCCCTCGGCTCCCGGCTCTCCCAGACGGCCATCGACGCTGCCAGCTGGCAGGTCGCTCAGCAGGAGACCCAGCGCCGGGGCGCCGAGCAGATCGCCTCGCTCACCGAGGCGCTCCAGCAGCGTGACCTGAAGCTCCACGCCGTCAACCAGATGATCGAGGAGATGATGGCGCAGGCCGCCAAGGACCCCGACCTGAAGGTGTGTACCACCCTCGGGTTCCTCACCTCGTTCGTGGAGGGCAACGGCCTGGCTGCACAGATCCCTCAGCTGGAGGGCGTCGACTTCGTGAAGGGCCAGCAGGCTCCGGCGGGCGTTCCTGGCCCTCCTGCCGACGGCGGTCACGACCCGTACAAATTCATCCGGGAGAACAGCACCCCGCTGGCTCCAGCCGCCGACGCTGGCTTGGACGGCTGATAGGGGGTATCCTCCTCTTCATGAGCGGAGCAGCGCAGTGGCAGACACCGCAGTATCCCAACGGCACGTCGCCCATGGATGTTGCGCCCGTCATGCCGGGCTCAGTGGGCACGGCTTGGGCTCGTGACCCGCTGGACCTGGCTCGGGCCGCCATGGGTGCCCGCACGCCCGGCGCTCAGTACCCGGATGGCTACCTCGGCGACGTGAACAGCCGCCGGGAGCGCCTCTTCACCGAGGTTGGCTCCGGCCCCCGTGACCAGCGTGGTGTCCACAAGGGCGAGCGACTGGCACCGCAGGACTACGTGTGGCCCGTCGAGTTCGGCCCGATGTCGGCGCTCCTGAACCAGGCCGAGACCGGCCAGCGCTACGTCCCGGCGGGCTACCTTCCTGTGGACCCGGCGCATCAAGCCAGCCACTCGCAGGTCGACCGCTCGGCGCTCAAGACCCTCGCCCCTCGCTGGAGCACGGGCGGCCCCGGAATTGGAACCCCGGTGCAGCCGTCGGGTGTCGCTGTAGTGCAATGACGGCGCGCAACTCGCTCAGCACAGGCCAGTTCAGCGGACCCGGCGGCCAGGGCAAGCTCTTCATGACCCCTCGGGAGATCATGGCCACGCACGTCCCCTTCGAGGGCGACATGCGGGCCGGTGAGTCCGACCACGACGTGTGGGAGCGCAAGGCGCAGGAAGCCTACGATGTAGGACTCACTGATCGCATTGAGACCGAAGGGGTGCAGCGCCCCGTTCACCTGATCCCAGCCGGTCTCAAGGGCTTGGACTCGGTAGGGTCGTACGAGTCGTCAGGGTCTCTTGCCGATGGCCACCACCGTGTGGCAAGCGCCAACGACGTGCGCCCCGACTCCCTCCTCCCGGTCCTACCAGCCCGTGGATTTGGTGACCCCAACGCCCGAGCTTCCCGGGTGAACGGCATCGACTACTCCGAGTTCATGGACGACACCAGCGGCTCCGGCGGCTCCGGCGGCTC
>JAKPQA010000041.1 GCA_029547025.1 Armatimonadota bacterium
GTGACGCCAGGTGCGGAGAGCTGGGCGTACCGCGCTGGCCAACGACACGGCATACGAAGTGGGTGTCACAAATGGGGACTGGCCGGGCCAGGAGGTTCTGAACGTACGAACTTGGCGTCACAAATGGGGAAACGGGCGGTCAGTGGCGGTTCGAGCGGCTGGAGCGGACCGAGCTGCCGGAGTTGCCGGACCGGCCCAGAGGTGTTGCCCCCGCGGCCACCGTGTGGCCGTCGTGATCGAGATGCGCCAGAGCCGTCGTGATCCCGTGCACCACCTCGCCGACGATCGGCAGCGAGATGTGCCCCACCCCGTGCAATTTGACGTTGCGCACGGTTAGGTCCGGGTGGCGTAGGGCGCCGTTGCGTTGCGGCAGGATCAGCTGGTCCGCGTCGGAGTAGTAGGCGATGAACCTCGTGCCACACCCCGGCACTGGCTCGGCCAACTCGGTGAGGAAGCCCGAGCCCGGCCGCATCTGGGCGATGACGGGCAGCGGAAGGGCGTACGCGGCATACGTGCCCGCATGTGGCGTGCCCATCGTGACGAGAGTGTGGACGCGTTCGTCGCCACCCAGTCGCGTGACGTAGTAGCGCGCGATGAGGCCGCCCAGGCTGTGCCCGACGATGTGGATGCGCTCATAACCGGTCTCCGCGACGATCGCCTCGACCTCCTCGCCGAGTTGCAGGGCGGCACGCCGCAGATCGGTCGTGAGGGTTGACCAGTTCATCGCGAAGACCGCACCGAAGCCCCGCCGCGACAACCCGCGACGCAGGAGGGTGAAGATCGAGCGGTTGTCGATGAGGCCGTGGACCAACAGGATCGGCGTCCCTGCCGCCTCCAGGTTGGTGTGGATGAGGCCGCGCTGGATCGGTGGGAGGTGCTCGATGCGGTGCCCGGACTGGCTCTGCCCGCGCCCGCCGAGGTGGCCGATCGGGTAGGTCAGCAGGTGGGCCGCGATCCAGGTCCCCTCGATGACCGAACCCATGAGCGCGGCCGGGGTCAACAACGATCGCGTATGCCGGACGGTCGCCTCCGCGGCCCGGCTCACCGTGCGCACGGCGCCAGCCACGGGAGCGAGCGTGGCGGTGACATGGCGCCAGGGGGAGGTGTGGGCGGCAGGGTCGACACAGGGACGGGCCGCGGC
>JAKPQA010000045.1 GCA_029547025.1 Armatimonadota bacterium
AAGCCGACGCACCTCATGGTCATGGGAACCGTTCCCCTTTCGCGGGCTTCAGCATGCTCGAGCGCAGGGGTGTTGCGGCCCTCCTGATGGTAACCCATCCAGAGGGGTACTCACAACGCTCAGCCGCTCGGCCTACGCGCGGCTGCAGAGCGCTCCGTGGATAAGACCCGGGCTCGGCGTTGGCCCTGGGGTGCCATCCTGAGTTGGGCACCCGAGATCTCGGCAGCGAGGCGAAGAAGCTGTGTTGGACCGAGGGGAGCCCGCCGCTCTGGAGCTATCGCCGCGATCCGCTGCTCATCGGCTCACACGGCTCGTCGCGCGGGCCTCAGGTCCATGTCCTGCAGCTCTCGCCACACCCGGGTCACGGACCGTCGCACAGCGACGTGCTTCTTGGTGAGCGGGGCGAGGGGAGCCAGGGCCCAGAGGTCAGCGCGGTATCCGAGGGTGGTGGGGTCCTGCAGGAGTGCCTCGCTGAGCTCCCGCAGCTCCTCCGGCCACCGAGCGGGTTCGCGACTGCGGGTCCCCGTGCTCCCGTTGGCGGTAACCTGGGACTCCGGCAGCCCATGGGCCGGATGGCGCCCTTCCCGCTTCGCGGGCCCCTTCCATTCGGTCCCTCCTCGGTTGCCTGGAGGATGTTCGGGGGGTCCGCACAGGGGTGCACCCGAAGGGTGCGGGGCACCGGATCGGCCCGAGGCGTGCAGTAGCCCGCGGGCCTCCAGTTGGGGCCGGCGGGCGCCCCTCCACGAGACAGGGCAGTGCGGTGTACGGGTCTTCCGCGCGACGGGCTTCCAGCGTCACAGCCGTCTTCTGCGGGTCTTTCGCCAGTCTGGTCGGGCTTGTATGGGCTGGGCAGACCCATTCGCTGGGTTCGGTCGCGAGACGGGAAAGTCGCTGGACACCTGCGCCGCCTGGATCCCGCTCGGCCGCGACGGCGGGCACCGGCGTTGAGTGTATCATCTATCTGCCCGAGGGAGGCCAGGCCGAGCTAGGTCCTCGCGGTCGAGCGTTCGAATGCCGGCCCCGTGCATCCACCACATTACTTGCAGCAAGCGGATAATGGCGATCCCCCTCCAATCGGCAATTCGCCCCCGGCATAACTACCCCCAGAACATCGGTGCCTTGCCCTGTGAGCGGGACAGGCCCGAGGCTTAGGGGGGGTACGAAGTATGACCCGTAGTGACACGAGAGCGCCCTGGCTGTCGCACCTGCAGGCCACGCTAGCCGACCCCATTGTCGACACTCGGTGCGGATGGAAGGACCGCCGTAGGAGAATTGAGGATCTTGCCACCACACTCGAGGGGGCCGCGCGAGTCCTGCACGACCTTCCGGCCGCGTCGTTCGTGGCTGACGAGCGCCTGAGTCTGCAGCTCGTGAACCCCGCTCTGGCGGAGCTCGCCGGCCGCGACGCCGAGCAGATCGCGGGCAGCCTCTCCGTAAGCGATCTGCTCACGGCGGCGGAGGGCGAGTGGCACTCTGTGGTGGTTCCCTGCCTCGGCCACGGCCAAGTGCTGCGTGGAATCGAGGCCGAGCTCGCGGCCCCCGGTCAGAAGGCTGGTCGCGTTTCGGTCGACCTGGGCCCGCTGCGCGATGCTCGTGGGGTCGTCTGTGGCATCGTCGGAACCGTGCGTGATGTGTCGGCCGAGCGTGAACGCGAGCGGGAAGCAGCCGACAAGGCCGCATGGGTGAAGGGCATTCTGGAACGCATCCCCGACCCGTTCTTTCAGGTCGATTCGAACCTCACAGTCACGTACATGAACCCGGCTTGTGCCGCCGCGGTCGGGTACGACGCCTCCGAGGTCGTCGGCAAGATGAGGTGCGCCGACGTGTTCCGAAGCAACATCTGTGAGACCAACTGCGCCATCAAACACTGCATGAGAACGGGTGAGAGCATCACCGGTGCCCGGGTCACCATCCAGAACCGGCGCGGCGACCGGATCCCCATTCTGTGCTCGGCCGCCGCTCTGACGGACAGCCAGGGCCAGATCATCGGGGGGTATGAGCTGGTGTCGGGACATCTCAGCCGAGGTCGAGGTTGAGTCGTCGGTCCGCGAGGCCTCTGGGCAGATCTCGGGGGCCAGTGGGGATGTCGCTCGGGGCGTCAGCGAGACCACCGCCGCCGCCGAGCAGATCGCCACGGGCGTTCAGGGGATCTCGAGTGAGATGGAGAGCGTGTCCGCGGCGGCGTCACGCGGCGTCGAGGTTGCCGCGCGAGGAAGCGAGGCGGCGCTGTCGACGGTGGCGTCGATTGGAAGTGTTCGTGAGTCTATTACCACCATCGTTGAAGGTATGAGGGCTCTCAACGCCCAGGCGGAGCAGATCGGGAGCATCATTGATGTCATCGACGGCGTGGCGGACCAGACCAACCTGCTCGCCCTCAACGCCGCCATCGAGGCCGCCCGGGCCGGCGAGCATGGGAAGGGTTTCGCCGTCGTGGCGGACGAGGTGCGCAAACTCGCCGAGAGGGCGACTCAGGCCACTGATGAGGTCAACCAGCTCCTCCAGGGCATCCGGCAACTCGTCGACCAGCGCACGCGCGATGTCGAGGCCGCGGCCGAAGCCATCGACCAGGGGGCCCAACAAGTCGCCGCCACGGCCGCAGCCTTTGACGACGTGGCCGAGGCCATCCGCCAGACAGACGCCAGCGCGCAGAGCGTCGCCGCAACCGCCGAGGAGCTCTCGGCCTCCGCCGAGGAGATGAGCGCCGCGTTCGAGGAGATCGCCGCTTCGGCCGAGGAGTTGGCCAGCATGGCCGAGTCGCTCGATCAGGCCGCCGCCCGCCTGAAGGGCAGCGACTGAGCGCGCATCCTCTGGCGAAGCTCCCGTGCCCCCGGCTGCGCCTCGGCCGGGGGCCTCCCGGTACTCGAGACCACTGCGTGCAGATGGTTCGGCGGCGGATCTGGTCGTTGTCCACCGATGATACCCCCTGCGGAGTCTCCCCGGTCTTCCCGCGCCGTTCGCCACTCAAAACCACCATTGATAAGCAAAGCACCGCACCAGACGTGGAAACATAGCGCCAGCGGATCCGCTTGCGGCCACATGCAACTGGCCTCTTTCGGGACACATCGGGGGGCACAGACCTCTCAGGGGGGATCCCATGCGCACGCACAAGGAGGACACTGATGTACTGACCACACTTGAGGACACGGAAGCCAGCCTCGCCAACGGCAGGCGTATGGGGCGCAGGGAACGCGCTCTTAGGCTCAAGGCTCTCCAGGCTCGCGGCCAGACGATGGCTGCCATCGTCGAAAGCACGCCCGCCGCGCTCTTCGTTGCCGACGTGCATCTCATCGTTCGAATGTCTAACCCGGCACTTCAGGCCCTGACGTCGCTGAGCCGCAATGAGCTCGTGGGCCGCCCGCTGGCCAGCCTGTTTGGCGCGGGCACCCAGGGCCTGGAGAGCGCCGCCTCGAGCTGCCTGACGCGCCAGCAGACCGTCTGTGACCTCGAGGCCGAGCTTCCGCGCCCCGGCCAGCAGGGCTTGCCAGTCCGCGTTGGCATCGCCCCGTTTCGTGACGCAGAGGGCCTCGTTGCGGGCATCGTTGGGGCCATCTGGGACATCTCCCGCGAGAAGGCCCGCGCCCACCATGCCGCTGAGGAGGCGGCCCGGCTCCAGGGCATCCTCGACCACCTGGCGGAGCCGTTCTTCACGGTCGACAGAGATCTGACCATCACGTACATGAATGAGGCCTGCGCTCGGGCCGTAGGCTATGAGCCCGCGGAAGCCGTGGGCCGGCTGAAGTGTAAGGACGTGTTCCGGAGCGACATCTGCGAGACCAACTGCGCCGTGCAACGTTGCATGAGGACGGGGGAGGCCATTTCCGGCGCGCGTGTCACGATCCGGAATCGCCGGGGCGATGCCATACCCATCCTCGCCACCGTCTCGACTCTCACCGACGCGGCGGGCAATGTCGTCGGGGGCTACGAACTAGTTCGGGACTTCACAGCTGAGGCTCTTGTGGAGGGCGCTGTCCGTGAGGCCACCGAACAGATCACCAGTGCCACCGGACAGGTGGCCCGCGGCATCACGGAGACGACCCAGGCGGCCGAGCAGATATCGGTTGGCGTGCAGGGCATCGCCGAGGAGATGGCGAGCGTGTCCTCCGCGGCTTCGCTCGGGACGGAGGCCGCGGTACGCGGGAGCCAGGCGGCGCTCGCCACCGTCCACTCCATGGACAGCGTGCGCGGCGCGGCCGCTGAGATCGTTGAGGGTATGAGGGCCCTGAACGTGAAAGCTGAAGAGATCGGCCGGATCATCGAGGTCATCGATGGGGTGGCAGATCAGACCAACTTGCTCGCCCTCAACGCCGCCATCGAGGCCGCCCGGGCCGGCGAGCATGGTAAGGGCTTCGCAGTGGTCGCGGACGAGGTGAGGAAGCTCGCGGAACGCGCGGCCGATGCCACGCGTGAAGTGAACGACCTCCTGCAAGGCATCCGCCAGCTCGTGGAGCAGCGCACCCACGACGTCGAGACCACGGCGCGAGCCATCGAGGAGAGCGTCTGCCAGGTCACGGACACTGCCCAGGTGTTCGATGAAGTGGCTGAGGCCATTCGCCAGACCCACTCCAGCGCGCAGAGCGTCGCAGCCACCGTGGAGCAACTCTCGGCATCCGCCGAGGAGATGAGCGCATCGTTTGAGGAGATCGCCGCCTCGGCCCAGGAACTCGCCGGCATGGCGGAGTCGCTCGACGCCGCAGCCGCGCGACTGCAGGGCGCTGGCTAGGATCCGCCGCGTCGAGAATCGGGTGCAACGTTTCGCCCCGAGGGCACGATAGAGATTGTGATCGGCGCCGGTCCTGCAACGGCCGCACTCAGCCCCCCCGGCGGTGCGCCAGCCGGCGCCGTTCTTCTTTCAGCCCCACCCGAATCGGCAGGCCTGCCGGCGAACTGGGGCGAACTGACGCGCATTGCCCAAGTGGTCCCGGAGGCCCACCATGCGCTCGCCTATCGCCCTGACTGTTCTCGTCGCCCTTGCCGCCGCCGGTGCTGTCGGCGCGGCACCCGCCACCGACCTCGACCGCCAGCGCAACCTCGAGTGGTTCGATGATGCCCGGTTCGGCATGTTTGTCCACTGGGGTATCTACTCGGTGATCGGCATGGAAGCATCCTGGCCGCTCTATGGCAAGCAGTTCACCCGCGAGGAGTACGAGGGTCAAGCGAGGCAGTTCAACCCGGCCGACTTCCGGGCCGACGAGCTCGTCGGCCTGGCCAAGAGGGCCGGCATGAAGTACCTGGTGATCACGACCAAGCACCACGACGGCTTCTGCATGTACGACTCGAAGCTAACGGACTACACGATCATGAACGGCCCCTGCAAGCGAGACCTGATCGGCGAGGTGGCCGACGCCTGCCACCGGCACGGGCTTCGCCTCGGTTTCTACTACTCGCTCTGCGACTGGCACGACCCGCGCTACCTGTCCATGCCCGTCCAGGGCGGTCCGTTCCCACTCGGAGACATCCGGCGCGATGCCCACACATGGCGCGAGTTCACCCGCTTCGTCCACGGCCAGGTGCGCGAGCTTCTCACCAACTACGGCCGCGTCGACATCATGTGGTTCGATGGCGGGTGGGAGCACACGCCCGAGGAGTGGCGGTCCGAGGAGCTCCACCAGATGATCCGCACCCTCCAGCCTCACATCCTCATCAACAACCGGCTCCCTGGCGAGGGCATTGCCGACTACGTGACCCCCGAGCAGATGATCCCGTCGTCCGCGCCGTCGGGGCCGTGGGAGACCTGCATGACCATCAACAACACCTGGGGCTACAACCCGAGGGATCGCGAGTTCAAGCCCGCCGAGCTGCTCATCCGGAACCTGGTCCAGACGGCCTCGGGCGGGGGGAACTACCTGTTGAACGTAGGGCCGGGCCCAGACGGGTCTATCCAGCCCGAGTTCAGAGAGCGTCTCCTGGCCGTGGGCGACTGGCTTCGGGACCACGGCGAGGCCATCTACGGGACCCAGCGAGGGCCGCGCCGCCTCTCGGATCAGGCCACGGCCACAACCAAGCGCAACGCCCTCTACCTGCATATGGCCGACCCGCCCAAGGACTACCTCGTACTCGACCGTCTCGCCTCTCCCGTCCTCGGCGCGTGGATGGTCCCAAGCCGCAAGCCGGTGCGCGTCCAGCGGCTCGGCCGGGGCGCCCGGCTTGTCCTCGACCCCACGCAGTTCGACCCTGTCTCCACCGTCATCGAGCTCCGGTTCCAGTGCCCGCTCGTCGTGGATTCTGGTATCCGCCCCGAGGCCGATGGCTCCTATGTCTTGCGCGCTTCCGACGCCGAGTGTCATGGCACGCAGCTCACCTACCAGGCTCAGTACGACGACCTCGGCTGCTGGCTCCCCCAGGAGGACTGGTGTGAGTGGACCGTCGCCATCGATGCGCCGGGCCGCTATCGCGTCGTGGCCGAGTGCGGCGTGCCGCCCGGGCAGGAGGGCAGCCAGATGGTCCTCTCCGTCGGCGGGGAGGCTCTCGGGTTCGTCACCGTGGCGACTGCAGGATGGACGGACTACCAGCCGCGCGATCTGGGCACGGTCGACCTGCCCCGAGGCCCGGCCACCGTCTCGCTCCAGTGCACGAAGAAGGCGGCCTTTGCCGTGCTTAACCTCCGTGCCATTCGCCTCACCCCGGCCGCTCGCTAGGCGAGCGGCCGACGGCCGGGTTACTGAGCGGCCACCCACGCCCTGCACCGGCACACAGCCGGACCATGCCGAGCCTCCTCCGGCCGGCTCAGTGGGGGCGGCGTTTGGGTGAGGCGCGCGAATGCACGGGCCTTCGCCGGCGCTCGCGGGACTCGCGGTCGAGGGTCGGGCGATGCGGGGCGGGAAGCGCGTCGGGTCCGGGCCCGCCCCTACCGCCTCGACCAGTCCAATGCCATCTGCTCCCTCGCACCGGGCGCCTGAACGATGGGCCACGAGGCGCGCCGGTCGTCCTCGTAGGGGCCGATCTGGTCGACCGGGATCGGCTCGAAGCCCAGCGCGAACGCCGGCGACTCCGGCTTCAGGCGGTAGTCATCGGCGTCGGCGTCCACGAACAGCGGGTCGGCCATCACCGAGTGGGTGTCCAGGCCGAGCGCCTGCCAGGCCTCCCACTCGTTCAGCACCTCTGCCTCCCGCAACTCGATGTCGTCCACCCAGATCGTTCCGATGCCGGGAGACGCGGCATCACCCGACACGTCGATGCGGATCTGCACGCTCCCCATGTCCTCGTGCCATTCGGGGTCGCCCGGCGCAGGAAAGCGGAACACGCCCTCGACCTGCTGCCACTCGGGGCCGGCGGCCAATCCGAAGGGCTTGCCCCACCAGAACTTGCCGGGCTCATAGGCCTGAGGCAGGATGGCGCAGTGGGTGCCGGGTCTGTCTGACCGGATGTAGGCTGTCAGGCGATATGTCTGCCCTTGTTTGAGGGTTACTGGCATGCTGTTGAAGTTGACGACCAGACTCTGGCCGCTCGCGTCGGTGATCGTGCCCCTGCCCTCGATCCGGATCGATTGGTTGCCCGAGTGCTTCACCTCAGTGTCGAGGCGGGCATCGCTGTCTTTGGGACGGACTCCCCACTGCCACTCCGCCGGGAGTCCTCCGGCCTCTCCCTCCTCGAAGCCCGGGTTCGGGGCGATGTTGGGACCCGTGGACTCTTTGACCTTCGTGACTCCGGTGAGCAACGGCGCACCATAGTGCCAGATGGTGTTCCAGTCCGACTCAGTCTTATCGAACGGCAGGTTGTAGTGTGCGTACAGTCTGGCGGAGGGTTCGCGGTAGCACACAATGTTGCGAATGAACCGGTTTCCCGCCATTTGCCAGGCGTCCTCGAGGCTCTGGGTCAGCTCAACGTAGCCGGGATACTTCTCGTAGGCCGGAGTGCCGTGGAACTGGTTCCAGGTGTCGGTCATCATGGGCACCGGGTGTCCACCACGGACATAGCCGCTGTACTGCACCTGCGAGTCCCGGCCATCGACCAGGATGTTGTTCTCGATCACGTTGTCGCGTCCGCCGTGGACGTGCACGCCTCCCAGGATCGTCCGCACCACGATGTTGCCGTACACGTGGACGCCGCAGGTACCGTCGTCGAGGTAGACGCCCCAGTTCATGTGGGGAGAGGTCCACTTGCCGTTCTCCCATCCGAAGCCGATGACATCGTGCAGGTAGTTGTAGCGGATCTGTGTGCCGCGCTTGCTCCAGTCCACCTGCCACGAGTAGATGGCGCCACAGTCTGCGGTCTCGAGGTTGGTGTGACGGATCTCGTTGTACTCGAGCACGTGGTCGTTCCCGCCCCACACGATGCCGAAGCGCGGGCAGTCGTGGATGAGGTTGTGGGCGACGCGGTTGCCGACTCCCGAGCAGGACACGCCGACGCCCTGTTTGTAGTAGACCCCCACGTGGTGGATGTAGTTGTTCTCGGCGTAGTTCCCGCCCGGTTCGAGGGTGTTCGGGTCTCCGCCTCCGTTCAGGGCGATGCCGTCCCGGCCCACATCGTGGATGTCGCATCCCACGACACCGTTGCCGCGGCCGCCCTCCACGTGCACCCCGGAACCGTTGTAGTCGCCGACGTTGCGGATGAGGCACCCGGCCACGGTGCAGTCGTCAGTCCCCTCGAGAGCGATGGCGGTCCCCTCACAGCACTCGAGGAGGAAGCCGCGGAGGGTGATGTGCGAGGCGCCCCTGCCCACCCGAATGATGTCGCGCACCACGGGTGCGTACACGGTCATCGTATCCGGATCCACGCCGTCGGGCGGCCAGAAGTAGAGGGTGGACGTAGCCGGATCGAGGTACCACTCGCCCGGCGCGTCGAGTTCCTCGCGAAGGCCCTGGACGAAGTATCGATCGCCGGGTCGGATGGCGTAGGATGCGTTCGCCGCCAGCGTGATGGTCCGCTGGTCACGGTCTACCGCCCGGATCGCGATGATGTTGTTCCACCAGTTGTAGCGAGGGAACACCAGCACCTCACCCTCTTCGGGGTGCGCCCACTCACGTTGGTCGGCCGGCTTGTAGCGGAGCGTGTCCTGGGGCTCATCCGGGAGGTCCTGGTACATCGGCACGTAGTCGCCGTCGACATAGGCCCAGCCGCCGGTGACCGGGTTCTCCGCATCGTAGTCCGGGTAACGGGCGAGTTGGACCCGCCTGCCATTGCAGAAGAGCTGGCGGAATCGCGCGCCCTCAAGGCCCTGCGCCCGAAGGTCGGCCCGGAGAACCGCGCCGCGATCCGGCTGCCAGCCGGTGATCACCCGGCCGCCGATGAGGGTCGGCTTCTCCGCCGTCGCCGCGCGGTAGACGATCGGCGCCCCGGCCGTACCCGAGTCCTGGATGTCGAGCGTCAGCGTCTCGGAGATCTCGTACAACCCCGGTTCGACGAGCACCATGATGCCGCCTTCGGGCAGCGGGCCCTGCTGCCGACGGGCGCGGATGGCATCTCTGGCCCCCTTGAGGGACGCAAGCGGCCGGGCCCGGGTGCCCGGGCTGAGATCGCTCCCGTCCGGTGCCACGAACAGCGTGGCGGGCTCAGCCGCATGCGCTAGGCCCACGAACATGCTGGCGAGTGCCATGAGTCCCCAGTGGGCGAGGTTCATCGGACAACAGCTCCTCTCGGTGTCTGTCGTTCGGGCGACTGGCGCGTGGTGCCTGCAGGCTGCACGGGATGTAGGGAATGAGCGCGGGAGGAAGGATACGGGGCAGTCGTGGGCCGAAATCCTCTCCAGACCAGGTCCCGGGCCTCCGGTCGACGGGTATGCCATGCCACGGAGAGAGGTCGAGGGCATGCAGGTGGGGAGCGACAAACTGACCAGGAGGCATCCGCTGTTCGGCCAGATCCTCCTGTCACAGGGCAAGATCACGGTGGAGCAGCTCGACGAGGCTATCGAACAGCAACTCCGCAGCAAGACCTACCTGGGCGAGGTTCTGGTGGAGCTCGGCGCCATCGTTGCCGCTGATATCGCCGAGGCGCTACGGATCCAGAGCCAGTACTACCCGGACGGCAAGGGGCCCTAGGCGTGCGGATCTGCGGCCAGCGACTGCTCGACCTGCGCGCGAGAGGGCATTGAGGGCTGTGCGCCCAGTACGGTGCAGGCCAGGGATCCGGCGTGGACGGCGAATGCGAGGGAATCGGCCAGGTCGAGGCCCTCGGAGAGGGCGACAGCCAGCGCGCCGGTGAATGCGTCGCCGGCTCCGGTGGTGTCCACGACGTGAACACGCGGTGGAACCACGCGCACACGTTCGCCCGCGCGCCAGGCGAGCCCGCCGCGCTCGCCGAGTTTGAGCACGAGGGTTGCCGGTCCGAGGGTCGCCAGAGCGTCGGCAAGTGTCTCATCGCTCGTGTGCTCGTCGGGGGCCATCCCGAGGAGCACGCGGGCCTCGGTCTCATTGCAGGTCAGAAGGTCCACCCAAGACAGGATGGGATCGCTCAAGGGTGCCGAGGGGGCGGGGGCGGCGTCGAGGATGGTCAGGGCGCCGGCCTGGCGTCCCGCGCGCAGAGCGGCTTCAACGAACGGTAACGAGGTCTCAAGCTGGCACAGGACGGCGCCCGTGCCCGCGGGTAGTGCTGCCGGGATGTCGCAGGCATCGCAGCGGGCATTGGCCCCGGGCGCGACGACGATGGCGTTCTCGCCAGACGGGTCGATGGTGATGACGGCGACGCCCGAAGGCGCGTGGGGATCACGGCGGGTCATGCTCGTATCGACGCCGTTCTCGATTAGCCCAGCGATGAGGCTCTCGCCGAATGGGTCGGCACCCACGCGACCGATGAAGTGAGTGGTGGCGCCGAGCCGGGCGCACGCGACGGCCTGGTTCGCGCCCTTGCCACCGCGCACGTAGGACAGGTCGCGGCCGATGACGGATTCGCCGGGGACCGGTATGCGCGGGCTCCGGATGACCAGGTCCTGGTTGATGCTGCCGGCGACGACGATCGAGGGCAAGTTACTCACCTTCGGTGGAAGCGGATGGTAGCGCTCGGCGGGCTTCGGCAGCCTGTGGCGGGCGACCTGCAGGGGTCCGGAGGACGTCTGAGGGTGTCGGCGTCCATTACAGACCGCTCGCCCACGGAAAAAGGAGAGCCAACCTAGGGAATACCGAGGCTGTTTCAGGAACTAAGACAGGGGGCTGTCTGGTTCCCGTCTCGTTGGGGGTGGTGCAAGCGTGGAATCTGAGGGCGACCAGTTCGACGAAGGTATGATGCAGTTTGTTACCTTCTCGCTTGGCCACGAGCTCTATGGCGTGCCCGTCGATGTGGTGGACGAAGTGATCCACATGCAGTTCGTGGCCGACGTGCCGGGGGTGCCCGACTATGTGGAGGGCATCACCAACCTTCGGGGCAACGTGGTGCCCGTCGTGAACCTCCGTTGGCGGCTGGGTTTGCCGCCTGCGTCCGGCGAGGGTTCCGACCGCCTGCTCGTCGTGGAGCACAATCGGGAGCGCATTGGGCTGGAGGTCGACACCGTCCGCGAGGTCGTCGACGTGGCCGTGACCGACATCGAGCCTCCGTCGCCCATCGTGTCCTCCATCGACTCAGACCTGATTCAGGGTCTGGCGAAGACACCGTCGGGTTTCGTGATTCTCCTGGATCTCGACCGGACCCTGGGGGCGCCGGAGGCTTCGGGCGGCCGGCAGGCTCTCGGGCCAGGCCGGGCGGCGGCCGCACTGCCGCCCGCTCAGTAGGCTCTGGCGGCCGGTGTTGGGAGTGCCGAGCGGTCTCGAGTGGTGGGTACCCGTTCCGGGCGGAGGATGGCAATGAGCGACAGCTTCGACATGAGCGCGTACATGGACGTGTTCATGGCAGAGGCCGACGAGCAGTTGGCTCTGCTTGAGGAATCACTCGTGGACCTCGAGAAGGAGGCCACGCCCGATCTACTCCAGCGGTTGTTCCGCGCCGCTCACACGCTTAAGGGCTCCTCTGCGGCGATGGGGTTCACGCGCATGGCCGAGCTCACGCACGCCATGGAGAACGTGCTCGACGAGCTCCGCAACGAGCGGATTGGCGTCACGTCGGCCATTGTGGACGTGCTGCTCGCCGGTCTGGACTCCCTGAGTGCCATGAGACGGGGGCTGGAGCACGGCGCTGAGCCGGACCTCGACACCACGGCGCTGACGGCTCAGCTGCGCGACATCACCCGAGCGGCGCGCCCCGGAGCGGGCGCAGCGGTCGAGGCCCCGCCGGTAGGCATTCAGCTCGAGGCGGAGGAGCTCCGTGCCATTGAACGGGCTCGTCAGGCCGGCGCCACGGCCTATGAGATCACCGTGTGTCTCAAGCCCGGTTGCCCACTCAAAGCTATCCGGGCCGCTCTGGTCCTCGCCACCGTGCGCAAGCAGGCCGAGCTGGTCAAGGTTATGCCGCCCGAGGAGCAGATCGACCGCGAGGAGTTCGGCGACGACTTCCGGATGATCGCGACGACAACGGACGCACCCGACCGCATCGTGGCAGCCGTCAGTGCCCTCTCTGAGATCGGGTCGGTGACTATCCAGGAGATGCCCGAGACGGTGGCGGCTGCGGAGGAGCGCCCGTCCGAGGCTGGCTTGGCTGCCGAGACGGACCTGGTGTTTCTGGATCACGAGCTGGATGCCGTCGAGATGGCGCTGGGGCAGGGCTTCTCGGTGTTCGTCGTGGATGTGGGGCTGCGGCCAGGCACCCCGCTCAAGGGATTGCGCGCGACCATGGCGGTGTCGACGGCAGAGAAGATCGGCGACGTCATCCGTACGGATCCCGGTCCTGATGACATCGAGGAGGAGCGGTTTGGCGATAGCTTCCGCATGGTGCTGATCACGAAGGAGCCGGCGGCCGCGGTTCGGGCCCAGGTAGAGTCGCTGGGCGAGATCGAGTCGGCCACGGTCACTCCCGTGGCGTTGCCAAAGGCCGAGCCGCAGGCGGGTGCGGCGCCACCATCCGCACTGGCACCGGCGGCTGTGGCCCCCATAGAAGCGCCCGCTGAGCCTGGTGGCGTCCGCCGGCAGACGACGGTTCGAGTCAATGTCGAGCAACTGGACAATCTGATGAACCTCGTGGCAGAGCTGGTGATCGACCGCACGGTCCTCGAGCAGGTCCTGCTCGATCTCACGGCCCAGAGCGGCAAGCAGAGCGACGTGGCCTCCTCGCTTGAGGAGGCCGTCACACGGATCGGACGTCGTACGTCGGATCTCCAGGACGAGATCATGAAGGCGCGCATGCAGCCGGTCGATACGGTCTTCAGCCGGTTCCCGCGGATGCTGCGCGATCTGGCGCACAAGGCCGGGAAGCGCATCGACTTCCAGATCGTTGGCGGCGAGACTGAGCTCGATCGGTCGGTCCTCGAAGTGATCGGCGATCCACTAATCCACATGCTGCGGAACTCGGTCGACCACGGGATCGAGCTGCCCGAGGAGCGCAAGGCGGCGGGAAAGCCCGAGGTGGGCAGCATCGTGCTCTCGGCGCGGCACGAGGAGAACTACATCGTCATCCAGGTCGACGACGATGGGCGGGGCATCGACCCGGCGCGCGTGCGGCAGCGCGCGGTGGAGCGGGGCCTGCTGTCGCGCGAGGCGGCGGACCGCATGTCAGACCGAGAGGCGATGGACCTGATCTGGGCTCCTGGGTTCAGCACGGCGGAGAAGGTCAGCGATGTCTCGGGCCGAGGGGTTGGCATGGACATCGTGCGTAACAACGTCGAACGCCTGAACGGACGGATCGACGTCCAGTCCATCGTGGGGCAAGGGACCTCGATGTCTGTGCGCCTTCCCCTGACACTGGCGATCATCCAGGCGCTGCTGGTCCGCGCACAGGGACGGGTCTATGCCCTGGGCCTGACGTGTGTGCAGGAGACCGAGCGGCGTCAGCTGAGCGAGATCCAGACCATCCAGGGCGCCGAGACGGTCGTGCTCCGTGGCCGAGTTCTGCCGCTGATCCGCTTTGACTGGTGCTACCACTATACCCGTCCTGCCCCCGCGACAGGCGCCCGCAACGGCCGGATCTTCATCGTCGTCGTCCGGGTGGGCGAGCGGGAGGCTGGCATTGTCGTGGATGAGCTCATCGGCGAGCAGGAGATCGTGATCAAGAGCCTGGGCAGCTTCATCGGCGACGTGCGCGGCGTCTCGGGCGCCACCATACTGGGCGACGGCACGGTGGCTCTCATCGTGGATGCCGCAGCCCTGCTCGACAAGGCGGCCGACGAGCGGAGCCAGCCCATCGCGGCTCTTGAGGCGGCCACAGCGGAGGCGTAGCGGCGGCGTCCCGGGCGCGCTGGGTTGCACGGGTTGCGCCGGGGCCGGATGGCACGACCGGCCGCAGGCCGGTGGGACCCCAATCGGGCCGCGACCGGGGCCGTGCATTGGGCTCATTGGGGATGTGCCACGCTCGAGCGGCTGTTCGCACGGCCGGAATCCAGAAGACGGGGGAGATATTCCTGTCCTGGTCTGGCACTGGCCGGATAATAGCTACCTGAAGTGTGTCGCGCGCCAACCGGGCGCCGGCCGATGCGGTCGCAGGTGCGAGCTACGTCGGTCAGTGCGTGGTGTGTCGTGAGGCATGTGGGCGATCTCCTGTGGCCTTGTTGGGTTTCGCGGGGGCGCCCGGAAGACCAGAGGGAGGATTCACATGCGAGTTCTGGTTGTGTTGGCTGCTGTGCTGTGTGTCGCGGTGCTAGTGTGCGGGTGCCCCAAGCAGGAGACCGAAGAGCCCGCCCCCGTCACGCCCGCCCCGACGGTGAAGGCCCCCGCGCCGGTGAAGGCCCCCGCGCCCGCCGATGATACCGCCAAGGCTGGCGAGCCCGGTGGTCCCGCCGATGACGCCGCCAAGGCCGGCGAGCCCGCGGACGATGCGGCCAAGGCCGACGAGACCAAGCCCGACGCTGCCGCGCCGGCTGACGATGCCGCCAAGGTCGACGAGACCAAGCCCGGCGCCGACAAGCCCGCCGGCGAGTAGCCGAGTCACCGACAGTCTGATCTGAAGTCTGGCAGCCCGCACTCCCTGGCGACGAGGAGTGCGGGCGCGTTTTTCCTGGGGCTCTTACCGGCGAGTCATGGTGTCCACCCGGCCATCGACCATCCGCGCGACCCAGTCAGCCCGCTCGGCGATCGATCCATCGTGCGTGACGACGGCGACGGTGCATCCCTGCTCGACCACCAGCCCGTGGAGCAGATCGACCACCTGGCGGCTGGTGACCGAGTCCAGCTCCCCGGTGGGCTCGTCGGCCAGGATCAGTTTCGGGTTGTTGATCGTGGCCCGGGCGATGCCCACACGCTGCTGCTCACCACCGGAGAGCTGGTCGGGGCGGTGGTGGAGCCGGTGGGAGAGCCCGACGAGCCCAAGGGCCTGCTCAGCCCGCCGGAGTCGCTCCTCGGGTGGGATGCGCGGCCAGGAGTAGCCGAGCGGCAGAGCCACGTTCTCGAGTGCCGTGAGGTGTTCGAGCAGGTTGAACCGCTGGAACACGAAGCCGATGCGCCGCAGGCGAATGTCGGCCAGATCGGGCCGGGGGTTGGCGCGGACATCGATGCCGTCGATGAGCAGCTCACCGTCGTCGGGCGTGTCGAGGCATCCCAGCAGGTTCAGCAGTGTCGACTTACCACTACCCGATGGGCCCATGATGGCGACCATGCATCCGTAATCGATGTCGAGATCGAGGCCGTCGAGGGCCCGGATCTTCACTGTGCGGCTCAGGGGGTATTCCTTGGTGAGGCCGCGCGCGGTTACCAGGCGTCGGCGCTCACTGGTGATGGGGCTCGTGGGCGCACTAGACACTTCGCAGCACCTTCACCGGGTCGGTTCGCGCCGCACGCCAGGCGGGATAGCAGCCGGCGACACATCCGACGAGAAGGGACAGGGCCAGGGCCGAGACCGCCAGCCGGGGTGTCACGCGGAACAGCTCGGCCCCTTTCTCGGCCGTGTACGCATTCACCGCGCCAGTGGCGCCATAGGCCAAGAGCGTGCCCAAGGCGCCCGCGGCGACGGCGATGATCACCGACTCGGCCAGGAACTCCATGAAGACATGCCTTGTGCGCGCCCCTATGGCCATCTTGGTGGCGATCTCGCGGGCCCGCTCGGAGGATGCAATGACCATGACCACCACGATGGACGGGCACGAAGCCAGCAGGGCGACGGCGGTGCCGGCGAGCACCATGGCATTGAACCAGGCCATGGCCGCTTCGGTCGCCTCGATGACCTTGGATGGCGGAATCGAATGCACGCCCTGGAAGTCGCGATCGATCCGGGCCGCCAGCTCATCGGGGTCCTGGCCCCTGAGCGGCCGGACAGCGAAGGTGGAGCACCGGTCGCTCTCCATACCGACCAGCTCGCGGGCATCCTCAACACTCACATATGCGGCGTGGTCGGGGTCGGTGTCGGTACGCTCGAGAATGCCACACACGATGAAGGGCCGGTGCCGAACCTCGATGGTGTCTCCGACAGCTTTGCGGTACTTCCGGGCAACCATGTCGCCGAGCAGGATGTGCCCGCGAGAACCTTCGGGCGGGTAGGTGCCCTTGCGGACACGGTACATGATGAGTTGGTTCCGGTCCGGGTTCAGATCCAGGCCGATGAGCGCCGACAGGCCGAAGGGGTTTACCATGTCCTCCAGGTCCAGGGGGCCCACGACACGCGGGCTGGCGTATTCGACGCCGTCCATGGCCTCGATCCGCTCCTGGAGAGACATGGGCAGGCGGCCGCCCCAACCGAAGAAGCTCTGGTCGCTGGCGACCCAGATGTAGGCCCCATAGTAGGCGTAAGCATTGCGTGTGTGGATTCGGGCCTTCTCTGCCAACGCCCCCATGGCCACGAATCCGAAGATGCCCATGGCCACGCCGAACACGGTGAGGGCCGTCCTGAACCGGCGGCGGGCCATGCTGCGCAGTATCATCCGCATCGCGGCGCCCGCACGAGCGGGCCTCCTTTACTGAGTCGTGCCTCAGCCCCTGAGCGAGTCCTTAAGACGTGGGTTGCAGTCCGCGCGTTCTTGCCACGGCCTCAACGAGGTCCAGCAATGCCGGCAGCTCGATGGGCTTGTGCAGGCACGCGTAGGCCCCCCGCTCGAGTAGCTCCTGATCCACTTGGGTGCCTGATTGGCCCGTGACAATGATGACCGGCGTCGGCGGGACCGTGTGCTGCGCGGTCTCCAGCACCATGCGCCCGTCGGCTCGAGGCAAGCGCAGGTCGCTAACCACCAGGTCGAGCCCGCCCGCCGTGATGACTTCGATGGCCCGGGCCCCATCACTGACGTGGACCACATCGCACTCCACCAGCGCCAGAGCGTCGGCCAGGAGCGACCGGAACGTCCGATCGTCCTCCGCAACCAGAACACGCAGCCCCGCCGCCGCCGACGCGCGCCGCGGGCGCACCTCGCGGATTGCGTCGGCGGTATGGGCAGCCACTCCCTCGACCACGGGAACGCGGATCACCATGGTCGTGCCTTCGCCCAGACGGCTTTCTGCCGTGATGGTGCCCCCGTGGGCCTCAACGATGGACCGAGACACGTGCAGTCCCAGGCCGGTACCCCGGATGCCCTCATCGCCCTCGAGCTGCTTCCTCGTAAAGAACGGCTCGAAGATGCGCGGCAGATCCTCGGGGCTGATGCCACATCCGGTGTCGGACACGAGTACCACCACCTGTCCCCGTTCATCCGGCTGGCCTCTCTCGTGGCGCACCGTGATGCTGAGCCGCCCGCCACCGGGCATGGCATGGACGGCGTTAATGAACAGGTTCAGAAAGACCTGCTGGAACATGCCGACGTCGATCAGGAGTTGGGGCTGGCTGGGCGCGTAGGACCGGCTGACCTGAACATCCCACTTCTCGAACTCACTGGCCGCCAGCTGCAGTGCCGCGTCGATGGGCCGGTCGATGCGGGTCCGTTCGCGCCGGGGTTTGCGCGGTCGGGCGAAGCCCAGAAGATTCTCGGCGATCTCGGCGGCCCGAGCCGATGAGTCGATCACCGTGTCTGCCAGCTTATCGAGCGCCTGTCTGGTGCCACTGGCTTTGGCGAGCTGAGCATAGCCGCTCATGGCACCAATGATGTTGTTCAGCTCGTGGGCAATGCCAGACGCCAGCTGCCCAACCGCCGCCAGTTTCTCCGAAGCCATGAACTGCGTCTGTAGCTGGCGCTCGCGCGTCACGTCCGAGCCCACGATGATCACCGAGAGTGCCGAGCCATCGTCGTCGCACAGGATGCCGGAGGATCCGCGCACCCACACGGTTGCGCCGGTTTGTGTCCGCAGGGCGAAGTCGCCACGCCAGCGACCCAGGCAGATCTCCTCTCGCATCTGCTCGACCGCCTCCGGCGAGTTGGCCTCTGCCACCATCTGCTCCAGCGACCGCCCTATCAGATCGGCTTCTGCCAAACCGAGCAGGCGGGCAGCGGAGGGATTCGTGTAGGTGATGCGCCCTTCGGTGTCGATGATGATCACAATCTCGGCGGCGGCGGTCACGGCGTTGGCGAGCAGGCGCTCCTGGTCGCGCAGCAGCTCGTCATCGGTTGCATCGCGCAGGACGGCCAGTAGCGTCTCGGCACCCTCCGGGGTAGACAGGGGCGAGATCACGGCGTCGATGGCTCGTGGCTCGCCCGTGTAACGCCGTCCGCGAACCCGCAGGCGGACTGGCCAACGCTCGCTCGACTCGGCCTCGGCGATGGCCTGGCGGAGGAACTCGAGATCGCTGTCACGGATGAAGTCGCCTGCGCCGTGACGCGTCAGCCCAGACTCAGGCAGGCCCAGCAGAATCTCGAAAGCCCGATTCCACCAGACGACACGCCCCCCATGGCGTTCGACGACCACGAGAGCATCGCCACAGGCCTCCGCGATCCGAGCGGCCAACCCCAGGTCCGTCTCGGCTGCTCGGCGCGTCAGACAGCGCCGGACGGCGGCACCCAGCGCACCGGCAACTAGTGCCAGGAATGCCCTCTCGTCCTCGGCCACCTCCCGGCGCCCCCGGCTCGCCAGGGTCAGCAGCCCGAGCACCTCGTTGTGGTCGGCGATGGGCAAAGCGACGACGGTTCCAAGTCCCTCGCGCTGGCGGGCTTCCTCCGAGACCTCCCACTGACCGGGGTGGGATACGGTCACCTGGCGCGCCTGCAGCAAGGGGTGGTCGTGCGGGCGGAGCGTGGCCGCAGGGCAGATCTCCTCGAGAAAGGCCGGCGACATGGCATGAGACGTGATCAGCTCCCACCCGCCCTGCCGGCTGATGTGTGCCGAAGAGGCCAGGAACCGCATGCCCTCGCGGAGCACCCGGGTGACCTCCTCCATGAGCCATTCCAGGCTCTCCGGATCCGCCAGGGCGTGCGCCACGTCGGCCATCAGCCTGGCCTGAGCTGTGCGGCGATCCGACGCCCTGCGGGCCTCGTGGAGGGCCGTCATGTCGCGCACGACACCGATGACCGACGTGGCCGGCCCGGCCGGACGGTCACGCCGCGAGATGGCGATGGCCAGGTGTTTGGGTGTGCCGCCACGGCCGACCCCGCGGACCACGGACAGAGCAGAGCCTGTCTCCCATGCCCGCATGAGGTCACGCTCGGCCTGGTTGCGCATGCCGGCTTCGATGAACTCCGTCACATGCCGTCCGATCAGATCCTCGACGTCGTTACCACTGTCGTAGCCAGCGGGCGTGCAGCGGAGGATTCGACCATCGGTCCCCACCTCGAGGATACGCTCCTGGAGCAGGCCGAGGGATCGGGCCAGGGGTCCATCAAATGGGTCGGCGGCAACGCATGCCTCCGCGGCCGCCACACCGGACAGGGCGCTGGCCGCCAGCTGGGCCGCGGCCAGCAAGGCCGTCTCACCGGCGCTCGGGAGCGCGCGCAGTCTCTCGCGCAGCGCTTCGGGCGTGGCACCGTGCTCGCGGGCAACCCGGGCCACCGCCCGGGCACGCACGCCCCGCTCCCGGGCGGGGCCGACCACGACGGCGGCGCGTTCGCCGTCCGAGCCGCCAAAGGGTGCCGCACCGCACGCCAAGCCCAGTGCCGGCCAGCGGCACACCACGGCGGCTCCTGCCGCCACCGCACGGCGCGCGGCCGGAGCCAGCAGATCGGCCGTGGCGACCGCCTGAACTCCGTCCGTGGGGCCGAAGACGCGTCCTTCGTCGTCAAACACGACACAACCGAGGCCGGTCAGAGCCCGGATATCATCGAGGACGCGGTCTCGACCATCGTCGACAGGCATCGTGCGCACCCCCATCACCGGTGTCCGGCGCGTGTCCGTCTACCGGCCCCATCCCAGGAGCGCCATGCCCGCCAGGAGGCATCCCGGAGATCGGGCAGCGTTCCGAGCCGGTGCCGCGTTCCCCGAAGGCAGAGCCTGCACGCCCCACACGAAGGCCTGGGGGAACTGCCGATGGGCCTCTTCGGCTGGCGTCACTCGCGCGGCCACGCCCGCGTAGGCCATCCGGGCCGCCAGCTGCTCGGCCAGTGTGCGGGGCATGACCACGCCCACTGGGCCCGGACCGGCCCGGGAGACCCGTGCGGCAACGACGGCGGGTATGCCCGTGAGGGCCCGAGCGAGCGCCCGCTGGCGCCGCCGATGATCGGCCTCCGTCCAGTCTACCACCACGGTGTAGGCGACCTGGCGAGGTCCGAGCGGCGCACCGCATCCGGTGCAGAAGTTGGCCCATGGGCGCCGTGGCTGCGCACACAGCGGGCAGGCGTTGGTGCAAGCCTCGGGGATCGGCTCCGGCGATCGGGCCGACGATGGTGGAGTGGGCGGCTTGGTTTGGCCCGGAAGGGCCTCCAGGCAGTACGGGCAGATGGTGACTCCGTCAGAGACGTCGCCGCCGCAGTTCGAACACCGCATCGCGCACCTCACCTCGGCCCCACGACTCACGAGTCCAGCCGCCAGAGCCCCACGGCCCGCGCGGCATCACGAGCACCCCGTAGCTCCTCGGCCGTTGGACGCCGATCGATCTCCGCGTGGCGGTGAGCCTCGTGGCATGGCCGGTACTGCCCCATGACGTTCACGAACGTGTCGCGCGACACCTCGCCCGCCAGAAAGCGGAACACGCTGTCTGCCCCGGACAGACCATTGGGCAGCACCAGGTGTCGGACGAGCAGGCCGCGCTCGGCCACCCCGTCTTCCCCGACCACCAGGTCGCCCACCTGGCGGTGCATCTCGGCGAGCGCTGCGCGCAGGTGGACGGGGTAATCGCGGGCGCCCGACAGTCGCAGACCTACCTCCGCGTCGGCGTATTTGGCGTCGGGCATGTAGATGTCGACCACGCCGTCCAGTAGTCGCAGGGCGTCCATGGCCTCATAGCCGCCGCAGTTGTACACCAGGGGCAGGTTCAACCCTCTGGCTGCCGCCCAAGCGACGGCCTCGAGGATCTGGGGCAGCACGTGCGTCGGCGTCACCAGGTTGATGTGGTGGCAACCCCGCCGGGCCAGTGCCATCATCATGCCGCCCAAGCTCTCTGGCCCCACCTCGGAACCCTCGCCCCCGTGGCTGATGTCGGCGTTCTGGCAGAACACGCATGCCAGGTTGCAGTGGGCGAAGAAGATGGTGCCTGAGCCGAAGCGCCCAACCAAGACGCTCTCCTCGCCGAAGTGGGGTCCGTAGCTCGAGACGATGGCCCGGGCACCCGTTCGGCACCGGCCGACCTGGCCCGAGAGCCGATCGACGCCGCAGGCGTGGGGGCACAGCTGGCACGACCGCAGTACCTCGCGTGCCCGGACGGCGCGCGACTCCAGTTCCCCGGTTTCGGCAAGCCGAACATACGATGCCACCAACGGGCGTGTACTCCTCTCCGAGATCGCCGGGGTGCGCACAGGGATCCAGGACAGTGGCGTCAAACACTACGGCATGCGTATGCGTCTGCGTTGGCTACTGTTCGCCGACACACCGGGCACCACTGTGCTCGCCGTGCTCGGGGTCAGCATCGGCCTGATACTGATCACCCTGTTGCCCTACTACGTCTTCGAGAGGCAAACCCCTCCCGGCTTCCGGTTCATGGGCACCCTCGACGGGCTGGCCGACCAGAACTGCTACTTCGCCTGGATGCGGCAGGCCGCACTGGGTCGGGCCGTGTGGCGCGAGCACATGACATCGGAGCCCCATGCGCCCGTGTTCTTCAACTCACTGTGGTATGCCCTGGGGCGCGTTTCGGCGATCTTTGGCACGCCCCTCCAGCGCACGTACAGCACGGCGCGGCTCTTATTCGGCCTCGCCTTCTACCTGGTGCTCTACCGGTTCCTGTGCCTGTTCGTGCATGACCTCCGGCCACGCTGGTACGCTTTTCTGCTGGCGGCCACCGGAGCCGGGTTCGGCGGCATTCTGGCTCCGCTGGTTGGTGAGCTCCGTCCCGATCTATCGGTCGACCTCGTCATCCCTGAAGCCTTCTCGTTCTACTCCGTGCTGGCGTACCCGCACTTCGCGCTGTCGCTCACTTGCATGCTGGCGGTGTTGGCGTTACACGTGCGCGGGGTGGGAACCGGTCGCATCTGGAGTTCGCTCGGTGCCGGGCTCGTCGCACTCGTTCTGGCGACGTTTCACCCGTACGTCCTCGCCACCATCGGAGCGGTGGCAGTGGTTCACATCGCCCTGCGGGCACGAGTCGGCCAGGCGCAGGCACGCGATGTGCTCCATCTGGTCGCGTTGCTCGGCCCCTCTCTCCCGCAGGTGGGGTACCTGGTGTGGGCCACGTCGACCAGCCCGGTGATGGCAAGTTGGTCGCGGGGGGTGGCCGACACGTGCCGGTCCTACGCGCCACTGGGGTACCTGATCGGATACGGGCTCGCCGGGTTCCTGGCTGTGTCAGGCCTACGACGCGTTCTTGCGTGGGAGAGCCAGGAGCCGCGGCAGCTCTTCGTCAGTGCATGGCTACTGGCGGGCGTGCCCCTGCTCTACTCATTCCCCCTGCTGACCTTCGAACGCCGTCTGTCTGAGGGGCTGCAGGTGCCCATCGTTCTTGTGGCCGTCGGTCAGCTCTTCGGGCCAGTGGCTGACGCCCTTGCCCGCACGCCCAGTGGACTCCGATGGGGCGTCGCGGGGGTGCGGCGATGGCTTCCTCCTCTGGTCGTCCTGCTGTCGCTCCCGACCACCGTCTGGCTTGTGGCAAGGCCCTGGGTCATCACACGGTCGGCCGATCGGCTCGACGACAAGTACTACCTCCACCAAGATGAGCTGCTCGCCCTGGACTATCTGGCCCAGACGGCGGGCGAGGACGACGTGGTGCTGTCGTCGGGGGCCATCGGCAACTACATCCCCCGGTTCACCGATGTCCGCGTGTTCTGCGGCCACTATGGCGAGACCATCCACTATGCGCAGCGTGAGGCCGAGGTCGCCCGGTTCTTCCAGGCACGGTCGACCGACGCGTTCCGGAGGCGCCTGCTGGCCGATCACGGCATCACTTACGTGTGGTGGGGTCAGGAGGAGAGGGAAACCGCCACATTCGATCCCCATTCGATGGATGCGCTCATCCCGGTAGTGGCCACCGAGCGCGTGGCGCTGTTTCGTGTGGACCGCGGTCGTCTGGCCGCGCCGTCTACAGAGGGATCGGCAGGTTGAGGTAGCCCACGATCCTGGACACGATCCACGCGGGGGCGGTGAGCCCCAGCGCCACCTGGATCATGCCCATGGACCAGACGCGACGGAAAAGGCCGACGGGGCGCCCCAGTGTGGCCTGGTGGCGCTGGACGAGCTGCTCGGCGGCCCGGATGCCGCTCTCGATCTCGGCGGGGCCGGGTGGCTTGGTTGTGATCAGGTACTGCACCAATCCGCCGAGCGTGAACCGCAGGAACAACGCGATGATCACCGCCATGGCGACGTACTGGACGTCGCCACCCATGACGGTCACGATCGTGGCCGCGGCGACCCCGACCACGACCAGGTTCGTACCGCAGCGGGGATGCACTCGGGGCATCTGCGACACACGCTCGGGAGTGAGTGCCAGTCCCCGCTCCATGGCATTCACTACCTGGTGCTCCGCCGCGTGATAGGCGGCCAGAGGGCTCGCCCGGAACAACAGGCCCAACACCGCGGCGACGGCAGCCCAAGCCCAGGGGACGGGAGCGCCCGGCAGGCCGGCAACCGCATATACCAGATCGACCGCCCTAGAAGGGCTGATGAACCATGTCAGCGCAAAGACCACGGCGGTGGCCATGGCGACACAGGCGAACAGGGCCACGCCCGTGAGGAAGAGCCCCAAGTCCCCCGGCCCGCCCCGGGCCGCGCCCGAGGTCAGGTACACACCCAACGGGGTCGCCATGCCGCCGATGCGGTCGGGGGTAACCGCTCCGGAGAGAGCCTCGAGCACATCCGACCGCGTCAGCAGGCCGCGGTAGGTACCGGACAGGTCCAGGACGGGAAGCACGTCGGCTGCACAGGAGTCCATGATCTGGAGCGCCGTATGCGGCGGCGCGTGCCCTGGGATGCCGGCCACCACGGCCTGCATCACGTCGCCAATCAGCAGAGGGGTACCCGAGGCATCCGCCCGAGTCTGGCGCAGATCCGCCTCGCGGACGAGCCCCACAAAACGCCCCTCACTCAGGACCGGGATCGCCCCGCACGTTGATCGTCGCAAGGCCGACAGCGCCACGGCCAGTGGGTCGCGAACCGATACGGCCGGGCAATGCCGAGCCAGCACCCCGATGGGCGGGCCGCAGGACTCCTGCTGCAGTGTGGTGCCACCCGCGCCCTCCGACCCCACTTCGCCATCCCTCCCTCCAGTCGCAACTCCCACAGCCACCTCGGCGTTCCACGCGGGGCGGCTTGCCAAGTCTACCACGCCCGGGCCACTGAGGCCTCCGAAGTGTCGGGCACGGCAGCGCTTGACGCCACCGGAGCCCGGCCTTATTCTGTTGCACGATCAACTGTTGCTTCATGCAACTGTCGGACCCTGGTGATGCCGATGCGCCCCGACGTGGCACGATGGATTGGCCTGATCCACCACTGCACCAGGAAGTACATGAGCGATGCCCTCGCGCCGCATGGCATGCCTGCCTGGGCGGGCCCCATGCTCATGCGGATCATCCACGGTGACCCTCCCAGCCAGGATGATCTGACCCGAGAGAGTCACAAGGACAAGTCCCACGTGTCGAGGATCCTCGCTCAGCTCGAGGAGCAGGGACTAGTCACGCGCGAGGCGGATCCCAACGACAGCCGGGTGAAGCGCGTGCTCCCCACTGCCCAGGGCCGGGCGATGGGTCCCATCATCATCGGGCTACTGCGGGCGTGGAACGAGGCCCTCCTCGACGGGATTGACGATGAGGAGTGCGCCATCGCCGAGGGCGTGCTGCAACGCATGGCTGAGAACGCGGCCCGGCGTGCGGGTATGGACCTCCGGCCGGCGTGCGGGCCCTTGGGTCCGCCAAACCAAGGGTGCGAGGGATCCACCGAGGGCGGTGCGCGACAAGGCCGAGATCGTGATGGCAGATCGGAGTAGACAGGTGAAGCGGCGGAGACTACTCGTACGCGTGGGTCTCTTTGGTGTCGTGGTCCTCGCAGTGGCGTTCTTCATCGTGCGCTCCCGCGTGGCCCCGAAAGCGCCTCCTCTGGCCGGAGACGTCGTTGCGGTCGAACGCGGCGCCGTGCGCCGTACCGTGTCGGGTGACGGTGTCCTCCGCGCCTTGACGACCGTCGAGGTCAAGTCCTACGCCGGTGGGCGCGTCGACCGGCTCGTGGTCGACGTCGGCAGCCACGTGTCGGCCGGCGACCTGATCGCCGTCATCGACCCCACGGACAGCCAGACGGCCTATGACCAAGCCACGGCGGACCTGAATGTGGCGCGGTCAGACCTGGAGCAGGCCCAGGCGCAGGACCGGGTGCAGGACGAGCTTACGCAGGCCAGCATCGCCCAGGCTCGCGCCGCCCACGCCGCGGCCGCCGAGGAACTGGCGCGGCTTAAGGAGGCGACGCACCCCAAGGGGCGTGCGGACGCCAAGTCGGCGCTCGACCAGGCACTGGCCGCCCTCGACTCGGCGCAGGAGGAGTATGACAAGGTTCGCTTGGCCGATCACCCGCAGGCCCGGTCCACCGCGCAGTCGGAGGTGGAACGCTCGGCGGCGGCGCTGGACGCGGCCCAGAAGGATCTCGAACGCCTCAAGAGCGCTCAGCATCCTCAGGCACTGGCCTCGGCCCGGGCCGGTGTCGACAAAGCCCAAGCCGCTCTGGAGACGGCACAGCGCAACCTGGATCGGCTCCGTAGTGCCAGCCACCCCAAGGCCCGTGTCGAGATCGAGTCGGGCTTGGCCAAAGCCCGCAGCGAGCTCAGCGTGGCGGCGCGCGCACTCGAACGCGCCAAGGGCCTGCGAGCCGAGGGGTTCATCTCCCAGAGCGAACTCGATGCCGCCACCGCGACGTACGAGGCCCGGAAGGCCGACTTCCAGTTGGCCGAGGAGAAGGCCCAGACTCTGGGCGCCGATCAGAGCAACGAGCTGAAGGCCTCGGAGTTGTCCACGGCCCAGGCCCAGGCAGAACTGGCGTCGGTTGACGAGACCTGGCGCACCATCGCGCAGCAGCACGAACTCGAACTGCGGGCGGCCGAGGCCAAGGTGGTCCAGGCCAAGGCGGATCTCGCGGCCGCCCAGAAGAAGTGGGAGACCCTCGACAGCCAGCAGGCCGCTGAGCTCAAGGTGGCCGAGGCCAAAGTCGCGCAGGCGCGGGCCGCGCTCGAGTCCAGCCAGGAGCGCTGGCGCACCCTCGATCGCGACCAGGCCACCGAGGCCGCCAGCGCTCTGGGGCGCCTGGCCCAGACGGAGGCCGCCCTCAAACAAGCAGAGACCCAAGCCGTCGACAAGGAACTGCGCAGGGCCGCCGTCCTCAGTGCGCGCGCCAAAGTTCTCAAGGCTCAGGCGAGTGTGAAGAATGCGGCCACGATGCTGGGGTATACCACCATCACCGCGCCCCGCGACGGGGTCATTCTGACGAAGGCCGTCGAAGAGGGCACGATTATCACGTCCGGGCGCTCCTCGGTCACCTCAGGCACCACGATCGTGACGTTGGGTGACATCAGCCGCATGTTCGTGGACGTCAAGGTGGATGAGACCGACGTGCGCGAGGTCCGGCTCGGTCAGCGTGTAGACATCCAAGCCGAGGCCTACAGCGATGAGGTGTTCGCCGGCAAGGTGACCCGAATAGACCCCCAGGCCACGACCACATCCAACGTCACCACCGTGCAGGTCGAGGTCGAGATTGCCAAACCCGACGCACGGCTCCTCCCCGGGCTCACCGCCAACTGCGAGTTCCTGGTCGACGAGGTCAAGGATGCTCTGGTCGTGCCGCGCCGTGCGGTGCTCGACGTGGCCAAGGAGCCTAAGGTCAGGGTAGTGGTGGACGGTGTTGCCACCGAGACGCCGGTGAAGATCGGCCTGA
>JAKPQA010000056.1 GCA_029547025.1 Armatimonadota bacterium
CACCGCTCGGCATTGGCGGTAACTGAGGGCTCCAGTGGCCCATCAGCCTGGTTGCGGAGGGGCGCCATGGGGGGAACCACGCGGGCTTCAGCGTGGTGGGCCCCCAACGCGCCCGATCCGCACGCCTCAACCTCGGGCCGGCCAGGGACCCCGCGCCCTGTGGGCGCACCCCTGTGCGGCCCCTCCGAAATGCAATGGAAGGGGCCCGCTCTCCATCGCCCTGCCAGCCCGTTACGTGGCGCCGCGTTCGGCCCCACGGTCGCGGTCAGTCTACGCACACCCGCAATGGCTGCGGGGATCCGGCGGCAGCCGCGTGGGAGCCACGAGGGACGGGTCCCTCGTGCGGGGGCCGGGGCGGAGCCCCGGGCGGTCACCGGTTTGGTGGGGGCCGGGGCGGAGCCCCGGGCGGTCACCATTTTGGGGGGCCGGGGGCGCCGTCGCCGTTGCGAGCCCGGCGGAGAGAGCCGCGGTGGCCACGAGGCATCCCATGGAGACTGCTCGTTCGGGTCGCCCCCTACCGCAGCGGCCCGTCGTCCTTGGGCACGCCATTGTGGACGAACCCTCGCACGCGGATCGAGGGCGTTGTGCCTGCCGCGGCGGCGACGAAGTGTGTCTCTGGTATGTTGGAGATCGCCAGGCCGAACACCTCGACCTGAGCCGTGTTGCGAACGGCGAAGTCCACCCGATCCGCCGGGGGACAATCGATCAGGAAGGCCCGGCCGTTGGCCTCGGCGACCATTCGCCCGGTGGCGACCACGTTCCGCGGCGCAAACGAGCTGAGCGACAGGTTCGCGATCTGGAGTGTCGCGCCGACGAAACCCGGCTCGATCAGGAAAGCCGCTTGGCGGGCCAGGTCCCCTTCGGCCGCCGCGAACCGGGCCGGAGTGTTGATGCTCGCGTGCACCATGAGGTTGGTCATCTGGTTCGGTAGGATGGTGCCGTTGATGCAGTCGAAGCCGACGACACAGTTGTCGAGCTTGATGTTGTGCATCGAGCCCCACGGACCGAGGCCCCACTGGTGGGTCACCAGTTCGCCGGTCACTGGATCGACGAATGGGCTCGCCTCTGATGCGCCGAGCCGGAACCCGGTGTGGCAGAGGAACACCGCCACATCGCTGATCGAGTAGCCATCGACGGAGCCCAAGTCGAACGCTGTGTTGGCGGGGCTTGACGTGATGGCGGCCTGCAGCTTGGCATGTTGCCACGAGATGGGACCCTCGACATTGGGCACGATGTGGATCTCGGAGATGCGGACGACGTCCTTTGCTTCGCGGATGGCGAACGCCCGCCCATACCCGAACAGGTAGCAGCGGGAGACGACGATCTTCCCGCCGGCGGCGGTGTACAGGAAGTCGCGATAGCGTGCACAGGTGATGTCCTCGACAGTTGTCGAGGCCACGCCCGGCCGGATCTCGATGGTGGGACCGCAGGGCGCCACGTGATCGGGGATGAAGCGCTGCGTCAGCTCCTCGAGGCTGGCGTAGGCGTAGGGCGAGCCCGGCGCGTCGAACTCGGCATCGGAGGGCCATGGCTGCTGGTCGTAGAGGATGTACAGACCACGGAGTGTGTTGCCGCCCTCGAGCCGGAGCAGCGGAGCCTTGCGTTGGTCCTCGTATTCGGAGGCGCGCGGCCGCGCCAGGATGACCGGACCGGTCTGGATCTCGCGGGGGACACCTTCCCACGCGATGAAGGGCATCCCCGCCAGGCTCCCGATGAGGCTGACGCCCTGCTTCAGGGTGACCGTGTGGGTGAGCACGTAGCCCTTGCCGGGCTCCACAGGCTCGACGATCACGGCGGCGCCGGTCCCAGCCGCTTCCTCAATGGCCGCCTGGAAGGCGTCGGTGTCATCGCTCACGCCGTCGCCGACGGCGCCGTGATCGCGGACCGACACGGCACCGGGCAACAGCGGCGCCAGGGCAAGGCTAGCGGCGAGCGACAGGCATGTGCTGAGCATGGGGGCTCCTTCCGCGGCACGCGTCTTTGCGGTTCAGCGGGCCCATGGCGGGTTCCTGCGAACCCCGCCGCCACGCGCCGAGGGGGCAGGAGTCGGCGGTACCACTGGTGGCCCGGGGGCCGGAGCGTGGGGGCGGTGCGGCTTTCCCCACCCGAGGCTCCATACCACATTGCCGGTCGGGTGGATACGCGTTCAGGAGCCCCTGCCGCCGAGTCGTGCCGTGGCGGTGCCTCATACGCGTTCCTGCCGGACGCCGATCCATCGGCCCTGAGCCGGTCGAAGGGCGGCCCCTCGAACCCTTGCCCGCTGCCAGGTCCTCGGCCGTCGCGGGCCGAATGCCCTCACGCCTGGCCGACGTCTCCATCCATGCAGTCGGGCTTGAGCGCCAAGTACCGGGAGGCAACCCATGCGAGTAGTCATAGCCTGCATTGCCATGACGGCCCCGGCCGCGCTCGCGCAGCCGTCGAACTGCCGGTTCTACATCGCGGGTCAGTACGACTTCGGCGGCAGGCTCGGGTTCTACCTCGACTTCGAGGGCACGGAACTGGTTCGGCTACCCCTGATCCTCGGCGTCGCTGACGGCACCAACTGGCGTTTCCTGTCCCACGCTCCCGGCTTCGCACCGGACCGCGACTACACCATCCGCGTTGTGCTGGCCCCGGACCGCGCCGAGTTGTGGGTCGACGGCGAACGGGTCGGCTCGAGCCCGGGCACTTGGCGTGCGGCGCCGGTGCCGCTCGAGGCCAACCAGCGTCCCTCTTGGGCCACCGAGCGGGGGGACTGGATCGCCATCGTCTCGAAGCTCGTCGTCTCCGTGGAGCGCAACGGGACTACGGCCGATCGGCGCGAGTTCGACTTCGGCGACATCGCCGCCCGGCCGGTGGCCCTCCAGCTGGTCGAAGAGGGGCGCCCCTCTTCCGGCCCATTGGAGACTCGCGATGGCGATACGCTCACGATCGAGGTCACTCTCCGGTTTGGTGATGCAGACCTCACGCGCTATGCGCCCTTCATCGACCGCTACGGTCAGTACCGATATGCGGACTTCCCGGGCAAGGTAAGATCCGATGACGACCTGCGGGCCGACATCGCCAGCGAGGATGACCGGCTCGAAGCCATGCCGCCCCCGGACGATCGCGATGAGTACGGGGGCGTGACGGGGTTCTGGACCGAGGCGCCCACCGGCTTCTTCCGCGTGGTTCAGAGAGACGGCGTGTGGTGGCTCATCAGCCCGCGGGGCAATCCGTGCTTTCTGACAGGTGTCAGCGGCCCCCCGGCACAGCTGTGGGAGAAGACCCCCACCACCGGTCGCGAGTTCCTGTTCGAGTGGCTCCCGCCCCGCGATGGGCCTTACGGCGTCGCCTGGGCCGCGGACGTCTGGGGAGAGGGCCAGGGCACCGACTATGTCTGTCTCCACACGGCCAATCTCATCCGCAAGTACGGCGATGACTGGCAGGCCAAGTCCAGCGAGCGGACCGTCCGGCGCCTGCGGGCCTGGGGGTTCGTGTGTGGCAAGTGGGGCGCTCCGGTCACGGAGGTGCAGACACCGGTGTTGCACCTGGGGGCCACGCCCCGGATTGACCGGCACCCCGACGTGTTCGACGACGCCATCCTCGCCACCATGCGGGAGGAGCTTGAGAAACAGATCGCGCCGCGGCGGGACGACCCCCGCATCGTCGGCTGGTCTGTGGGTAACGAGTACGATGAGATCATCACCCCCGCCGAGGTCCGGGCCATCCTCGCGAAGCCCGAATCGGCGGCCTGTGGCGCGCTGGTCCGCCATGCGCTCGAGGTCCTCCATGCCGGCTCGGTGGCCAAGCTGGCCGAGGCGTGGCAGGTCGACGCCGCCGACCTGGCTGGCGTTCTGGCCGGCGACCCCACGGTGCCCGATGTTGACCTCGAGGCCCTGCGCCGCGTCTACGCTGACCGCTACTACCGGGCGCTGTACGAGACCATCAAGGGCATCGACCCGAACCACCTGTACCTCGGCAACTGGATCGTCCCCGGGTGGTGGGTCAACGAGGACGACTGGCGGCTGGTGGCGCCGTACTGCGATGTCATCGGCTACGACCGCTACTCGGTGGACTACAACGACGAGCGGCTGGCCCGGCTGCAGCGGGAGGCGGGAAAACCGACGCTGTGCGGCGAGTTCAGCATGCCCCCGTGGTATGGCGGGCTGCGGGGCTTCGGGCGCTTCCACTCGGCCGCCGAGGATGAAGCCCAGGCCGGGGAGCTCTACAACGAGTGGACCCGGGCGGCGGCGCGGGACCCCTACTGTGTCGGCCAGATCTGGTTCATGTACCGCGACCAGGCTCTGACCGGGCGCGGGCCGGGCCGAGGGCCCCAGTTGGTCCACGGCGAGCACTTCGCCTTCGGCCTGATCACCGAGACCGATCGGGCCAAGTGGCCCATGGTCGAGCGTATGCGCGAGGCCAACCTGGCCGCCGTCCGCTGGCGGATGGCGGCGCCCGGGCCGTAGGCCCGTACCCCAGGACCAGTGGTTCGCTCAGATGCTTATATGGCCAATACCGGGCTGCTTGTATGACCATTTGCTCTCGTCTGGATGGTAAGGAGCCCCCGAATCGTGCTGACTCTCATCGTCTACACGGCCACATTGGGAACCGCCGCCACGGTCGAGGACCTGCCCCTAATTGACCTCGGGATCACCGTCTTTCAGACCTCGAGTCACAACAAGCAGGGGCTAAATGGTGATGGTGGTTATTGGCTCTATTCCGAAGAATGTGCCGAGCCCGGACTCACCGGCTGGTCGGTGGTCGACGAGGGGGCGGCGCCCGAGCTGTCACTCGAGCGAGTCCACTCCGGTCGGGCCGCCCTCTGCCACCGTGTTGAGAAGACGGGTCGCGAGTCCGGCTGGCGATCGGTCGTGAAAACCCTCTCGGCCGGCCTCAACGTGGCCGACTGTGATGCGGTCACCCTGTGGGTCTGGCCGACCTACGCCGATGGCGGCATCGACTACGGCATCCGGATTGACAGCGGCGGCCACGCCACCGAGCTGCCCATCCGTGACCTGCGGGCCGGCGAGTGGAACGAGGTCACTGTGGACATCAGCCAGGTGCCCCGGGAGGGCGTGAGCCAGTTCTGGCTGCTCTTCCACGTCGACTGGGGCTGCGACGCGCACAACGCATTCTACGTGGATGACATCGCCTTCCGGCGGCCCGATGGGTCGACGGTCGCCATCGACGACTTCGAGTCGGGACAGGAGTGGCGCGTCGTCCTCGACACGCTGGGGCCGGGCTGCGTGCGGAACATGTGGGGTCTCGGCGGCGGACGCATCCGGATCGAGGCCGACGGCGAGACCATCGTGGAGGCCACGCAGGCGGAGCTCTTCGACGGCAAGACGCCGCTCTTTGGGCCGCCCCTGGTCTCGCGGAAGTCTGTCAGCACGGGCCCATGGGTGGCCGAGGCCCACTGGTCGTTCGTCCCCATCCCGTTTCTCAAGCGGTGCCGGATCCTGACGGACACCCCCTTCCCCTTCATCCACTATATCGTCGAACGATACCGCGATCCGACCCGGGCAAGCCACGAACGGACAGAGGTCGACGAACGGCGCATCCGCAAGGACTGGGCACGCGTCGGCGAGGACCCCAAGGAATGGGTCTACCCGGGCCAAGCGGGCGGCGACCGGACGCTCCGCGCCGGCGACCGGATCGAGCTGGCTCGGATCGAGGGGCCGGGAGCCATCGGGATGCTCAAGCTCCGCGTCCATCCGACCTCGGACGCCGTCCTCAGCGATGCCCGGCTGCGCATGTACTGGGATGGCGAGGAAAGACCGAGCGTCGATGCCCCCCTCGGCATCTTCTTCGGCTGCGGGGTGAGCTGGAAACCGGTGCCGTCGCTGCTGATTGGCACGCGGGGCGACCAGGGCTACTGCTACTTCCCGATGCCGTTCTGGAGGAGCGCTCGACTCGAGGTCACCAACAGCTCTGCTGAGCCACTGCACCTGGGATGGCAAATCGCCTGGACCGACCAGCCGTATCCCGAGGAACGAACGGGCTACTTCCGCACATGGTTCCACCACGACCCGGCCACGCCACTGGGGAGGGACTACCTGTTCCTCGAGACCCAGGGCCAGGGGCAGTTCGTCGGCGTGGTCCATACGCTGATCGGAGGACACTACTGCGAGGGCGACATCCGCTTCTACGTCGACGGCAGCCGCACGCCCCAGCTCTACGGCACCGGCTCGGAGGACTACTACCACGCCGCCTGCTGGCCCAATGCCGACTACCACACGCCCTTTCACGGATGCGTGGGTGACATTGCAGCCGAGGCCAAGGAGAAGGGGGTGAGCTTCTACGACATCCGGGCCTGCTACTACCGGTTCCACCTCGAAGCACCCATCCGGTTCCAGAACGGCATCCGGTGCGGCATCGAGCACGGCGGGACCAACGACACGGTCTCCGACTACACCAGTCTGGCGTTCTACTACCAGAAGGACAGGCCGGGCCTGGCGCTGCTGGACCGGGTCACCCTTGGCGCCGAGGCGGACGAAGCAGCACACGGGCTCGAGTGCCCCGGAGCCGAGCGCGGCACCCTGACGAGCTTCTTCGAAGGCGACTTCGACGACGTCGAGTGGACCTTCGGCACGCTGTCGACGCGCAGACCCCTCCGCGTGACACTCGCCACCGACCCGGCCAGCGCCGGTGTGCGGCTGCGGCGCGTCTTCGACCAGCTCGTGGGACGGCAGTGGGCCGAGGTCTATGTGGACGGTCAGAAGGCCGGCGACTGGTACGACGCCGACGAGAACCAGTTCAAACGCCTGGCCGAGAGCGAGTTCGAGCTCCCGCGTGAACTGACGGCCGGCAAGGAATGCGTCACACTCGAGTTCCGGCCGCACGCGGACGGCCCGGCATGGTCGCTGCTCGAGCTCGCGGCATGGGGATATGTCGACGGGCAGGGGGCGAGCAAGGCTCCGCCCCGGCCCCCGCTGAACCAGTGACCGCCCGGGGCTCCGCCCCGGCCCCCGCACGAGGGACCCGTCCCTCGTGGCTCCCACATGGCTGCCGCCGGATTCCCCAAGCCATTGCGGGTGTGCGTAGACCGACCGCGACCGTGGCGCCGAAGGCGGCGCCACGTAACGGGCTGACAGGGCGATGGAGAGCGGGCCCCTTCCATTCGGCCCCTCCTCGGTTGATCGGACGGTGTTCGGTGGGACCCTAATCGGCCCGGCGCTCGACGGTCCTCGACGGTCCGGAGAGCGCATCCGGACGGCGCGATCGGCCTTCGGTCGACCCGGGCCCATTGGGGGCCCACCATCCGGCTTCGCCGGACGGTCCTCCCCATGTGGCCTCTCCGCCACACACCAAGACCCGCCCGGCCCATTCCCCGGTGGGACCCTAATCGGCCCAGGGTTGCCGCGCTCCCGTCAGCCTCCGGCCGACTGGGCCGGTCAGGGGCCCCGCGCCCGCTGGGCGCACCCCTGTGCGGCCCCTCCACGACACGCCAACCGTTGCCTGTCTTGCGGAGGGGCGCCATGGGGGGAACCACGCGGGCTTCAGCGTGGTGGGCCCCCAACGCGCCCGATCTGGAGGCCTCAACCTCGGGCCGGTCAGGGGCCCCGCGCCCGCTGGGCGCACCCCTGTGCGGCCCCTCCGCAAGACCAGGCGGGCGTTCCGCGCGACCTTCGCGAGACCCAGCCGCCCGGCCCAAGGGCCGAATGCGACGCGCGCCCCTCAACTGGGCCGGATGGCGCCCTTCCCGCTGCGCGGGCCCCTTCCATTCGGTCCCTCCTCGGTGGTTCGGAGGCCTGTCGGGGCGGCTAGTCCGGCGGGCGGGATGCAAGCCGACGGCATGAGGAAGATCGACGAGATCAAGATGAAAGAGGCGAAGATGGTGACGAGGACGCGGGACATGGAGCCAGACGAGCAGGCGCGCGGTAGCGCCTCGCGATGCTCGAGGGCGCGCGGCACTCGCCAACCAGCCGCAAGCCAGCGTGCCAGCCACCCATCGCGCCGCTGGAGGTCCTACTCCTCCGGCAGCTCGTAGCTCACGATCTGCGGTCCCGAGATGAAGTAGACGCGCGAACCGCGGATGGCGAAGCCTCCGCTGATGCCCTCGGGGTACTCCGCCAGCATCCGGGCCTGCTTGGTTTCCGTATCGATCGTGAAGACGCCCCGCGACGAAACACCATAGAGCCGCCCGCCCGGGCCGACGCCAATGGCGTTGTAGACCATTCCACCGAGACGGTGCTCCGATGCGCTGAGCACACCCTCGAGCTCGCCGTCGAGCACGAAGAGTGTGTCGCCCGCGAAGCCGTACACCAGGCCATCGGGGCCGACGGCCAGTGCGTCGACAGAGCCCTGGCCCGGCACGGGCACGAGTTCGCGCACCACGGCGTGTGTCGCCGGGTCCCACAGGAACACCTTGGCCTCCGTTTGCGTGGGCCGGCTGCCGCCACCTCCGGCGATGGTGGTCCCTCCAACGATCCGCCCGCCGGGGAGCACGGCCAGCGAGACCACGCTCTGGTCGGTGATGACGTGCGGGTACTGCTCGACCTGCCCGGTGGCCGGATCCCAGGCACACAATGGGCCGCCCAGAAGCCCGTAGCCTGAGACCGCACCGATGTAGGCCTTGCCGTCGCGCCCTATCACCAGGGCCATGGGGCGCCACGCCGGACTCTCACCCTCGAAGTGCACCAGCCACGGGTTGTCCGCCGCTCCGGTGCCCGGCACCCACGGCTCAGCCGGCCGGTAGACCATGAGCGGGGCATCGCCGCAATAGGCGGCCCCGAGCAGCACATCGCCGTGGGCCGTGAGTGAGTAGAACTCGCCGCCGCCGGCCCTCGCGATCTCGCCCCACTCGTCGCTATCCGGGTCGGCCCAGATGAAGTGGATGGGCATGGCCGTGCTGCCGTAGAGCTTTCCGTCCGGCCCAAGGGCGATGCGGAACAGGTCCTGGCTCTTCCCCGCGTAGCCCGTCTCCCACGTCTGTTCGGCGCCCGTGGCCGGGTCGGCAATGGTGATGGTCGGGCCGTTGTAACTCAGCGTCCGGCCGTCATGGAGCTTCAGCGGCGGCTCGCCCGGGAACTCGCCGCTCGGGATCACCGTGGCCGTCCAGCCCTCGAGCCGCACCAGCGCGTCGCCGGCGAACGCGTACACCCGCCCGTCGACCGCCCGGGTCACCGTGGCCGTGCCCGGCCCGGAGCACTCGGCGGGGAGGACATCCCGGTGCTCGCCCGTGGCGATCTCATAGGCCACGACGTGCCGAAGGACGGTACCGATGCCGACATAGACGAAACCGGCGTCGTCGGCAGCGACGGACCGCGCGTATTGCTCCGTCTCATCCATACGGCCCAGGTCCTCGCCTCGTCCCGTGGCCGGGTCGAACCGGACAAGCTTGGCGCTGGGGTACGTGCAGCCGTACAGCTTGGCATCACTGCCGACGACGAGCTGCCAGATGTAGCTCTCGGTCGCACTGGGCCGGCCGAGGTCGATTAGCTTGCCCTGGGCCCAGTCGAGGCGAAAGATGTGGGCGGTCGGCAGCGTGCCCACGTAGACCCCGCCGTCGGGGCCGACGGTTGCCGCCCACGCGCCGGTCTCACGTGGGACGGGACTGGCGAACGCCTGCGCGGCCCCGGTGGCGGGGTCCACCGACACGATATCGAGGGTATCGCCGCCGTAGATATGCGACGCGATGAGCCGCTCCGTGCCCGGTACCGGTCCCGGCGCCACCAATGTCTTGAGGCACGCGCCAATGCCGACGAACCGCCCATGCAGGGAGAACCCCTCTGGCTCGGCCCCGGCCGTAGCCAAGAGCGCCAGCGTGGCAGCGGACATCATCGTCACCGGCATCGCCCCCGTGGTTCGCCTTCCACTCGGCCGCGCCTACACCAGGTAGAACTCCGTCTGTCTGCCATCGATGGGCCGACACTGGCCGCCGGAGAAGAGCACATCCTCCTCGAGCCCCATGCCGATCTCCTGGCCCGGCCACTCGGGGACCATGCCGCGCACCCCCAGCTCCATGGTGAACGCCATGTTCTCCGCGAGGCGTACATCGCCGCGCCCCTCGCACCACTCCTGCTCCCAGGGCAGGCCGATGAGAGGACCCGGTTCGTGTAGATACAGCCCGAGCGAATGGGAGTAGACCTTCGGTTTCGGCAGCCCCTCGTGGTGAGCTCGCGCCAGGATGCGCGAGAGGATCTCGTTCCCCGTCAGGCCGGCCTCGAACTCCGACATGAAGATGTCCTGCAGGCGGTTCGCTTGAGCCATGAGCGCTCGAAAGCCCTCGGGAGCCTGCCGCTCCCCCGGACGAAGGACATAGGCCCACTGCTGGTGGTCGCTGTTGAGCCCCATGTACTTGATGCCCACATCGGACCGGACGAAGTCGCCCTGGCGGATCGTGCGATCGTCAGCGCCGAATCGCCGACAGCTCTCCTCACTTCGCACCAGTGTGAAGAAGGGCTTGAACGCCATCTCGAGCCCGAGGTCGGCGGCCCGCTGCCAGTAGTACCACTCCAGGTCGTCCGTCGTCGTCGCGCCCGGCGTGATGGCGCGATCGGAGTAACACTCGGCCAGGAGGCGGTGAGCGACGCGAACCACATGCTCGTGCATCTCGATGTCCACGTCAGTGAGCGTGGCGAGCCACCGCGTGGCGGCGGGCTCGGCAGACACCAGTCGGCCCGAGAGTTCGGGGCCCAGGGCCCCGGTAAGCTGCAGGTACAGATTGTGCGTCAGGCCGCCCGCAGCCCACTGCACCGATCCGATGTTGATGCCGATCCGCCGCGGATTGCGCTCCTCGATGATCTGCCTCAGCAGGGGCCACTGCTCCTCGAACCGCTGGCCGGACCAGGGCCGGTCATACAGATCCTTGGTCCCGGTCATCGACAGGTTGATGCGCTCAATGCCCTGCTCGCCGCGGTCGTAGAACACCAGGATCTGCAGGATGGGGCACCAGGTGTCCATGGGGATCAGGGTGTTGAAGACGGGGTCGTGGTTGTCTTCCTGGCAAAGGATGAGCCACATATCCAGTTCGGCCTCGCGCATCGCCAGAGGGAGCACGGTGTCGAGGCGCTTGCGAAGGGCCTTCTCGACGAGCGCGGCGCGGTCCCGCATGGGCAACACCTTGGGGAAGACGCAGTGCGGGGAGTGTGTCGGTGTCATCACGGCGCAATACCGCCCCTGTCGGATGGAGTGGCCGGGCGGCCGGCCCGGTGTGCTCTGGGGTTCTTCGCGGCCAGCCGCCGCTCCTGCCGGGCCGCCTGGCCAGCCGGTCCGTGGACCGGCCAGATCCGCCATCGTCGGCTGCGGAGCGCCACAATTCCCCTTGACTCGCCAGTCGTTTTCGACTATATGGTCGAAAACGACCAATGAGTCGGGAGTCGAGCTGTGGCGTCCCCCGCTTTGCGCGGCAAACGTCCTCGTTCGAGGCAACAGCGCCGCACCCAAAGGACCGTCTTGAAGCTGCTCAACGCCGCTCGTACGGTGTTCGCCGAGAAGGGCCTGGACCTGGCCCGCATCGACGAGATCACCGAACGGGCCGACGTGGGCAAGGGGACGTTCTACTATCACTTCAGCAGTAAGGAGGATGTGATCGGAGAGCTCATCGCCGGGCTGTTGGGTGAGTTGGTCACGGCCATCGAAGAACGCTGTGCAGGCATCGTGAACTTGCGCGACCTGCTGGACACCATGATCGGTGTCCACATCGAGTTCTTCAGCAACCGGTGGGAGGACTTCGTGCTCTACTTCCAGGGCCGGGCCGAGCTCACGCTGCAGGATTCCTACGAGGGACTCGAGACGCCCTTTCTCGAGTACCTGGGGCATATCGAGGACCTGCTGGCTCCGGTGATTGGCCATCAGCTCCCGAGACCGGCGCTCAGGCGGCTCGCGTGTGCCGTGGCGGGGTTCGTCTCGGGGTACTACTCCTTCGCGGTCATCAGCCCGCAAGACGAGGACATCGATGAAACGTTTCGCTCCCTGCGGGGAGCCATGGCATCCAGCCTGGCCCGGTTCATCACCGAGGCTACAGCTTCCGGCGCTCTCGCCACTGGCGAGGGTGCCCGTGTATGAGGCACGCCCTGGAGAGACGCGGATACGGTCTGTCGCCAGTGACTACATTACCAAGATTGGTGAGCGATTGCGCGGTGGAAACCCAAGCCATTGCCGAAAGACTGCCCCAGGCTCCGACCAAGGATCTGGCGACCGAAGGGGCGATGGTCGAGCACTTTGCACAACTCGGAGTTTGGGGCGTCGCGACGAGTATCGACATCTACAACTGCAATCCAGAGACCATCCGCGATGCCGACAAGATCCGCCAGTTCGTCGTCGAGCTGTGTGACCTGATCCAGATGACGCGGTACGGCGATACGGTGGTGGTCCACTTCGGTGAGGACGAGCGCGTGGCGGGCTACTCGATGACACAACTCATTGAAACCTCGCTCATTTCCGCGCATTTCGCCAACCAGACCAACACAACGTACCTGGACGTGTTCAGCTGCAAGCCCTATGACCCGACGGTGGTCGAGGAGTTCGCCCAGCGGTTCTTCGGCGGCACCCATTGCATCGCCCACGTGAACCTGAGGATCTAGGACCGTGCGGCGACTGCGAATCCTCACCGATCTCGGCCAGTGCCGGGACATGTGGGAGCGCGCCTTCCCCCGGGAGCGAGTCAGCGACCTGTGGGAGGCGCGGCTGTGCTTTCACCACCGTTTCCGGCGCCCCCTGCGGTTCGTGCTGATCGAGGACGGGCACCGGCTGGCGGGGTTCCTGCCTCTGGCCTGGATCGAAGAGAGCGGCTGCTATGGCTACTTCCCGGGCGAAACCTGGGCGGGCACCACGTGGCTCGAACAGAACCGGATCCTTGCCCGCGAGGCCGGCGATCTCTTGGCCCTGCTCGACGCCGTCGACGGGCCGTACCACCTGCGGTACCTTGACCCCATCGCTGCCCCGGGGACGCTCGTGCCCGCCATTGACGAGGTCGGGTACCTGTTCTACCCGCCCGAGGCTGGCTTCAGCATGGAGGGTTACTGGTCCGCTTTCTCCGGCAAGTCGGCCAAGCGCATCCGGCGCGAGCTGGAGGCGCTGTCCGCCCCCGGGGTCTCCTACCGCTTCGATGACCCGGGCGACTTCGACCGGCTGGTGACACTGAACGTGAGCCGGTTCGGCGACAGCTCCTACTACGCCGACGAGAGGTTCCGCGAGGGCTTTCGCGACCTGATGAACCTCCTCCTCGACCGCGGGTGGCTGCGCATAACTTCGGTCCTGATTGGTGGCGAAGTCGCCGCCGTCGACATGGGATGTGCCTACCGGGGGCACTACACCTTGCTGGCCGGTGGGACCCACGGCGGCTTCCCGGGTGTGGCGAAACTGATCAATCTGCACCACATTGAGTACGCCTGCCAGCAGCGGTTCCTCTCGGTCGACTTCCTATGCGGCGACTTCGGATGGAAGTCCATGTTCCATCTGACCCCGCGCCCCCTGTACTTGCTGTCCAATCTCGCGCCGGCCCATGCGGCGCAGCTTCAGGCGGCCGGCCATGGCCACTAGCCGCGTGCTGGTCGTTGGCACCACATCCGACTACGTTCAGCACATCCACGCGGCACGTCCCGGCCGCGCACTCTTCCTCACCGATTCGGCGCACCGCGCGGCGGCGGTGGAGCCGGCACCGGACGCAGCGTCAGAGGTGCTCGCCGAACTGTGTGATCACCGGGCCGCGACTGCGGCAGTGCATGAGCACCTCGCCCGGCATGATCAGCGGCTGAACGGCATCGCCTGCTATGACTGCGAGTCGCTTCCGCTGGCCGCGGAGCTGGCCCAGTGCTTCGGGCTGCGGTTCGCCTCGCCCCAGGCGGTCGCGGCATGCCGGAACAAGCACGAGTCCAAACTCCGCTGGCGCGAGGCCGGCGTCCCGTGTCCTTCGGCGCGGCTTGTCACCGATCTGGAGGACGTCACGTCGTTCCGCGCGGCCACTGGGCCGTGGACGGTGATGAAGCCACTCACCGGCAGCGGCAGCGAGCTCGTGTTCCTCTGTCGCTCTGAGGCGGAGTGCGCCGACGCCCTTCACGCACTGCGCGTTGGTCTGGCATCCCATCCGAACGCGCGAATGTACCCGGACTGCGAGGGCGGGATCCATGCGCGGCGGGTCTTCGGGGCGGAGGAGTACATCGAGGGCCCCGAGATGAGCTGTGACTTCGCCATCCGTGGTGGCCAGGTGCGGATCTGGCGGGTGGCTCAGAAGATCAAGGCTCGCCAGACGGCGTTCGGTACGACGGCCGGCTATGAAGTGCCGGCACCCGCGCCCCACGGGCTCGCCCAGCGCCTGGGCGAGGCGGCGGCGGCCCTGGGTTTGGACAACTGCGTGGCGATGGCCGACTACATCCTGTGCGAGCAGCGGCCAGTCCTCCTGGAGATGGCGCCTCGCGTGGGTGGCGACTGCCTGCCGGACGTGATCCGCGCCAGCTCAGGGCTGGATACGCTGACGGCGGCTCTCGACTTCGCCGCGGGCGAGGAGCCCCACGTGCCACACGGGCGCCGCTGGTCACGTTGTCTGGGCGTCCGCTTCTTCGCGCCGGCGGCCGGACGCGTCCGCCGGCTCGATGCGTCGCCCATGCTGGCCGAGCCCTCGGTGGTGGCGTGCGTCCTCAAGCGGAGGGTGGGCGAGGTCGTGCAGGTACCGCCGGCGGACTATGACTCGTGGATCCTCGGCCACGCCGTGCTAAGGCTCGAGCGCCACGATGACGCAGAGCTGACTTGTCTTCGGATCGCCTCGCTGCTTCAGCTCGAGGTGGCGCCCGAATGACAACCCACCGAGACCGCGTTCTGGCCGCCACGGCCGAGGCGTTTCGCACGCCGGCGCCTCAGATGGACGAGGCCATGCTGCGAGACTTCGTCGCGCGCTTTCTGGGGCATCGCGACACCTACCTATCCCTGGCGGCCCGCCACGGGACGCCACTCTACCTGTTCGACCCGGCCGCGCTGCGGGCCCGCGCGGCGGAGTTCGCGAGGGCGTTCGCGGCCGTGCTGCCATCCACGCGGGTGTACTATGCGGTGAAGAGCAACAACCATCCCGCCGTGGCGCGGGAGGTCGCGCACCAGGGACTGGGGCTCGACGTGTCGAGCGGCGTCGAGCTGGCCATGGCCATCGAGTGCGGCGCGACCGACATCGTGTTCAGCGGGCCCGGCAAGACGGACGCCGAGCTGACACTGGCTGTGGAGCATGCCGACCGCGTGACCGTGCTGATGGACAGCTTCGCGGAGCTGCATCGCCTCGAGCACACGGCCGGCGGGCGGGGGCGGAGCGTGCGCGCCGGCATCCGGATCACGAACGACGAGCGCGGGCTCTGGCGGAAGTTCGGCATCCCATTGGATCAGTTGCCGCGCTTATATGATGAGGCGCTGGGATGCTCATATGTGCAACTGAGGGGGCTGCAGTTCCACTCCAGCTGGAATCTCGATCCCACCGCCCAAGTCGCATTCATCGAGCGGCTGGGTCAGGCACTGGCCGCCCTGCCTGCCGGGAAGCGCCGGTGGGTCGAGTTCATCGACATCGGCGGAGGGTTCTGGCCACCCTCGGGCGAGTGGCTGCAGCGCGCCGGTACCCCGGTGGGGCGCATCGAGGCGGCCGCGTTGGGGGACGGCGGCGGGCTGCGGGGACGCTATTGCCTGCCTGCCCAGCCCATCGAGACCTTCGCGGAGGCCCTATCGTCGGCGCTCGGCGAGCACGTGTTCCCGCACATCGAGCCGACGATCTGCCTGGAGCCGGGGCGGTGGCTCTCCCACGAGGCCATGCACCTTCTGCTGAGCGTGGTGGACTGCAAGTCGGCCGATCTGGCCATCACCGACGGCGGTACCAACGCCATCGGGTGGGAGCGTTTCGAAGTGGACTATTTTCCTGTCATCAACCTGAGCCGTCCGGCCCTGGTCGCCCGGGAGTGCATGGTCCTGGGCTCTCTGTGCACGCCCCACGATGTGTGGGGTGACGAGTTCTTCGGCGAGATGATCGGGCCCGGCGACGTGCTGCTGATCCCCACGCAAGGAGCGTACACATACAGCCTGCGCCAGGAGTTCATCAAGCCCATACCTAAGGTGGTCAGCGTCGAGACCGGCGAGGCCGTGGGAGACGCGGCGGGGAGGCCGTGATGCCGCTCGTGGTGAGGATGCTGTTCGGGGGGGCGCTGTTCCGCGCAGCCGAGCGTGGCGACGTGCGCGCCATCCGTCGGCTCCTGGACCGGGGCCGGGACCCCAATGCGGCGGACCGCCACGGCTTCACGGCGCTACACCACGCGGCACTGAACGGCCAAGCGGAGGCCGTGGGAGTGCTCCTGGAGGCCGGCAGCGAGGTGGACGCGGTCACTCGGGATGGGCAGACGCCCCTGCAGCTGGCCTCGGCGAACGCATGGCCCGATGTGGTGGAGCTGCTGCTGGCGGCTGGTGCGCCATCAATCGTCCCGGCCTTGCTGGCGGGCCTGTGGCCCGCCAAGGACCGCCTGACGCGTTGGGGCGAGCTCGACGACGCGCAGCGGCGCGTGCTGCGGGCCCTCCTGGAGGCGCTGCGGCCCGGTGAGGACGCCCCGGCGTCCGACGAGGCGCTGGTTGCACTGGCACAGAGTGTCGCGCTACCGCGCGGGGGGTGAACGGCCCGAGCGCTGGGGGCCGCGCCTCGGCGTGAGGTACCCGTCGCCCCCTGCATCCCAGCGGCCACAGGGAGTCTGGACGCACCTCCTGACGCCGGGTCCAGCGGACGGGGCTCTTGGTCCATTCGCCGTCCAACCATTCCCACAGGCGTGGCATCTGTTAGTGAAGGAGTACCCCCCCCCGTGGCGAATGACTCGCCATGGCGGGGACTCCCGCATGCCGTGTGTGCGGTCTTGCGGAGGTGTTCGATGGTCCGCATTGCCCACCGGCTACCTCTCGTGTGCACCATCGCCTTGGCCGCCACATGTCTTGGCACCGCACTCCCCGCTCACGCGGGGGCCTCGCTCGAAGTCGGATACTTCAGCAACGGGAACTGGGTGACTCTCCAGGGCACGGCCTCGGGAGTCATGCGCATCTGCGTCAAGTACACGCCTCCACCCCCACCGCCCCAGCGCACCGTCGTGAGCGTG
>JAKPQA010000067.1 GCA_029547025.1 Armatimonadota bacterium
ACCATCTCCTCCACAACCGTAGTGACCAGACATAGCCACTATTGATTATTCCCCGGCGCCGTTCACGCGCCCTGCCTTTTCTCACGGCATAATCCGCCGACCGACCTAAGCCTCCGGCGGAGCACCATCTCGGCAGGCTTCGGGTAGCTTCTCGGCGAAAGGACTCGGGCCGTCACCGCGGCCACTTCGCCCCCGTGGAGGAGCCCATGCGACGCTCCATCTGGACCCTGATACTTGGCGCCTTGGCCGCGACGAGCCTGCCGCTCCTCGCGCAGGCCGTCGATCTGGGGAACCCGCTGGCCGGGCTCGAGCGCCTCAAGCAGTACGAAAGCATGCGCTCATCATCCAGCGACCCAAACTGGCAGGATGGCAACGGCGACTGCCGCGGCATCGCACCGGGCGACACGCTCACCCTGGCCGAGCTTGAGGGGCCCGGCATGATCGCGCACATCTGGTTTACCATCGCCCACCCGGCGCCCGGCTACCCGCGTCTGCTGACCCTCCGGATGTACTGGGACGGCGAGGAGCACCCGAGCGTCGAGTGCCCGATCGGCGACTTCTTCGTGATCGGCCACGGCGTTGACCGGCCGTTCTGGTCCATCCCGGTCACCGTGACATCCGACGGGCGGGCGCGGAACTGCTACTGGCCCATGCCGTTCCGGAAGTCGGCGCGCGTCACCGTGACGAACGAGGCCGACAGCCGTTGCGATGCTTTGTTCTGGTACATCGACTGGCGGAAGTACGAGGAGCTTCCCTCTGATGCGGCCTATTTCCATGCCGCCTACCGCCAAGAGTTCCCGGCTGTGATGGGGCGCAACTACCTGTTGGCCGACATCGAGGGCCGGGGGCACTATGTGGGCACCGCCTACAGCGTCTACCACTCCTCCCCAGGGTGGTTTGGCGAGGGCGACGATCTCTTCTTCGTCGATGGAGAGAAGGAGCCCCGGCTCCGGGGCACCGGCACCGAGGACTACTTCTGCGACGCCTGGGGCTTCCGCCAGCTCGATGGACCCTTCTATGGCATCCCGCTGTGGGAGGGCTACGGTACCGGAGACCGCGGCAGCGCCTACCGCTTCCATCTGGCCGATCCCGTGGCGTTCAGGAAGTCGCTGCGGGTCGAAATCGAACACAAAGGGTCGCAGAACTTCCCGAACGGCGAGGGCAGTGGCTTCATCGAGCGCGACGACCTGCTCTCATCGGTGGCCTACTGGTATCAGACGGAGCCCCACAAGCCCTGGCCCGCGCTGCCCAAGGGGGCCGACAGACTTCCGGTCCGCGAATCTGTGCTTGTGGAGGGGGAGTCACTTCTGGATGTGGCCCAGCCTTCGGATCAGTCGCCACTGGAGCTGCAGGGCGTGGGGGGGACCAGCGGGGGCAAGCACCTCTGGTACCGTCCGGCGGGTCCCGGGCAGTCGCTCGAGGTCACCTTCGCGCTGCCGAAGGCCATCTCCGCAGACCTGCGCGTGCTGATGGTCCATTCGTTCGACTACGGCACCTACGAGGCGTTCCTCGACGGGAAGTCGCTCGGGGTCTGGGATCTGTTCAGCGGCACGCCGATCTCCAAGGAGCACCAACTCGGCACGGTCACGTTGGCGGCCGGAGAGCATACGCTGCGCTTCGAGAACCGCGGCAAGAATGATGAGTCGAAGGGGTACCTCATGGGCTTCGATGCCATCGTGTCACGTCAGGCCGTCTACAGCCGTCCGGAGGAAGTCGACCTGCGGGCGATCCAGGTGCCTCGCGCGCCCGCCTACGTCCGCGACCGGCGCTGAGAGGTCGCGGTTCGTGTGCCCAACCCGCATATCACCCGGGACGGCCTATGCCACCCGATGCTGTCCGTTCGGCCTCATCAGCTCGTCAGCGCCGTCTGCACGCGCGGCGGCCTGATCTGCCCGGAGTGGCCCTCGAGCGAGGCCCATGCGTTCCTGGCCGCAGTGGGGGCCGACCCAACGGCCGCGATTCGGCTCGCGTGCGACGCCGACGAGGTCCCGCACTATAGCCGCATGCGGGGCCAGGCGCATCGGGCGGCGGGTGCCGTCCCGCGATCCCTCTTCGCCCGCAAGCGCGACCTCGATGTTCTCCAGCGGCTCGGGCTGTGTCCGGGCGATACCCGCCGGGCACGCTGGCTGTACGAGCTGCTCCTCGAGCGGATCGAGACCCCCCGAGGCCTCTGCGCCTACGACACGCCGGGCTGGGAGGGCTGCCCCCACGCCGATAGCGGTGCCTATGAGCGCGTGCGAGCCGAGGGCTGGCGGGCCATCGTCTACTCTCGGCCGGAGGCGGAGATGGCCGAGTACCGCCGGCAGAGCGTGGCGCGGATCGATGACGATGACCACGTCTTCATCCGGCCGCACCATATGATGTGCATGGCCTGCTGGTGGTCGGGTGGCGAGACGATCGGCCCCCGGCCCGACGACACCATCGCCGAGCTGTTTGGGCGTCTCCGGCGCGCGCCGGAGACACCCGTCACCCTGATCGAGGGGTGCTGCGAAGTCTGCAACTGCTGCGATGGCTTCCACCCGGCGACCACGCGATGCGTGCACGCTGGTGGGCTCATCCGCGACTACAAGAAGGACCTCGACGTGCTCCAGAAGCTCGGCTTGGCGCCCGGTGCGACCATGCCGGCTCGCGACCTCGTGCACCTGATGTTCGAGCGGATACCCACGACCAAGGACATCTGTGCTTACGGCGACGGCGTCGTACGGTCAACGGAGTGGAGCATATGCGGCGACCCGAACGGCAGCCCCGGCTACGCCCGGAGTCGTGAGAGGGGCATGCTGTGAGAGGTCGGCGGCTGCCTGTCTCTCCTCGCCGCCGAGCGCCGATGGGCTATGCCCTATCCCCCAACTGCCCCTTGGCCTCCTCGATGATCGCGACCACGTTCTCAACGGGGGTATCGGTCGGCACCGCGCCGGCCGGAGCCAGGATGTACCCGCCCCCGGCGAACAGCCGCAGTCGATGTCGCACCTCGGCCCGCACGTCGGCCGGCGTCCCGAGTGGGAGGGTGCTCTGACAGCCCAACCCGCCCCAGAAGGTGATATCGCGGCCGAACTCCCTCTGGCAGCGCTCGACGTCCATGGCCTCGGGCTGTAGCGGATGGACGACATCGAGCCCGACGTCGATAAGGTCGGGCAGGATATCGGTGATGTTTCCGCACGAGTGCAGCATCACGAAGGGACACACACGATGGACCGCCTCGAACACGCGCCGATAGGACTCGCGGAACAGCCGCCGCCAGGTCTCGTGCCGCACCATGAGGCGGTCCTGGAAACCCCAGTCGTCGCCGAGCCGCACTGCATCCACGTTGGTGCCCGCGAGCTGGGCGATCTGCGCGCAGTGGAACTCGGCCAGCCGACCGGTCAACTCACCCACGAACGCGGGCTCGGCCATCACATACGCCAGATAGTTCTCGAACCCGCACAGCGCCCAGGCGGCCTCGAACAGGCTGGGGCCCGAGACGACCAGGAAGTGATCGGGATACCGCTGGCGCGCCAAAGGAACGTGATCGGCCCGGCCCGGCGCTGAGCCATCGGGGAAGGCGTACCCGGCCAGAGATGGCTCTTTCAATGGGTAGTCAATCAGGTCACCCCAGTCGCCGATCTGTGTGTCCCGCGCCTCCCGCCGCCAGACGGCGCCAAACTCAGTCCGGTAGAGCCCTGGCGCTGCGGCTGGCGGCACGTACCCGCGAGGCGTCCCGAGCCCGGTCCAGACCAGGTGATCGCCGGTGGCCGTGAGCAGGTCCTCGGTCTGGTAGTAGTGTCGCAGCTTGGCGCGGATGGCGCTGGTCATGTCGAACTGCCACGGCAGCGCGTCCGTTGGCCCGCGCCGGATCGACGCCACCACTCGCTCCCGCGGGGTCATGCCTGACCTCGCGGCCGCTCGCCATCGATCGCCTGCCGCAACAGCTCCCGCACATCGCCTGCTGTGGGCTTCCGCGGGTTGTAGGCCGTAGAGCCCGCCGACAGCACCGGGTCCACGAGCGCGTCGATGTCCGCCTCAGAGGCGCCGACGGTCGAGAGAGGCATCGAGGCGCCGAGATCCTCGCACAGCGTGGTCACCCAGGGCACGAGCGCCGTACCCGACTCGAGGCCCAGAGCCTGGGCCGCCCGATGGTACCTGGGCGCCGCCGCCGCCTGGTTGAACGCCAGCACGGCGGGCAAGAACCGACCGCACACCAGGCCATGCGGGAGGGCGTAACGAGCCCCCACCGGGTGGGCCAGACCATGGACCAGCCCCAGGCGCGCGCTCGCCAGCGCCAGTCCGGCCAGCAGGCTGCCCAGAGCCATCTGCGTCCGCGCCTCGCGGTTCCGTCCAGCGGCCACAGCCTCACGAAGCCAGCTGCCAGTCGCCCGGATGGCCTCCAGCGCCAGGGCGTCGCTGTAGGGGCTGGCACCGGTCGAGATGAAGGCTTCCAGCGCCTGGGTGAAAGCATCGAGCCCCGTGTAGGCCGTCTCCTTCGGAGGGAGCGAGACCGTGAGTTCGGGGTCGACAATGGCCACGCGCGGGATCAGCCCGGCGCCCCGGATACTCGCCTTGACACCAGCCATCCGGTCGGTCAACACCGAGTTCGGCGTGACCTCGGCTCCGGTGCCCGAGGTCGTCGGCGCCGCGACAATGGGCAGGGATCGGCCGGTGACCTCTCTCCCGGCGTGGAACTCGGCCAGCTCGCCGTCGGCATAGGCCACGGCGGCGATGGCTTTCCCCACATCCAGCGCGCTCCCGCCACCGATGGCAACGACCACGTCGGCCTCGTGAACTCGCGCCGTCTCAATGCCTCGCAGCACGGTATCGAGGGACGGTTCGGCCTCGACCTGGTCGAACAGCGCCACGACCGCACCGGAGGCGGACAGTGCACCGAGAATGTCATCCAGGCGCCCCGACGCTCGAAGCGCCGAGCGGCCGGTGACCATCAGCGGACGTCGTCCCAGGCCCGATGTGAACTTCGGCAGCTGGTCGATCATGCCCCATCCGAAGACGACCTGGTTCGGGCAGCGAATGGCAAACTCCAACAGCGGGCACCTCCCCGAGGAGTTCGGAGGTTCCTCTGGCTTCGGGACGGCGAGAGTGAGACCCTTCCCGCCCCGCGCCCCGCTATACTGTGGCCGGCCACGCTGCTGCAGAAGGGAGGCTGCGGTGCCATCGGTTGAGAGACTTCGCCGGCCTGCTTTGGCGGCACTGGTCACCGTATCGGCGTTCTGTGTGGCGGCCGTCCTCGTCTCGGCGGCCGGGGTGCCGGGCGTTCCCTCCCGCCGTCTGCTCTTGGCCGCCTCGACGGGATTCGTCGCCTCGGCCCTGGTCGCCGGGGGACTCGGGTCCGCAGCTGGGCGGCTGATGACCCTCGGGCTGGTGGGCTGCTGGTTCGGCGACTACCTCGGGGCCATCCGGTTCGAGGCCGGCGCCCTGGCCTTCCTGGCGGCGCACGTGCTGTTCTGTGCGGCGTTCGCTGTCGCGGGCCTCTCCGGACTGCGCGTTCGCGTCGCCGTGCCGGTGTGGCTCGCCATCACAGGCGGCATCGCGGTGTGGCTCGTGCCCCTGGTTCCGCCAGAGAACCGTCCGCTCGTCATCGGCTACTGCGTCGCGATCACGGCGATGGTGGTGCTCGCCTGCGGGCTGGACTCGTGGGACCGGCGGCAACTCGCACTGTTGGGCGCGGTGTGCTTCTACGTCTCGGACATCTTCGTTGCGCGCTGGAAGTTCGTCGACGCGTCCCGCTGGAACGCCTTCGGGTGCTATCCGCTCTACTATGGGGCGTGCTTCCTGCTGGCGCTGAGCAGCGGCGGGAGGCGGACGGGCGGCCCAGCGGGCGCGTGAGCCGCGGCGCCCGGAACGCTCCGGGTCGCCGCCCCCTCCCGGGAGCTCAAGCGAGCTGGTGGTCAGCCCCAAAAGGGGCGATGTCTGTGGTAGCCCGGGGCGGGAGCCCCGGGCGGCGCGTGTGGACCATGGGGCGCCGGTGAGAGGACGTAACGCGAATGCCAGATGACGGACTCGCGCGCCTGTTGGCCCTGATGGACCACTGGGCCGGGCGCGAACTGAAGTGCGATTGCCCGGATGGGATCCACCGGGTGCCTACGCGGCGCGTGGTGATGGGGGAGGACGCGCTGGGCCGAGCACCCGCGATTACGGACGAGCTCGGCCTCCGGGGACAGTGGCTCGTGGTTGGTGACCCGAACACCTTCGCCGCCGCCGGCGACCGGGTAGTGGACGTGGGGCGGTCGGCCGGGATCCCGGTCGAGACGCTCGACCTCGGCGCCGAGGTCGACGTCGCCGACCCCTTCGTCGTCCAGGTCCGGCAGGCCATCGATGCCACCGCGACCGCCGGGTGCGCTGTACTCCCCGTCGCCGTGGGTTCGGGAACCATCAACGATGTGGTGAAGATGGCCGCCGAGGAAGCAGGACTGCCGTACGTCTGCTGTGCCACGGCCCCGTCGATGAACGGATACCCATCGTCGATCAGCGCCATCTTTCGCGGCGGCGTCAAACGCACACTGCCCGCACACCC
>JAKPQA010000080.1 GCA_029547025.1 Armatimonadota bacterium
GAGGAGGCTCGCCGCGTCGTCGTCGATCTCGTCGGGCTTGACCAGCACCCTGATCTCGCGGCCCGCCTGGATGGCGTAACACTTGTCCACGCCGGGCTTGCTCTCCGCGATCCGTTCCAGCGACTCCAGCCGCTTGATGTACGTCTCTAGAGTCTCCCTGCGCGCTCCCGGGCGGGCGCCGCTCACAGCGTCACCGGCCGCCACAAGCACAGCCTCGACCGTGTTGGGCTCAATCTCGTAGTGGTGCGCCTCGACTATGTGCGCCACCGCCTCCGACTCGCCGTAGCGACGAGCCAGGTTCCCTCCGATCATGGCATGAGAGCCCTCGACCTCATGGTCGACGGCCTTGCCCAGGTCGTGGAGCAGTCCGGCCCGCTTGGCCAGCTTGGCGTTGACGCCCAGCTCGTTGGCCATCAGACCGGCCAGGTGTGCCACCTCCAGCGAATGCATGAGCACGTTCTGCCCGTAGCTGGTGCGGAATTTGAGCCTGCCGAGCAGACGCAGGAGCTCCGGCGCCACGCCGTGCACGTTGGCATCGAGCACAGCCTGCTCGCCGGCGTCGTGGATCTCCTTCTCGACCTCTTCCCGCGCTTTCGAGTACATCTCCTCGATCTTGGCCGGGTGGATACGCCCGTCGGCCACCAGCTTCGAGAGTGTCAGGCGCGCGATCTCGCGGCGCACGGTGTCGAAGCCCGAAAGCACCACGGCCTCCGGCGTGTCGTCGATGATCAGATCGACGCCCGTGGCCGCCTCGATGGCGCGGATGTTGCGGCCCTCGCGGCCGATGATCCGGCCCTTCATCTCGTCGGTGGGCAGATTCACTACGGAAACCGTGCTCTCGGCCACGAAGTCACCGGCGTAGCGCTGGATGGAGTAGGCGATGATCTCCTGGGCCTTCTTGTCGGCAATGCGCTTGGCCTCCTCCTCGGCCTTGCGGATGAGGATGGCCGCCTCGCGCTTGGCCTCGGCCTCCAGGGACTGGATGAGCTGTGCCTTGGCCTCCTCGGCGGTGAACCCGGCGATCTTCTCCAGCTTCTCCTTCTGGTCG
>JAKPQA010000084.1 GCA_029547025.1 Armatimonadota bacterium
GGCCACGCTCTATGGGAAGCTCCCGACTAGCTCAGTGGTGTTCATCGCCGCTCACGGCGCGCCAAACCGACAGGTCATGGAAAACGGCTGCGACCCGCTACGCGACGAGATCCGGGGCGGTACGGCCAGTGCCGATCCACCAGGTAACGACCCGGCCCGCGATATCTACTACATCGAGGAGCTGGCCGACGGCATGGGCCACTGCCGGTTCGTCTTCTTCGCGGGGTGCGACACGGCTGACCGGAACGAGGCGGGCGAATCACTCGTCGAGAACGCGGTCGCCAAGGGTGCGGACCTCGCCGCCGGTTTCCGCGCCTACGAGTACGCCGGACTGCCGGCGGTCGTCATGTTCTACGACAGGTTCTGGCATCATGCTCTGGTCGGCGGACAGAGCGTGAAAGACGCGGCGGTGGCGGCGATCGGGGAGGCCAGGAATGCCTACGGCAACGATGCCCTGGGAGGCGTGGACACGTTCTACCTCTACCCAAGGGATAGCGAGGAGAATCTGTCGCAAGTCGAGTGGGGGGACTGGGAATCGTGCTGGTCGCTCGATGGATCATCTGCCTACTTACGGTGGGTGTGCTCGAGGCTGCTGCGTGCCCCGCGGCACCGCAGCCGGCCGCACCCCAGCCTTCCATGCCCGCGCAGGAGGCCCTGGCCACTCTCGCTGAGTTCCTGCACATCGACGTGGCGGACATCACGCTCGTCCGGGAGGGTCAGACTGGCAGGAGCGAGGCGGCCTTCGGCGGTCTCGTGCGCCACAAGCCGCCTACAGACGGTCCGTGGTGGGGGCCGCCGGACGCGGCCGGGCTGGTGGAGTGCCGGCTCGAGGTTGGACGCGAGCGCGGGACCGGCAAGCCCTACGTGGTCCTCGCGGACTGGGCGATAGTGGGGAGGTCCTTCGGCACACCGGCGATCTCCCTCGAGGCCGTGCCGGATCTGGCACGCGCGTTCCTGGAGGCCTACTGCCCGTACCTCGACGACAGTGTGAAGATGACTTACTTCAAAGGCTTCCCCGACGGGGAGAGCGACGTGGGGATGACCGGCTGGACGCGCGAGACCGCCACCACGTCTCTGTGGATCCAGGCCGATGTCCGCCTTGACGATGGCAGCATTTCGTACGGCTGCCGGTATCGCACTGGGCTGACGCCCGCCGCCATCACCGAGGATCAGGCCAGGCAGATCGCGGAGGAGCAGTGGCGCGCCAAGTACCCCGAGCAGGAGCTGGTCTACGAGAAGACCTCCAAGCTACTGGAATCCGAGTTCAGCCCAACACGGGGGCCAGTCTGGATGGTGACGTACCGGCACGGGCCCGAGGGGGGCCGCACACGCGAGGGGGGAACGGAGCACGTTGATGTGGTGATCGACGCGGTGACGGGTGAGATCCTCAGGGCTCCGAACTACACGCCTCCGAAGCTCACACGTGAGGAGGCCCAGCGGATCTGCGCGGAGCAGTGGCTCGCCAAGTGGCCTGATGAGAAGCTGGAACTCGTCAGCTCCGTGGTCGGCCTCGATCGCCCCGAGAGCCCCTCGCATGGCCCGGTGTGGGTGCTCTCTTTCAAGCGGACCACGGAGGGGGCCCTGCCGGTCAGCAGCGGAGACCGCCGCGTGGCG
>JAKPQA010000112.1 GCA_029547025.1 Armatimonadota bacterium
CATCGTCGAGGTCCTCATCACGCTCTTCCTCACGGCCGTGGGGATCATGGCGCTCCTGTCCATGCAGCCCACGTCGTGGAGCGCGGCGGGGCGCTCCGATTTCATGGGCCGCGCCGCCGGCATCCTCCAGAGCGAGCTGGAGCGGAGCGAGCTGTGGATCATGAACCCGAACAACGCCTTCGCGACAACCTGTGACCCCAGCGGCCGCAATCTGTACGTCGGGGCAACCTGCAGCCGGACCGTGAACGCCAGCAGCCAGTCGGCCCAGCAGGCCGGTGACGTGCCCTACACCGTGGCCACGACGGTCACCCCGCTCGCGGGCGCCACCAACGCCTGGACGGTGAGGATCCAGGTCACCTGGCCCGGCAACAACCGGGGGATCACCGAGAGCACCATCGTGTCGAGACAGGAGTATTTCAGGCAATGAACAATCGGCTGAACGATTCACGGGGCTTCACGCTCCCCGAGCTTGTCATGGCCGTCGCCGTCGGGATGGTCCTGCTTGCCGCCGTCACGACGGCCATCGTGTCGGGGCAGCGCTCCTCCACGGGAATCGAGCGCAAGGTGACGACGAACCAGGATACGCGGGCCGCCCTGGAGCTCATGGCGGCGGAGATCCGCATGGCCTCCTTCAACTCCACCTTCGAGCCGAACCTCTGGCGAAACCCGGCGAATTGTAATGTGGCGGGAAACCAGAACTGGCGAGGCATCCAGGAGGCCACGGCCACGGCGATCACCGTCGAGATGGACATCGAGTCGCCCAACCCCAGCCGGTTCTGCGGGGACTCGCCAGGCGAGATCATCCGCTACGAGGCATCGAGCATGGGAATCACCCGGCACCTCATTACGTGCGATCCTAATTCCGGCACACGAACCCTCGATTCCCAGCCTTTACTGGGTCCAATCCCCGGGCATCCCGAGGTAAGGACCGTTGAGTGCGTTAATTGTGTTTTTGGCCACACCCTGCCGGTCTTCCGCTACTTCGACGGCACGGGCGCCGAGATTCCCCATGCCAACCTGCCGAACGACATCCCGCGGATTCGGCGCATCGAGATCGCGCTTCTCGTTCAGTCGGCGGACGTGGACCCGAACACGGGCCAGCCGAGGCGG
>JAKPQA010000152.1 GCA_029547025.1 Armatimonadota bacterium
GATGATGACTTCGGCCTCAGTGGCGATGATGCCCTCCCAGACCTGGCGGAGGGTCACCTCGCCGGGCGGCACGGGCACCATGATCTCGTGGGGCGGCGGAGTCGCCGTGGCACTCCCTGCGAGGAGTACGATCGCGGCAAGCATGGCTTGGGTCACGGTTCGACCTCCCCTACGGCAGTACATCGATTAGGAAAGGGTCGACCAAGAGACCAGCGCAGAGGCCGTCATTGAAGGCGCAGGTCGCGCCTGGCGGCGGAGTGGCTCTCAGGCGTACACGCCCGTCCTGACCGTCGACGTTGGCGTCATCTCGCGTCAGCACGACTGGCTCCAGTGCATAGACCAGCTCGAGTCCGAGGCGAACCATCGTATCGTGGGTGATGGCGGGCGGGTTCTCGCTGTTGGCCAGGCAGTCGCGAATTGTGTCTTGTACAGGTGGGTCCAGTCCGCCGAACGGCTCAAAGGGGAGGCCATCGAGGGCGAGGCACGCCAACCACAGATCCTCGCGATCCGGCATCTGCGATCTCGCCCACTGAAGGCCTCTCTTCACGGGTTCGGGAACGGCATAGCCATCGGGCCTCTCAAAGCGGAGGCCTCCGGCCTCGGGGGCGATCCGCGCGCGGAGCGCCAGTGCTAGGGCCTGCACCGCCGAGCCGGCTGGGAGCCGCGCAGGAGTGGCCCAGATCTCGGCGTCCGCAAAGGGACCTGCGTTCACCGGGCACTCCGTGATCTTGGCGCAGACAGCGCCGACCTTCGCTCGACCCCCGAGATCGACCGGGGTTCGTTGGAGTGCCCGCAGGCGCCGGCGCACAGTCACCCAGTCGGATCGGAAAGCGGCGAGGCAATCGTCGATATCCATGGGAGGTCTCCCCAGGGCCCTTCCGTGGCGGTCGGGGCCCCACTCCACGACCTCGAGCCGGTCCGTGGCCTCATCGAACAGCAGCGAACGCGGCGCCCCGGCAGCCACGCAAGCCGCGCCGCTCCGCTGTCGCAATGCGGGTGCCAGCGAGACCCATGATGGCACCTCAGTATCCGAGTGGCTGGGCCGCCAGATCAGCGTAGGCGCGAGGCTCACGGCAAGCATAAGGGGCTTCTCTAGCGACCTGGAGTAGCCGTGTCCACTGCGGTTCACTATCAGGCTGCGCACCAGTGTCGCCTGGGCCTCCTCGCTGAGCTGCTGCGCGATGACCTTGAAGCCGCACGCCAGGTGGAGCGCCACGTCGGCCGGTGCGGTGGCAATGGCGATCGCCAGAGCACTCTCTCTGATGCCGTAGGAGGCCCCCGGCAGACTGTCAGGGCCAAGTCGTTGCGGACACGGGACCATCACGACGTAGTGTGGCGTCGTGAACCCCTCGTGGCCGTTTCCGCGCGCCCAGTAACTGATGGCCGATACGGCGGAACGCGGCTCGTGTCCAGGGGTCGTCTCGAAAGAGGCAGCTTGCCTGAGCCATGTGGGTGGGCCGTCCCCAGTGTCGTCCTGCACGGGCACGATGCACGGCACTCTAGCCTGCCGCGAGAGCGCACCCAACGCGGCCGCGATGCTCCCGGCACGCATGTCGGACCCGACCGGCCGCAGAGCCCAGTCGGCCCAGTATGGCCAGCTCGGTGGTTCTGTTCCTCCAGACAAGGGCAGCCCAGGCGCCATGCCAAGGCAGAGCGCTATGAGGGTCGTCACAGAGCAATGCATCACTGATCTCCTCAGAACTGACGTGGGTCTTGGTTCGGGCGACGGCGGCACCCAGCCGGCGCGGAGCGCCGCCGCCACTTGCCCCGCAACAGGTCTACGGGCCGCAGGGGTCCCTGACGACCTGCCATGTGTACCAGAGACAGATGCCCGATACGGACTGGCATTGGTCGGTCACCATGAAGCCCTGTCCCATCATCATCGGCATCCCTCGGTAGTGCTGCTGGACTGTGGCGGCTCCGCGGTGCTTCGTGTGAACGCCCCTGTATTTGCCTCGGTTGACCGGGTCGTCCGGGTCTACTATGGCCTCCCAGTGCTCAGCCGGCGCTGACACATAGAGGACCGGAGGAACCGGGGTCAGCCCGTCGGCATAGTAACACTCCGATAACTCCGAGCGCTGGCAGGCATACGCGGAGTTGTAGGGATCTTTCGGGTGGCCAGAGCAGTCTATTGTGACGAGACGAGGCCCGTGCAGGTAGGGATTGCATGTGGTGTAGTCGTAGTCGCAGGTGTATGGGACGGCCATCTCCGGCTGGACCCAGGAGCTTCCGTCAACCTCGTAGCATGTGGCGCTCCACCCCACTCCCGCCAGCGCCAGAACCAGAGCGGCAATTCGGTAACCCATCATGTCGCATCCTCCTATCCAGTCTCCCCTGCGCTCAAGGGCAGTTCCGGGGCCGCAACGCGGGGCTCGAATGGCCCCACGCTGGATCCAGAGACGTATGTGAGATCCAGGGCCACATACCCATGGGTTGGGCCAGCAGCGGACCACTCCTCCGCGACGCGCCCTAGCCACAGCCCGAAGGTCGTCCTTGCAGCGAGTTCAGCTGTGTCTGGCGGAGGCGGCTCCACCTCGAGTGATCCTGGAGCGATGAACGGCCGCGCGGCGTCGAACACCAGGCGCTCAGCGTCAGGCACCTGATCCATTGGCCGCCACTGGAGGCACTGCCAGATCTGGTCCGCCTCCACAGCGGCAACACCTGTCCCAGCCAGCCCTGCGTCGAGGCAGGGCCGTGCGAGCTCTCTGAGGACCTCTCCCACCGTGTCGATGGCCCAGTCGTACGTCGACCGGTTCCCTGGCACTCCACGCACACCGTCGGTGGTCCGCTCCAGATCGGCCGACACGGTGAGAGCAAGCGATGCAAGCGCAGCCTCTGTGGGCTGGGCCCGCAGCGCGACGAGCACGTCGCTCTGTGCCAAGGCGTCTGTCAGCGCGAGCTGAACGCCGTGAGCTAGGCACTCGCGAAGAAGCTCCTCAGGGTGCGAGGGGGCCGCCCGCGTCAAAGTGACCAGGCCAGTAGTCATCTTTCCGGCGAGGTCAGGGCCGACGGTCTCGTAGTCGTTCGACTGCCACGAACCCGGCGCACAGGCCCGCACCCGGCGGAGGCGAGCGGTCCTCTCCCTCCAGCTTGCGCTGGCGAAGGACCGCGGGCCCGCCTCTGTTGGCGAGGGCGCGGGGGTCAGGTCGGTCCGAGGTGGCATCTCGTGCTCGTGGCCTAGTAGCAGCCCGTACACAGACGACCGCTCTCCCTCCTGCTCCCTCCACATGACGTCAGCCCAGCAGACGAGCAAGACGGCCGGAGGCCTGGTCGTGTCGAGCTCCCTGACGGCGGCGTCATCGGCCTGACGGATGGCCCTCCGGACGGCGCGGCCGTAAGCGGAGTCCCAGGAGAGTGGCTGCACCCACTCGCCGCTCAGGAACCGGGCACGGTCC
>JAKPQA010000153.1 GCA_029547025.1 Armatimonadota bacterium
GATGATGACTTCGGCCTCAGTGGCGATGATGCCCTCCCAGACCTGGCGGAGGGTCACCTCGCCGGGCGGCACGGGCACCATGATCTCGTGGGGCGGCGGAGTCGCCGTGGCACTCCCTGCGAGGAGTACGATCGCGGCAAGTACGGCTTGGGTCATGGTTGGATCTCCTCTACGGCAGAAGGTCGAGCACGTAGGGGTCCACAGGGACGTGCGTGCACCTGTCTCCACTGAATGCAACCGTGGACCCGAAGCGAGGGCTCACCCGCAGGCGCACAGAGCCGGTCTGATTCGCGCTCGCAGTCTCATCGCGCGTCAGGAGGAGCCGCTGGGTCGAGTGGATGAGCAGTGGTTCCAGTCGTACCATCGTGGTGTCCACAATGGTGGGCGGCTGCTCGGAGGCGGCGATGCACGCGCGGACAGTGTCGCGAGTGGCTGGGTCGAGTTCGCCGAACGGGCGGAGCGGCCCGTCATCGATGGCCAGGCAGGCCAGCCGAAGGTCCTCGCGCTCCGGCAACTGCGCGCTCGCCCACCGGAGGCCGACCTTTACCGGCTCGGGTATGGCGTACCCATCAGGCTCCGCCAGTCGGAGACCGTCGCCTTCGGCAACGATCGACGCTCGAACGGCGAGGGCCAGGCACTGGAGCGCCGAGCCGGCAGGGGCACGGCCCGGCGTGGCCCAGAGCCCGACGTCCGCGAAGGGCCCCGGATCCACCCGGCACGCCGTGATGCCTCGGCAGATGTCGCCAAGCCTTGCGGGCCCACCGAACTCGAGCTCGATCTGCTGCAGAGCGTGCAGTCGCCGGCGCGCGGCAGCCCAGTCCGCCTGGAACTCCGCCACGCTCTCGACAAGCTCAGGGGGCGGGTTCCCTGGGAAGTCGCCACCCTTGTCGGGTCCCCATTCCGTGACCGTGAACCCTCGTGTCTGGTTGTCAAAGATCATTGCCCGGGGAAACCCCAGGGCCCGGATGAGCGCTTCGCCGCGCTGGCGCAGACCAGGGCCCAGGGAGAAGCGCGCCAAGTGCGTGCCCCCCTGCGCGTCCGACTCGAACCGGAGTAAAGGCTCGATACTGACTGCCAGCCCGAGGGGAGTCTGCAACGGGTCTGGGTATCCCTGTCGGCTGCGGCCGATCACATTGCCGCGCACGAGGCATGCCCGGGCCTCCTCGCTCAGCTGCTGCACAAGAACCCGGGCGCCCGCAGCCATATGGGCGGCCACGTCGAGGGGTGCGGTGGCCATCGCAAGCCCAACAACGCTCGACCGAAGGCCGTAGGAGCTCTCGCGCAGCCCCGCAGCTGGCTCGGCATTGCCGCGCGGCACAACCACGATGGCGCGCGGGGTCACGAAACCGATGTGCGCGTGCTGGCGAGCCCAGTAGCCCACTGCGGCCACCAATTGCCAGTCCCCGTCAAGGGTGGCGGGCTGCCCAAGCCAAGCGGGGGACCCGCCACCCTCACCGTCCGATACCACGATGCACGGCACCCCGACCTGGCGCGACACCCAGTTCAGGGCGGCCGCGATGTCTCCGGCAGACGCCTCAGCAGGGAGCTCGCGCAAGGCCCATTCTGGCCAGTACGGCCCGGTCTTGGGCGCCTCCGGGTCGGGCGCTACCTGGGCATCGGAGCTGGCGGCCAGGCAGACCACACCAGCGGCGAGAAGGATGGCGCGCATCGCGTTACCTCCCGTGCATCCCGGTTCCAGGCTACGGACAGGCCAGATGGTCCGGAGGCCCGAACCAGGAATACCACCGCCGGAGGCCCTCGAAGGACTGGCAGGTGTCCATCACGCAGTAGCCTTGGCCCATGAACATGGGCATCACGCGGTAGTGGATCTGCGCCGTGATCGCGCTCTGGTGCTTCGTGTGCTGCCCGACGTAGAGTCCGTGTTCCCCTGGATCATCGGGGTCGACCCAGTCCTCCCAGAGCTCGGCGTCCGCGGATACCGTCTGGGGATCGCCCTCCTCGAGTTCGTCAGCGTAGAAGCAGAGCGACAGCTCGTCGGCGACGCACCAGAGGGAGCCCGGGTAGCCCTCCTGCGGGTGTCCGGCACACTCTATGCTCACCCAGACCTCGTTGTGCAGGTAGGGGTTGCAGGGGCGGTAGTCGGAGTCGCACGTGTACGTGGCCGAGGACCCCGGGGTGACCCAGGTGCTTCCATCGATCTCATAGCACTCGTAGGCCCCCCAGCTGCATCCCCCCGCCACCAGAACCAGAACTGCGAGCCGGCACATCATCGCACTGCATCTTCCTCTCGTGCCTCTGCGGCTCCGCCGACGGGAGCCGTCCATTCTGCGAGGGCAGGGAAGAACCCCTCGCTCGAACCCGACATGTTGGCGTACTCCGCCACGGCATAGCCGCCGGCCGGACCGGACACGCCCCATTCCTCCTCGGGATGTGCCAGCCTGAGGTCGAAGCTGATGCGCGTCGCGAGTGCCGCCCCCGGCACCGGGTCCGGCTGGGGCCCGTTCAAGCCCGAGAACCTCCTGGCGCCCGCGAACATGCGCCGCTGCGCCTCGGATAGGGCCGCGTCCGGCTGCCACGCAAGGCACTGCCACGCCTCGTCGGCCCACTCAGGGTCGGCACCGGTTCCGGCCATGTTGCCCCGGAGTGAGGGCCTCGCGACCTCGTCCAGCACGCGGCCGATGGCCTCGATGGCCCACGCGAACCTGCTCTGCCCTCCCGGCGCAATGAATAACCCGCCCGCAGCCAACTTCGCTGAGCCGGCAAGCGCCATCGACATGCCGGCGACCACGGCCTCGGCGGGTTGGTCACGGACGAGCGCGAGGAGCTCGCTTGCTTCGTACGCCTGCGAGATCGACACACCGACGCCCTCCGCCGCGCACTCCTGCAGGGGCCGCCGTGGTCCCAGGGGGAACTGTGAGACGAACGCGACTGGAACACTCCGCAGGACCGGCGTCAGGTCGGGCTCGACGGGGACGTAGTCGGCCAAGCGCCAAGGCGCGTGGTTCCCGGGCCCGAGAGGTCCCAGCGCCGCTGTACTCTCCCGCCATGTTGCCGTGGCGAACGACCTGGGGCCGTTGTGTGCGGGCGACTTCTGGGGTACCAGACCCGCTCTCGGCGGGACGCTCTCCTTGCTGCCAAACAGCCACCCGTAGGACCAAGCCCGCCCACCGTCGGTGGGCTTACACCCGGTGGTCACCCAGGTGGTCAGCAGTACGGCCGGAGGCCTGGTCGTGTCGAGCTCCCTGACGGCGGCGTCATCGGCCTGACGGATGGCCCTCCGGACGGCGCGGCCGTAAGCGGAGTCCCAGGAGAGTGGCTGCACCCACTCGCCGCTCAGGAACCGGGCACGGTCC
>JAKPQA010000172.1 GCA_029547025.1 Armatimonadota bacterium
CTTCAGCGTGCGCCCGCAGTCCAGCGCGATCGCTCCCAGCAGCACCAGGGATGTCGCCCGGTGGCCCCGCTCCACGTCCGCGTTGGGCCGCTGCCGGCTTCGCATGCACTCGAGGAAGTTCGTGTGGTGCGACTGCACGTCAATCCACGGATCGCCCTTCTCGATCTCCTCGGCAATCCCCAAGGCCGGTGGCTCCACCACGAAGCTGCCCCGGTCCATGTAGAGGCGCCCCGCTGTGCCGGTGAACCGGATCCCATACCCCTTGCCGCCGATGGTCGTGCTATGCCGTTGCTCCCAGCTCACACTGCACCGGCGGAATCCGTAGAGGACCTCGACGTTCTCATAGTCGTCGCTGCCGGGGATCTGCCGGTAGCTGCCGCCTAGAGCCTGCACGGAGAGGGGCCAGTCCTCGCGGATGCCCCACAGGACGATATCCAGCAGATGAACGCCCCAGTTGGTCAGCTCCCCATTGGCGTAATCGTGGAAGGCACGGAAGGCGCCGTACCTCTGCGGGCTGTACGGGACCGCGGGGGCGGGGCCAAGCCACAGATCCCAGTCCAGCCCCTCGGGGACCGGCTGGGGCGTCTCGATGCCCGTGGCGCCATTTGGGCCGATCCACGATCCGGCGCCGGTGATGGTCCCCAGCTTCCCGCTGTGAACAATGCCCACCGCATCGCGGAACAGCATCTGAGACCGCTGCTGGGTGCCCACCTGGACCACGCGGCCATACCGCCGCGCCGCGTTCACCATCGCCCGTCCCTCCGCGATGGTTGTCGCCAGCGGCTTCTCGACGTAGACGTCCTTCCAAGCCTGACAGGCCATGATCGTGACCAGGGCGTGCCAGTGATCCGGCGTGGCGCAGAAGACGGCGTCGATGTCGGACCGGTCGAGGACGCGGCGGAAATCCTGATAGGCCTCGCACGCTCCGCCCACCTTCTGGCGGGCGGCCTCGGCTCGTGGCCGATTGACGTCGCAGGTCGCGACCACTTCGCAGTCGGTGCGGACGACCAGGCTGTCGAGGTGCCGATTCCCCATCCCCCCACAGCCGATCAGAGCCAGCCGGATGCGGTCGTTGGGGCCCAGGGCCGCTCGAGCTCGCGTGGGCGAGAACGCCAGGGCCGCGGCACCGGCAGTCATTCCTTGGCCCAGCACCGAGAAGAATCGTCGTCGTGTGTAGGACCCGTTCATCGCAGTGAGCGCCCTCCTGGGATCAGAGGTGGGTCTCCGGGCGGACCGAGGCCAGCGTACATGTGCCGCAAAGCGGCGGCAAGGGTTGGTTACCAGATTCCATACCCGTGGAACCCGCGCCCGGGGTTTGGAAGCCGCGAGATCGGGGAATACTGCATGCGGGAGTCGGCCAGGAGCGGGGGAATGTGAGAAGCGGAATGGGGTGGGACGATGCCCAGCAAGTATCAGGTCAAGTACGACCAGGCCTCCAGGACATTCGGTGTGTGGCGGTGGACCGATCTGCCCCGTCGGGCTCAGCCGGTGGCTCAGCAGTTCCGGCGCGAGAGTGACGCGTACGAATGGATCCGCCAGAACACCACGCGCGAGGACAAAGTCTACCCTACTCTGTTCAACTGAACCTCCCCTCGTGCGCCGCACACTTGACTGCCACGGTCGCATGACTGCACGGGCTGGGCCCGGCCCATCTTGTGGCCGGGCCCTCGTCTTGCCGATGGCTGTCTGCTGAGCCGCCGCCAGCTTGCAGGCGAGCAGGCCCTGGTCCGCTGCCGTCGAATCACGAACCGTTCAGCAGATGTGCCTCTCTCCTGCCCGTTCACACTGGCTGGGAGTATGCCTATGCTGGCGGCGCTTCTGTGCCGGTCCGCCTTCGTTGCCCAGGGTGGCACCGATGTCGTCACGCGGACGGTGGTCCAAACGGAGGACCGATTGGCGCGCCGAAGAGGAGTGAGCCCTCTGGATCTGCGGCAGCACATGAGGCGGCACCTGGGCATGGTGGTGCCCGTGTACTTTCCCGAGGACTTCGATCCGGTGCAAACCCAGGATCTGCTACTCGCCACCCTTGCCGACACCGAGCTGTTCGTCGACCCCTCACGCCAGGTGCTGGTCCTCGACGGCGTCCGGTGGGTCAACGAGACGGCGCGCCGGGTGGCCGACCAGGTTGAGCGCCGGGCCGGGGCTCCGCTGCGGGTCGTCTGTCTCGACGACAACCGCGGCAAGGGCGGCGCCGTCTGCGCCGGCATGATCGAGCTACTCGCCGATCCGGCCGTGACCCACATCGGCATTCGCGATGACGACGGTGACCACGCCATCTGGGATCTGCCCGAGCTGTACGCCCTCTCCCTTCAGATGGCCGAGGACGAGGCGACCGACCTGACTCTGGCCAACGGGAGGCGCGCCGAGATCCACCGTCCACTGGGTATGGCCCGTGGGTTTCTCGAGGCGCTCGTGGGCGAGGTGACATACGACGCGGTGCGGTTCGCCCTGGCCCGCGAGAACCGTGCCCTCAACACCCGATGGCACTCGGCTTACGGGCCCGTGCCCGATATGGAGAGCGGCTACAAGATCTACTCTCGTCGTGCGGCCGGGCTGATGATCCATGGCATCCAGGCCGCCGCCACCCGGCTGCCTTCGCTGAACTTGGGCCACTTCGGTGTCGAGATCGTCCCCACGGTTGAGGTACTCTTGGCCGGCGGCATCGTGGGAGAGGTGATGCGGACCACTTGCCAGGCCCAGCCCCTGACCACGTTCGCCGCCGGCACTCGACTCCCGCAGCTCTTCGGCGCCGAGCTGGTCTGGCTGTTCACGCGGCTGGACACCCCGGCCCATGTGGCCGATACGCTGCTGCTGAACGCACAGGCACGCTGCGGATATGGTCAGTGTAGCGAAGGGCGTCAGGCGTTAGCCGAGCTGCGGGCCTTCGTCCTCGACCACCTGGGCGTGCCCGAGGCCCAGCGGCCGGAGGTGCGCCTGCCCGAGCGGTTCTGATCCCTCGGCGACACCTCACTCCGCACCAGAGGTGCGCCGGCTGTGTTGGGTGTCCCCGGGACCCATCGCCTACCTTCCCGGCTTCGGTGGGTCGAACGTGATCCCGCTGATCAGCTCGTCGAATTCCACCTGGTGATCGCCGAAGTCCCCGAGCGCGCTCCCGCACGCGATGACCGTGAACCACTGGCCCCGAAGGTACACGATCTGCCGACACTCCACCGGTGTTCCGCGGCGCTCGATCTTCCCGGTGACGTGAAGCACGTGCGCGCCCTGGTTCTCGAACGGCAAGGTGGTCGGCGCGTTCTCGATCACTTTGTCTACATCGATGAGCTTTCGCAGCCGGTACTCGGCGTACTTCACGATCATCGGGAACGTGACGCCCTTGTCGAGTGGCTTGATGCGCAGAATCACGCACGGCATGTAGCTGCGGGCGTCCGGCGGCATCGCGATCTTGTTCACCTTGAAATGGTTGTCCGGATCCCGCCACACCCAACGCTTCGGTCCCAGGAAACGCTGGCCGCTGTCCTTGTGGAGCCACTCCACCCGGGCTCCCCGCCGCCGATCGGTCTCGCGCGGCGCTTCGGGCGGAACCTTCGGCCCCTCCTGCGGGGTCGGCTCATCGGCCACCGCCGTTCCCACAGACCTGCCGCCCGCCATGACAGAAGGGCCTTGCGCCCAACATGCGGACAATGCCACCACAACGGCGGCCGAGATCCCCCAAACCGTCACAACGCGCACTCCTACCATCCCCTTCGTTGTTCCGATGCACCCGCCGGCTGATAATGGGATCTGGACACCGGTGGCGCAGTGCACATCGTCAGTTGCGGCGCCGCTCGTGTCAATGCCCGCCGGGCAGCCGCAGTTCCCACCAGTACAGCAGTGAGGGAGATCGAATGGCACAGCCTCTCGACGACGGACTGGGCGCCGCAGTCCGCGCCGCGCTGCGCGCCCCGCCTGGGCAAATGGACATGGGCGCGCTGCGATCCCTCGCCGCCCGGTGTCCCGCATTGCGCTGCCTTCGCGACTGCCTCGGCGTCATCCAGGGCGGTCACCACCGCTTCGATGTCTTCGAGCACTCGGTACACGCCCTGACCCGCCTCGAGGAGGTAAGCTCGCGGCTGATCGAGGTGTTCCCCGCAACGCATGGGGCCGTGGAGGCCTATCTCCGTGCCCCAGGCCGCCGGTCGGCTCTGCGGCTCGCCACCCTGCTCCACGATGTCGGGAAGCCGGCGCGCCGCACGCCCGGCCAGGGCCGCTACCGGTTTTTCGGCCACGAGCACGAGAGCGCTCGGCTCGTCGAGGACGCGGCGGCTGGACTAGGCTTCGGTGTGGTGGGGCTCAGAACCGTGGTGCTACTCGTCCGTAACCACATGCGCCCGCCTAACCTGGCCGACATGCGCGATGACGGCACCCTCACCGAGCGGGCCCTGCGCCGGCTCGGCCGGGACATGGGTTCGCACCTGCCGGGCCTCATGGCCCTCTTCATCGCCGACGCGGCCGCAACCCGCGACCTGCCGATCCTCGGTCCCGAGCTGGCGGGGGCCCGCGAGCTGGCCGAGCAGGCACTGGCCGCGCGGGCGGCCCCCGCCCCCAGGCCCCGGCCCCCCGTCACCGGCAATGACCTGATGGAAGCACTCGATCTCGAACCCGGGCCCCAGGTCGGCCGGCTCCTCGGCGCGGTGGAGCGGGCCTGGGCCCGCGGCCAGATCCAAAGCCGCGAAGACGCGCTGGACCTGGCCCGTTCACTGTCCCTTCGGCGCCCGCAAGTCTAGCTCGACGAACCGCGCCGGTGGTCCTCTCCGGCTTCTCGGCTCTGGTCGAGGGAGTAGTCCGCCCGCGGAGCCCGGTCATCCGGTCGGACCGCATAGTAGATCCATATCACCCCATGCGCCAGAGGCCACGCCAGGACCACCGAGAACACCACCCCAGCGCATACCAGGCCCAGCAGCGAAAGCCCGACCGTCACCCAGCCCAGAAGCACACCGGCCAACACGATGGCGCCGAACACGGCCGCGGCGGTGATGCCAAACACGACCCAGAGGATCCGCAGCCCGTCCTGATCCTTCATCGCCTGACCTCGCCCTCAGCCTTTCGAGGGCAGGTAGCGCGCCAGCCGCCCCGCCAGGTTCGAGATGGGCATACTCTGCAGCCAGACCCTCCCCGGACCCTTCACATGAGCGAGGAACAGACCCTCGCCACCAAACAGGATGTTCTTGATCCCCTTCATGGTGACGATGTCGAAGTCGATGCTGGGCTCGTACATGGCCAGGTGCCCTGTGTCGATCCGGAGGCCCTGGCCCGCTTCGAGGGTGTACTCGGTGATCTCGCCGTCGAGCTCGACAAAGGCCAGCCCCGGACCCGTTAGCTTCTGAAGAATGAAGCCCTCGCCACCAAACAAGCCGGCGCCAAGCTTCCTCCGGAAGTGCATCTCCAGCTTCACCGACTTCTCGGCGCACAGGAACGAGTCTTTCTGGCAGATCATGCTCTGGCCGGGCGCCAGCTGCAGCGGCATGATCTTGCCCGGAGCACCGGCGCAGAAGCTGATCAGGCCGGTACCACCCATGCAGGTGTAGTCCACCAGGAACATGGACTCGCCCGCCAGCGAGCGGCTGATACCTCCCATCAGCCCCCCCCTCATTCCGGTCTCCATGTGGATGTTGTCGGACATCCAGCCCATGGCCCCCGATTCGGTGAAGATCGATTCGCCCATGGGCAACTGGATATCCAGTGTCTGCATGGTCGTGCCGCGGATCTGGTATTCCACTGCTGCACACCTCCGCTCGCACCTCGACTGGCGCTGCACCTGTTGCTTCGGTGTTGGGCCCCGAGTTCCTGTCGCCGTCACTCGGTCCCCTCCCTGCCGCCCCGCCAGACGCTGGCGGGTTGGAGCCGGGCCCAGGAGGTGGCACAATGGAAACTGAGGAAAGGTCGGGTGGCGAGGGGAGGGCGGGAGCCCGTGGTCCGGGAAACTCTGGTGTTCATCCTGGCGGGGGGCAAGGGCAATCGGCTCATGCCGCTCACTCGGTACCGCTCGAAGCCGGCTGTGCCGTTCGGCTCGCAGTACCGAATCATTGATTTTACGGTGAGCAACTGCATTAACTCTGGTTTGCGCCGGATATATGTCCTGACTCAGTACAAGTCCAACTCCCTGGCGTGGCACGTCAGATATGCCTACGGGCATCACTTCGTCCCCGAGGCCGGGCACTTCCTTACCACGGTGCCCCCCCAGCAGCTCACATCCGAGGACTGGTACCGAGGCACCGCGGACGCCGTCTACCAGAACTTCCAGTTCCTGCAGGCCATTGCGCCCCGGTTCGCGCTGATCCTCGCTGGTGACCACGTCTATAAGATGAACTACGGCAGCCTCATCGAGTTCCATGCCAGCCGGGCCGCCCATGTGACCGTGGCGGTGGTCGAGACGCCCATCGACCGGGCCCGCAAGCAGTTTGGTGTTCTTGAGCTCGACGAGGACGGTCGCGTGGTCTCGTTCGTGGAAAAGCCCGAGGATCCAGTTCCGACACCACACAACCCGCGCACGTGCTTCTCCTCAATGGGCATCTATGTCTTCAACACGGATGTCCTCGAGGACGTACTGGTGGAGGATGCCCACGATCCGGAGTCCGGCCACGACTTCGGGCGTGACATCCTGCCCCGTATCCACAAGAGCCTGCGCGTCTTCGGCTACAGCTTCATCGATTCCGCCACCGGCGCGCCGTGCTACTGGCGTGACGTGGGCACCCTCGAGCAGTACTACGATGCCAACATCGACCTGATTACGCCGCTGCCCGCGCTGAACCTGTACGATCCCACGTGGCCCATCTACACGTACACCCAGCCGCTGCCGGCCGCCAAGTTCGTGCTCGCCGACGACTGGGGAAGCGCTCGCACCGGGCACGCCATCAACTCGCTCGTGTCGAATGGGTGCATCATCAGCGGCGCCACCGTGGTTGGCTCGGTGATCTCCCCCGATGTGCGCATCGATGAGTACAGCACGGTGGCCAACTCCATCGTCATGAGCGGGGCCCGAATCGGCAAGCATGTGCGCATCGTCCGCGCCATCGTCGACAAGGGAGCCGTCATCCCGGACGGCAGCGTCCTCGAGGCCGGGAATGTGGCGTTCAACGACGACTATGATGTGACGGAGTCAGGCATTGTCGTGGTGCCAAAGAAGATGGCCGTGTCCCGAATCCACGGCCGGCGCCTCCGGGCCGATGGCACTGCGCCGGCCGGCGATGGTCCACTGGGCCGGATCCTGGTCGTGGACGACGACAAGAGCATCCGTATGATCCTCGAGGAGGTCCTCGAGGAGCGCGGTTACCTCGTCTACACGGCCGAGGATGGCCCTTCGGCGGTGCGGGTGGCCGAAGGAAAGCCGCTCGATCTCGCGTTCGTCGACATCGTGATGGCACCCATGGAGGGAGCCGAGGTCATCCAGGAGCTGCGCCGAGTGAACCCCGGCCTGCGGGTCGTGGTCGTAACCAGCCTGACCGATGATGAGAGGCTGGAGCGGGCCCGGGCGCTGGGCATTGCCGACTGCATCTACAAGCCCTTCGACCTGCGGGCCGTGGTCGCGGCCACCCGGCGCCTGATCAAGCCTCCCCCGCCTCCTCCGGCCGAAGTCAAGATCTGAGGTGGTCGGGTGGGCAACTTGGGGGCCCGTGAGGTGTCTGACATCGCGTGGACGCGGTACGCGCATTGAACCCAACCACGGCAGCGTCGGAAGTGGACCGGCTCGGTCGCGATCTCGCCATGGATGCCTACCGGCGCATGGTGCTGATCCGCACGTTCGAGGAGCGCATCTTCGACCTCTTCGGCCAGGGCTGGATCCGGGGCACGTCGCACATGTGCGTCGGCCAGGAGGCCGTCGCTGTGGGTGCGTGCGCCGGACTTCGACCCGAAGACCAGGTCACCAGTAACCACCGGGGCCACGGCCACTTCCTGGCCAAGGGCGGCGACCCCAAGCGGATCATGGCCGAGCTGTTCGGGAAGGCCACCGGCTATGCCGCTGGCCGTGGCGGAAGCCAGCATATGGCCTGCTATGAGATCGGGTTCCTCGGCTCGAACGGCATCACGGGCGGCGGCATACCGATCGCCACCGGGGCGGCTCTGGCGAACCTCATGCAGGGACTGGACCGCGTCGTCCTCTGCTTCTTCGGCGACGGGGCCAGCGCCCAGGGCACCTTCCATGAGTCCCTCAACATGGCCGGTCTGTGGCGCCTGCCTGTCATCTACCTGTGCGAGAACAACGGGTATGCCATGTCCACTCCGGCGAGCCAGGTGAGCGCCATCGCCAACATCGGCGACCGTGGCCCGGCGTACGCCATGCCCGGTGTGGTCGTCGACGGATTCAGTGTGGCCGCGGTCCGCGACAGCGTCCGGGAAGCCGCGGAGCGGGCCCGGGCGGGTGCAGGACCCACCCTCATCGAGGCCAAGACCTACCGCTTCATGGGCCACAGCAAGGGCGATCCCTGCCACTATCGCACCCGCGAGGAGGAGGCGGCACATCGGGCGCTGTGCCCCATCGCCAGGCTGCGTCAGGGTCTCATCGTCGCCGGAATCGCGGACCAGGACTGGCTCGACGATGCGGCCGCGTGGGCCTCCGCCGAAGTGGATGCCGCCGTCCAGTTCGCCCAGGAAAGCCCCGACCCGGTCGGCGGCCTCGACGAGGGCGTCTTCGCCGAGTAGCCCCCGCCCAGATTCCGCCTCCAGCTCGACCCACTACCCGGCACGTGCCCCTCCACGCCCGTACATGAGCAGCGCGCCGGAACCATGTCCCGGCGCGCTGCCCACTGACGCGGTGCTGGTACGGAAGCTACTCGGCTGCCGCCTTCGCTTTCGCCTTCTTGTCCAGCTCGAGCTCGCGGATCTTCTTCTCCGCCACCAGGTCCACGATCGAGCCGCGCTTGGACATGATGACTGCCACCACCAGGGCGATGACGCACACGACGCAGATCAAGCCGCGCGCACCATTCGAGATCTCGACGCCCACGGCGATGGGCGCGATGAGCAGTGACACCAGGTTCATCACCTTGATCATCGGGTTCAGGGCGGGTCCCGCCGTGTCCTTGAGCGGGTCGCCGACCGTGTCGCCGATGACCCCAGCCTTGTGATACTCGGTACCTTTGCCGCCGAAGAGACCATCCTCGATCTTCTTCTTGGCGTTGTCCCACGCGCCACCGGTGTTGGCCATGAAGACCGCCAGGAGCTGGCCAGTCAGCAGCGCGCCGGCCAGGTAGCCGCCCAGGGCCGCCGCGCCGGCGATCGGGCCGCCAAACGACCGGAAGCCCAGACCAAAGCACACGAGGACGGGGGTGGCAACGGCCAGGATACCCGGGCCGATGAGCTCCTTCTGGGCCGATGCGGTGGCGATGGCCACACACTTGCCGTACTCGGGCCGCCCCGAGCCGTCCATGATGCCCTTGATCTCCCGGAACTGGCGCCGTACCTCCTCGACGATCAGGAAAGCCGCGCGCGAGACCGCGTTGATCGCGAACGCGGAGAACAGGAACGGAACCGCGCCGCCGATCAGGAAGCCGACGAAGACCATGGGTTCATTGACCTGCACGCCATACTGCGAGAGGTCGGTGGTGTTGAAGAGGTGGGCCTCATCGATGTAGGACTTGAACAGTGAGATGGCCGCCAGAACGGCCGTGGCGATGGCGAAGCCCTTGGTGAGGGCCTTCGTCGTGTTGCCCACCGAGTCCAGCTGGGCGACGATCTTCGTCGCGTTCGGGTACTGGGCGGGATCGGTGCCCGACATCTCGAACACGCCGTTGGCGTTGTCCGAGATGGGCCCATAGGTGTCCATGGCCAAGATGTAGCCCGTGGTCGTCAGAAGACCCAAACCGGCCAAAGCGATGCCGTAGGCCCCCAGCGCCGGGTCGCCCGCGAAGATCACGAAGCTCGCGAGGATCGAGCCGCCGATGGCCATGACGCTCCACACGCTGCTCTCCATGCCTTGGGCCAGACCACTCAGGATCATGGTGGCCGGGCCGGTCTTGGTCGAGTGCGCGATCTCCGTGACCGGTGGCTTGTTGACATGGGTGTACCAGTTGGTCAGCTCGCCGATGACGATGGCCAGGATCAGGCCCGAGACCGTCGCCAGTGCAAAGCGCCAATCGGCTACCCCGGAAGCGTCCTTCATGTACAGCCCGGTCACCAGGAAAATCCCAACGGTCGAGGCTGCGATCGACGCGTAGAAGCCCGTGTTGATCGGCTTCATCGCGTCGCCAACCTCTCCCGTCTCCTTGGCCCGGACGAGCAGGACGCCCAGGATCGAGGCGGCCACGCCCACCATGCGAACCAGGAGCGGGAACACCCAGAGCTTGGAGCCGAACTCCTTGGCGGTGTCGCTCGCGTGCGCCCCATTCATGGCGAACACGCCCAAGATGATGGCGGCGACGAGCGTCACCTCGTAGCTCTCAAACACGTCGGCGGCCATACCCGCACAGTCGCCCACATTGTCGCCCACATTGTCGGCGACAGTGGCCGGGTTGCGGGGGTCGTCTTCGGGAATGCCGGCCTCAACCTTGCCCACCAGATCGGCACCAACGTCGGCGGCCTTGGTGAAGATGCCGCCACCCACGCGCATGAAGAGCGCCACCAGGCTTCCGCCAAAGCCGAAGCCCACCAGGACAGCCATGGCGTCCTTGCCGAACACCATGAAGATGATGCAGGCGCCCAGAAGGCCCAAGCCCACGGTGAACAGACCCGAGACCGCACCGGCCCAAAACGCGATGCGCAGGGAGTGACCAAAGCTGCTCAGGGCCGCAGCAGCCACCCGGGCGTTAGCCCGAACGGCCAGCCACATGCCTGTGTAGCCAGCTGAGGCCGATGCCATGCACCCCAGGAGGAAGGCAATGGCGATCCCGGCGGGGACCTTGAGGCTCAGACCCTTGTCGAGGTACTCGCCTCGGTACATGAGAAACAGGCCGACGCCGATCACCACAAGAAAGACGGCCAGCGTCTTAAACTGGCGGCTCAGATACGCGCCGGCTCCCTCCTGGATCGCGGCGCTGACGTCCCTCATGCCCTGGCTCCCCTGGTCCTGTTTGAGGACCCACCGCAGGAAGCCGTAGCCGCAGAGCAAACAGAGTATGGCCGAGGCAAAGACGAGCATGACCACGCTGTGCTCGCTGGCCCCGTATTGCAGAGGGAAACTATGCATTGCCTAGTGCGACTCCTCTCTCCGGTGCACCCCGACGATACGGACCCACCGGCTCTGGCCTCTCTCTGGCCTGTGGGGCGGGGAGGCGCATACCCCCATTGGCGGTAACTTAGGGCTCCCGTGGCCCATCAGCCTGGTTGCGGAGGGGCGCCATGGGGGGAACCACGCGTCTCCCAGCGTGGTGGGCCCCCAACGCGCCCGATCTGCACGCCTCAACCTCGGGCCGGTCAGGGGCCCCGCGCCCTCTGGGCG
>JAKPQA010000184.1 GCA_029547025.1 Armatimonadota bacterium
TCTTGTAGAACATGCCGAGGAGCCCGCTCGCCCACTCTTCGGCCTCGAGTGGATCCTCGACTCGCAGCAGCTCGGCGCCGCCTGACGCCAGCGCCTCGCTGATCACGCTATCGAAGATAGCGAGGTCGCCGGGCAGGCCCGGTGTCAGGCGCGGACCGCCGGCTCGCCGCCCCTTCTTCCTCGACTTGTCGCCGCCGCTCTTCGGCATGCCGGCAGTGTGACAGGCCCTCGCCGGGAATGCCAACCCCACGCAGGCTCACGCGGCAGCGCCCCGTATCTCTCTCAGGGCGCCCGCGTGCTCAGGGCCCAGCGTGCTCAGGGCGCACGGGTGTCGGTATGGCGTTGGCTGCTCGAGCAGGAGCAGCGCAGCGGCGAGACATGGGTCTAGCGCGCGGCCGGATACCGCCAAAGCCCGCCTGCCGGCTACTCCTTGCCGAACCGCTCGCCGCTCGCCAGCGTTCGCCAGGGCTCGAGCAGAAAGGCGCGGAGGCCGTCGACGGCGACGCCGAGATGGACGGCCTCGATCCGGTTGCGTCGCAGGAAGCCCGCCCAGCGTTGGAGCATGACCTCGTTGGCCGCGAACGCCGTGCCGTGCTGTGCCATCGTGTGCAGCTTCTCGGCCACGGCCGTGAAGCGTGCCGACGAACTGCTGTATGTCAGGTCTATCTGCCATGCCGTATGAAGAAACCACGCGATCCTGCGTGATTGTGAAAACGCGATGGCATCCAGGTAGACGTCGACCGGCGCCGTGCTGTGGTCGCGGCAGGGATCTCGACGTAGTCCGTAGCCGCCCCCCGGACTGGCAGTATCCGTGTTGGCCGGACGCGCCCGCGCAGCACGAAGGAGACGGGCAACCAGTGGGCCTAGCCTTGAACGACTCATGATGGACCTATCGACGGCCTCTCCCCAGACCAAGACAGTCGCGCTTTGCAGGGTTTTCACGACTTGGCCAGAGGCGGCCATACTACTCGAGAAGGAGGAAGGAGCATGAGCGTCCTGGACTGTCGAAGGGGAAGGGAATGAACGTCAGCCAGTGGCATTATCAGCGCTTCGGAGCGTGGCTGGCGGCGACCAGACTGGACCGTGTCACCGTCAGCTTCTCGCAGATCGAGGAGATCATTTGTCAACGCCGGTCGAAAACTGGACACTCTCAGGCCCCGTCATCGCCCTGGAGTACCTGCTTGCCCTTGCCCTTGCCCTCAAGACGGTAGCTGTCGCCTCTGAGCACGAGAACCTCGCTGTGGTGCACGAGGCGGTCGACGAGGGCGGCGACGGCTACCGGGTCGCCGAAGCTCTTCCGTCCAGGCCGAGAAGGTCTTGTTCGAGCTCACGATGATCGAGCTGCGCTCGTAGCGGGAGCTGACGAGGGCGAAGAAGAGCGCCGCCGCCTCGGGGTCGAAGGGGATGAAAGCCGACCTCGTCGACGACGATCAGGGGCAGGCGGCCGATC
>JAKPQA010000205.1 GCA_029547025.1 Armatimonadota bacterium
GGCTCTACGGGACCACGACTCCCGTGCGCGTCTCGATGACATGCCCGTTGTGCGCGATGACCAGCGTGTACGTGCCCGAGGGCACACCGTAGAAGGAGAAGTGGCCGGTGTAGGGGGCAGGCCGGCTGGCGGCCTGCCAGCCGAGCTCGTTGATCTCGATCACCGCACCGGACACTGTCGATGCCCGATCCCGGACGATGCCGGTGAGCGTCGACGGCGGCTCCTCATAGGTGGCCGTGTCCGTGGCGGTGCCCGCTGTCCCTCCGGCCGTGGCGGCGTCGCTGTAAGCCACGGCGACGGTCTCCGAGGCCGTGCCGCCCTCGGCGTAGACACCCACCAGCGCATTGCCCGCCGTGATGGGTGTCTGGTGGGTGCTGCTGTACGGGCGCTCGAAGCCCACCGTGCCGGTGAAGACCCCATCGCCTCCACTGGGAGTCAGGACGATCGTCTCACCGGTAGGATCGGTACCCGATGTGACCTGCACGGTCACGCTAGCCAGGCCGGCCAGGTCCAAGTCGCTGACCGTGATGGTCGCGCTGGCGTCGGTGCCCGCATAGCTGGAGGCATCGAACGCCACGGTGCCGGTGTTCGTGGCTCCGGCGTTCACCGTGATGGTGACGTCATCGCTGCCGGTCAGTGCACCGTCGTTCGCTGTCAGTCGGAGGACGTAGGCGCCCGCCGCCGAGAAGGTGGCCGTCGTGTCCACCGCACTCGCGTCGGCGAAGGTGGTCGTGCCCGGGCCGCTCTGCTGGGTCCACACGCACGTCCACGCACCCGGCGGGTTAGGCAGCCCGTCATCGACAATGGTTCCATCGAGCGGCACCGCGGCCGCCAGGGCTGCTGCTTGGTCGTCCCCCGCGTCCACCGTCGGTGCCGCGTTGGCGCCGGAGGCTGTCTGGACCGTGATCGTCACCTCGTCCGCGGCTTGCAGCGAACCATCGCTGGCCGTGAGGCGGAGCACGTAGGTGCCGACGGCTGAGAAGCTGGCGGTGGTGTCGACGGCAGTCGAGTCGGCGATGTCGACCTGCCCCGGGCCGCTGGTCGACGTCCACTGGGCCGTGCACGCGCCCGGGGGGTTGGGCTGACCGTCGTCCGTGACCGTGCCATCGAGGTTGGCCGAGGCCGGCAAGGTGATGGTCTGGTCCTCACCGGCACTGACGATCGGAGCGGTGTTCTGGGTGCCTCCACCATCGCCACCACCACAACCGGGACCCACCATGCACAGAAGCGCCATGGCGAACAACGGAGTGGCCAGGCGCCACATGGGCTTGCCCCCTATCCGAAGCTCGCGCGCACCCTCCCCAAGCGGCGCCGCCCGCGTGCTTGCCGGCAACGAGTACGGCAACGGGTGGTCGCCACACACACGAATGGAACAACCACGGTTACCATTCGCCACCGAGCTGGCTACACCTCCGACTGCTCAGTGGAGACGCACCAAGGAGCCCGCGTGATGCCCAGCCGATATCACGTTAGGCCTATCTCAGCCAGAGGAATGAGGACAGCGAGATGGGCACGATGCGCGGGTCAGGGACCGAGACGCCGTCGTCGAGGGTCACCAAGAGCCCGAAGGGCGCGTTGTAGACAGCCTTGTCGAGGAACGCCCGAAGCCCTAGCGTGTCGGCGTGAGGATCAATGCGGCGCCGGTACTTGACCTCGATGGGGATTCGACGCGTCCCGATGGTCATCACGAAATCCACCTCGGGTTCGGCACCGCGCTCCGGGAAGTGCGCCAGCCCCAGGCTGGGCACCGAACCGAGGTAGTACCCGAGCGCGCTCTCTGCCACGTGTCCCGCCAGGTCGGCGAGGTGGGGCTCGCTCCGTAGCCGGTCGGGCGCGAGCGGGATCACCTCGCGCAGCCAGGCTGCTCGGAGGCTATGGTCGCTCAGGCACACCTTGGGCGGCGACTTGCGCCGCTTGAGCCGAAGCTCCAGCGGATCCACCAGCCGGATCAGCATCGCTCCGTCAAGAAAGCGAAGGTAGTTGGTGACTCGGTTCCAGCCGATGTTGGCAGCGAGAGCCTGCTGGATCTCCGGCACGAACACGGCAGCGCCGGGCGTCTGCCCCGCATACCGGCACGCCAGACGGAAGACCTCCTCGAGGAGCGTCTCGTCACGCTTCCGCCCGCGCTCGCCAAGTCTCAGGTCGTGGTGAATCGCGCGCCGCACGATGGTCTCGATGAGGTGCTCCGCCAGTTCGGGCCACGGTACATCGGGTCGGTCGTGCGCGATGGGATAGGCCCCGCGCTCAGAAAAGGCCCCGAACGCGCGCAGGCGGAGGTCCGCATCGGCCTGGGAGTAGGCGACCGCTTGCCACCAGAAGTCCGGGTCCGATGCGTCGTCGTGGCTACTGGCGCCCCAGAAGGGCTCTGCCATGTGCCCGAAGCGGAGCCCCGCGATCTCTCTGAGCAGCAGCGGGCCCACATCGACCGTGGTCACGCGGCCCGCCAGGCTGTCGCGGCCCGCCTCGATCCGCAGGGACGAGCTGCCCGTCACCAGCACTCGGGCGTCGTGGTTGTCCACGAGGTGTTTCAGCTGAGGTGCCCAGTCGGCGAGGTTCTGGACCTCGTCCAGGAGGAGATAGGCGACCTCGCCGGCCTGTGCGGCCTCGTTCAGCGACCTGCCGAGGACGTAGTCCTCGAACCAACGTGCCACGCTCAGAATGGGGTCGGCGAGCTGGCGAAGGCTCGGGATCTCGTCGAAGGGTAGGTACAGCGTGCGCCGGGGGGCGGTACCCTCCTCGAGCAGGGCGTTGAGAAGCTGGCGCGCCAGCACGGTCTTGCCGACTCGGCGCGGGCCCCTCAGCACGGTGGCCGGCGCGAGCCCGTCCGAGAGGAGTCGGCGCAGTCGCCGGAACACCCAGCGCCGGAACGCCGGCACCGCGGGCCCGGGCTTGCCCTCCCATTGGGGGTTCAGGCGCCAGAGGTCAGCCTCGACGTCGAGCGGCAAGCTACGGCGGTTGGCCACCGCGATCCCTCCTCCGCGTGGCCAGCTACCGGTCCCTACTGCCTCTGGAGCTCGAGCAGCTTCCGATAGCCGATCAGCTTGATACCCAGTTCGTCGATCAGCTTGCGGGTGTCCGGCGACGTCACCCACTCGTACTCCGCACCGCGAACGGCCCACGAACCGGCGATGGCCTTCAGCTCGTCCGTGGGCAGAGCCGGGTGGATGAGCAGCTCCCATACGCCCGGTTTGAGTCCTCTGAGCATCTCGTTGTAGAAGGGGCCGACCTTGGCCGGGTCGCCGGGCGTCTTGTAGCCGAAGAGGAGCACGGGGGCCTCGACACCGGCCTCGGCCGCGAGCTTGCGGCGGTCCTTGAGGCCCATCATCCTGTCGAGCTCGGCCGATTCCATTCGAATGGGGAGATCGTACTCGACCGCGAGCTTGAGGTACTCGTCGAAGTAGTCGTCGCGGTACTGGAGTGTTCCCATGTGACTGTCCAGGTGCGTCGGTTGAACACCCCACGACAGCGCCTGGTCGATCTGGGCTTTGGCCTCGATGTAGGCCTCGGCCGGAGTCGCGTGGGCGTACACCCCATCGGGCTCGACGTCGTGGTGTAGGAAGCCTTCGGCATCGATGAGCCCCGGCACCAGGTGACGCGAGGCCACCGGCCCCCAGCGATAGTGCCTCCACTCGGCCGTATGGGTCAGGTGCAGGCCGATGTCGAGGTCAGGTTGCTCCTTCCAGCGATGGGCCACCTCGATAGCCCACGGGCAGGGCACCATCAGCGTCGCCGTCGTCAGGCATCCGCGGCCGAGCGCGTCGAAGACGGCCTCGTTGGCCGAATGGCACATGCCGAGATCATCGCCGTTGATGATCAGCACGATGTCCTCATCGGTGAAGCCGAGCCTCTGCGCCAACGATGCCTCCTGAGCGGACGCGACACCGCAGATCACCACGGAAGCGAGGAACAGGCGGAGCACGACGGTTGTCATCGAACGCATTCCTCTCCTCACCCACCGCTAGGCGGTCGATGCCAGGTTCAGCAGCACTCGGAACATCCTGACGTACTCCACGGCGTCGCCACAAGAGCACGCGACCGTGCAGTCGGCCGTCCGCTCGACACCGGGCACGAGAGCGCAGAGGGCCGCTGCGGCCGCCGACGGCACATCGAGCTCGAGACCGAGGGGTAGTGACGGGCGAAATGGCTCGATGCTTCCGGCTCGAGCCGTGGCCTCGGCGGCCGCCTCCTCGATCCGTGCTCGGCCTTGAGCCAGTGGCAGCATTCGGGCCGATCCCCGGTTGAGCCCCCATTTCACCACCGCCGTGGCAACTCCAGGCAGGAAGTGCTGCGCCTCGGCCGCGAGTTCGTCGTCCCCCGTGACAAGGACCACGGGCACGCCGTGGTGCCCGCAGTACAGCGCGCTCAGTGCCGTCTCTCCGATGGCTTCGCCGTTGAGCCGAAGCCCGCGCACCGTGCTGCCAATAGTGTGCGATAGCACGCCGCGCTCCGTGCCCACCTTGGCGTGGTAGCCCACAAGGAAAGCCGCCCCGAAGCTCTCGTCCACTCCTTCGACCATGCTGTGAAGCGGACCCCAGCCGCTGATCAGCTGGGCGCGCGGGTCGAGCTGGTGAGCGAGGATGTTGGTTCCAGGCCCGTGCGAGTCCTTGACCACGATCTCGCTGGCGCCGCCGGCACACGCACCGCGCACGGCCGCGTTGACCTCCTCGGCCATCCACGCCCGGGCATGGTCGTAGGCGCTGCCCTGCGATGACCAATGAGTCTCCCCCATGACTCCATTGACACCCTCGATGTCCGCCGATATGAAGACCTTCATGCACACCCACCTCTGGCTCGTGGCGCGGCCTGACCAGGCCGGCCCAGGAGAGCTTCGGGCCAAGAGCGAACGCTCCTCTACGCGAAGGGGATGAAGTCCATGACGCGTGCCGTGGGCGAGGCAGTCCTCGAACTGGTCGAGGGCAACATTGTGGATGAAGTGACCGACGCCATCGTGAACGCCGCGAACCGGGGGCTTCGGGGCGGCGGCGGGGTCGATGGCGCCATCCACTCGGCCGGCGGACCCGCCATCATGGCCGAATGCCGCCGGATCGGGGGGTGCGAGACCGGCGATGCGGTGATCACTACCGGCGGTGCCCTCAAGGCGCGGCATGTGATCCACACGGTGGGCCCGGTCTACTCCGGGTCTCCGCGTGATGCCGAGCTACTTGCGAGCTGCTACCGGCGAAGCATCGAGGTGGCGGATGCCAACGGCCTGGCGAGCGTGGCATTCCCATCGATCAGCACCGGGGCCTACGGCTACCCGCTCGACGAGGCCGCCGAAGTAGCGCTCCGAGCCACGGTGGACGCCATGCGAGCCCATCCCAGCGTGCGCAAGGTTCGGTTCGTTCTGTATGGCGCCACTGCCTATCAGGCCTATGCGTCGGCGCTCGAGAGATTGCTCCCCCGGTGACGCCGGGTACCCGTGTGGCGCGCCGGCGTCCGTCGTAGGCAATACTGTGGAAGGATACGCCCCGGGGAGTGCCCGAAGGTCATGGTGGGTGCTTGCGTTAGTGGTTGACACGCCGATGGGATATCGCTAGCCTCCCGCTGGGGTTAACCAGACTAGAGGTGCCATGCCCACGCCGCGGCGAGCAGGAATCTGGAGCGGACACGGGCTGACGCTGGGGCCCTCGAGGCGGCCGGAGCGGTGACTCGGCCGCTGAAGTCTTTGAGGATCGGGATATCCTCAAGGTAGTCACGGGCGCGAGACTGCTTGAGAGAGAGACGATACGTAGTGCACGTAGCTGAGATGACCGGGGATCTGGTTGCTGGGGTTGGGGCGCAGAGGCGAGGGGCAGAGCGGTGCCGGGCGTGTCTGCCCGTGCGAGTCTCGGCCCACCATGGGCCGATGAGCCGCGGCGAGCAGCTGTGGCACGAAGGCTTCCTAGTAGATCTCTGCATTGGCGGGGCACGTCTGCGTGCCGGTACCTCCTTCGATGTCGGTGACCTGATCGAACTGGAGCTTGTGCGGCCCAACCGGAGGAACTGCTGTGTGGGTCAGCGCCTGATTGCGGTTGGACGGGTCGCTTGGACCCGCCGCCTCCGCCGAGGCGAGTGCACGGGCACTCCGCCCCTCCATTCGGGCTGGCGCGGCCCTCAAGAGATCGGAGTCGAGTTCGTCACACTGGACCCCTGCTTGGTCTCGTGGTTCCGTGAGATGACCGAGGGGGACTCGAGCAGCCCCCAAAGCCGCTAGGTTCCGGAATGGTCGAAGCGGACAACTAGTGATCATTCGCAGAGCGCGTCGACCGGCCTGAAGCCCGGAGGGGCGGACCCGTTCGGCGTCACGGGCCTCCGGCGAGGAGCACCTCGACGGCACGATGGACATCCTCGTTCCCACCGATGGCTCGACGGCGGCGAGCCACGCATTGCGGGTGGCGATGGACCTGGCCGGCCATCGCCACCGGCTTCACCTTGTCCACGTCGTCGACATCCGGTACCTGGAACCTCGCCTCGCCTCGCCCGAGGCCCTGCAGGACGTGGGCGGCCTCAGTGAGGAAGACGCTGATCTTCAAGCTGCCTACTCGGCCGAGGCCCGAGAGATCCTCGATGGGGCAGCCGACATCTGCGCCGATATGAAGGTCGCCTTCATCCGGTCGGTACGGATTGGCATCCCCGAGGTTGTCATCCTCAAGCAGACGGCTCGGTCCGGGGCACTGGTCATGGCCAAGCAGGGGTTCTCGACCCGGCAGCTGGGCGCCATCGCGCACCGCGCGGTGTCGCAGGCTCGGTGTCCCGTGTTCACGGTGCGGGCCTATCGAGCCCCGCGGCGCGTCCTGCTGCTCCACGACGATGCCTCTGGCTGCGTGCAGCTGGCGGCGGCGCTGCGTGAGCTGCTGAACCCGGCCGTGTCCTCGGTGGAGATACTCGCGGCCCATGCCGATGTCGTGGACCCGGTCATGGAGCTTCTCGCCGACGCCGGGCTCACGGCGGAGGTGCGGCGCGAGCGCGCTCCCCTGCTCGAGGCCGCGCTGGCCGCAGCGGCCGAGGGGGTCGACCTGTTGGCACTGACGGGCAATGGTCGGGTGCCCGCTGGCCTCCTGCGCAGCGAGCTCTCAGCGGTCCGAGCGGCCCGCCGCGCCCACTGCATGACGGCAACATTCGCGACCGCGGTAACCCGCCGCGGGGCGGGCCGCCATGCCTAGTCCTGTGGGGCGAACCGGGAATACGCCCGCCGGGCCTGGGCCTCAAGGAACGGCGAAGGCGGGCGGGATGGCCTTGGGCCGTCGGTGGGCACGGCTTCGATCACTTCCACCC
>JAKPQA010000215.1 GCA_029547025.1 Armatimonadota bacterium
CATGGAAGGGGCCCGCGAAGCGGGAAGGGCGCCATCCGGCCCGGTTGAATGACGCGCATCGCACTCGGCCCTTGGGCCGGATAGGGTCCCACCAGACTGCGTCTGGTTCCCCCTATTCGGCCCCTCCGAAAACCGTCCGCGGGAACCGAAGAGGGGCCGAATGGAAGGGGCCCGCGAAGCGGGAAGGGCGCCATCCGGCCCGATTGAATGCCGCGCATCGCACTCGGCCCTTGGGCCGGATAGGGTCCCACCAGCCTTCGGCTGGTCCGCCCCTATTCGGCCCCTCCGAAAACCCTCCGAACCACCGAGGAGGGGCCGAATGGAAGGGGCCCGCGAAGCGGGAAGGGCGCCATCCGGCCCGGTGGAGGGTCGCGCGTCGCACCCGGCCCTTGGGCCGGATAGGGTCCCACCAGCCTTCGGCTGGTCCGCCCCTATTCGGCCCCTCCGAAGACCCTCCGAGCAACCGAGGAGGGGCCGAATGGAAGGGGCCCGCGCATCGGGAAGGGCGCCATCCGGCCCGGTGGACGGTCGCGCGTCGCACTCGGCCCTTGGGCCGGATAGGGTCCCACCAGCCTGCGGCTGGTCCACCCCTATTCGGCCCCTCCGAACACCCTCCGAACAACCGAGGAGGGGCCGAATGGAAGGGGCCCGCGCAGCGGGAAGGGCGCCATCCGGCCCGGTGGAGGGTCGCGTGCCGCACGGCCCCTGGGCCGGATAGGGTCCCACCAGCCTGCGGCTGGTCCGCCCCTATTCGGCCCCTCCGAAGACCGTACAAACAACCGGGGAGGGGCCGCACAGGGGTGCGCCAAGAGGGCGCGGGGCCCCTGACCGGCCCGAGGTTGAGGCGTGCAGATCGGGCGCGTTGGGGGCCCACCACGCTGAGAGAACGCGTGGTTCCCCCCATGGCGCCCCTCCGAAAGGCATTGGAACCACCGAGGAGGGGCCGAATGGAAGGGGCCCGCGCAGCGGGAAGGGCGCCATCCGGTCCGGTCTCCAGAGACCCATACCCCCAACTTCGCCTCAATCCCGATCTACTCATTGGGGTGGACTTCGCGGTTCGCACACTCCCCATCGGCCCTGAGCCTGTCGAAGGGAGGAGCGCGGGGTGGCCAGGGGGCCCAGCGGCACGAAGACCCAACTCGACTGCCTGCCCTGCTGTCAGTCGACCAGCTCTCCGATGAGCAGCACCCCACCGACCCACATACGCGTGCCGTCGTAGCGCTTGGGGTCGTACCCGGCCTCATCCTTCACACGGTCCGTCACCGGCGTCCGGTCGGGCTGCTCGGGGGCGATCTCGACGGTGACCTCGTGGACGGCATCGGAGAGGCCAGAGGCGATGTGCAGTGCTGCCAAGCGATGATAGGTGCAGAACCAGTCGAAGCGGTCCACCGCACGCGGTTCGCCGTCGAGGGTGATGATCGCCCTGGCGCCATCAGGGCCCAGCAGGTCATAGAGGCCCACGGCGGTGCCGCGGAACCGGAACTGGATCCTCTCTCCGGGCGCATCCGCAGACCACATGGTGGGCATGCGGTCGTGGAACGCCGCACCCAGGCCCTCTGTGGTGCTCATGACCTTCCACCCCGGCGTGAGCATGGCCGGAGCGAGGGGCACTAGCCTGGCGCTCTCCCAGTTGTCGGCAACGAATGGTGGCTTGAGTTCGTGCGGCTCGGCCCGGGCGGCGGACTCCCACGTGGCGAGCTGATCCTGTATGGTCTGCGCGTAGATGGCGTGGCCCGCATCCCGAGGGTGGACGTTGTCATCGGACCAGATGACGACACCATCGGGGGGCGAGATCTCGTTGCCCTCGGCATCCCTCTTGGGCGAGAACCACAGCCTGCCAGCCCGAGCCATCTCCGCCGTGGGATATGCGACGCTGATCGACGGGATACCATAGTAGGCCGCGAGCATCTCGTCGGCGCTGGTCGCGCGGGGGAACAGTCCCTTGTCGTAGTCCGCCGCGAAGTCCGTCACCATGGTGTAGACATAGCAGATGTCAATGCTCGGGTCCTGTCGCCATGCCTGGCGGATGATGCCTTCCATGGCGCGCCAGATCTGGATCGGTTCGGCCCCCCCATCGTTAACGGCGAACTCGACGAAGACCAAGTCCGGGCTCTTGCTCAGCACGTCCTGCCGGAAGCGGTAGACGCCCAGATCGGACCCCGTGCCGCCAATGGCGGCGTTGATCTCGGTGATCGTGGCTGCGGGATAGCGATCGCGGAACCATTGGAGCGTCTTGACCCGCCACCCGTCCGCCGCCGTGATACTGCCGCCGAAATAAGCGATGCGGACCTCTTGGCCGGCTCTGAGCTTGGCGAACACATTCCCGAGCCCGTCACGTACCGTGGCCAAACGGGCCGGCTGCTGGACCCACTCGGGTGCCGCACAGACCCTGTCACCCAGACTCAGACCTAACAGCGTGACCACCACCATCCAGACTCTCGCGCGCATAGGGAGACCCCCTCTTCGCCGCCCCCCGGGCGGTCGCCGTGCGCGGCCCACCGTGCCTCCGCGCCCGCCCGACCCGGACATGCCGGGAGCCCCGGGCCGGTAACATGGACCCGGTCAGTTCCGGGAGGAATGCTTGCCCCGGGGGGCAGTTCGACATTGCCCAAGACGGGACATTCCTACGCCACGTTGGTTTCGAGCTTGTGAGCCACGGTCATTTCGGCCTGGCGGCAGCCCGTGCTCCCCATCAGCCACAGAGGGCCCTGGTCCGGGTCGGGCCCCGCCCGACTGGGTAGGCTGCTCCCCTGCGCGGCCTCTCGACACGTCTCCCAACAGCCACGAGCCCGAACGGGAGGGGCCCGCGAAATGCGAGAGGTGGCTGTGGCTTGTGAGCTCGTGTGAGCGCGCGAAGCTTGACGCCCACAGCCGCCGCGCGGTAGATTACACTGTTTGGCTTGTGCGGTCGCGCATTGGTGCGTGAGGCGCAGGGCTGCGCGTCAGCGCGGTTCGATGGATCTGCCCCTGGGCCCAATCCCTGACGATCCGGACGGTCGTGGCATGTTCGAAGGTCTCAGTGAGAAACTGAGCGCCACGTTCAAGAAGCTGCGGAGCCGCGGACGGCTCACGGAGGCCGATATTAGCGCGGCGCTCCGCGAGGTTCGCATGGCACTGCTCGAGGCTGATGTGAGCTTCCAGGTCGTCAAGGACTTCACCAACGCCATCAAGGAGCAAGCCCTCGGCGAGGAAGTCGCCAAAGCACTGAGTCCCGGCCAACAGGTGGTGAAGATCGTCCACACCGAGTTGGTGCGCCTGCTCGGCTCGGATGCCACGGGGCTTGCCACGGCGGAGACGCCACCGACGATCATTCTGCTGGCCGGCCTGCAGGGCAGTGGCAAGACGACCATGGCCGGCAAGCTCGCGCGGATGATGGCGAAACGTGGTGGCACACCCCTGCTGGTGGCCACGGACACGCGTCGCCCGGCGGCGATCCGGCAGCTCGAAGTGGTGGCCGAGCAGGTTGGGGTGCCGTTCTTCCAGATGGGCGACCAGTTGGAGCCGGCTCGTATCGCGGCGGCCGCTGTGTCCCATGCCCGGTCGCACAACCTGGATACCGTCATCATCGACACGGCGGGCCGGCTTCATACCGACGCAGAGATGATGGACGAGATCCGAGCGGTGCATCAGGCGGTATCGCCCCACGAAACGCTGCTCGTGCTGGACTCGCTCACCGGTCAAGACGCCGTGAACGTGGCTACCGAGTTCTGTGGCACGGTGGATGTTGATGGTGTCGTGCTCACGAAGCTCGATGGCGACGCCCGCGGCGGCGCGGCCCTCTCACTACGCGCCGTGACCGGGAAGCCCATCAAGTTCGCCGGGGTGGGCGAGAAGTTCGACGCGCTCGAAACGTTTCACCCGGAGCGCATCGCGTCGCGCATCCTGGGTATGGGTGACGTACTCACCCTGATTGAGAAGGCCCAGGAGACCGTCGATCAGGACAAGGCGGTTGAGCTCCAGAAGAAGGTTCTCCAGGACCGCTTCGACCTCGAGGATTTCCTTGAGCAGCTCCAGCAGATGAAGCGCGTCGGACCGCTCAACCAGATCCTCGAGATGCTTCCAAAGAGCTGGCTTGGGTGGGCCGGGGCCCTGGAGGACGAGGAAGTGGACCCAAAGGAGCTCGATCGGATTGAGGCCATCATCCGATCGATGACTCCCGACGAGCGACACAATCCGGGGCTGCTGAACGGCAGCCGCAAGAAGCGCATCGCGCGCGGCAGCGGAACCACGGTCGCCGATATCAACTCCCTGCTCAAGCAGTTCGACGAGACCCAAGTCATGATGAAGCAGATGATGGGGGCTCAGCAGGGCATGGCGGGCCGGGGCCTCCATGGCGCGAGACCCATGCGGCGCAAGAGCGCTCGTGCAACGAAGTCCAAGAAGCGAAGCCGCTCCAGATAGACGCGGCCCGTTGTCGGGTCGACGCCACCTGTAGTGGCTCGCATCCGTGAGAGTGCTGGGAGGCACGTGCAAATGGTGAGGATTCGCCTGCGGCGGACAGGGAGCCGCAATGCGCCGGCCTATCGGGTGGTGGTGGCGGACGCTCGAGCTCCGCGCGACGGTCGGTTCATCGAGAATCTCGGACACTACAACCCACTGACCGATCCGGCAGAGGTCGTCATCGACAAGGATCGGGCTTTGTACTGGCTCGGTGTGGGGGCCCAGCCGTCGGAGACGGCACGGTCGCTCCTTCGCCAGGAGGGTATCCTCCAGGCATTTGAGGAGGCCAAGTCGAGAGCCCATGAGACGCCGTCGGAGTAGTCGGCCGGTGCCGCGGGATCCGTCCGCGCAACCCTCGCCAGCGTCGGCGGATTGTGACGCGGCTGGGGCTTCGGACGCCGCCGATGTTCCTCCGTTCGAGGAGCTGGTCGCTTTCATCGCCCGGCAGCTGGTGGACAGCCCGGACGATGTCAGCGTGATGCGGGTGGAGCAGGACCGGTCCGTGGTATATCAGCTGCGCGTGGGACCCGAGGACATCGGCAAGGTGATTGGCAAGGGGGGGCGCATCGCCAACGCCCTTCGCCAGATCGTGCGCGCCGCGTCCAGCCGATCCCGCAGGAAGTGCACGGTCGAGATCGCCTCGTAGCCCTGCCTTCCGCATCGGCCTCGCCCGTGCAGGGGGGCGCCATGGCTTGCGGAGGGACCCACCGGCGCTTCGACGCATGCCTCCGTCCGGATGGCATGCGTTCGCCGGAAGACAGACTTGCCCAGAGGAGCACAAGCCAAGATGCCCAGCCTGATTGTTCGGAGACCGGTGGGGATCCTTCGGATCGTGACGGAGGACTTCAAGAGCAAGCTTATCGCCGACCTCAAAGAGGCGGCTGAGTCGGTCGAGATGCGCATCCAGCAGATCGACTTCCAGACCCGTGGTTACATCGAGCAGGTCCAGAAGAGCGATATCAAGCGCGCCATGGCGCTCAAGGAGCAGGTGGCTGCCGAGAAGCGACGCCACGAGTCGCTCCGTGGTGAGATTCTCGAGCGGCTGCAGGAGGCCGAGGCACTCGAACTGGATTCGGAGTATGAGCAAGGCCACGTTGAGAGTGAGATCGAGATCAAGGAGGGCGACAACATCACCGAGGTGCTGGGGGATGCCGCCATCGTGGTCAAGGACGACGTGGTCATCGAGATCCGAGGCGTGAAGTGAATGATCTGAGCGACTGGTCGGTGGTCATCGGCCGAGTCCGGACGGCCTACGGTATCCGAGGCCAGCTGAAGGTCCTGCCTCTGTGCGATGACCCCCAACGGTTTGCTCAGCTCACCGACGTGTGTGTGGCTTTCGCCGACGGCCGCCGCGAGATGGCCTCGGTGGTGAGCGTCACGATCCAGGGCGACGAGATCCGACTGGCACTCCGGGGAGTCGAGGACCGGACCGCCGCCGAGGGATACCGGCACGCGGAGCTGCGGGTTCGCCCGGAGATGCGGGTGCCTTTGCCCGAGGGCCAGTACTATGTCGATGACTTGTTGGGCCTTCGCGTCGTCACCATGGACGGGAGGGAGTTGGGGACGATCCGTGATGTCCTGCTCCTTCCCGCACATGATGTCTACGTGACGGAACATGCGATGATCCCTGCCGTGAGGGAGGTCATCCGTTCGGTGGACTTGGCCGGGGGCGTTATCACGGTCGACCCACCCGCTGGCTTGGCGCCGGAGTTGGGCATCTGATGGTCTTCGACATCCTGACCACGTTCCCCGAGAGCCTGTCGGGCCCCCTCGGCACGAGCATTCTGGGGCGTGCGAGGGAGCGAGGACTCGTCAGTGTGCGCATCACGAATATCCGGGACTTCGCGACCGGCCGGCACAAGACGACGGACGACGCGCCCTTCGGCGGCGGCGCGGGCATGGTGATGAAGCCCGAGCCACTGGTGGCAGCCATTGAGCATGTTCAGGCGCTTCCGCCGGGCCCTGGCGGATTGACCGTCATCCTGTCGCCCCAGGGCGAGAGGCTGACGCAGAGGCTGGCCGAGCGCCTGGTCGAGGAGCCTCGCCTCATATTGGTGTGCGGTCACTACGAGGGGATCGACGAGCGGGTCTATGTGCTTGCGGCTGATCTGGAGCTCTCGATCGGTGACTACGTGATGACCGGCGGCGAACTCGCGGCTGCCGTGGTGGTCGATGTGGTGGCACGGCTGGTCCCGGGGGTCCTGGGACACCCGGATTCCCCGGTGCAGGACTCCTTCGCCGGCGACGGACTGCTGGACTACCCGCACTACACGCGGCCGCGCGAGTTCCGCGGACTGCGGGTGCCCGAGATCCTGCTGTCTGGCCACCATGCCGAAGTGGAACGGTGGCGCCGCCGAGAGGCATTGGCGCGAACACGGCACCGGCGTCCGGACCTCCTCGAGAGTGCCCGGCTGAGCCGGCAGGATCTGGAGTATCTTCGTTATCTCGACGCTTCGGACGCCGGAGCGGGCCAGAACCATCAGGAGGAACATCCATGAACCCCATCATCGCCGAGATCGAGAAGGAACAGGTGCGGCCCGGGCTGCCCAAGTATCGAACGGGCGACACGGTACGTGTCCATGTGCGGGTCGTCGAGGGAGGCCGCGAACGCGTCCAGGTGTTCGAGGGCATCGTGCTCAAGTGCAACCACAAGCACACGCGGCGCTCACTCACGGTTCGCCGCGTCACGGCGGGCATTGGGATTGAGCGCACCTTCTTGGCTGACTCACCCCGCATTGACCACATCGAGGTCGTCCGCTACGGTCGGGTCCGCCGCGCGAGGTTGTACTACCTGCGCTCGCGCATTGGCAAGAAAGCCACCAAGGTCAAGGAGCGCCGCTTCCGGTAGGCGTGTGCCCGGCTCGGACGTTCTAGACCTGGGGAGGTGGGGCCATGCCGATGCTCGATTCGACGTGGAAGGTCTGTGTGCTCATTGGCGTGCTCGTTATCATCCGGATGGCTCTGCGGTTCGATGGCGGACTCAAGCCGGAGACGAGGCGTTCGCTGATCGAGTTTGTCGACTCGGCACTCATCGCGCTGGCCCTGGTTTTCTTCATTATCCGGCCGTTCGTCATCCAGGCGTTCTACATCCCGTCGCGGTCGATGGAGGATACGCTCAAGATTAACGACCGGATCCTGGTCAACCGCTTCGTCTACCGGTACCTGGGACCCAAGCGCGGGGACATTGTCGTGTTCAAGGCGCCGCCCAAGGCACTGGAGACCTCGTCGGGCTCACCGGAGGAGAAGGACTTCATCAAGCGCCTGATTGGCCTGCCCGGCGACCGGATTCGCGTGCGTGACGGGTATGTCGAGATCAACGGTCAGCGCCAGGATGAGCCATACGTCCGGGAGCGGCCCCTGTACACCTACCCGGCACCCGAGGACTACATGGAGGGCACCCTGCCCATCGACGGCGACGAGGTCGTGGTGCCCCAGGGTGCCTACTTTGTCCTCGGCGACAACCGGAACCAGAGTCACGACGGTCACCGTTGGGGTTTCGTCCCGCGGGAGAACGTGCTGGGCAAGGCGCTGCTGGTGTTCTTCTCATGGCCGCCCAAGGAGCCTGGCGCGGAGGGCGGCGGGTTCGACCTCAAGCGGCTCGGATGGCGCCGTTTGTCCGACCGGCCCAAGCCCATCCCCTTCGGCGTAGAAGAGCCCCTCTCATAGGAGGACGGTGCTGTGGACCCCAACGGAGCCTCCGTTGCGGTGCTGCTGCTCGTCCTGGTGGGCTTCTGCGTCTCGGTTCGGGTCTGGGAATGGCGCCGGGGCCAGTTGGAGCCCTCGGGATTGCGGTCTGTCGCCGACAGCGCCCTCTCGGGGGTGGCCCTCTTCTTTCTGCTCGTCCGCCCCTTCGTCGTGGAGGTGGTGGGCATCCCTGGTGATGGCCGCAGCATGCGACCGGGCTTTCACGAGAGAGACCGGATCGTGGCCAACAAGATCGGAACACGTTACTGCGCGCCGCGGCGCGGCGATGTCATCATCTTCCGCGCGCCACCCGCCGCCACGGACCTCAGACCGGGGCAGAAGCGGCTCATCAAACGGGTGATCGGGTTGCCGGGTGACCGGATACGGGCCGACCAAGACGGTCACCTGCTCCTTAACGGCACGTCGCTCGCGGAGCCCTATGTGGCCGAACCGATGCGATATCTACCCTTCCCGGGACCCAACCACAACAGCTTGGCTCTCAACGTTCACCAGGGCGAGGTGGTCGTGCCCGAGGGCAAGCTGTTCGTGCTTGGCGACAATCGGAACGCCAGCTACGATAGCAGCCAGTGGGGGTTCCTTTCGCTCGACCTGATCGAGGGGAAGGCCAGTGCGGTGCTATGGCCCCCTCAGCGCGCCCGCCTGGTCAGACGGGGCTTGGCAGGTCTGTCGCCTTGATCCGGGAGGAGCAACCGCCGCTGTTCCCCCCCCCACGTCCACGTCGGGGGAAGGGGGCCCATCCGCTCTTGCGCTTTGAGGACGAGCTATGGGCCCGAGGTCTCCTCCGCGTTGCGGGGGTGGATGAGGCCGGACGGGGGCCCCTGGCAGGCCCGCTCGTCGCGGCCGCCGTGATCCTGAGGCCACACGCACCCGTGGGCCTGATCCGGGACTCCAAGCGGCTCAGCGCGGCGCAGCGCGACGATGTGATCGCCTTCATCCACGAACAGGCTCTGACCTGGAGCGTGGCCCGGATCGAGCCCGGAGACATTGACCGGCTCAACGTACTGCAGGCGACGTTGCGGGCCATGCGAATGGCCGTCGAGCGCCTCCGCACTCGAGTCGACTACGTGCTCGTCGACGGCACCTACTGCATACCGGGCGCCGGTCTTGCCCAGCGAAGCCTGGTTCGGGGCGATCAGCGCTCCGCCTCGGTGGCCGCGGCATCCATTGTCGCCAAGGTCACACGCGACCGCATCATGATGGAGTACCACGCGCAGTACCCGGAGTATGGTTTCGATGAGCACAAGGGCTACGGTACGGCCGCACACCTCGACGCGTTGCGCCTCCATGGCCCGTGCCCCATCCACCGCCGATCCTTCGGTCCCGTGCGCGAACTGACCGAGGCGAGGCTCAACCTGGATGCCTAGAGGAACCTCCGAGGTAGGCCTTGCCGCTGAGCAGACGGTGTGCCGGTTCCTCCGGCACAAGGGCCTGCGGATCGTGGCGACCCGTTTCCGCTCGCGCCGAGGCGAGATCGACATCATCGCCCGCGACGGGGCCACCTATGTGTTCGTTGAGGTCCGCGCCCGCCAAGCCGGCGCCCCGTATCGTCCGGGCGCGACCGTCACCGCCGCGAAGCAACGGAACGTGATCCGGACGGCCGAGGCATACCTGGCCGCACATCGCCTGGGACAGCCACCGTGCCGTTTCGATGTGGCCGAGGTCTTCCTCGACCGGGACCAGCGCCCCGAGCGCATCGAGCTCATCGAGAACGCCTTCACGGCATGAGCGACCGCTAACCCAGCCTCCAAGGCTTCCGGTACTCATAGTGCAGTAGTCTGTTGGCCTCGTCGGGACGGGTGAACCTTTCGCGCTTGGCGTCCCACTCCACGCGAGCTTCGAGGGCGAGCGCGATGTTCCCCAGGTGGGAGAAGGTGGTCGAACGGTGCCCGACCTCCACATCGGCTCTGGGGCGCTGGCGGGACTTGACGCAGTCGAGGAAGTCACGGATGTGGGCCACGGTCAGGTCGCCCTCGTCGGCTCTCACAGTCGTGGCCTCGGGTAGGGGTTTCGGATCCCCAAACTGCCCAGCCGTCTCCGGCAGGATCTCGTAACTCGACGTGGTGGCGAACACGGTGCCCAGGGTGCCGCGAAGCTCCACTTCAGCATTCCGCGCGAATGGAGAGGTCCCGCTCGCCTCGTACTGCCCGAACAGCAGCAGGCGGCCCGACGCGAACTCGTAGGTGGCATGCAGCGTGTCGGGGATCGTCCGGTCGTCGTCGACGGCGAACCGCCCGCCGTGGCACGAGACCGAGGCCGGCGCCTCCTCGTCGAGCAGCCAGCGCAGCAGGTCGAAGTAGTGCACGCCCCAGTTGCCGAGCTGGGACGAGTAGGCATCCCACCAGCGGAACTTGTAGGGGGCGATGTTCGCCCGGAACGGCCGCCGCGGCCGCGGTCCCAGCCACATGTCCCAGTCGAGGTTGTCCGGCGGCTCCGTGTCGGCAAGCCGCCCGATGCCCGAGGGGAACATGTTCGTGATGCGGTATGCCCGGGCCACAGTAACCTTGCCCACGACGCCGTTCCGGATGACGACCGCCAGGTCCGAGAACATGCGCGAGGCCCGGCGCTGCACACCGACCTGCACGACCCGGCCACTGCGCCGGGCCGCCTCTACCATGCGACGCCCCTCCCTTACGGTCATGGAGAGGGGCTTCTCGACGTAGACGTCCTTCTCGGCGTCGCAGGCGTTGATGGTCTGGATCGCATGCCAGTGGTCGGGTGTTGCCACGAACACGGCATCGAGGTCGCGGAGGTCCAGCATGCGGCGGAAGTCACGAAACACGCGGGCCGAGGAGCCGCACTCCTGAGCCCACTTCTGCAGGTGGGGCTCGTATACGTCGCACAACGCGACGATCTCGGCATCCTTGTGCGGCCGGAGCGCCTCGATGAGCTGCCCGCCGCGGTTGCCGACACCGATGAACCCGACCCGGACGCGTTCGTTAGCGCCGAGCACACGAGACGAGCTGAGCGCAGTGGCCGCCAAGGTCGCGGCCGATGCTCTCACGAACTGCCTGCGCGTCACTCCCGAGTTCATGACGACCCACCCTCCGAACGCAAGGGGCGCCCGGCGCGCCCGATGATGCCAACCCGGTCACGGGCAGGCCCTGGCACAGGATGGGCGCTGCTCCCACGTACCTTCGGGCGGCGACCCGGTTCCATTCGCGGTGCCGCACGCTCGCGCCTCCGGCAGGTTATTCGGCCGGCCTGTCCCGAATGCATACGCCAGCCCGCCCGTGCGGTACCACGAAGGAGGCGCTTCCTGTGGCAGCACGCCAAGTGCATCTGGTCTGCAATGCTCACCTCGACCCCGTGTGGCTGTGGGAATGGGAAGAGGGCGCCGCCGAGGCCGTGTCGACCTTCCGCACTGCCGCCGATCTGTGCGAGGAGTTCGACGGCTTCATCTTCAACCACAACGAGGTCATCCTGTACCGGTGGATCGAGGAGTATGAACCCGAGCTGTTTGCCCGCATCCAGCGCCTTGTGGCCGAGGGCCGGTGGCACATCTGCGGCGGCTGGTATCTCCAGCCCGACTGCAACATGCCCTCGGGTGAGTCGTTCGTCCGGCAGATTCTGGCCGGGCGGCGCTACTTCCGCAGTCACTTCAACGCGGTCCCGACGGTTGCCGTGAACTTCGACTCCTTTGGCCACTGCTGGGGCCTGCCACAGATCCTGCGAAAGAGCGGCTATGAGGGCTATCTATGCTGCCGCCCCGGGCCGGGTGAGATCGAGCTGCCGCAGGACACGTTCATCTGGGTGGGCGCGGATGGCTCCGAGGTGCTCGCCACCCGGTCATCGGTCTGGTACAACTCCCCTCTGGGCGGCGCGCGCAACAAGGTCGAGGCGTGGCTTGCCGACCACCCGGACGAGCCCTGCGGCTTGGTCCTCTGGGGTGTCGGCGACCACGGAGGCGGACCATCGCGCAACGACCTGCGTGACCTGGCGTCACTGCTCGCGGAGCACCCTGAGCACGGCATCGTCCATTCCACTCCTGAGGGATTCCACGCTGGCCAGCGGGCGGCCCGTGGCGACTTCCCCCAATGGCGCCGCGACATCAACCCGTGGGGGCCGGGCTGCTACACCTCGATGGTCCGCATCAAACAGAAGCACCGCCGGCTTGAGTGCGACCTGTACACCCTGGAGAAGATGGCCGCATCGGCCTGGGTACAGGGCCTGATGGACTACCCATCGGACGAGATCTCCGAGGCGCTCCAGGATCTCCTGACCTGCGAGTTCCACGACATCCTCCCGGGATCGTCGGCACCCACGGTGGAGGAGATGGCTCTGCGCCTTCTGGACCACGGCCTCGAGATCGCGTCCCGCCTGCGGGCCCGAGCCTTCTTCGCCCTATGCTCCGGCCAACCCGCACCCGCCGATGGGGAGATCGCGATCCTTGCCTACAACCCCCACCCGTTCGCAGTCGATACCATTCTTGAGGTCGAGTTCCAGCTCGCCGACCAAAACTGGGAGGACACCTTTACGAATCCCCTCGTGCATCAGAACGGTGTGGCGGTGCCGTGCCAGTGCGAGAAGGAGCAGTCGAACCTCACTCTGGACTGGCGCAAGCGAGTGGCCTTCCGCGCCACCTTGGCGCCGTCCCAGATGAACCGCTTCGACACCAAGCTCGAAGTGCTCCCGAAGAAGCCCGCACTGCCGACTATTGTCGACGACGCGTACCTTTTCCGAACCGAGGAGCTTGAGGTTGCCGTCAACGCGCGCACAGGCCTGGTGGACCGCCTCCGCATCGGCGGACTCGACTACGTCGGCCCCCGGGCGTTCGAGCCCCTGGTCATGCGCGATAACGAGGACCCATGGGGTATGGGCGTCCGGGGCTATCGCGAGGTTATCGGGCGGTTCGAGCTCATGTCACCGGAGGAGGGCACCCGGTTCTCCGGAGTGACTTCGGGCCTGCTGCCCTCGGTCCGCATCGTCGAGGATGGCCCCGTGCGCACGGTGGTTGAGGCCGTGATGGCCTACGGACAGTCGGCCGTCTGCCAGCGCTACAAGCTGCCGAAGCAGGGCACCGAGATTGAGGTGGAGATCCGCGTCTTCTGGGCGGAGAAGGACCGCATGCTCAAGCTCAGTATCCCGGTGCCTCCGGGCGACTATCGCTACGTGGGCCAGACCGCCTTCGCCGTCACCGAGCTGCCCACCAACGGTGACGAAGCCGTGGCCCAGCAGTGGACGGCGGCCGTCTCGAGGGACGGCTCGAGAGCGTTGACCTGCATCAATGAGGGGACCTACGGCTCCGACTTCTCGGAGGACGGCCTTCGGATGACGCTGCTCCACTCGCCCGCCTATTCGGGACATCCCATCTTTGACCGGCCCATCGTTCCGCAGGACCGGTTCTCGCCGCGCATCGACCAGGGGGAACGGGTGTTCCGGTTCTGGATCAACGGAGGACCCGCCGAGGCGCGACTGGCCGCCGTGGATCGCGAGGCCCAGGTCCATCAGCAGTGCCCGTTCGTGCTTTCTTTCCGCCCCAGCGGTACGGGGGAGCGGCCGAAGCCGCTGGTCACACTCAGCGACGACGCCGTCGTGCTGTCTGCCGCCAAGCGGGCTGAGGGCGACGATGAGGCGCTCATCTTGCGGCTCTATGAGCCCACCGGCCAGGGGCGCGAGACGCGCCTGTCGTTGCCCTGGCTGGGCGGCGAGCTCTCGGTCGCGCTTTCACCCTTCGAGGTGAAGACCCTCCGCGTGAACCCCGACACGGGCGAGGTTACCGAGACCGATCTGCTGGAACAGGGAGTGTGAGACGGCCAGCGGCCCGGTGCCGCGCCGGCCCTGAACGGCGCCTAAGGCAGCCGTGCCATCGCCTCGATCTCGGCAAACCGCTCGGCGGCGACCCACTCGCCGTAGGGGACGTAGCGGCGCGCGTCGTGCCAGGCCGCCCACGCATCGCCGGCGCGACCGCCCAGCTCGAGCTGGTGGCTAACCAGCGCCTGTTCCGCTCGGATGAAGGCCGTGCGCGTCGTGTCATCCCACCGTGGCATGTGCCTCGCCAGCCGGGCCAGGCGGTCGACGATCACCTTCGAGACCCGCTCCCCCTCGTCAGCTGAGCTCTCACGCTTCGGGTCGCCGCCGCCTATGCCCCTGTAGGGCGGCGGGCCCTCGAGGCGGGACAGGTCCACGAGCTCAGGATGGAGTGCCATCAGTAGCGATGTCTCGAACCGCCCACCATGATCGCCGAGATAGCCGGCGTCCATGGCCAGGAGGTACTCGGGCGTGCCGAGGATCGGAATCGCCAGGCGCTGGCTCTCGCGGACGGCCGTCTCGCGGACCGCGATCTGCTGGGACGCTCCGTAGTGGCCAGTCAGCACGATAGCGGCCCGGAAACCAATGCGCTTGAGCTCGGCGAGGATGCCTCGAAGCCACGGCTCGAGAAGGTGGGACGAGAACGTCGGCTCCGGCTCCATCACCACCGTGTAGGGCTCGGCGACCCCACCCACGCCGCCATAGAGCGGTGGTAGCACGATCCCGCCGCCCTGTCTCGCGGCGCGCACGCACAGGGCGTGGGCTTTGAGGGCATCGAGGCCCAGCGCGTTCTGGTAGCCGTGCCACTCGAGTGTCCCAAGAGGCACGAAGGCCGTCGGGCAGGCCTCGAGCGCAGCCTTCATCTCGTGGGGGAGCATGAGCTCCCACTGGACCTTCGGGCCGTCGGCCGCCATCGGTGGTCCCTCCTGGGTGGCTTGGGCGCTCGCGCGCGCCGCGAGCACGGTGCCCGCCGCCATCGCCTTCAAGAACTCCCGGCGGCGCACGCGTAGGCCCCCTTCCAGCAGCATCGCCGGCAGTCTTCGGCGTGGGAAGCCTCGCGTCCTCGACAGAGCGGCAGGCGAATGCCGCACGCTGGGGGAAGAGCCGGGCGGAGTGATGGACATGCCCACGGTGCCGCACGCGGTCTGCGTGGCTGCGCTGATCCCCGTTGCCTGGACGGCGGCAGAGCCCCTCGTGCTCCAGAACAGGGCGCTCCGCCTCGAGTTCCGCTCCGATCCCCTTGCGCTGACCGCCGTCCGTAACCGCCTGACCGGCGAGGTCTACACGGTGGAGGGCGACCAGTTCGCCATCGAGCTCGGCAGCGGCACCATCGAGCAAGCGTATGCCCGGCGCGCGTCACTCTCCGCCGACCGCACATCGGTCAGGGCTAGGTATGAGGCCGACGGTGTGCGGATTGACCTGTCCTACACCCTCGGGCCCGCCAACCACTTCGTCGAGAAGCGCCTCGCGCTGACCTTCACCCGGGATGACACCCTCCGCCAAGTGACGGTCAGCCGTCCCGCGTTCGCCGCGCCCGGGCTGGAGCTCGTCCGCTACCGCTACCCGCAGTTCGGCCGCGTGCCGGGCGCTGAGCCGTGTAGCACCTTCTTCGGCCGGACAGGGCGCGGTAGCCTGTTCGCGGGCCTCGCCATGCCGTTCGACCGGTCGACGGGGGGCGGCAACGCCATCGAGCTTGCCTACTTGCCGAGCGTGAAGGTATCGGCCGGGCAGACGGTGCCCTGTGAGGCCATGTACCTGGGCGTGTGCGCTCGCAGCGAGGCGGACACCCGTCCTCTGCCGCCTCCGATCCGCTGCTCGCCCTCGGACCCGGGCGCGCCGGTCGAACTGCGCGAGGCCGAGCCCGGGATCGTGCCTCTGGCTTCGGAGTCGGCCGCCATGGTGGCGATGACCGAATCCTGGCTCGGACCACCGCGTCACGGCTTCGTCCCCATGGCATGCGGGTGGCACTCGGAGATGCAGCAGGGCCCCTATGCCTCCGATGAGGACGTCGAGGCCGACATGAGGTCGCTGGAGTTCCTGGCCGATTGCGGCATCGACTGGTTCTCCGAATCGCACCCGTGGGGCGGCGAGACCGAGCGGATGAACGCCCTCGGGCCCGACGACCACTACACCCCTGGACCGCGGGCACGACGGTTGCTCGAGCATGCGCGCGACCTCGGCATGGGCGCCGTCATGTGGTCGTCGATGACGAACACCCACCACTGGTCGCCGCTCGGGAGACCCTTCCGCGCGGACCAGCCCGACTGGCTCCTCACGCCCGGGCCAGTGTCGCGCGCCATCTGGATCATCGCGCCCGCGAAGGGCAACTGCGTCGCGAACCGGCCCTTCTTCGAGTGGCTCTCGCGCATCAATCGTGAGGGCTTCAGCACGGGGCTCTACCGCGGCTGGGCCATGGATGGTAGCTTCTTCGGCGACGGCGGGTGGTACTCGAGCATCGTGCCTGTTGACTGCATGTCCGCCACGCACGACCACCTGCCGGGCGACGCGAACTGGGCCAGTCAGAACGCGCTCGATCGCCTTTTCGCCGATGTGCGCGCCCAGCGGCCGGACACCCTTATCTTCACGTGCCGGCCAGCGCAGGATCTGGGCGTCTTCAGCCTGCGCAACGTGGATGTGTGCTTCACACTCCTCGAGACGGGTACGGGCGCCTCGAACCTGCAGGCGGGCGACGAGATCCGGCGGTGGTCGCGCTACCGCGTCCACCACCACTTCGTCCCGCACTATATCGACCAGCCGCTGCTGTTCCCCAGCCGGGCCGACCGGACCACGCCGCTCGTCTGGTCGAGCGAGCACCTCGATTACATCCTGCTGAGCGCCATCTCGTCGTCGCCGAACCTGCTGTTCTACATGCCGACCAAGTCCGGCATCCCCGATAGGGACAAAGCCACCATCCGGCGCTGGCTGGACTGGGCACGCGCCCAAGAGGAGCTCCTCAAAGTGCGGCGCGACCTCCCCGAGTGGCCCGAGCCGGACCGCGTCGATGGCTCGGCGCACATCGTGGGCGATCGCGGGCTCGTGTTCCTCTTCAACCCGGGCGACCAGCCACGAGAGGCGGAGTTCGCCCTGACCGAGGAGGGCACTGGCTGGCGCAAGAGGGGCCGATGCCGCATCTCGCAGGCGCACCCGGCTGGCGGACCGCGGCAGGTCGCAAGGCACGGAGACACGGTGCGGTGGGTGGTGCCCCCCGCGAGTGCCGTGGTGTTAACCGTTGCCGCGGAGCGCTAGAGGCTCCCATTCCGGGCGCCTGAGAGCGATACAGGTTCCTGGGGGCGCGGCCCAAAGTCGCGGGCCAGCGCGGCGGCCTTGTCTGCTGCCCGACCATCCGTGAGTGCGGAGTGCTTGCTCCGCGGGGAGGGGCTTGCAGTGAAGTACCTCATTGGGTCTGGCCTTCTGCTTTGCGTCGCGTTGCCTCACCCGGCACGCGCTGATCTGGTCCTGCTGGATGAGTACTGGTCGCCCGAGATAGCAGGGAATGATGTGGTCGTGGCGGAGGTCGACACGCAGGAGACCGGCGACCCGACCGAGGCCAAGTTCGGCGAGTGCAGCGCGAAGCTCTGGAACGAGTCCGGTTCGCCCAACGTGCGCTTCCGCGGTGCCGCACCGATGACGCTCTCCCAGATTCCGCCCGGTGACTGCGAGCTGTCGCTGTGGTACCGCACCAACGGATGGACAGGCCCGTGGCGCGTAGAGGTGTGGGTCTGGCATGAAGCACTGCACAACGCACCGGCCCCTGCACCGGTGAGGGTGCTGCAAACCACGCTCGATGGTGGCGGGCCGGACGGCCAGCTTCTGGCCGACGACCAGTGGCACGAGGCCCGGGGCAGACTGACGGCAGGCGAGTCCTACGAGGCCACGCCGAAGGAAGAGCACATGGGCGCCGCCTACGTGTGGCTTGTTCCCGTAGGTGGCTGGAATGTGGCCCATCGAACGTACATCGACCGCATCAGCATCGAGGTGGTAGACGGTGACCGGAAGGGTGAACCAGCGCCTGCTCCCGCTCGCCGGATCCGGCCGAAGCCCGGAGCGCAGACCGATGGGCCCGGCTGGATCTGGTGGGAAGGCGAGGACGCTTTCGAGCACAACGTGCCCACCGGCGGCGCGACGGTGCCGATGACCGAGGCCCAGCAGGCTCTGCTCTCCGGCAACGCGTGGCTCAGCCACCACGGAGTCGAGGACCTGCAGGTGCAGTGGGAGATCACCGTGCCGGAAGACGGACGCTACACGCTCTGGTGCCGCGGGCAGGGCGCGCCCTTTCGCTGGTGTTGGGACGATGGGACGTGGAGTGAGTGCGGCTTCGAGGCCGTCTGGACCGATCATGTCCCGTACCAGGACCATGGCGCCTACGGATGGCTCCGGCTCTGCTGGGTGTGCCTGGGCGAGGTCCAGATGTCGCGCGGCCGACACGTGCTCGCAGTGGGCGGCGTGCCCGATGACCAAGCCGTGGGGTTCGACTGCTGGCTGGTCACGCGGGGGGGCTTCATGCCGGACGGCGCGCGGCGGCCTGCCGATGAGTAGCCCGCCGCGGATCGGCGTGATGCGAGCCGGGCCGGGCGCGGGGAGGGGGAGGGCTTGCTGAGCGGTTCCGACCGACGCCCCCGCCTCTCGCGCGCTGCGGTGGGCGTGCCTCTCTTTCGACGCTTGCCGCTGTCGTTCATGCCGGTTGCGGGGCTTCCGGTTATCGGGCTCGGCACCTATTTGCTGGTCTCGGAACGGTCCGAAGCTACCACCGACGAACTCGACGGGCTCTTGGCGCTGTCCCAGCGGCTCGCCGACAGGATCGACGTCCACGTATCGGCGAACCAGGGGCTTGTTCGGCATCTGGCGGCCACCGACCACGTGGTTGGCTTCCTGGCGAAACGACCGCGGTCAGAGGCCGACCGGGATACGTTCGACCGATGGCTCGCGCTTCAGAGCGCTCTGTCTTCGGAGCCGATCGACATCTACGCCATGGACCGCACGGGCCCTTGTGTCGCGTCCACCAACCGGTCGTAGCTCGGCAGCAACTTCGGGTTCCGCCCCTACTTCAAGGCCGCGTTGGGCGGCGACTACTTCCAGACAGACTGGCTGGTCGGTTCGCTGACGCGGGTGCCTGGGGTCTTCTCGGCATCACCAGTGGTGCGCGGAGAGACGATCACCGGTGTCCTCGCGGTAAAGCTCAGGTGCACTCACATCCGCAAAGCGGTGACCGAGCTGGGCACCCAGGGACGCAACGCATTCCTCATCAATCATCAAGGCATCGTGTTGGTTCACAGTCAGCCGTCCCACGAGTACACGTCTCTCGTCGAGCTATCGGAGGACGAGCAGGACTCACTCCGCACGAGCCGGCAGTTCATGCAAGAGCGCATCCGCCAGTACCCCGTCGGGCCCGAGCTGACGCAGGCCCTCAACAACGTCCTGCAGTCCGGTCGGCCCCAGACGGTGGCCTACTCGCTCGGATGCGTGCCGCACTGGTACGGTGCGTGGACCAGGACTGGGTGGCGGGCGTTTCGTCTCCGGACTCGGCCGTCTACGCCTCCTCCGGGCGAATTCCGCGGGACACCGTGGTGTTCGCCGCGCTCGCATTGCTCGTGTGTCTAGCGGCCAGCCTGGTGATGAGCCACCGCCTGTCCCGTCCTATCGCTCGCCTGACAGAAGCGGTCGAGCAGTTCGGAGCCGGAGACAGCGACGCCCGGGCCGCACGAGTCGACGGGGGCGAGGTAGGTCTCTTGGCCGCGCGGTCCAATGAGATGGCCGATGCCATCTCATCGAACACCGAGGTTCTGGAGCGGCGCGTGCGCGAGCGAACTCATGAGCTCACTCGGGCGAGTGAGGAGAGCGCGCGGACCATCGATGAGCTACAGAAGGCTCTGGCCCCGGTCCGGACACTTGGCGGACTGCTACCCATCTGTAGTTCGTGCACGAGGATCCGCAACGATGAGGGCTACTGGACGCGGATCGAGGCCTACATTCGCGATCACTCTGAGGCTGAGTTCACGCACGGGATCTGCCCGGAGTGTGCGAAGCAGCTCTATCCGGAGGCGGCGCCGAGGGCTGACCGCACGCCGGGGATGAAAGACGGATGAATCACCGCACGGCCTCCATCGGCCGCGTCAACACCCCTGCTTTGCAGTTCCGGTCGGCCCCTCTCCTGGCTGATCGGCTGGACAGCTTACACTCAGTAAGTTACACTGATGGTGCCGGGGGGCGATGGCGGGCGGATCCCGCCAGGGACACACTACTCGCCCTCCGCACGGAGGCGAAAGTGCGCAGTTCAGCCCCTTCCGAAGAGGAACTCATTCTTTTCCGCGCGAGACTGGCATCGGTCCTCGCCGCGCTAGGTGTTTCGCGCGCCGAGTTGGGCAGACGACTTGGGGGCAAGTCAAGCCAGTATGTCTCCCAGCTGTTGAGTGGCGCTGCACGACCCTCTCGCCGTCGAGTGCAGGAGATCGAGCGCGCCCTCCAGTTGGGGGTTGGCAGCCTGACCCAGGAGGGTCCTGCCCTGCCCGAAGGGCTCGAGACACCCGAACGGGTGCTGGCGCCGGACTTCGCCGCCTGGGAGGAACTGCTCGCCAGCGCCCGGAGGCTTCGTCACGATGGGCACCTGGGTACAGCCTTGATCGTGGCCAACCAACTGGTCGAGCGTCTCTCGGCGGTTCGGACGACGAGCGAGAGGGTTGCCGGGCTGTTTGCGAATGCTCTGATCCTGCGGTCGGAGCTTCACCGGTGCCAGTGCGCCCCGGACATGGCGCTGGAAGACGCGGCGCGCGCCCGTCGCCTGGCCACGCCACTGAAAGCGAGCGACCCCGGCCTCTTCTCCCGGGCCTACTTCTGGCACATCATCCGGGCACAGGATCTTCGCGGGGCGTCGGGACTGGCAGAGGTGGTCACGGACGCGTTCCCGGAGGGCCCGGATCCGGCCATGGCTTTGCTTCCCGTTACTGCCGAGGCATTCATCGCCGATGGCGGGGCCGGGGTGACGCCTGAGCTGTCGGCTCGCCTGGCCGGGGCCATCGAGGGAGCACCGTTCTCTCCGGCCAAGTCCGTGGCGTTTCTCATGCTCCAGACGCGCCACGACCGCGGCGACGAGTTCGGCGATCGGTGGACGGACGAGGCTCGCCGAGCCGGTGAGGTCGTGGGGCTGGCTGAGGCACTCTACCACGCGGCTCATCGCGCTTTCCGCTCGGGCCGGCCGCTGGATGCATACCGTCACCTTCTGGAGTCGACCCAGATTGCCGCATCCGCGGAGTTCCAGCTTGGTATGGAGCACGCGGCCGAGGTGTGGTCCCAGATGCTCCGCGCCCCCGCACTCGAGAGGGCCGAGGCGTCGGGGGTGCCCCGGGAGTTGCTGCGGGGCGAGATCGTCGTGCCGGCGTGTCAGCTACTGCGCGAGGTGGGGTTGCGGTCCGAGTGGTTCGGTACGGCGCGCGCCTTCGCGTGGGCGGCGTGCGCGCACGGTAGTGCGGCGCTGGGTGACCCGGCCGGTGCCCTCGAAGCTGCCGGCTGGCTTCTGCCCATGGCACGGCGGGCCTTCAACGCGGACAATGCCGCCGCGAACCTGGCGTGGGCGGCATGGGCGCTGCAGAAGTCGGGCTTCACCGATGAGGCCACAGCCATGTGGTCGCACGTCCGGTCAGCTACGGGGCTGGCGCTGGCCGAAGGCTCGAGAGTCCCCCATGAACGGCTGTCGGAGATGGCCTATGCGGCCATGGAGGCGGGGCACGGCCTCCCGGAGCTCGACTCCGTGATGCGCCATATTGCGACTCAGCAACCGACGGATGCATGGGCATGGGGCCTCAACGCGCGCTACCAGCTCTCCAGGGGTCAGGTGCTCGACGCCCTGGCAGCGGCGGAGCGCAGTTGGCGGCTGGCTCAGTACCTTGGGCTGGCGCAGGCCTTTCCCCCGCTCCCGAGCTATCGGGCGCCGCTGGGCCGCGTCCAGCGGCAGCAAGCTGCCCGGCGCGAGGCCATGGCGTGGACCGCTGAGGCCTTCGCCCGAGCGCTGGAGTTGGACAGCCTCTCCCCCTCCACCCGTGAGTCGATCTCGCGGTCGCTGGCCGCACTTCAGTCCGAGTGCGCCATGGTGTCTGCGCCCGAGTGAGTGGGCCCGGGTTACCATGACTTACGGGTTGCGGCGATCGCCATTGACGCGCTCTAGCAGATCAGTTAACTTAGAATAGGGCGCAAGAGAGCGCTTTCAGCCGCTTGGTGCTCCCCTCCGGGAATGTGTGGATTGGTGCCCCCACCGCCCGGATAGCTGGGCATGTGCTTCCAGTTGGGGGCGCGTGCCACTGGGGTGGGCTGGCTCGGGTCTGGTTGGGCAGGTGACTCGGCGGCGAGGATGCCCCCCGACGCCGTTCGAGCAGCCGCCTCGAGGTCTCTTGCGGGGTGGTATGGCCCGAGCCGGCCACACTCCGATCGTGTTTCCGGTCCAGTTCGCCCCGAGACGCCTGTGGTCCGCGTTCACTCGACCCGCAGGGCTTGCAGGCCGGCGGGCCCGGTGCCACGGGGCCGCTTCGCCCTCTCCAGCCGGATCGACAATGTACGCTCATCCGGGTTCCCCCACACGTATTCCTCGTGGCCCAGGTGGCTCGCGTCCGTGTAGTCGTGGTCGTAGCGCGGGAAGCCGTGGATGTCGCCGCCACGATCGAGCCATCTCTCCGGCGCCCGGTGCATCGCGACGTCGACGCGGTCGTCGAACACGTCGAGGGACACGAAGTCGGCGGGATAGCCGCAGGTGCCCCCCGAAGTGATGTGAGCGACTCCACGCCGCGTCACCGCCGCAGTCAGATGGAGATGCCCGGTCAGCACGGCCACCACGGCCTCGGAGTGGGCCTCCACCACATCCAGAAGGCCGGCATCGAGCACCTTGTAGCTGCTGAAGCCGAAGCTCTCCTTCAGGACAGCCTCATCACGCATGGGGATGAGCGGAACGTGGGTTAGCAGGAAGACCGGCATGTTGCCGATGCGCTCCAGCGCTCGGCGCGCCAGTGCGTTGCGTGCTCGCGTCACGTCGTCCGGTTGCCGATGCGCGCCACTGGTGTCCAGCACGAGGAAGGCGACGCCCCCGCACGCGAACGCGTAGTTCCGGCGGCCAGGACCAAAGCAGCAGTCATAGGCATCCGTTCTGCCCTCGATCCCCTCGCCCTGCGCGTTCTCGTGATTGCCAAGGCACGGGAGGAACGGCACGGGTAGGCGGTCGAGGATGGCCGTCCGGAGGTGCCGGAAGTCCTGATCGAAGTCCTCGAGCTCGCCATCGATGATGTCGCCGGCCGAGACCACGAAGTCAGGCGGCTCGATGTCATGCAGGCCGAGAGCACACTCGAGCGCCCACCGTGCCTTCTCCTCGGCACAGGGGTAGCCGGGCGGCCGTCCAGCGACACCCTGGGCCCGTACGTGCATGTCATTCCAGACGAAGAAGCGGAACCGGCGCTCGCATCGATTCGGCGTGGCCACAGGCGTCAGCGCACCGGGCAGGCTGAGGGCTGAAGAGACGAACTGCCTTCGCGTCACGACGTCTCACCTCAGAGCGGCGCGGGCTGCTCTCACACCGATGGCATTGCGGTGCCGAAGCCCGGATGACCTGCACGAAGCGAGGTCGTTCCTGCCGCGGCGGCTACGAGGGCACTGCCCGCCTAGTGAGGCACGCGCAGCACGAGCTTGCCGAACTGCTTGCCGGCCTCCATGCGCTCCATGGCGTCCGCAGCGTCCTCAATGTCGTAGGTCGAGTCGATAACGGGCCGGAGTCCTGCGGACTCGGTCGCGTTCAGCAGAAGTCGGAACTCCTCGTCGTTCCCGAAGGTGGAGCCCAATAGGCTGAGTTGGCGCCAGTAGACGGTACGCAGGTCGGTAGGGGCCTCGGCTCCCGTCGTGACACCGCACAGCACAACACGGCCGCCCTTTCGCACGACGCTGAGGTCGATCGGCCACGTGGCCGCGCCAACCGTGTCCACGACGACGTCGACCCCGCGGCCATCGGTCAGTTCGCGGACGGCCCCGGCCACGTCGGGGCTGGCGCCGTAATCGATGGAGTGGTCGGCCCCCAGCGCTCGCGCCTTGGCGAGCTTCTCCTCCGACGACGAAGTTACAATCACAAGGGCACCGATGAGCTTGGCAATCTGGAGCGCGGCCAGCGCGACGCCGCCGCCAACGCCATGTACAAGTACTGACTCACCAGGGCGCAGCTTGGCGCGGCTCAGGAGCATACGCCAGGACGTGAGATAGGCCACGGGAAGGGCGGCAGCCTGGTCGAAGCTCAGAGCCCTTGGCTTTGGATGAGCGCAATAGGCCGGCACCGCGACGCGCTCGGCAAAGGTTCCGGGGCGATTGGCGCCGATGATGCCGAAGCTCTCACACTCGCTGTGCTCGCCACGGATGCAGGCCTCACACCGGCGGCACGAGAGGCCCGGCGTGATCACGACCTCCTCGCCGAGCCGTGATCGGGGCACTCCCTCACCCACGGCAGTGATCACGCCCGCGGCGTCCGAGCCCAGTATATGGGGCATCGGCAGCCCTGGACCCGGGCGGCCGTTGCGGACCCACACGTCCAGGTGATTGAGAGCCGCCGAGCGCACGTCGATCACCACCTCTCCATCCGCTGCGGTGGGCTCATCGACCTCGATGAGCTGGACGCGGTCCAGACCGCCGTACTCGTGGATCCCGATGGCCCTCATCGCGGTCCCCGTCCTCTCTCTTGGTTGCGGGCGATCCCTTCAGGCACAACGCACTGGACCCGACGGGGTTCCGGGCGCAGGTCCGAGGCCCGACGGCCCGAACCCTGGTTTCGTCGCCGGAACGCTGCCGGGATGGGTGGATCTGGATGACCGGACGGGACATTGCACTGGGCACGCTCCACCGCGAAGCCGTTCCATTCCCGTGCATCAACTACTGCTGGATGACCCACACGCGCTACATGAGCCACGTCGCGGGGCGCGAGTACTGGGATGACCCCGAGGGAGTGTTCATAGCGTATGTCCGCCGGTCCGGTGCCAACCTGGTACCGCAGTGGTACTACCCGGACGAAGGACACCGGCGGCTGGAGGCGGGCGAGGTGATGCACGCCATCGACCCGCACGTCCGCCGCGGCTTTCGAGAGCCCGAGGACGTGCTGAGGTACATCGAGCGGTTGCCGAGCGACGAGGCCGTGGAGCGCGAGTTCAACGTCGAGGTGGTCGCCGAGGCCTACGGCGGCAACATCCGCCAGCGAATGGAGCAGCTCGGCCCAGACGTGTTGGTCATCGATGGCTTCGGCCAAGCCGACTTCATGGGCGGCTACAGCCAATGGGGTTACGAGAACTACCTCGCCGCGTCCGCGCTGTGGCCCGAGGCGATGCACCACTACTACCACCATACGGCCGTCCAGGGGCGGCTCATGAACCACGCCATCGCTCTGGCGTGCGAGCGGTACGGCCTCGCCCCTTTCGTCTACGGCGGGCAGGACATCTGCACGGCCAAGGGCCCCATCATGTCCCCGGCGGCGCTGAGAGAGATCTACTTCCCGGAGCTGAAATGGTGCCTGGAGCCCCTGGTCGAGGCCGGCATCGGCATCGTATGGCACTGCGACGGCGACATCAGACCGATCCTCGGCGACGTCCTCGACCTCGGGGTGATCGGCCTGCAGGGCTTCGAGGAGGAGCACGGCGTCGATTATGGCGAGATGGCCCGGCTCCGCGACGCGAAGGGCCGCCCCATCGCTATCTGGGGCTGTGTATCGGTGACCTCGACGCTGCCGCACGGCACGGCCGACGATGTACGGCGCGCGGTCGAGCGTTCCTTCACCATCGCCGGGCCCGGGCGGGGCTTCGTGCTGTCGTCGACCAGCTCGGTCATGCCCGAGGTACCGCTCGAGAACGTCGATGCGCTGTTCACGCACGGCCGCCAGTTCGGCCGGGAGTACCTCGGCGGGTAGGGAGAGGCGGTTCTCATGGCTCGAGTCGGCGCGTGGATCGCGGCACTGACCGCTGTGGGCACGGCGCAGTGCCCTGCCGGCGCGGTGACCGTTCAGAGCAATGCCTACGTGGCGCGGATCGACGCGGGCGGACTGACGTCTCTGGTCGATGCCTCGGGTCACGCGTTTGTGACGCCAGCGGGCGATGCCCGGAGTGTGGGCATCCTCCGCACCGCGCGCGAACACTGGGCCGCCGTGGATGCAGAAGGGCCAGACGGGCGCATGACGGCATTTGAGGGCCTGCCGGGAACGTGGGTAGAGGCCTCCTCAACCGTCGATGACGTCTCGGGCGACCTCGTGCTGACCCAGCGCTGCTCGTCTCCCGAAGGGGGCGTGTACGGCTTGGCCTGGGTGACGGGCAACATCCCGCTCAACATGAGCATCATCGTTCCGGGGAACTCCGGGGTGCGACTGGACGGACGGGCGCCCATCGACTCCATGAGCTTCGACTACCCGATGACGTGGGAAGCGCAGCTGGTCATCGTGGAGGGGGAAGGCCGCGGCTTCTACGTCTGGGGCGACGACACGCTGGGCGTGTTCAAGCGGGTGACGGTACAGAGGACGCCTGACGGGTGGCGCCTGCAGTTCGTCACCATGGCTACCGCGCCATTCGAGCCGGTGTTGGGCTTGGTCTCAGTGCCTTGGCACGTCAACGTGTACGAGGGTGACTGGCGCGTGCCGGCTCGGCGGTACCGCGACTGGGCCGAGCATGCCTTCGCCCCGACCCGCGTTGCCGAGCAATCGCCCGCCTGGGTGAAGGACATCCGCTGCTGCGTCATCATGGGGATGGATGCACCGACCATCGAGGAGCTGGCCGCGCGCATCGACCCGAAGCAGACGCTGCTCTACATCCCGGACTGGCGCACGGCGGGCTACGACCGCGACTACCCGACCTACGACAAGCCCATCGATGGGCTGGACGCCTTCCTCTCGCGAGCTCACGCGCTCGGTTACCACGTGATGCTGCACGTCAACTACTTTGGCTGCGACCCACTCCACCCGCTGTACGGCGACTTCGAGCCCTACCAGGTCCGCAGCCCCTGGGGTGCGCACGAGAAGGAATGGTGGCTCTGGGACCGGGCAGATCCCATCATCAAGTTCGCCTACATCAACCCGGCGCACAAAGGCTGGCGCGAGCTGTTCATCGCGCGGATGAAGGACCTGTGTACCGATCACGCAGTCGATGCGCTCCACTTGGACCAGACACTGTGCATCTTCAACGACCACAACGGTCTTGTCGACGGGATGAACATGATCGCGGGCAACGTTGCCCTGCACCGCGAACTCCGGGAGGCCCTGCCCGAGGTTGCACTCAGCGGCGAAGGGCTCAACGAGGTCACCTACCGGTATGAGGCGTTTGCCCAGCGCCACGCGTGGGGCATCAACCATGCCGATGGCACGTGGGACCGCGCGTTCCTCAGGTTGGCGCACCCGATCTCCTCGTACCTGTTGCGGCCGTACACGGTCATCTACGGCTACCTGGGCTACGCGCCGCCCACCAGCGGCCAGCTCTACGCCGCGTGGAACGAAGCGTATGAGCACTGGGGCGTGATCCCGACGCTGAAGCCGGAGCGCGCCCAGATCGCGGACCCCACGGGCTTCTCGCGGCAGTTCTTCGATGAGGCGCGCTTCTGGCTCGATGGTCGTCTGGAACCCGACATGGATGGTGACTGGCCCCAGAATGTGTGCTTCCCGTTCAGGGCGGCGGGCGGCGAGCGCGTCGTCCGCAGCTCCGACCACTGCCTCCTGGCGGGCGAACGCGAGATCAGCCGGACCGTCACGGGCGTGGGCGAGCTACGGGGACCGGGGTCCATCCCCGGCTGGCGCGCCTACAACGCGGAGTGCATCATCGGGCTGGACCCGGACCAGTGGTACCCATACCTACCCGAGCCCCGCGATATGGGGGCCCTGCACGTGGAGGCGCTCCCTGAGGGGTTCTCGGTCGCTACCGCCGTGTCGACGGACGAGCTGGTCTACATCCGCACGCGGCAGACGGGGGGCGTGATCGCGGCCCTCCCCGCCGCGCTCCCGGAGGCCACATGTGCGTCGTTCCCCCGTCAGGGTGCTCCGACAAGGGTGAGCGGGGCGCTGAACGCACCCGATGGCGGGATCGTCCGGGCCGACGGGACGGGGCTCTTCCTCCATCCGCCCTGGAAGCCGGGCGGGCCGGGTGACGGCACGCCGCCCGACGACCCGCGCGTGGCCACGGTGCGCGCCGAGTTCGCGGTTACCCTTCCCGCGGGCGGGGACCCTCGTTTCGTCAGCCAGGTCGCCATGGACCCCGGTGCCATCGGCAAGGACAAGACGGACGGCGTGACCTTCACCGCAGTGGCGCGTGGGGACGGAACTGAGGTTCGCGCTTCGGTCCACAGCGCCACGGCCACGCCCCAGGAACTCGAACTCGATCTGCGGCAGTTCGCCGGCGAGACGATCACGCTGGAGCTGTCGGCTCACCCCGGCCCGGCCGGCAGTCCGACATACGACTGGGCCCGATGGCTTATGCCGCGCATAGTGCGGGAGGTGGCGCTCGATGCCAACCTCGAGCTCGTCGCTCCCGGAGCATGGACCGTCGGCCTGGCCGGGGTGGAGTCGGTGATCCCACTGCCACCGGGGCCGCGCTACGCGTTTCCCGCGCACTGGCCGGGCGGGGCGGTGCTGCTGCGCGAGGCGCCCAAGCGTGCCGCGATTCCCCTCGATCTGTGCAGGGCCAAGCGCCTCGTGGCCTATGTCTCGGCCTCGGGCGAGACGCTCAAGTCGCCGCAACACGCGACCGCCGCGAACGGCACCTCGGTTGTGGGTGGCATCGGCCGCGACGGGATCTTCGCGCACCCGCCCGACCATGGAGCGACCATGGTTTTCGTGCCCTTCGAACTCCCCCGCGATCCCGCCGAGTTCCATGCCTATGTCGGTCTGCGCGACGGCGCGAAGTCCGAAGGCGTCACATTCATCGTCGAAGCCAACGGAGCGCAAATCGCGCGCGCGAGGATGCTCCCGGGTGCTTGGCGCGAGCTGTCGTGCGATCTGGCGCCCTGGGCCGGGCGGCCCTGCGTGCTCACGCTGATCACGGACTCCGACGGGTCCTTCAACTGCGACTGGGCGGCCTGGGGCGAACCCGTAGTGCGAGGCAAGTAGTCAGTCGTGGGACTGGTGGAGGGAAGTCGGCACATGCTTGAGCGAGCCATCCACCCGGAGGCACTTCGCGCCGTGGTGGAGCAGTCCGTCCAGGAAACGCCCGTGCTAGACATCCACACGCACATCTACCCGGAGGCCTTCGGACCACTGTGCCTTCGGGGAATGGATGAACTCATTCGCTACCACTACCTCATCGCCGAGACATGCCGGGCCAACCCCTCGGTGGCGCCGGAGGCGTTCTTCGCCCTGGCCCCGCCGGACCAGTGCCGACACATCTGGAAGACCCTGTTCCTGGAACGAAGCCCGGTCTCCGAAGCATGCCGGGGTGTGCTGACCACGCTGTCGGCATTTGGCCTCGATGTCGCCGCGCGGGACTTGGCACGTCATCAGGCGTTCTTCGCAGGCCTGAGTCCTGCAGAGCATATCGAGCGTGTTTTCGAGCTGGCTCGGGTCTCCCACGTGGTGATGACGAATGACCCGTTCGATGCGGCCGAGCGGGCCGTCTGGCTCGAGGGGGTTGAGCGCGATCCACGGTTCCTGCCCGCGCTCCGCGTCGACCGGCTCATGGGCGCCCCGGAGTCGGTGGCCGCAGCTTTGGCCGCCGCCGGGCACGCCGTGACCTCGCTCGGCGCCCTGTGCGATACCGCGAGACGGTTCCTCGATGAGTGGGCCGACCGCATGGACCCGATCTACCTGGCCATGTCCCTGCCCTCGGATTACACCTTCCCCGAGGCCTCGCTGCGCGGGCGCATGATGGCCGAGTGCATCATGCCCTTCTGCCGGGAGCGAGGACTCCCGCTCGCCCTTATGATCGGCGTGAAGCGGCAGGTGAATCCGCGCCTGGGGCTGGCCGGCGACGCCGTCGGGCGATGCTCGGTCGACGCCGTCGAGGCCCTGTGCGCCCAGAGTCCTGACGTGCGCTTCCTGGTGACGCTACTCTCGCGGGAAAACCAGCACGAGCTGTGCGTCTCGGCTCGCAAGTTCCCGAACCTGATGCCTTTCGGGTGCTGGTGGTTTCTGAACAACCCGAGCATCATCGAGGAGATGACGCTCGAGCGGCTGGAACTGCTGGGCTTGAGCTTCATCCCGCAGCACTCCGACGCCCGCGTGCTGGATCAGCTCGTCTACAAGTGGTCGCATTCGCGAGCCGTTATTGCGGACGTGCTGTGCCGCAAGTACGATTCGGTCCTCCGCACTGGCTGGGCGCTCACCGAGGACGAGATCCGCAGGGATGCGGAGATGCTGCTACGCGGCAACTTCATTCAGTTCGCCAGAATCGAGAGTCGAGTCGGCTGACAGCCGCATCGAAAGGCACGAGAGGGAGGCACGCACGTATGGCTTCGAAGCTGGCAGCGCTGGGCGGGGATCCCATCCTGGCACCCGGTTCGGTGCGCCCATGGCCGCATATCACTGATGAGGACCGCCGGGCGGTTGCGGAGACCGTCGCGGTCGAGGATCTGGGCCAGAAGCGGCAAGAGAACGAGGAAGGCCTGGCGGCCGACTTCGCCGCGTACCTCGGCGTCAAGCACGTCGTGCCCGTCAACAGCGGCACCGCCGCCCTACACTGTGCGGTGGGAGGGTGCGGGATACTCCCGGGAGACGAGGTCATCTGTCCGGCGTTCACATACTGGGCCACCGCTGCAGCCGTGCTCCACCATAACGCCATTCCCGTGTTCGTGGACATCGAGCCCGAGACCTGGACCATGGACCCGGCGCGGCTCGAAGGTGCCATCACCGAGCGCACTCGAGCCATCATGCCCGTGCACATCCACGGTATGCCGGCGGACATGGATCCCATCGTCGACGTCGCCAAGCGCCATGGCCTCAAGGTCATCGAGGACTGCGCGCAGTCGCACGGCGCCCGGTACAAGGGGCGGCTGACGGGTACTATCGGCGATGCCGCTGGCTTCTCGCTACAGGCGAGCAAGCTACTGACGACCGGGAGCTACGGTGGCTTGTTCGCCACCGACGACGACGCCATCGCGCACCACGCGCGGCTGATGCAGTATCTGGGCGAAGTCGTCACACCCGGCCGGGAGCGGGCAGAGCAGAAGTACATCCACTATGGCATGGGCTGGATGTACCGCGGCGACGTGTTCGGCCAGGCCTTCGCGCGCAGCCAGCTCAAGCGCTTGGACTCGAACAACGATCTCCGCCGTCGCAACGCGGACCTGCTGAGCGAGCTGCTGGCTCCCATCCCTGGCGTCACCACCCCCGTGGTGCCCGAGGGGAGGGGGATGGCCTACTACAGCTACACGGTGAGCTTCCGGCCCGACCAGTTGGGCCTGGACGTGTCACCCGAGGAGTTCCGGGGCCGGGCCGAGCGCGCGCTTGGCGCCGAGGGCGTGCCCGTCGGCCGATGGCAGGCCATCCCCGTGCCCTCGCAGGATATCTTCCAAACCAAGGGCGGCTACGGTCGCGGATGCCCGTGGGACTGCAAGCACTACTCGGGCAACGTCAGCTACGATCCGGCTCAGTTCCCGGTCACCCTCGAGTTCCTGCGGTCGCACACCTACGTGCATGCCGTGTGGCCGCCGAATGGCCCAGAGCTGATGCGGCAGATCGCGAACGCCTTCGAGAAGGTGCTGAGACAGCCCGAGGCGCTGATGCAGATCGAGATGGGGTAGGGGACGGCACGGAGTGGAGCGGGGGCGCGGCCGTTCGACAGGCTCAGGACAGCGCCCCTGCGCTCCTCTCGCCGTGGGCTACCGTGCACCGTGGAACACGTAGCAATAGATGCTCCCCGGCGGCATGCCGCCGGGGACGCCGCCCGTCTGGGCATCCACGCGGAACTCTCCCGCGCGGAGTGCTCCCGCCGGTACGTCGACCGACTCCGGCTGGATTCGCGTCTCGCTGCGGTTGCTGTCCCTTGGGTCGCCGGTGAGTCTATGGAGCTCGATCCGCTGAACCGAGGCGAACGGCATCTTCAGCAAGACGGGCGTCGACCCGTCGCCGAAGCTGGCGCCGTCGTGGTTCCCGTCGAGCTTGCGTGAGAGCACGAACACCGACCACCGGTCACCATCGCGAAACGCGTAGGCGCCGACCAGTGGGTACGAGGCCTCACCCATTCTCAGCGTCGGCGTCGAATCGGCACCGACCCACACCATATCGCCCGAGGCAAAACGGTTCCGCAGGGCCAGGGCCTGCCAGCCCGGGCAGGGGCGAAAACCCTCCGAGAACCCGGTGTGGCTGTTCCAGTACTGCCCCTGGCCATAGCCCAGGAAGCCTTGATAGGTCCAGCCAAGTGCGTAGGCGCCGAGCCAGGCGTCGAGCGCAGCCACGCCCATGGCCAGACTCTTGCCGTACCGCTCATTCACCTCAACCTGCTCGGCGTTGCCTTGGCCGGGGAGGGTGTAGCCGCTGGGGCCGCTCTCGTAGGCGGCCAAGTCGTAGGCGTGCCCGGCCGCGGCCATCTCATCGCGGACCTTCTGCCACTCCCCGAACTCGGCGCCGCCTCCAGTCTGGAACGCCAGCAGAGTGGCCTGCACGCCATGATCGTCGAAAGTGCTGCTGGAGGCATCGCCGGTCTCCCACTTTGGCCCGACATAGTTCGCGTGGGCGAGAACGTCGGCCTGTGGGCACTCGAGCATGGCCTCCTCACCGTAGGTCAGCATCCGGCCGTTGATGTCCCGCCGGACATACCCGTCGCCGAGCGCGAAGCGGATGCGGCCGGCGAGCTTCTGCTGCTGCCAGTAGGGACTGCGCTGCATGTTCTCGATGAGGTAGCGGGCGAACATGCCGTACTCCTGCCCGCCCTGCCAGACGGCGTTGCGGGTGCGGAAACCGAGCCAGTCCTCGAACACACCGTTGTGCCAGGTCTCGTTCCCGAACTCGATGATGAGCTCGCGGAACTCGTCGATCCACGGCGTGCCGGTGCCGCGCTGCCGAAAGCGGCGGAAGGCCCAAGGCTTGGTCTCTGGTGAGTCCGCCGCGGGGTCATAGGGCGCGGCGAGGTACTCCACCAGCGCCAGCCAGTCATCCTCATCATGCAGAATGTGCTGAATCACGATCCACGGCACCACCCGCTGCGTCGGATCGGGGCCAGTGAGCCGACAGAACTCGAGGAGCTGCGGCATGGTCATGTCGACGGTCCCGCTGATACTCGTGGACCAGTCGGGCCGCACCTGCGAGTTGCCATACCAGCTGAGCAGGTGGTCCATGGTCGAATCGCGCGCCAGTACCCAGCACCGTTGCATGCCCTTCGGACCGGCGGGGGGCGACGCGGCCTTCAGCTCGTCGAGCACGGTTGCGTTCGGCACGTACGGCTTGGTGGCATCCTCTGGCCGGTCGACGCGCGCGATGCGGCAGTTGTCCATCCAGAGCGTGCCGGGGCCGGTGAAGGTGAATGTGTGACCGAAGTGCCACGGGTCCGCCGGCCGCTCGGGGCCATCGAACTCGCAGGTGTACTCCGCCCACTGGTTGGTGACGCCGAAGTGGTGTGAGATGCCGGGGTATCCCTGGCCGTAGGAGAACCGGACGGCTCCGCCATTGGCCAGCCCCTCCTGGCGCAGCCAGACACTCAAGCGATAATGCCTCCCCGGCTCGAGCTGGCCGTACCAGATCGACTCGCCGCCATGGTCGGTGCCGATGAACACGATCTGGTTGATGGAGGCTTCCTCGGCCACGAGCGCATCGACCTGGAGGCACGTCTCGCCAGGATCGACCATGGCCTCGGGAAGTGGCTGTGGGTGTGGCACGAGGGAGAAGCGCACCTGGCCGGGCTCGCCGCGCCAGTGCCAGTTGGGCGAGTCCATGGGATTCCCGATGCCGCGCACGCGCGGGTGGGTGTACCTCATGTCGTAGCTGCCGAAGCGGCGCTCCACGACGACGTAGTCGAACGGCTCGATCCGGGGCCCGCCATCGACCACGTAGACGCGGTTCTCCTGCTTCGCCAGCGGCGCGGTGGAGCGCTTGAGCCGGTAGCCGGCGACACCCGCCGACGGGCTTGGGATCCAGCTCAGTGTGATGCAACCGTCGCCGGCAACCGCGGTCAGTCCAGTGGGGGGCGCCGGCTTCTCAGCTTTCGGCTGCTCCGACGGGTTGAGCACCCAGCGACGCACGTCGCTGCGCCCTCGGGCATCGGTGACCCGCAGCAGGAGGGGCGTGTTGGCTGCCGCCGTCTCGGTGGCGATGCCCTCGATCACGCCCGTGGCCGGATCGAGCTGCAGCCCTGCCGGTGGGGCTCCGGTCCGTCCGTTGTCATCGATCACGGTCCATACGAACGGCGGCTGCCCGCCCGCGGTCTTCGGCTCGAACCGGAGGCCTTCGCCCTGGCGGATCTCGGGGAAGCGGTCATCGCTGGAAGATACCAGGATATGCGGCGGAGTGTCGACGCCAGCCTGCGGCGTCGCACTGACCTCATCGGCCAGCTCGGACTCCTGCCCATCGGCCGTGACGGCAACCACGCTGTACCAGTAGGTGCGGCCGTTCTCGATACCCGAAGCATCTGTGGCACGCAGGTTCCCGCCACGGATCCAACCATTCGGGTAAACGTCGCCGTACCGGGTAACCACCCAGCCCCCGTCCGGGAAACCTGGACTACCCTCGGGAACTACCTGCGTCCGTCCGGCCAGCACGACGTGGTCTGCCAAGGCCATGTCGAGGTACCCGTCGCGGACGGGCAAGGGCGCGCCATCGGCGCCGACGATGCGGTAGATGCGCAGATCAGCCCCGCTGAGAAACCCACTGCCCCACAAGTCCCACCATGAGACCCCGCCGCCATCGATCTCGAACCAGTTCGGCCCGCAGGCCGTGACCCGGTGTAGGTTCTTCCAGTAAACGGGTTCATTGCCCGGGTTGATAACGAAGTTGTTCGCCGCCCACTGGATGGCGCCGCAGCCGCCGTAGTTGTTGGCTCCGAGCGGGGGTACCTTGTCAGCCGGCCGCAGCACGGTACCGGTAACCCTGAACGCCGCGGGAGCGAACGGGTCAGCGTCCTGTGCGCGCCCGGGTGCCATGAGGCCGGCGATGGCGCAGCCCATGACCATCGCGGACGCGGCCATGGCCCGTCGCGATCGGTGCATATGCGATCACATCCTCTCGGTGGAGGGGTAGGTGGGTCCTGACACCGCTCCCTGAAATCATCCGCGCTCGAAGCACTGCTCGACATTGCCCGACATCAGGCGCTCGGCTAGCCTCTCGGCCAAGGCTGCCGAACACAACCCGTCGCTCACGCGCTCGCTCAGCACGTGCGCCAGCACATGCTCCCACGCCATACGTGCACCGTAGGCCTCCTCGCCGGTCCAGCAGTCGTCGCCCCACAGGATCCGGTCGGCCGACGGCGCCACATCGAGATACTCGTGGAGCGCCCGCACAGCCGCAGTGGTGGAGATCAGCGGCAGCCAGCACAGGTCGGCGCGCACATTGTGGTAGTTGTGCAGGAGCCCACCGATCTCGTCGACCCAAGGGTAGCCGCAGTGGAAGAGGTCGAAGACCGTGGTCGGGTAGGCGGCGATGACCGGCTCGAACAGCATCGGCCGGCTGCCACGCAGGATCCCGAGCCCCAGGTGCACCTGCACAGGCAGGCTCAGACGGCCCGCGATCAGGCAGATGCGGTGGAAGACCACGTCGCCGAAGGCCTGCGCGTCCTCCGGGCTCACCGACGACGCCCCACGGCCGAAGGCGCGCCCAGCGGCCTCCATATCGGGTTGGTCGAAGGCGACCGTGCGGTCGTAGGCCAGGGCCGACTTGATGGCCACGCAGCCACGGGCCACGGCGGCCTCGATGGCAGCTTCCAGCGCCGCCAGGTACTCCTCGAGCGTCGCAGGTGAGAAGCCCTCGCGCCAGGGCGTGCCTCCGTTGTGGTCCGTGACACCCGGCCCGTGGCCCATCACCCACGAGTTGATGCGGTAGGCCGGGCGGAACAGATCTGGGCGGTCCAGGTCGCTACCGGGGTCCCAGTAGGAGTCCTGGACGGCGAACCGGTACCGGCAACGCTGCGAGAGCAGCCGGAAGTGGTGCCCGGGATCCTCGTGGGCCGCCACCATGGCCTCGGAGATGGCATTCCAGCTCGCCACGGTGATCTCGCCGTGCCCGTAGAGCTCGGCCACTGCCTTCGAGAGCCAGACGAAGTAGGTGTTGGCGCCGATCTGATCGATGTACGACTGGCGCTCCGCGGCCGTCTGGCCCACGGGGACGCCGCACCAGCCGGCGTAGCTCAAGTTCAGCAGCCGATCGAGGCTCAGACCATTGTGCTGGTCGGCTTGCATGTGGTGGCAGTGGCTGCTGGCTGCGGGGAGCTGCCGCAGATACCCGAGCCAGCCCTCAACCCCGTCCCGGCTCATCACAGGCCCTCCTTGGTGGTGAGTGCACGGCTGACGTTCGGTGGGTCACGGCGGAGGGCCTGCGCGGAGGCACCGCCCGCGCCACCCTTTAGCCCCCGTCGGCCCTGAGCCTGTCGAAGGGAGGAGTGCGTGGTGGTCGGCGGCGGGCGCGTTACGATTGGGCAAGACGGGCGCCGAGGCGGCCTTGGCGAGAAGGTCCCGAGGCCCTTGCCGGACAACTCGTCACGCGGCACCGGCACGTCTCGCCCTGGAGGTCCGCCATGATCGAAACCGTGATCCAGCCCGAGCAGGATGTCCCCGTGATCGCCGACGTCGATGTGTGTGTGATCGGCGGTGGTCCAGGCGGCCTTCCGGCGGCCCTGGCGTCGGCGCGGCAGGGCGCCAGCACGCTCCTCGTTGAGATGCAGGGCTTCTTCGGCGGCATGGCCACGGCGGGGCAGATCGGGCCCATCCTGGGCCACACCGCGAGCCGGAGCCACACGCCGGTTATCGGCGGCATCCCCCAGGAGATCTGCCAGCGGATGGCCGACATGGGCCATGCGTGGGAGTGGGGGCGGGCGCTCCAGTTCTGGGGCATACCGTTTCACTCTGAGGGCCTGAAGATCGTTGCCGACCGAATGGTCAAGGAGGCCGGAGTGGATCCCCTGTTCCACGCGCTGTTCGTGGACGCCATCGTCACCGACGAAGGCCTCATGACCCATGCGGTCATCGAGAGCAAGTCGGGCCGGCATGCCATCAGGGCGAGAGTCTTCGTCGATGCCACGGGTGATGCCGATGTGGCATACCGCGCGGGCGCCGAGTGCACCAAGGGTCGACCCGCGGACGAGATGCCCATGAGCATGGGCAGCATGTTCCGCTTCGGCGGCATGGCCTCGGTGCCCGAACCCGTGCAGACGGCCATGGTCGAGACCATGCGCGAAGCCATCCGCACGGGCGCGCTCAACCTCTACGGCGCCGGGCTGGGCTGCCTTGGGTCCACCACGCGCGAAGACGAGCGCACGGCCAACATCACGCGGGTGCCCGGCGACCCTACCGACGTCTGGGACCTGACTCGCGCCGAGCTGGCGACCCGCGAGCTTGCCTGGCGCGTTCTCGACCTCTGGCGGTCCGTCCCAGGGGCCGAGGGACTCTATCTCGTCTCGACACCGGCGCACGTCGGCTTGCGGGAGTCTCGCCAGATCGTCGGCGAGCAACGGCTCACAGGCGAAGATGTCATCGAAGGCCGCAAGCGCTCTGACGCCATTGCCCGGTGTGGCTACTGGATCGACATTCACTGCCCGCGAGGCCTGGTGGACGGCGGAAGTGTGCATCTGTGCTCCACCGCGTGCACGAAGCGCGACTGCTACATGCTGACCGACTTCGCCGACCAACTGCCGACGGAGCTGTATCCGCCCGATGACGACTGGTTCGACATCCCCTACGGCTGCCTCGTACCGCAGTACGTCGATGGTCTCCTGGTCTCTGGGCGATGCATCTCGGCGGACCACCAGGCCATGGCAGCCACACGGGTGATGGGCACGTGCATGGCCATTGGGGAAGCCGCCGGGACTGCCGCCGCGCTGGCCGCAATGGGCGAGCGGCAGCCCAGGCAGGTGGACGTCGACGAGCTACGCGAGACGCTAATCGCGGCCGGCGCGCTGGTGTAGGCAGGGCGGCACTCGTCCTGACCAGCCCCTACTCGTATGCCTCCAGTTCGGCGATGGCCATCTGTACACCCTCCTGGTCCGGTCCGTCGGGCTTGACGGCCTCGACCCGGATGTAGCGGACCGGCGAGCCGTCGAGCGCGTGCTCCATCCGCCCGCCCATGCAGTCGGCCGCGTGCGCCACGGTGTTCCACGTGAAACCGTCCTCGGAGACATGCACCTTGTACTCAGTGGCCCATCCACCGCCGAAGTTGATGGCGACTCTCCGGATGGCGTAGGGCCGCTCGAGATCGACGTGGTACATCCATGCCCATTCATAGGCGCCCTGGGCCCAGGTCCAGGCATGCCCGTCGACACCGTACCTGGCGAAGGCGAAGCCTGACGCGATCAGCGAGTGCGTGCCATCGGTGCTCAGCAGCTTCGCCGGCTTGTGCGTGGCCAGGTTGCCCGGCGGGATCGGCCGCAGATCGGGGGCGGGCGCCACCTGCTCATCGTTCAGCGGGGCCGCGAGGGTAATCTTGAGAATCGTGTCGATGGGATCGGCCTCCACATCACCGAGTGGTATGACAAGCTGACCACCATCCTGGCGGAACGGGATGGACACGTCCCGGTTCATCCACCGGACTTCGGTGGCCTTGGGACAGGGGAGCGCGATCGTCCCCTCCGCGGGCATCCCCGTCTTCCCGAACGGGTTCTCGAGCATGTGGATGTAGAGCGCTTCCCGCCCGAGGCTGACGGTGGTGTAGCCCCAGTCGGCATCGCGGATCGGACCAGGGCTCACGTTGGTGTAGGACTCGTAGAGTGGCGGAATGCCAGGCGGGCTGGCCCAGTCGGCCATAGCCATGTGCGCTTGGGCAACGACGGACTCGGCAAGCCGGCGGTACGGTGTGGCGATGGTCGGGCTGTGGTCCATGTTGGCCACGAACCCCTGGCCGATGACAGTGAGCTGGACGCGCAGGTACTCCTGCCAGTCCGGCATGATGCCCTTCGACGAGTCGAAGGCGGGATCGGCGATGAGCCGCCAGGTCTCCACGGGAACGCGCTTGGGCCACTTCAGTTCGAAAGGCCAGGTGGCCCAGATCCTGTCGCCCCACGCGCCCCAGCCCTCGACGCAGACCACATCCCAGTCGCCCTGGTAGAGCGTCTGCACGCCGTTGAGGACGATGACCGTCTCGGGACTCTGCACCCGGATCATGCTGTAGAGGGCATCCAGTGAGACGTAACCGTCGGGGTCGGGGCTCGCCCAGTCAAACCACAGGGCCGCGGGCTTGTAGCGGACCACGGCCTCCTCGACCATGCGGATCGCTCCGTTGTCGCCGCCGTGGT
>JAKPQA010000251.1 GCA_029547025.1 Armatimonadota bacterium
CGCCATGGGGGGAACGCGGCGTGGTGAGCCTCCCACGCGCCCTCCATGCGAACCCCTGTTCGGCCCCCTCCACAAGACCGGGCCGTGCGGTGTACGCGCCTTCCGCGCACCGCCTGAGCCTCACGACCGCCAATGCCCCCCGGGCCCCCGCCGGGCGGCTACACGCCCGAGGCACGTTGGGGTAGAATGGGTATCGTGAAGCGGAAGACTGGGGCACCGAACGGCGGAGTCGTGCGTCAATTGAAGTAAGGCGACGAGGGCGCGGGCGGCGCTCGTGTACCGTCCGCGTCGTCGGTGCGGGGCTCCAGGGCCGGACAGAGAAGGCCGGGTGGGAGCCCGGCGGGGAGGCAATTGGATTGCAGACGTGGGAGCGATTCAGCGACCATGCCCGGAGAGTCGTCATCCATGCTCAGGAGGAGGCGTCCAAGCTCGGAGTTGAGCACTTCGATACCGAGCACCTACTGCTGGGCCTGCTGCTCGAGCGCGACTGCGTTGGCTTCCGGGTCCTGACGCGCTGCGGGGTCAGTCCATCGCGACTCAAGCCCGAGGTCGAGAAGTACCTGCGGAGTGACCCGTCGGCCCGCGATGTGTCGCCCAAGCTCAGCGAGTCGGCCAAAGAAGTGCTGAGCATGGCGCTCAAAGAGGCCCGTACCCTGGGCCACAACTATGTCGGCACCGAGCACCTACTGCTGGGCCTCATCCGGGTCGGCAAAGGCGTGGCCGCTCGAATACTGGCTGAGTTTGGCGTGGATCTGCGTACGGCGCGACAGCAGGTTCTCGACTGCCTCAAAGAGGGTGCCCCCGACAGCCCGGGCCACGACACCAAGGGCCAAACCCCCCACCTCGACCACTTCGGCCGCGACCTGACTGCGTTGGCACGCGAAGGGAAACTCGATCCCATCATCGGACGCGACGCGGAGATCGCTCGCGTGATCCAGATCCTGTCACGCCGCACGAAGAACAACGTCTGCCTCATCGGTGAACCAGGAGTCGGCAAGACGGCCATTGTGGAGGGCCTCGCGCAGCGAATCGCCGACGGCCAAGTGCCCGACAAGCTCTCGGGCCGCCGCATCGTGGCCCTCGACATGGCTGGTGTTGTGGCGGGAACCAAATACCGCGGCGAGTTCGAGGAACGCATGAAGAAACTCCTCGACGAGATCCGTGCTTCTGAAGGTCAGGTGCTCATCTTCATCGATGAGCTGCACACACTGGTGGGAGCCGGTGCCGCCGAAGGCGCCATGGATGCCTCGAACATCCTCAAGCCCGCCCTGGCTCGAGGGGAGATCCGGTGCATCGGCGCCACCACCCTCGACGAGTTTCGGAAGTACATCGAGAAGAACGCCTCACTCGAGCGCCGATTCCAGTCGGTCATGGTCCGCGAGCCCAGCATCGAGGAAGCCGTGGCCATCCTGCGCGGCATCCAGGACCGTTACGAGGAGCATCACGACGTGCGGTTCCAGCCCGAGGCCATCGAGGTGGCCGTCCGGCTCTCGCACCGCTATATCACCGACCGTTGCCTTCCTGACAAGGCCATCGATGTGGTCGATGAGGCCGGTTCGCGCCGTAGCCTTCAGATCCCCGCCGTGCCCCCCAGCATCCGCGAGCTCGAAGCTCGACTCTCCGCCGCGCGCGGCGCCAAGGAGCTTGCCGTCGACCAAGCCGAGTTCGAGGAGGCACAGCGCTACAAGGAAGAGGAACAGCGGCTGCAGCGCATGCTCGATGAGGAATGGAGCCGCTGCCAGTCGGAGTCTCAGGCCTGGGTCGATGCCGAGGACATCGCCAGCATCGTCTCCAGCTGGACCGGCGTGCCGGTCATGGCCCTCACCGAGGAGGAGTCCTCCAAGCTCCTGCGCATGGAGGAGGCCCTGCGCCAGCGCATCATCGGGCAAGACCAGTCCATCGAAGTCGTCGCCCGCGCCGTACGCCGCTCGCGGGCCGGGCTCAAAGACCCCCGGCGTCCCATCGGCGTGTTCCTGTTCCTCGGCCCCACCGGCGTTGGCAAGACGCTCCTCGCCCGGGCGTTGGCGGGCTTCCTCTTCGAAGATGAGGACGCCCTGATCCGGGTGGACATGTCCGAATACATGGAGAAGTTCGCGGTGTCTCGGCTCATGGGGGCACCCCCGGGATACGTGGGCTACGATGAGGGCGGGCAGCTCACCGAGGCCGTGCGGCGCCGTCCGTACTCGGTGGTTCTGCTGGATGAGATCGAGAAGGCCGACGCTGAGGTCTTCAGTATCCTGCTCCAGGTGATGGAGGACGGCCGCCTGACCGATTCGCAGGGCCGCAACGTCGACTTCCGGAACACCGTCATCATCATGACCGGCAACGTCGGCGCCAGAGAGATTCATCGTGGCCGCGCTCTCGGTTTTGGCGGCGCCACGGGCGAGGCGGCACTCACCCAGGAGGAAGCGGATCGCCGGCACGCGGTCATGAGCTCCAAGATCATGGATGAGGTCAAGCGCGTCTTCCGGCCTGAGTTCCTCAACCGTCTCGATGAGATCGTTATCTTCCGATCACTGTCTCGCGAGCAGATCCTGGCAATCGTCGACCTCGAGCTGAAGCGAATCCACGAGGCCCTGGCCAATCGGCACATGACACTTCAGCTATCCGAAGCCGCCAAGGAGCTACTCGGCCGCGAGGGCTACGACCCCTCATTGGGCGCCCGCCCTCTGCGGCGCGCCATCCAGCGCCGTATCGAGGACCCCGTCTCCGAGGCAATCCTGCTCGAACGCTTCCGCGATGGTGATACCATCGCCGGGGATGTGGAAAACGGGGAGATCGTGTTCCGCCGCGTGGAATCGCCGGTGGAATGCGAGGCGTCGTGAAGCGACGCCCCGCCGGCTATGTCTGCGCCGAGTGTGGCGCGAGGGCCGTGCGGTGGGTCGGTCGATGCCCAGCTTGTGATTCGTGGAACACCATGGTAGCCGAGGAGCCCGCCGCCAAGGAGGAGCGCGGCGGGCCTCTTCGTCTCGGTGACCCGTCGTCGGCCGTGCGCCTCGCCGACGCTCCTGTTGATGACGTGGCCCGACTCCAGACCGGTATCGGCGAGTTCGACCGCGTGCTCGGCGGCGGCCTGGTCGAGGGCGGCGTCGTCCTGCTGGGCGGCGAACCGGGGGCTGGAAAGTCCACACTCGTGCTCCAGGCGGCCGATCGGTTGTCTCGTGCGGGGCATGTGGTCGTGTACGTCTCGGCCGAGGAATCGGCCCACCAGGTCCGCCTCCGCGCGAACCGCCTTGGCATCTCGGGTGATGGCGTGCTCCTCGTCACCGACAATGGGCTGCCGGGGGCGTTCGCCCGCGCCCGGACTACCGGAGCCGCCTGCGTGGTGATTGACTCGATCCAGGCCGTCACGTGCCCCGACGTCGACGCCGCGCCTGGATCGATCCTGCAAGCGCGCGAGTGCACGGCTCTGGCCGTCGCCGTGGCCAAGTCCACCGGCATCGCTGTGCTCATTACGGGTCATGTGACGAAGGAAGGGAACTTAGCCGGACCGAAAACTCTCGAACACATGGTCGATACCGTCCTTTACTTTGAGGGCGAGTATAGACATGCTTATCGTGTTGTCCGAGCCACCAAGAACCGATTTGGCTCCACCGACGAGATCGGCGTCTTCGAGATGCGTGATGGCGGCCTCGAGGAGGTGGCGAACCCGTCCGCCCTGTGTCTGTCCGACCGGAAGGAGCCTCTAGCGGGCTGCGCGGTGGTGGCGGGCATCCAGGGGTCGCGGCCTCTGCTGGTCGAGGTGCAGGCCCTGGTCGCTTCCAGTCAGTACGGAGCGCCGCGCCGCGTGGTCTCCGGCGTCGAAGCGCAGCGGCTGGCGTTGGCGCTGGCCGTGCTCGAACGCAGGACCGGCCTGGGTGTGTCCGCAAATGATGTTTTCGTTTCGGCTGCGGGGGGTATGCGTCTATCAGAGCCCGCGGCAGATCTCGGGATTAGCGTAGCCGTCGCCTCGGCGACGACGGGGAAGATCGTGCCCCTGGGATGGTGCATGATCGGCGAAGTCGCGCTCACGGGCGAGGTCCGTCCGGTGGCCCACCTCCGGCAGAGGGTCGCCGAGGCCGCTCGGATGGGTTTCACCCGCGTTATGGTGCCGGCACATAACCTGGGCGCACATGGGCTGCGAGATGAAGGCTCTATCGAGGTGGTGCCGGTAGAGACCATTGCTCGCGCCATGGCACTCTGTCTGCGTGAAGGGAATGGGGGCGCAGTCGCCCCGCCACTAGCCGGGTCGGCAACAGGGGCGGTCAATCCGTGAGTCCACGCATTATTCTTGTTCCTTATCTTCTTTTGCTCGCATTCTTTGGCGGCGTCGTTGGGCTCCGCTTGGGCGAATGGTACGTCATGCAGGACTTCGTCCAGGAACTCCGGCCGCCCATGCAGGAGTTCAGCCAGTATGCCCTGACACTCATGGGCTCATTGGTCGGTCTCCTGACCGCTTCTCTCTCCTTCAGCAAGTTCCAGCGGGTCCTGGGTGGGGTCGAGAAAGCCCCCTTCGGCGACAAGGTCGCCGGAGGTGTTGGCCTGCTCTTTGGCGCCATCGTCGGGGCCGCCCTCGTTGCTCCCCTCCGCGAGATGCCGGTGGGACTCAAGGCCGCCCTCCTCGTGCTGAGCAGCCTCCTCGGGGTCAGTTTTGGCCTGAGCATGAAAGACGAGATCGCGAGCTGGTTCGGCCAAGGATCCGCTGGCGCGACCGAGAAACCTCAACAGCCCAGCGCCAACGTCGAGGCGGCGAGCGACCTCTCTGCCAAACTCCTCGACACCAATGTCATCATAGACGGCCGCATCGCCGACATCTGTAACACGGGGTTCGTCGAGGGGCCACTGGTCGTCCCTCAGTTTGTGTTGCAGGAGCTCCAGAGCATAGCGGACTCGGACAGCTCGCTTCGCCGGGCCCGCGGTCGGCGAGGGCTCGTCATGCTCGCGCGGATGCAAAAGGAGCTGGGCGATCGTGTCCAGGTCATCGAGGACTACGACATCGATCTCGACTACCGCGACCCCGTCGATGTTCGCCTCGTGCGTCTCGGGAAGGCCATGGGGGCCCACATCCTGACGAATGACTTTAACCTCAACAAGGTGGCTGAGCTTCACGGGGTCACAGTGCTCAATGTCAATGAGTTGGCCAACGCGCTCAAGCCGGTCTTCCTGCCCGGCGAGGACCTTTCCGTCGAGATCGTCCGCGTCGGCAAGACCGCCGGCCAGGGCGTCGGATACCTCGATGACGGCACGATGGTGGTCGTCGACGGCGGCGAGCGGCGGATCGGGGAGGAGGTCCACTGTGTCGTGACCAGTGTCCTCCAGACCGTGGCCGGGAAGATGATCTTCGCCGAGATCGGCGGCGACGGCCGCCCGCGCACGGAAGGAAGCAACGGTGACAAGGGCCCACGCTCTGGTCCCCGCGGCCGGGGCGGGCGATAGGGCCCGCAGGGACGGGAACAAGGTCCTGGCCGCCATCGGCGGCATCCCCATGGTCGCCCGCACGCTGACTGCCCTGGAGCACTGTAGTACCATCGAGGCGATCACGGTCGTCGCCCGTGCCGGCGAGGAGAGCCGCATCGCCTCGTTGTGCCACGAGTGGGGAGTCGGCAAGCTGCACCGCGTCGTGACGGGCGGCGCCGCACGGTCAGACTCGGTGCGGCTGGGTCTCTCCGCGCTGCCGGCTGGTGTCGAGGTCGTCGCGATCCACGACGCCGCCCGACCGTTCGTGACCCCTGACACCGTGGCGCGCGCCGTCGAGCTCGCGGCTCGGCAGGGCGCCGCAGTACCCGCAGTGCCCATCATCGACACGGTGAAGCTCTCCGAGGCCGGCGAGCGCGTGGAGCGCACGCTCCCCCGCCATGCCCTGTGGGCGGTCCAGACGCCCCAGACCTTCCAAACCGGTCTGATCCGCCGGGCCCACGCCGAGGCCCAGCGGCTCGGCGCCGCCCTGACCGACGACGCTTCGGCCGTCGAGCTCCTCGGCGAACCGGTCTACCTGTTCCCTGGTGACCCCGAGAACCTCAAGATCACCACGCCGCTTGACTTCGAGATTGCCGAAGCCATCGCGAGGCGGCGCGATGGCGCGGAGGTGCCCCCCTTGCGGACCGGCATCGGCTATGACGCCCATCGTATCGACCCCACACGTCCGCTGATCCTCGGCGGAGTGAGGATCGACAGCCCCTTTGGTCTGCTCGGCCACTCCGATGCCGACGTGCTCACCCACGCCATCATGGACGCCCTGCTGGGTGCCGTGGGCGCGGGCGATATCGGCGCCCACTTCCCGGACTCAGACCCCGCCTACAGAGGCGCCTGCAGCCTGGACCTGCTGCGCCGCGTCACCGGTCTGGTCGCCGAGCGCGGCTACATGGTCTCGAGCATCGATGCCGTGGTCGTCGCCCAGGCACCGAGACTGGCGCCCTTCGTGGGCGCCATGCGGGTCGCCCTGGCCGAGGCCCTCGGAGTCGGCGAGGACTGCGTGTCGGTCAAAGCAACAACCACCGAGGGCATGGGCTTCGAAGGCCGTGGCGAGGGGATCTCGGCCCAGGCCGTGGCGAACGTGAGGCGGTGCACATGAGTCGATTTGACGGCCAGAGGCTGCCCCCCGCTACGTTCGGACTCGACGTGGACGGCCTCCGCAGCGGCGTCTATTCGGACCGCTATTTCGTCAACATGCAGCGGATCTTCGAGCGGCTGGCCCAGAAAGGCGCTGCAGCCGGTGATATTGAAGTCGAAATGCAGTGGTTCTGCCGCCGCAAGCCTGCGGCACTCGTCGCCGGTGTCGACGAGGCCCTCGCCATGCTTCGGACGTGCGCCGGAACCATGGACCCATCTGGTCAGCTGATCAGCTCATATGACCAGTTGGAGGTCCTTGCCATTCACGACGGCGATATCGTCTCCTACCATGGCGACCCTTCGCGGGTCGAGCCCGTTCTCGTGGTGCGGGGCCGCTACCGCGACTTCGTGACCCTCGAGACACCCACCCTCGGTGCCCTGTCGCGAGGCTCGCGGATCGCCACCAACGTGTACCGGGTGCTCGAGGCCGCCGGCGGCAAGCCGGTGCTCTTCTTCCCGGCCCGGTTCGACTCCCACCGGACCCAGTCCGCTGACGGCTACGCCTATTGGGTCGCCGTGCAGCGCTACAACCACGACCACGGGGCCCGAGTGCGGCCCTTCGTATCAACCGACGCCCAGGGCGCCTGGTGGGGCGGGGCGGGCAGTGGAACGGTGGCTCACGGGTACATTGGAGCATTTCACGGGGATACGGCCGCGGCCATGGTGGCCTTCGCCGAGGAGTGCCCATTGGAGGTCCCCCGCATCGCGCTGGTCGACTACCACAACGACTGTGTGGGCGATAGTCTGCGGGTGGCTCGTGCCCTCTTCGAACGGTGGGCACCGTGCGCGGAGGCCGGCGACGCGGCCGGTATGGCGCGATACGAGCTCTACGCGGTTCGGCTCGACACGAGTGGTGACATGCTCGACCTCAGCCTCGCCGCGAACGCCGACCCATCGGCCCGGGGAGTGAGTCCGGCGCTGGTGCGCGCGGTGCGGCGGGGTCTGGACAACGCCTGGTCCGAATGGGGCCTGACTGGCGCCCGCCGCGACGCGGCACGGGACTTCTGCCGAGCCGTACGGATCGTGGCGACGGGCGGCTTCAGCGTCGAGCGCATCCGCGCCTTCGAGTCCGACGGCGTGCCGGTCGACATCTACGGTGTTGGCTCGGCCGTGTTCGACAACAGCGGCGCCACGGGTACCAACACCGACTTCACCGCTGACGTGGTGCGCGTCCGCCAGGGCGGCCAATGGATCGACATGGCCAAGGCCGGCCGCCGCGCATGCCCGAACCCGCTCCTGCAACCGGTGGCCTAGCGCCGAGAACCTCGGGACTCCGTCCCGATCCCTGCCAGGGGGACTGGTCCCCCTGGACCCCGACGTGGCTTCCGCCTGCGTTACCGCGGCCGTCACGCTCCGCGGCGCCCAGCGGTGAGCCCCGAAGGCTAGTACGGAGAGGCCGTAGCAGGCCAGGATGGCGCGCGCCGTGAGCCTCCCGCGACTACTTCCGAGGCGTCGCCGCAGGGGTGGCTGGTGCGGGCTCCTGGGCCGCCGGTGCCTCTGCCGCCGTCACCCGGGGCGTGAGGACGATGAGCAGCTCCATCGGCTGCAGGACCGACGGGCCAATGTCCGGGTCGCGCCGAGGACGGAGTAGGCACAGGCCTCGGAGCAGCACGGGCACGCCGTCTCTGAGCGCCACATGGAAGTTGGCTGTCTGCTGGGCCTCGACAGAGACAATCTCGGCCGGCCTACCTGGCCAGGAGGTCGCCCGCACGGCGAGGGCCGGCACAGTGCACTCGACAGCGAGCAGCAGCGCTCCGTCAGGGCCAGGTGCAGGGGTGAAACGGAGGCCGATCGGTTGGAGGGGCCCGAACGGGCTAGACTCTGGGACGCCCACAGAGCCGAGCTGGAGCTCGGCCGGCGTCATCAGGCTGGTGAGCACTTGGGGGGTTGCGAGCACCTCGACGCGCCCAGCCTTGCAGAGATCCAGGGCCTTGGCGGGCATGTCATCCTCGGCCCTATTGAGCTCGTGCCACTCGGCGTCGCCCACGGGCAGCAGCGCGATCTGTGCCGCGACAGTCACTTGGACAGCAGGCCCCACGGGGGCCCAGGCGGCCATCGGATCGACCCGGCCGCTCGGAGCCGTCACGACCGCGGGCGGCGCGACGGGGGCCACCGGGGGGAGCGCGGGCACTGTAGGCGCTGCGGGAGGCGCCTGGGGCGGGGCCCCTGGCGCTACCGGTGGAGGACCCACAGGTGGGGCCGGCGTGACACTAGGAAGCTGAGGCGCCGCGAGAGGCGTGGCGGGAGACACCGGCGTGGCT
>JAKPQA010000166.1 GCA_029547025.1 Armatimonadota bacterium
GCTTTCGTGCTGCTGCGGGAGGCGGGCACGCGTCACGACCTGGCGCTCATGCGGCCGGATGGCACGGACTTGCGGGTGATTACGGACGAGGACCAGTATCCGAACATGCCAGAGGCGGCGTATTCACCCTCGTGGTCGCCGGACGGCACGCGCCTGGTATGTGAGGTGTATGACGGGCCGGAGGCCAACCTCGGGGTACTGAATGCGGATGGCTCGGGGTACGAGATGCTCACCGAGGACGGTGATGGGAATCGATTCCCGGCGTGGTCGCCGGACGGAACGAGCATCGCGTTCCTGTGCCACCACAACCAGTTCACCGACCTGTGGTCGGTGGATCTGGCGACGCGGACCTATCGTTGCCACACGACCGAGCGGGTGGGGCAGGTGACTAGCCCGGCCTGGACGCCGGACAGCCGCGGCATCACGGTGAGTGTGGGCCGGACGCGAACGGCGGCGGCGTACACCGTGCCAGTCACTCACGTGGTCGAGACGTTGACCGCGGAGCAGAAGAGAACCCCACCCGAGGCCGATGGTGCCGGTGAGACGCACGCTCCGGGTGCCCTGGAGGGGGCGGACTCGGGGGTGAGGCGAGAGGGGCACACCGAGGGCACGGCGGCGGAGATCCAGCACGACGCGCGCCAGGAGGACGTGGTGTTGCGCCGTTATGATTACCACAGTGGCGACGAGTTCCAGACCTGGATCCTGACGCCGCACAACTACGGAGACAATCGGGGCGATGCGGGCGGGCTCTTGTACCGCGGCGCCGACCCTCTCACGCAGCAGAACGTTCGGGTTATCACGTCGTACGGCCTCACGAGCCGGCGTGGGAACCTGGACATCTACTACTCGAACGAGAAGAACCGGGTGAGCTGGGAGGTGAGCGCGTTCAGCCACGCGCCGGAGCTTGGCGCCTTCGGCGGGCAACGGATGTTGCCCCAGGGCACGGGTGGCGAGCTGCGCTTGAGCTATGGCCGGGCGGTGGGCCAGTCGACCTATCGGCGCGAGGCACTGGAGTTGGCGACGCACGTCGAGAACGGCATCGCACTCACACCACAGAGCGGCTTGGCGCCGCTGTACCCCGCATCGGGCCGTCTGGCCTATGCGGAGGCCCGTTGGGTGCGGACCCGGCGCATGCCGACCCAGGGGGCTCACACTTGGGTGGCCTACGCTCGCCAGGGCATACCTGGCCTCGGGCAGTATCCGATCCAGGAGGTCGGTGGGACGTACCTGTTTCAGCACTCGTCGTCGGGGAACCGGCAGCTGTTCACGGCTCGCCTGGATGCGGGGGCGGGCCGGGTGTCGAGCTGGTATGGTCAGCCGATCTCGGGGGGATACCTGAAGCCGAGCCTGACGTACCGTTTCCGCATCGCGGACGATGCGCTGCCGGGCCTGTGGCCTTTCCTGTATCTGGATCGGATCGAGGGGCGCATCACCTACCAGTTTATCCGGAACTTCGGCGCACCGTTGTATGAGGCGGACGGCCACACGCTCCTGGCCGAGATCGAGAACCGCGGCTACATCACGCGAGCCCTGCCCTACAGCCTGCGCGTGGGGGCGTATGTCGATACGCGGAACCCGAGCTTGGCTCCCGTGCCCTATGCCCGCTTCTCGTTCAACGTGGCATCGTTCTGAGTCAGGTCACGAGCGGCAGGGCGATGGTGAATGTGGCTCCCTGACCCCACCGGCTGTGCACGTTCACGGTCCCACCGTGCAGCTCCACGATGCGCTTCACGATGGCCAAGCCCAAGCCGGTGCTCTTCTCGCCGGCCGTGGCACGGGTCGCGGTCTGGGTGAAGGGCCGGAACAGCTTCCCGAGGTCCTCGTCGCGGATGCCCTGTCCCTGGTCGGCCACCTCGATGAAGGCCCGGTCATCGGCCACCCAGACGCGCACCGTGATGGTGGTCCGCTCATATGAGAACTTGATGGCGTTACTCAGCAAGTTGTCGAGGACCTGGCGGATCCGCAGTGGATCGATCCGGGTGATCACGGGGTGAGCGGGAAGGTGCTCGAGCAGAGTGATGCTCTTGCGCTCGGCCAGCATGCGGTTCGGGACGCAGGCGGCGCGCACGAGAGCGGCCAGGTCGGCGGGTTCGCGGTCGATGGTCAGGCGCCCCGATTCGATCTGTGACACGGCCAGGATGTCGTCGATGAGCGCCACCATGTGGCGGGCGGTATCGGCGATGATGGTTCCGAACTCCCGTAACTGCTCATTCCCACTGACCGCGGGATCCGCCAGCAGCACGTCGGCGAAGCCCAGGACGACTGAAAGAGGGTTCCGCAGATCGTGGGCGGCCATTCCGAGGAGCTCGTCTTTCTGGGCGTTCAGCGCCTCGAGCTGGAGGTACTGCTCCTGGAGTCTCTGTACAAGCCGTTGCTCGCGGCGGCGGCGTTCGCCGACCTCGACGATGGCCTCGCGCAGCAGTTGCGTGTGCAGGGCCGCCTGGCGGGCGGCGAGCATCAGGCGGTAGTGTTCTTCGGCGACTGCCTTGGGGTCTGAAGCGGCCGGCCGGTTCGGTTTCACTGCGAGGAGTCTCCCTGGATGCTCTCAGCGACCGTCCGGAGCGACTCGGGGTACCATGGTTCGGACCGAGCGATCCCACAGTCCACCTCGGCGAGTCTCGCCAGGACCGCGTCCACTATCTCGCCGCGGCAGACGGCGCCGTGTTGGGGGGCGAGGGTGGCTGGCGCGAGTGCGCGAAACAGGGCCAGCGTGCGCTGGAGCAGGGCCGAGTCGGGCATGTAGGCGCGGTGGAACCCGGCGGCGCGCTCGGCGTAGTCGCCGCCGGCGAACAGGTCCCACTGGCGGGCGAACCCGCCGCAGAGGTCGCTGGTGAACAGCGTGCGCGTGGCACCATCCCACGTGGCGATGGCGCCCGGGGCGTGGAGGTACGGCGTGAAGACGAACTCGAGCCTCCGCCCGCTGGCCAGGGACAGCGCCAGGCCCTGCTGGTCGATGCTCACCAGCGACGAGCGGACCCCGTAGTACCGGATGAACACCAGTGACCGGCTGTGGGAGACGATGCGGAGATCGGGCCGATCGATGACATCCTCGAGCACGGGCACGGCACCGCACAGATCCGGATCATGGTGGTGCAGGATGATGGTCGAGATGGCTCCCGGGTCGATCAGGCTGACGATCTTCCGAGCGACCACGGGGAAGTGGACGACGGGCCCGGGGTCGAGGAGGACTGCCTCGTCTCGGTCCACCAGGAGATAGGGGTTGCAGTGCAGGCCGGGATCGGCGTCCGCGTAGCCAACCCAGTAGATGCCGTCAGCGATTTCGACGGGCTCATCGCTGTCGTAGGGCACGGCAGTGTCGGGCAAGGGGCTCCCCCCAGCGGCAGGGCATGCGGCGCGCGCACACGCGGGACCGCCACCCGGGTAGCGGCTCCATGGAGTCTGTGTTGCGCCCCCGAACGGGGCCTCGCCATGGATGGGACGCCCCCGAACTTCCCGGTCATCAAGGGGCGGGGCCCTCGTGTGCCGAAAGGCCACAGTGTTTCATGGTAACCGATCCTGTGATGGCGAGCGGCGATGGCTTCAGACGGCGAAGCGCGTGAAGAGGATCTGTTGTCGACGTGCCTGGATTCCAGGCCCAAGCTCGACGTGGCTCTGTTCTTCCATGAGAACCCGGACACGATGGACACACCCGAGTCCATCGCCACGTGGACCGGGTACCACGTGGCCGAGCTCGAGAGCACGTTGGATGAGCTGGTCGAGGCTGGGGTGCTGAGGCGCACCGGGAACATCCTGCGCATCACCGACGACCCCGAGCTTCGGCGAGGCCTGGAGCAGGTGTCGCGCTACTACCACACCGCCCGGGGCGCCGTGGAAGAACTGGTTGCCCGGCTTCACGAAGACCACCAGCGCATGGCGGAGCAGTTGGAGCGCCTGGAGGTCTCGCTGGACGTGATCGTCCACACGATGGCGGATGGACTCATCGTCACGAACGCCGACCGGTGCGTGGTGTTGGTGAACCCGGGGGCCGAGAGGCTGCTGGGCCTGGGTGAGGCGGATCGTGTTGGGCGGCCAGCGCTGGAGGTGTTCGCGGGGACACCCGTGGAGCCGCTGATTGGGCGCCTTGACGAGGTGGGGCCGGGCTCACAACTGCAGACCGAGCTCCGGGTGATCGTTGATGACGAGCCGAGGTACGTGCGGGCGAACGTGCGGCCCGTGGGGACCGATGAGGGGAAGATCCAGGGGCATGTGGTGCTTCTGTCAGACATCACCGATCTGCGGCGTCTGGATGATCTCAAGAGCGAGCTCATCTCATTCGTATCGCATGAGCTGAAGGCGCCACTCACGGCGGTCAAAGGTTACGCGGGGTCGCTGCTGTCGACGTCGTTGAACCTGGGGAAGGAGACCCAGGAGGAGTTTCTCCGCGAGATCGATGGTGAAGTTGACCGCCTGAGCCGTCTGATCGATAGTTTCCTAGACATCTCGAAACTAGATGCTGGGCGCCCCATCGAGATCATGCCCGTATCGTTTGCACTGGAGGATCTGATCCGCCAGGCGGTTCAGATCCAGCTTGCGGTGTCGAACCGCTGCATCCCGAAGGTCGAGGTGCCGGAAGACCTGGGCCATGTGACCGCGGATCGTGACAAGGTGCTGCAGGTTCTGACCAACCTGCTCAGCAACGCCGTCAAGTACTCGCCTGCGGGCCGGGATGTGGTCGTCTCGGCTGAGCGTGTGCCGGGAGCGGTGCGCGTGCAGGTCGCCGACCAGGGCCTCGGGATGTCACCGGAGCAGATCGAGAATCTGTTCGTGCCCTACTACCGGATTCGGGATGCCAAGCGCAAGGCCATCCGGGGCACCGGGTTGGGGCTGTACCTCTCGAAGCATCTGGTCGAGGCCCATGGTGGGGAGATCGGGTGCGAGAGCGAAGAAGGGATCGGATCGAAGTTCTGGTTTACCATCCCTGACCCAAGTCCTCAGGAGGCTGTTCATTGAGGGTTCTGCACTTTGACTGCGCAGCGGGCGCATCGGGCGACATGATCCTGGGCGCCCTGGCCGACCTGGGAGTGGATCTGCCGGCCATCGCTCATCGGCTGAAGCATGACCTGTCCATCGACTTCGACCTGGCGGTAGAGCGGGGCAATGAAGGGGCCCTCCGTGCCACGCGGGTGACGGTGTCCCTGCCCGGCGGCGAGACGAAACAAGGCCATCGTCACCGCGACCACGAGCATGACCATGTGAGCGACCACGGACACGGCCATGACGATTCGCGTGGGCATGAGCACGGGCATGAGCACGGGCACGAGCATGGGCATGGGCATGGGCACGGGCACGAGCACGAGCACGGGCACATGTCGTACGCCGATCTGCGGGACATCATTGGCCGCGGCGCGCTTCCCGAGCGGGTGCGCGAGCGATCGCTGAGCGTTCTGCGCGCCATCGCCGAGGCCGAGGCCACGGTCCACGGGACGCCGGTGGAGGCGGTACGCTTCCATGAGCTGGGTGGGATCGACTCATTGGTCGATATCTGCGGTGCGATGCTGGCGCTGGAGGAGTTGGAGGTCGAGCGGTGCACCGCGGGTCGGCTTCCGGTGAGCCATGGGTTCGTTCGTTGTGCCCATGGCCTGCTTCCGGTTCCCGCGCCTGCCGTGGCCGAGCTGATGCGTGGGCTGCCCGTGTCGCACATCGATGTCGATGGTGAGACGCTCACGCCAACGGGTGCGGGCATACTCAAGGGCGTGTGCGACGTTTTTGGGAGCTTACCCGACATGACAGTCCGGGCGGTGGGCTATGGTGCGGGGCAGAGACCCGGGCGCGAGGTGCCGAACCTGCTACGCGTGTTCTACGGCGAGACCCACGAGGATTCGCCGCCCGAGGGTGTCGTGAGCATCGAGGCCAACATCGACAACACCTCGGGCGAGGCCCTGGGTTACGTGGTCGAGCGCCTGTTGGGCGCGGGAGCACTCGATGTCTACTTCACGCCGATCTTCATGAAGAAGAACCGTCCCGGGGTACTCCTGACTGTGCTGAGCCCGCACGAGCGCGCGCAGGATCTCTCTGCCATTCTGCTCGTGGAGACGGCCACATTGGGGGTCCGCCAGACTCCTCGGTCTCGGCTGTGTGTTCACCGGTCCACGGAGACGGTGTCCCTACCTGAGGGCGCTGTGCGCATGAAGGTGGCTCGTCTCCCTGACGGCACAGAACGTGCGGCGCCCGAGTTTGAGGACTGCGCCGCCATCGCGCGGGTCACCGGGCGTCCGCTGATCGAGGTGCAGGAGGCGGCCCGGCGGGCATATGCCGCGGGGCAGCCATAAGCGAGGGCACGGGACTCCCGCTCCGGACGGCCCCCCGGCTCGCCCCGGATCAGACCGCGCTTCGCGCCAAGTGTAACCAGCGGCTCGTCGAGGAGCACCGCGGTCTTGCCGGTCGGCCCGTCCGGCGGCAGGGGTGGGGCGTCAGCGCTTGCCGGCGAGATGCTCCTTAGCAACGCGGACGAACTCGGAGTCGGCGTCGCTGCCTCCCAGGGCCAGGAATCGCCGCCAGGCGTCCGTCGCCTGGGACGTCTTGTGATTGCGTTCGAGGCACGCGGCGTACCCGAACCAGCCGTTGGCGTATTCGGCGTGCTGACGGGTCAGTCCCGCGTATTCGAGCTCGGCCCGCTGGGCCCAGCCCATCTCGAGAAGGGTGGCGGCCAAGTCGTTCCATATGTTCGGGTCGTCGGGCGCCAGCTTGCGTGCCTGGCCGTACTCCCAGAGCGCGGCCTCGCGCTCACCGAGGGAGACGAGCACGCCAGCCAGGTTGAAATGAGCCGCTGCGGAGCCGGGATCGGAGCGAACCACGTCTTCGAGCACCTGTCGGGCCTCAGCCGGGCGACCGGAGAGGTGCAGGGCCAGCCCAAGATCGTTGCGGAACGCAATCGAGGCTGGAGCGGCCGCGGCGCTGATGCGGAAGAAGGGCACGGCCTCCTCGTAGGCGCCGCGATCGAAGCGAGCGCTGCCCAGGGCGTGGAGCTCGGCCGGCGAGAGATCGGACCAGCTGATGGCGACGCGCGTCGTTTCGCCGGGCCGGACCATTGCCGTCCGGCGGACTTCACCGTAGCCGTCGGCCAGGCAGAGCTCATACTGGCCGGGTTCGAGCCCGACGGTGACTGGCGCGCCGGACAGGTCGACACGCTGGTCGCCGACAGCCACTCCGATCCCGGGGATGTCGCTCGAGACGACCAGTGTCCCCTGGGGTGCCGCCAGAAGGCCTGGCGCCGCTCCCAGTGTCAAGCAGGCGATCCACGCCACGGTCGGGCATGCAGGCAGGTAGCCTCGCATGGTGCTATCCCCTAGTCTCACTCAGATCGGGACTAGCGGCCCGCGGCTGGCGGGCCGTCGCCGGCGGGCACCCGCAGGTGCTGGCCGGAGCGAGGCAGCTCAGGGAGGTCTTGGATTACGGGACGCGATGGAGCGGTGGGACTGGCCGCCGAGGTCTGAGCCTCGCGGGCCCGCGGCGCGCTGGGGGCTTTGGCGCGTGGCGCCACCGGGGCGGCCCGGGCGGGCGCCGGAGCCGGACCGTCCTCGGCGCCGGCCACCACGTCAACGCCCCGTTCCGCCGGGCGCTTGGCGGTGACGACGATGGGCTCGTCATCTTGGCCACCATCGGGCGGAATCGGCGCCACGGTATCGGTGGGCGTCGCCGGCCGAACCGGGGTGTCCGTCGGGGTCGCGGACGCATCACTCGCAGGCGCAGGTGTTTCGCCCTGCGCGTCCGATGCGGCGCGGCCCGGGTTGACCACAACGGCGCGCCCTGCCGTCGGTGCCGGCTCTGACGCGGGGTTGGGCTCGGTGGTCTGGTGGATGGCGTCAGGCTGGCGCGCTTGCGCCTCGGCGCGCGATCGCTGGAGCATGGTGACCGATGTGACGAGCAGGAGCACGGCCGCGGCAGCCGCGGCCACGCGGCCGAGCGGAATCCCCTCGCCGTGCACCGGCCCCAGCGGGCGCACGGGCAGGGGGGGCTGAGGCGCATCGGCCTGAGCGCGGGAGACTCGCGCCAGATGGCCGATCTCGGCGCAGACGATGCTGACATTGTCGCGGCTGCCCTTGACGAGAGCGAGTGACGCGAGGAGCTCACAGGCCTCCTCGATGGTCCGGGTGCGGTGGAGCACTTCACCCAGTTTGCCGGCATCGAGAGCACTGGCCAGGCCGTCGCTGCAGAGGATGACGACGTCGCCATCGCGCAGAGGACACACACTGTCCTCGCCGGGGAACACGCTGACGTCCGGTACCCGATCGCCGCCGATCAGGGCGGGTTCGGGCTCGGGTTCGGTGACGGGGCGAGCACCGTCCGCTGGAGGCGCGTCCTCGGCGTCGCGGGCTTCGGTCCCGATGGCCTGGATCAGGCCATTACGAAGCAGGAAGGCGAGGGCATTGCCCGCGCGGGCGAGGACGAGCGAGTTGTCGACGATGTAGGCGCCGACAAAGCTGGCCCGCGGATTGCCCGTGGCCCGTTGCTTCTCGCACGCCGCGCGAATGGCCTCGTGCGACCGGCCGCAGAGGTGGACCAGAAGCCGGGAGGGCTCGATGTCGGGGTCCTGGGCCGCATGGGCGGCACCGGCGCGGAACTTGCGGAGCACGATCTCGCTGGCGAGGGCCCCCGAGGCCTCGTCGCTCTCCCCGTCCGCGACGGCCAGCGCCGCGCGCACACAGCCGGGCCGCGGCGGGCGGACCTCGTGGTAGATCGCGTCCTCGTTGGCCACCCGGCGGCCGGCAATGGTGACTCCGGCCACGCGAACGGGCAGCAGCGGCGCCGGAGCCCGATGGACCTGGCTCGGGCCTTCCAGAGGCATGGGCGGCTCCCCCGGTATCACTTCGGCATCAAACCGACGCGTGTTTCTTTGAGCGACCATCGGGAAACACCTTTTCGGAGATCTGGAAGCGCTCGAAGTATCTGGCTCGCGCCCGTCGGGGCGGGCCACTCCTCGGGCAGGCGATATCCTCGTCAGACTCGAAACCACCGGGGAGAGAGATCGGTTCGGCGACCACACAGGACCGGGACCGGGTGGAACCTGCGGGGGCGCCGGGCGTCTCTCCTACGGTATGGCCGGTCGCCGGCTCGAGGTTCAGCTGTGCCAAGGGGAGGGGTTTGCATGCCGAGATGGGTGATGCCCGCACTGGTGATGACCGTGCTGCACATCTCCGGCGTCGACGCGCGCGTGGTGCACGTCGCTCCCGGCGGCGATGATGCGGCTGCCGGCACCGAGGCGGCCCCTTGGGCGACACTCACCCGTGCGGCATCATCTCTGGCGGCGGGGGACACGCTGGTGGTTCACGCCGGGGCCTACCACGGGCCCATGGTGATCGAGGCCTCAGGTACCGAAGCCGAGCCCGTCGTTGTGCAGGTTGAGGAGGGGGCCGAAGCGGTTCTCGAGGCTCCGCCCGGCCTGGGCGACGCCTCGGTGGGGGTTCTCATCCGGGGCAAACACGTGCAGCTCCGCGGACTGACGGTCCGCGGTTTCGTCGGCGCGGGGGTCCAGGTGGGCGCACTGGTGGAACCCTCGGCTTGGGACGCGGACCACATGCGGACCGATGCCTACCCCGAGCGGCCCGCTGACGCCGCCGACCGGGTGGCCGTCAGCGGCGTCACCGTCCGCGACTGTGGCACGGGCATCGTTCTGGGCCAGTCGACGCACTGCAGCGTGCGCGACTGCGTGGTCACCGGGAGCGGAGGGCCGGGCCTCTGGCTCCGATCGTTGGCCGATCACAACACCCTGATCGGGAACCAGATGTCTGGCAACCAGGGCTCCGGGCTATGTGTCGATGGCGGGTCATCGTTCAATGTCATCGCCGAGAACGAGTGCTCCGACAACGCGGGTCCGGGCCTGCTGGTCACCGAGAGCTGCTGGCGGAACGTGCTCGGCCGGAATATCGCGCATGGCAACGGCGGCCCGGGCCTGCAGTGCCGCGGCTCGCGCGGGTCGGCCTGGGTCTGGAATGTGGTGTACCGGAATAGGGGCGCTGGGCTTGCCATCGGCGAGCCCAACGGGCGCGGGTCGCGGAACACCTCGGTCGTGGGGAATGTGTTCGAGGCCAACGCCGGGGGGGGAATCTGCGTGTTCGCCGCCGCCAACGTGGCGATCCACCAGAACATCGCCACGGCCAACGCCCACTGCCAGCTCTTCGTCTCCGATTGGGCGATCGAGACCGGATTGCACTCGATCGACCGCAACTGCCTCCATGCGCCCGAAGGGCCCGCCATCGCGTGGGGCGGCCTTCCAGAGGACTGGCAGCCACCGGCCGCCACCGTGGAAGCGACCGGCCTACCCGCTCTGACGGGCGTGGCGTCCGACAACATCGGCGCCGACCCCAAGTTCGTGGCGCCCTTGCCTGAGTGCACTCTGGCCGAGGGAAGCCCCTGTCTGCCTGAGGAGGAAGGGCAGGAACGGATCGGCCCCAACATGGTGACGCCGCTGCCCGACGATATCCCGTCGCCACCTCCCGATGATCTTCCGGCTGCCACTCGCTCGGGCACCGAGGTGCTCCGGGCGTGTCTTGCCTGCAGCGATCCCTGGGTCGTCGAGCGGGCCCTCACCGTGGCGCGCCGCGCGGCCACGAGTCCCTCGGCGTATGTCGACCTCGAAGCGCTCGTGCCCGACCTGCAGGCCGTGGCCGCAGGGCCCGGCGTCTCGCCGCAGACCCAGTGGGGTGCGCTGATCGTGAGAATGGCGGCGGCAGACGCTCTGGCCCATCCCGAGGTCGAGGCGATGGCCGCCGGAGCCGGTGCGTGGGAGCTGGTTCGCGCCGCCGATGCTTGGTTGGCCGGGGGCGACATGGTCGCGCTCGAGGCCCTGCGGCCGCGGGCTGAGGAGTTCGACCCATGGTTCCAGGCATCGCTCGCGGCTCGCCTGGCTGAGGCCGATGGCGAAGGTGCCGCCGACTCCCTGTCGATGCTGCTCGAGAGCGGCAGCCTGCTGAGTCGGGTCATCGTCGCGTCGGCGCTGGCGCGGCTACATGATCCGGCGGGCGCGGAAGCGCTGAGGGCCGAGCTGGCCCGGGCATCGGGTCCAGCAGTCGTCATGGTACTCCAGGGGATCCGCGAGTCGCGCGACAGCCAGCTGGCGGCCGATGTGGCCCAGGCCCTGGCAGCGACCACGGATGCGGATGCACTGGCCGCGGCGCTTGAGACACTGGGCGCGCTGGCCGACGTGTCCACTGTCCAAGCCGTCGCGACGCATGCCGAGGACGAGGAACCGATGGTCAGGATGGCGGCAATCGAGGCGTTACTGCGCCTGGGGCAGCCAGCAGACGTGACGGCCGTGCGCGCGGCCTTGCGCGACCCGCAGGGCTCCCGGAGGGCCGCCGCGGCCCGGTTGGCCGGAGAGCTGGGCGAGGCCGAAGACGTGGCCACGGTCGAGGAGCTCATGTCGGGCGACCCGAATCCCATCGTCCGCCTGGGGGCCCTGGAAGGCCTGATCCGGCGGGCGGCGCGGGAGTAGGGGCAGGCAGGCCACGGCCCGCGCGGGCTCCACGGGGCGGCCGCACTGGGCAACGACCGCGAACCCGGCGGCTCCTCATCCGTGTACGGCGCCGCCCGTGCGTGCGGGGACACCAGCTCCTACCCATCGATCACATCCTGGCCGTCGCTGCGACCCCGAGCGGCCCCAGGCGGGTCTCGAACACGACTCGACCGTCACGTACGACGCGGAACTCCTGTGAGGCTTCGGTGAGATTCCAGATGATGCCGCGGCGAGCCGTGGGATACCACGCGAACACCACGGGCACCTCCCCCTCGACGTACGGCACGCCGCGCAGCGAGGGCGCGATGCGCGCCTTGAGGGCGAACAGGGCCGCCAGGTCCTCCGGCACGGCGGTCAGCGGCGGCCCAGCTGTGGCCGCGTGAGGCCGTGCGACGAGGTGTCGGCATCGCGGCTTGAGCCGACCCTCGGCCACGGCCCGCGCATCGGCATCGGAGAGAAATGCCCAGCCGTCGTCGGGCAGGTCGTCCACGACCTCGAAGGGCACGCCGGTGGCGAGGAACAGGCTGAAGGGCTGGTCGTTGCCCACGAGCCGGCTGTCCCAACCCCAGTAGTGCTTGAACGGCCCGCGCGGCGGATGGCCGGCGACCAGGTCGTGCAGCCGCGCGCTCTCCTTCATGGCCGGGCCGAGCACCGCCCAGTGCTCGATCGGGAAGGGCATGAGCCCGCTCATGTACATGGTGTTGCGGACATCGCCGATGAGCGAGATGGTGAGCTTGGCGGCCATGTTCGCGGCCGAGAGCTGATCCTCCGGGTAGGCGGTGGTCTCGCTGTAGGCCAACTCGGGGCTGGCGAAGCGCCGGTGGAACAGGCAACTGAACAGCTCGTCGGTCTTCCCCTTTACCGGTGCGAACTCGGCATCGGAGAACATTAGCTCACCGACGCGGAACGGGACGCGGCGGTAGCGGTCCAGGGCGATGCCGGCCTTCTCCGAGCCGAGGTACATGACCATGGGACCGATCGCCATTCGCGGCGCGGCGATCTGCATGCCTCGGATCATGGCCCAGAGCTTGTCGCACCAGAACTCGATCCACTGGCGAAGCATCGGGGTGGGGCGCCTGTCGCGGATCGTCTGCCGGAGGTCTTCGAACGCCGAAGCCGGGTAACCGGTGAGGCGGAGGAACTCGTCGCGACAGTCGTCGCAGAAACATCCGCCGATCGTGCCCGGCGACTGGGCGATGCGGAAGTCGTCATCGAGGAACAGCTCGCGGAACCCGGCATCCTGCAGCTCGCGCGCCGCCCGAGCGTTCTCGGCCGGTGCTGGATCGTGGACCGAGGTGCCTGAGAACCAGTTACCATCGACGCCGCGAGCCATCCGCCAACTGCCCGGCGGCGTGGTGGGGACGCTGTCGCTCGAGACGCCCAGGGCGTTGCCGGGGTGGCCCAGGGGCACGTTGATGGCGTGGGTGCGGATGCCCTGCCTCTCCCAGATGGCGACGAGCTCGCGAAGGGCGTCCGGCCGGCGGTACCAGGTGCCGTAGAGGAAGCCGGCGAGCCAGACATCGGTGATACCGGCCGCACGAGCCACCTCCGGCAGGTCGGGGTAGGTCTCGATCGCGTGAGCGGAAGCCGAGATGTGGAAACGCCGGCCATGGGCCGCTCCCATGCCTGACACCGACTCACCACCCGACATCCACAGAGCCGCTGTGGCCCCCGCCACCCGGGCCAAGAACGCGCGCCGGGTCTCTCCGCGAATCGTGAACCGGGCACCCACTGCTCTACACCCCTTCAGCTCGCCCACTCGCCGACCGGACGGGTGGTGGGTTCGCGCGCCATGCTAGACTGTCCTCGAATGACACGGAGGTGGCCCATGCCCCGAGCCGTTGCACTGCTGTCTGGAGCGCTCGTGATATGCGGCTCCGCAGCGACGGTGGCGCAGGACGAACCCGACGCGAGCCCCTGGGAGCGCGTTCGGCAGCGCTATGAGCAGCTCCGTACGGAGTTGAGCAAGAGCCGCCGGCCCTATGGCGTGTGGCTTCGCGACGCCAACGAACTGTGGGTCTATGATAACCGCACCGAGCTTGGCATCGGCATGCACGACACATCAGACGCTCAGCTCGATCTGCTGCCGCCGCTGGGCATCCGGCTCGTCCGCAAGACACTGTACTGGAATCGGATGGAGAACACGACCCAGCACGGCCAGTACGACGCCGCCTACCTGGCCGAGTGGGACAGCCTCGCGAAGCGCGCAGAGAAGCGCGGCATCGACCTGCTGGTCGTCGTCCACGGGAACGCGCCGGGAACTGGCTGGGCCAACCGCGAAGCCAGCTACGAACGCTTCGCGCGCTTCATGGCCGACATGGCCACCCGCTACCCCACCATCCGGCTCTGGGAGCTCTGGAACGAGATGGACTCGGGCTTCACGGATCTGTTCGGGGCCGGGGTCGAGCCCGCCGTGCCCATGCTCGAGCGTGGTAGGCACTACGCCGAGATGCTCAAAGTGGCCTATCGGGCCATCAAGCAGGCGAACCCGGACGCGTGGGTGCTCACCGGCGGCATGACGGACTGGCAGGAGTTCCCGCGCGGCATCTACGAGGGCGGCGGGCGAGACGCTTTCGACTTCATGAACGTCCACACGTACGGCGTGCCGGTGGTGTGGAGCCTGGTGACGCGCGGGGCCGAGCTGCGTCAGGTGATGGCCGAGTTCGGCGATGCCGAGCGGCCGCTGTGGAACACCGAGTTCGGCATCGACGCCGGGGCACTGGTCGCCGCGTGGGGGCTGCCGCATGAGCGCGGCGAGGACGACGGTCCGGCCTTCGACCGCCTGCAGCTCGAGCAGTGGAAGGAATGCATCGAGGCCGGCTTCGAGACCGGCCTCTACGCCAAACTGCTGCCCTACCAGCTCTTGGCGGGGAACGAAGGGCAGAACGACCGGCTGAAGACACAAGCCTACGCCGAGGAGTATCTGCCCGCCGGACACACGATTGACGACTACGGCTTTGGCATCGTGCGGAGTGATGGGAAGACACCGCGGCCAACCTATGAGTGGTTGGCGGCCAAGCGGTGGAATGATCCAGCGGCCGAGGCGCCGCACGTTACGGTGGACGTCGAGGTCAGCCCGGCGCCGGAGGGCGACCCGGTGGACTACGGCTTTGAGCGGCGCGCGGATGGGGCCATGGTCATCCGCGACGTGCGACTCGACCGCCTGTTCCCGACGAGGATCCGGCTGGAGTAGCGGCGGTAGAACGGCGCGAGGCGCAAGAGCGGGTGGGGACTGAGCCCTGCGGCACAGCCTCCAAGAGCGACCGTAAGGCGTCGCGTAGGGCTCTGTCCCATTGGTTGCCCGACTCGGCGCCGCCGGTTAGCCCGCCGATTGCCGCAGGGGGGACAGAGCCCGTTGCCGATGGAGCCGGCGCTTGTCCGCGAGCTGGTGTGGCAACGTGCTCAGTCCCCGGTGCCGTTCCTTGGCGTCGGCCGGCGAAGGAACAGGTAGGGGTCGGTCTGTACCCGCAAGCACTGCGCGGTCAGAACTTGATCGATATCCGCGTGAGCCATCCATCGTTGCGGAGCACGAAGTTCCCCGTCTCGATGCCGACGAGGGCACCGAAGAGCACGTCGGACGGATGGTGGCGGTCCAGGAAGACCCGACTGATCGCGGTCCCCGTTGCCAGTGCATAGGCCCACCACTTGGCCTTGGGGTGCCGCTTGCCGATGACCGTCGCGAGGGAGAACATGGCCGCCGTCTGGCCGGACGGGAACGAGTCGCCGCCTGCGAATGGCCCCCCAAATGATCCCACGCCGCCCGCGCCGTCGGGTCGCGCGCGCCCCGTCAGGGTCTTGAGCGAGTCGACGGTGGCCGCGGTGAGCAGAATGCCGGACAGGGCCAGCTTGCCGGTATCGTGCAGCTCGCCCTCGCCGAAAAGCGTTGCGGCCAGGGCGGCAGGGATGGTGACATAGCCCTCGCTGATGAGGTTGAGCGCGTCAACCGGAGCCGAGTGCCGCACATCCTGGGACAACTGAGAGCGAATGGCGTGCACCATGCGCGCATCGTTGGCAATGGCGATCCAGCCGAGAGCGGCCCAGCCCAGGTCCCGCAGGGGCCGCACCCGGCCCCAGTGGAAGTCGTCGTCCGGTTCGCGTGTCCGCACGAACGATGCGTCCTCAACACATACGGCCGAGCGCCCGGCCCGGGGTCCCTGGCCCGTTCGTGACAGGTCCAGATCCGCAGCGGTCACTCCGATGCGGTCTGGTCGGCGCATGGTCCCGCCGGCCCAGGAGGGCGTCAGTGACATCATCATGGAGAGCAGAGCCAGTCCTACCACCAGGCGAGCCGAGGTCATCGGTTGTAGTCCACCTCGACTCGCACCGGACCCAAGCCCGCGGGCAGGAAGACACACTCGGCGTCGAAGCGCTTCCAGGGCTTGCCGTCGACGGTCACCGACACGATGGGCCTGGGCTCCGGCACCCGGAGCCGCAGGACAATGCTCGATGGCCGCCTGCGGGCCGGCGGGTCGACGGTTGCCACGATGCGGCCCCGCCCCCACTCGGAATCGATGCGGAAACTCACCACGCCAAAGTGCGATTCGGCTCCGCGCACCTCGATGTGCTTCCCAGGCGCGAGCCAGTCACGCGGTGCCGCATCGCACAGGATCAGGTCATCCCCCTCCTCACGGACGAGCATGGTTCGGAGCATCATGAGCTGGTGCGTGCCCGAGTAGAGGTGGGGGAGGGTGAGCGCGTTGTCGCCTGTCCGGAGCATGGTCACTTCCACGCCCGAGTAGGTCTCGCGCGACATGCCGTAGGCCAGACTGGCGTAGAGGCCGAGGATGTAGCGCTCGGGCCGGCCCAGGCGGAGCTGGTGCTCCATGTATCCGTAGCCATAGGCGTGATCGATGCCGCCACCGAACTCACAGGCGCCGAGGATCGTCCCGCCTTCCTCGCGCAGGAAGCTCTCCAGGGCCCGCGCTTCGGCACTCTCCGTGGGTAGGAAGTGGGCCTCGAGTAGTATGGGCGCGATGATGCTGTAGTAGTCCTTCGGTCGGTACTGGGTGGCCTTGAGCAGACGGTGTGTATCGGGCTCCATGGGCAGCACCTGGCGGCCGCGCAGGTCGAACAGCGCTCGTCGCATCGAGGCCATGATATCCCGCCGGTAGAGCGCGGCATCGGCAGCGATGCGCTGCGCGTCGCGCGTTAGCCCCGCTTCGGCCAAGCCGTCTGCCAGCCGCTCCATCCCCACACAGCAGTAAGCATTGTGCACGTAGGAGTAGACCGGCTCGAAGTAGTCGCAGTAGGGGCGCCACCTGATGAGCCCATAGGTCACCGGCGGCGTCCCCGTGAGCCGGCCGCGTTCGACCAGCCGGCGCCGCGTGACCCAGTCACAGGCGGCGACCGCCTTCGGCGCCACGTCGCGCAGCCATTCCGTGTTACCCGTCAGCCGGTAGTGCTCGGCCAAGGCGGCCAAGTACGCGCCGTGGTCGAGGAGACCCGAATTCCAGTCAAGGAGTCCATCGGGTGCCTGGTGCGCCATCAGCGTAGCCAGGTACGCCTCGGCATCGTCGTGCCGGCCGTACTGGTCGAGAACCCAGGCGTAGCGCGCCGCACTGTAAGCGAACACGGCCTCGTAGAACCCGGAGCCGTCGTGGGGCTCGAAGGTGCCGTTCATCTGGTCGACATCGATATAGTTGTAGGCCAGCCACGCTCGCCAGGCCTCGGCGAGACGCGCGTCGGGGACGTCGATCTGCATCCCGCGCCCGAGCTCGGCGGCCCAGAAGGCCCGCGTCTCCTCCAGGGCAGCATCGTAGCACGGTCGGTCGATCCGCTCGAAGCTGGCTCCCTTCACCAGGCGGTACGCGATGCGCGCGTGCAGCGCATCGCTGCCTCCGGCGGCCAATGAGAGCTGCCCCTCGACGGCGCCCCACGCGCCGGGCGCGTCGGGCGTGTCGAGCCGAACCGGCACGGTTGCCGGCTGCGCGCCCCGGTTGGTGACCTGCAGGCGGACGTAGGCCCAGAGCGGCGCGTCCGGGCTCAGCCCCTCCGAGTGGCCGAAGACGGTCAGCTCCAACTCGAGGTCACCGTCAGTGGACTTCGCGATAAGCACGGGCATGTAGCCCTCGAGCAGGCGCCGGTCGCCCACCCGGCCGCCTCCACCGAATGGCCTCAAGCCGGCGCCGATACAGGCCTGCGCGTACACGGCGCACGACTCGCCCTTCTCGTTGGTGCCCATGAGCTCAAGCGAGCCGACCTCGGTGACGGCGAACTCGTCAGGGTGGCCCTTCGTACCCAGGGCCTCGCGGACGTGCTGCAGCGGCGGAAAGACACTCGCGACTTCGTCGTAGACGGGGTCGCCGGGGCGCGCGAGGATCGCGTCGCCCTCCACGTCGCTCGCGGGCGTGATCTCACCAGGCCGCAGGCGCTGGCGCGAAGCGGGTGTCGGCTGCACGCGCACTTCGCCAAACCACGCCTCCACCACTGGACCCGGATCGGCATAGTCGTTGTCCAGATCCGGAGCGGCGTAGGGGGCCGTGCCTCGTCCATACCCTTTGCCGAGCACCAGCAGCTTCGGCGCGCCGGCAAGCCCCTGGGGCCGCCCGATGACGCGCAGTGTCCGCCACTGCGGGTGACCCTCTGGCCGCGCCTGGTAGCGGACCACGTCGCGCCCAAGCTCGATGCGGAGCCAATGTCGCCGCGTCAGGTCACACGCCGCCAGGTCTGTCTCCGTCGTGCCGCCGCCCCCGGTCTCGACGGCATAGTAGTGGCCGCCTCCACGGTCGAGCACGCCGAGTTGGACCCAGTCGCCCGGCGCCCAGTAGAGAAACACGCTCGAGCACCAGCTCGCACCCGTACCGGTTCCCGGTTCCCAGAGAGCCGACACCGTGATCAGGTCGCTGCCGACGGGGCGCTCGATGTGCGCGAAGGTGTTCTCCCTGGCGGTGATGTGCAGGCGTCCGTCCTCGACCGACACCGCACTACCCAGAGCCATGTCGGCGGTCCAGTCCCGCCCCAGCGAGGTCCCGTCGAAGCCGTCGACGAGCATGGCCGAGGCGTGTGCCTGAGCCCAGGCGAGTGCCAGGAGAGCAGCCGCTCCGCCCCAAACCCGCCCCGCCGCCACGCGGGCGGCGTCAGGCCTGGTCCTTCGCACGCTCATGCCTACCACCCGTACTTCTCCGGCCCCCAGGGCCGGGTCGTGAGCTCCTGCTTGGCGAGGACCACGGTGCGGCTGGGCACATCCTCGTAGGCGATGACGCCCGGGCCGACGCAGCTGTGGCACCCGACCTTGCAGCCCGGCATGAGCATGGCGTTGACACCGGTGCGCGAGTAGTCGCCCATGTAGGAGCCATTGCCGCCCCATGCGGGCACCTCGGCCCGGCCCCTCACATGGTGGACCTGGGTGCGGTCGTCGAAGCGCAAGGTCCCACACACCGTGGCCGCACCGATGTCGACCGCGCTGCCGTAGACCCCGGCCATCTCGCAGTAGTGGTAGAGGTACACGCGGTCGAACAGCACGCCGGAGAGCTCGGCTCCATGGGCGACCACCGCGCGATCGCCGATGGCCGAGCCGCCGCCGATGGCGCAGTAGTCGCGGATCCGGCACCCGCGGCCGGCCGAGAAGTGCCCGTCGATAATGGCGCCGTTCTCCACGCGACTCCCGTCGCCGAGGAAGAGGCTGCCCCGGATCACCACACGGTTGCCGATCACGCAGTCGCGCCCCAGGTGAAGGCGGCCGCTGATCTCGGCGCCATCACTGACGCGCGAGCCTTCGCCCACGACGTTGCCGTCGCTCTGCGAGGCCAGGTACTCGAGGTACTGCACATTCGCTTGCTCGATGTGCCAGGGCCGGTCGAGATCGACGAACAGCCCTCGGGTCTCGCACGCACGCACGGGCAGGCCGTCCTCCATCATCATCTGCAGCGACTGGCCGAGGTCGGCCTCGACGGGGGGCATGCCCCCGACGGGCACGTTGCGGAAGATGCCGGGGTTGCGCTCGAGGTAGGCCCGTGCCTGCCGCGTGAGGGCGAACAGGCCCCCCAGGCGGTGAGTCCCGCCGCGATCGTGCCCGACCACCTCGCGCAGGCTCTCGCCATCGGCATGGGCGATGATCCAGTCGTTGGGCTGCTCCGCGCCGAGGGGCGCGATCAGGGCCGCGGCCGCGACTCCATCGGCGAGCCCGTCGGCCATGGAGGCCAGCTCCTGGCCGCCGAACACAGTGTCGCCGTAGGCCACGAGCACGTCCGCGTCGTCGAGAGCCGACCAGCCGAGCAGAACCCCATCAGCGGTGCCGGTCGGCTGAGGTTGGCGGACGAAGCAGATGCCCTCGAGATCGGCCAGCGCATGGCGCACCTGGGCCTCGAAATGGCCGACGACCACCGCGGTGCGCGACACGCCGAGAGCCTGGAGCTCCGTCACCACGCGTCGGACGGCAGGTTCGTTGGCCACAGGGATGGTGCACTTCTGTCGAAGCTCACCAAAGGGCCAGATCTTCGTCCCGGCCCCGGCGGCGAGCACAATGGCTTGGGTCGGTCGAGGCACCGCTTCGCCCCCCTCGTCTCGCGCAGTTGGCGCGCGGGCACAGTGGTTCGGCTGGGGGGAGGGCAGCGCCTGCAACAGGCGGGGGAGGCAAATAGAGAGGGCGATCCTCCGAGCGTTTGCTCGGACGACCGCCCCCGGCCCTGGCTGCCAAGAGGGCAACGGGTCACATGCGGCAGCGGTTCACGGAGCCGCGAGAATCCCGTGCGAGGGATCGCCTCCGCCGCGTCTTGCTCCGCGAGCCGGGGCGCGTCTATGATCCCCGAGGGGCAACTGGCGATGGGTGAGCATCCGGAGCAGCCTGCGAACCGCCTGCCGCGCTACCCTGGCTGCTGTATGTGCGGCACCGGGGAGCGGAGCGGCACGTCGGTCACCTTCTATGTGGTGGACGATACGGTTCGCGTCGACTTCACGCCCACCGAGACCCACCGAGGGTTCCCGGGCATCATCCATGGCGGCGTGCTGAGTGCCCTGCTGGATGAGGCCATGGGCTGGGCACCGACGCTGAAGGCCGGCCGCTTCTGCGTCACGGGCGAGATGGCCATCCGGTTCCTCCGCTCCGTGCCGATCGGCCGGCCCATCACCGTTATCGCCACGGCGGACCGCATCGGACGAGTCTGCACCGCCTCGGCCGAAGTAGTCGATGCCGAGGGCGCCGTCTATGCCCGCGCCGAGGGCAAGTACGTGCCCCTCTCCATCGAGGAATGCCGAGAGGTCGCCCGTGCCCTGGTCGCGGGACCCGACACGATACCACTCGCTGAGTGGCTCGCCGAAGAGGCCCGGCCGTGAGGCCACCGCGCATCCGTCGCGGTCCCGCGCTGCTGGCCGCGGGGTTCCTGATCCTGACGGGCCTCGTGTTCGGTCCGTGCCTCTGCAATCGCCCGGCGCCCGTCGAGGCGCCCAGCCGTGGCCTGCTCCCTGTGGGCCAGCTCCGGGCCGTCTGGGCCCATGGGACCTCGACCAAGACCCGCGAGGCCACCGACCGGCTGATCGAGAAGGCCGTCCGTGGGCACTTCAACTGCATCTACTGGCTCGGCTTCTGGTGGGGCGGCCACGCCTACTTCGAGAGCACGCATGTGCCTATGTCGCCGTCGGTCGAGCCCGGCTTCGACCCACTGCAGTATCTCTGCGAGCAGGCCCACCGGCGGGGCATCGAGGTACACGTGCGATTCGTCAATGGCGACAACGGATCGGCCAAGCCCGGGCCCGTGTTCGGGGCACACCCGCACTGGGCGCAACGACTGCCCTCCGGCACCCGCCGCCTCTGGTACGACTTCAACAAGCCCGAGGTGCGCCGGTTCCAGGCCGAGCTGATGCTCGAGGTAGCTGAGCGCTATCCGATCGATGGCCTTCAGTTCGACTTCGTGCGCTACCAGAATCCCGAGGGATGCTGGTGTGACTACTGCCAGACGGCTTTCGAGGAAGCCACCGGGCTGGCTGTCGGTGGTCTGCCCGAAGCCTGCCTGCCGGCGGTGTTCTCGACGCGCGCCAATCCGCTGGCCGAGCCCACCACCGCACGCGTCCTGGCCGAGTTCGGCA
>JAKPQA010000268.1 GCA_029547025.1 Armatimonadota bacterium
CAGGAACCCGTTCACGAACATGATCCAGAAGCTTCCGTCCTCCCACCCGGGGATGGTCTGGGTGGAATCACAGACCAGCTTGTAGTTGCGGATGCTCCAGTTGAAGGTCTCCGGGCTGGCCTCATACTGCTGGAAACCGCCCTGGTAGTCCTGCCAACCGAACGTGTCCATGACGGAGTACTCGTCCGCGTTGTCCGGGATGTTGAAATCCGTCTCGTAGATGTTCGGTTGCGGCTCGCCCTCACCCTCGCCTTCGCCTTCACCCTCGCCCTCGCCCTCGCCTTCACCCTCCGGAGGTACCTCCTGGCCGCGCTCGAGGATCTTCGTCAACAGCGGCAGGGCCTCCGGGTCGGTCATGAAGACGAAGAAGGACTCCTGGGGCACCACGTCTGGCTTCACGCGGCCGGGCTCCCCCTTCTCCTCGGGCGGTTCGATCCCCAGCTGGTTGCAGATCATGCTCTGGATGTTCTCGCGATTGGCTTGCCATTCGGGCTGTGGGATGCGCTTGAGGTCCTGGAGCACCCGCATCATCCGCTGCTTCACGGTGGCCAGATAGGGTGAGTCCGGACCGGCGACGTCGGCGGCCAGTCGATCGGCCAATGCCTCGCTCTGCTGGTTGAACTGCTCGGGGTCCAGCTGGACGGCTTTCTCGAGGGACTTCATGAGACCCTCGACGTCGACCATGCGGTTCTGGAGGATGCGCTCCGTGCGGCGGAGCTTGGTCAGGCGCTCTTGGGGTGTTTCGATTCCGGAGCGCTGCTCCGCGTCGAGGACTTGCTCGATAGCCTGGCCCACGAGCGCGGCCACATGGGCCCGGAGCCGGGCGATATCGGCCCGCTGTTTGGCGCCAACCTGCTGAGCGTTGGCGAAATCCTGCGGCGCGATCTGCTTGAGCTCGGTCCAGTCGGTGACCACGTTCTCGATCCGGCGTAGATCGCGCTCTCGGACGGCCCCCTCGAGCTTGGCGATCTCGGCCTTGTCGGCCTGGATCTGGGCCATGAGATCGGCGAGGGCCTCGACCTGGCCGCGGTTGAGCTGTAGTGCCTGGATGATCTCGATCATCCGGATCTGACGCTGGGCGGAGCGCGCCTGCTCCACGATCGCCGCGTCCTCCGCCCGATCGGCAGGGGCGGCGGGCTGCTCTCCCGGCGGCTTCTCCGGGGCCGGTTGCTCCGTGGGCGGTGGCTCCTGGCCGGGCGGGGGTTCGGCCGGCACATCCTGGGCCCACAGGGGCACCGCGAGGAGCAGCAACAGCACTGGCGCGATGACTGAGGTGAACCGCTGCACTCTGGCTCCCTCCCTACGTCTCGCCCGTCCAAGACCTCTACGCGGGCGTGATCCTGTCCAGGCCACCCATGAACGGCCGGAGCGCCTCAGGAACGACGACCGACCCGTCTGCTTGCTGGTAGTTCTCGAGAATGGCAGCAAAGGTTCGGCCGACGGCGAGCCCCGATCCGTTGAGCAAGTGCACAAACTCGGGCCTGCCGCCCGGCTCGCGCCGGAAGCGCACTTGCCCCCGGCGAGCCTGGTAGTCGCCGCAGTCGGAACACGATGAGATCTCGACATAGCGGCCCATGCCGGGCATCCAGACCTCGGGGTCGTAGGTCCGGACGGCGTTGGGGCCGATGTCGGCGGTGCACAGCTCCATGACGCGATAGGGGAGCCCGAGGCCTTGGAGGACATCCTCGGCAGCCGCGAGCAGGCGCTGCAGCTCGGCCGGGGAGTCCTCGGGCTTGCAGTAGACGGCCATCTCGACCTTGTCAAACTGGTGCCGGCGGATCAGCCCCTTGGTGTCGCGGCCCGCGGCGCCAGCCTCGGCCCGGAAACAGGGGGTGTACCCCGTGTAGCGGATGGGGAGCTGACCGCCATCGAGAATCTCGTTGGCATGGTAGCCACAGAGGGGCACCTCGGCCGTAGGAATAAGGAATAGATCACTATTAGCCACTCGGAACATGTCCTCTTCCATGGCCGGGACCTGTCCGGTGCACTGCATGGCCTGCCGCGTCGCAAGGAAGGGGGGGGAGATCTCGGTGTACCCGTGGTGGGCCACGTGCAGATGGATCATGTAGCTAATCAGCGCGCGCTCCATGGCTGCACCGGCTCCCCGAAACAGCGCGAAGCGAGCGCCGGCCAGCTTGGAGGCGACGTCGAAGTCGAGGACGCCCAGTTCGGGGCCCAGATCCCAGTGCGCCTTGGGCTCAAAGTCAAACCTCGGGATCTCCCCCCACCGCCGGACCTCCACGTTGTCCGCCTCGCTCTCGCCTCTGGGGCACGCGGGGTCGGGCAGGTTCGGGATTCGCAGGAGCGCTGCCTCGATCTCGGCGGACAGACTGGCCAGGCGGGAGTCCCCCGCCTTGATCTCGTCTCGAACCTGCCTCATGCGCTCGACCTGATCATCGCCGCTCTTGCCTGCCTTCTTGAGCGCACTGATCTCCTTGCTGACCCGGTTGCTCTCGCTCTTCAGCTGCTCCAGGCTCGCCAGCAGCTCCCGGCGCTGAGCATCGAGGCGGATAACTTCGTCGACCACCGAACTGTCGCGGCCGCGCGAACGGAGCCCCTCCCTCACCGCGTCGGGCTGATCGCGAAACAGCCGGATGTCGAGCATGCCACCAGTCCTCCCTCATCCATGGGATCCGACGCCCCGGAGGACGCTCAGGATCCCCACCGCTGGCTGATGATAGCACAGGCGCTGGACCGCGGGCCAACACGGGCAGTGCCGGCCAGCGCCCGTTCGTTCCTCCACCAACCCGTGAGTCTTGCCAAACACAGAGAACCTCGTGCCCGGTAGGGCCCCATCACACGGCGTCGAGTTCCCGCCACCCGGGCCGCCCGCGGGGGAAAAGCGACCGTGCGGTTCCGGCGCGATGGCTTTTCCGCTATTTCGGCCCGGCCCCCGACTGGGTTTCAAACAGCTTGGCCAGACGCCGCGCGGATTCGCGCGAGTCGAAGTGGCGTAGAACGCGCTCGTGCGCGGCCTCGGCGAGATCCCGGGCCAGCGCATCGTCGGACAGGATACGGCCCACGGCCTCGGCGAGGCCGTGGGCATCATGCGGGCTCACCAGCAGCCCCGTGGCTTCGTGGCGGATGAGCTCGGGGATGGCGGACACGGTCGTGGCCACAATGGGCACGCGAGCGGCCGCAGCCTCGAGTAGCACGTTCGGTAGCCCATCCATGTCTCCATCGGTGGCCTCGATGCTCGGCGCCACCAGCACCGATGCGCAACCATAGAGGCGGACCACGTCCCGGAAGGGCCGTGCGCCCAACAGCTCGACCTGATCACCGAGTCGAGCATCCGCGATGAGGGACTCCAGCAGCGGCCGTTCGGGCCCCTCGCCCACGATGGAGCAACGGAATCGATGTCCCGCCTTGCGGAGCAGGGCCATGGCCGTGATCAGGTGATGGAAGCCTTTCTTCTCGACGAGCCGGCCGACGGCCAGTACCACGGGGGGCGCTTGGGGACGACGGTCGACCTGCAGTTCCTCGGCCCGGATCCCGTGGTAGATGGGCAGCAGCTTTTCGGAGGGCAGGCCGTGGGCCAACACGAGGTGTTCGGCCAGGCTGAAGCTGCACGTGACGATGGCGGCCGCTTCGCCGGCGATCCGCCGCTCGAACGCCGTGACGCGTCCGCGCACAAAGGCGTCCGAAGCGTGTGCCGATACCGAGAAGGGCAGGCGAAGGATTCGCGAAGCCAGGTACGCTACCTGGGCCGGCGCACCCAGGAAGTGCGCATGGATGTGCCCGGCCCCGCTCCGCCCCACGCGGTCGGCCAGCCAACACGCCGACGCGACGCGCCCGGCCGCCAACATCCCCCACCCCGCCCCACCGGTCCGTGCCTCGCTCCGGAGCTGGCGCCCCTCGCGAGCCAACAGATGACGAGCGAGGCGGAGCGGATGTGCCGCCGCCAGCCGCGGCAGCGGGGGCCGGAAAGTAACCGCTTCGGCAAACCGCTCGGCCTCGGGCGGCGCGCAGCCCTGGGGTTGGCGCACCAGCGCGTAGACATCGATGGCCACTCCCTGCTCGAGCAAGTCGCGGATCTCGCGGGCGATGAAGGTCTCGCTGAGCACGGGGAAGCGGCCGAGCACATAGGCAATGCGGTCAGCCACCGAACACTTCCTCGTAGGTGGCCAGGGTGACCCGGGCCGTGGTCGCCCACTGGAAGCGCTCTGCCCGGGTGAGGCCCTGAGCGATGAGACGGTGCCGGAGCTCCTCGTCGCTCAGTATGCGGCGGATCGCTTCGGCCAGGGGCTCGACGTGGCGCGGCTGGACGTACAGGGCGGCATCCCCACAGACCTCCGGGAGGGCGCCAGACTCGTTGGCCAGGACCGGCGTGCCGCACGCCATGGCCTCGAGGGCCGTGAATCCAAAGCCCTCGAAGGGTGCCGGGCAGATGACAGCGGTTGCCAGGTTGTACAGATGAGGAAGGCAGGCATCGCTCACATAGCCCAGGGCCATGACGTGCTCCCGGGCGTGTGGGGCGTCGACGGCGTGCATCACCGCCTTGGCCGAGTCGCCGGGCTTGCCTGCGATCACCAGCTTGTGTGGGAAGCCGGTCGACTTGCGCGCGCGGATGAAGGCCTCCAGCAGTCTCGGCAGGCCCTTCCGGGGCTCCAGGTTGCCGACGAACAGCACGAACTGCTCCGGTAGCTCCAGAGCGGTGCGCACTTGCTCAAGCACATCGGGTTGGAGGATACGACGGAAACGACGCTCGACCCCGAGGGGAACCACGACGATCCGTGACTCGCCCACGCGCAGGCGCTGCACGAGCACGTCGCGGGTGGCACAGGAGGGGCAGAAGATCCGGGCCGCACGCCCCAGGGCGTACGGCATCACCTGGCGATAATGCATCCGGTTGAGCCACGAGCAATACTGGGGGTGGGTAAAGACATGGGCGTCATAGACCGAGAGAACCGTTTTCGTCCTGCCCCGCATGGGGGCGACATAGGCGGGGCAGTGGAGCACGTCGACCCCGTCCTCGCGGGCATCGGCGTCGAGCCGGCTCTGCTGCCAGTAGACCACACGCAGGCGTGAGGCCACATCCATCGGCCGGGTGCGCCAGCGGAAGTTGGCTGGCAGCTCACCGAGCGGTGGGATGTCGCGGCCGCAGTAGAGGACGTAGTCGTTTTCGTCGTCGACCTCGGCCAGCCCGCGGATGAGTCCGACCACGGCACGGGCCACGCCGGTATAGCGGCCGTAGATGACTGTGGCGTCGATTCCGATCCTCAAGAGCTTGCCCTGGCGGCCAGGACCTCCTCGTAGACCGCCTCCACCGCTCGGGCGTGGGCCTCGGCGGTGAAGGAGGACAGGACACGGTCATGGCCCGCCTCGCCCATCCGGCGGCGTAGCCCGGGGTCGCCGCCCAGGCGCTCCATGGCCGCCGCCAGGGCTGCCACATCGCCTGTGGGCACGATCAGGCCTGTGTGCCCTGGCACAACCACTTCGGGCGGCCCCCCCGTGTCCGTCGCGATCACGGGCTTCGCCAGCGCCATGGCCTCGATCAGCGTGCGGCCGAAAGGCTCGTAGGCCGACGGCAGGACCAGGACGTCCAGAGCGGCGATCAGGGCAGGCACATTCCCATGACCTTCCAGGATATGCAACCGCGGTCCGATGATCTCCTTCAGCGGCTCCCCGTGACCGAATGGGTCGGTACGTACCAGCACGAAGTGCCAACCCAGGTGCTCGAGGCACCGGGCGGCGCCGATGAAGTCCTGGTGGCGTTTCCACGACACGGCCTGGCCGATACACCCGAACACCGTAGCCCATTCGGGCACTCCGAGCTCCTGCCGGACGGGCCGCCCGTCGACACCGGGGTGGAACTGGCCGCAGTCGACGCCATTGTAGACGGCCCGCGTCAACCGGGGACGGCAGCCACGGCTATAGTGGTACCGGAGCGCGGCCCGCGACACGGCAATCAGGGCATCGGCATGGCTGGAGAGATAGGGCCCCACCACTCCCAGTGGCTGCATATCGCGTGCATGCCAGATAACCGCGCGTCCCGGGTGCAGTGCGCTGGCGTAGACCTGCGCCACGGTGCTGTTGGCATGGATGAGGCCGGGATCGAGCTCGTCAGCCAGGCGCTTCAGGCTCTGGCGGCCAACGTGAGCATGCGAGAATGCCGTGAGGGCATCACCGATCCCTCGCGGCCTACGGACCCAGGGGAGGGAAATGGGGTGGACGGGAACGCCCAGGTGGGCGCAGTGGTCGAGAAGCCCACCGGGGGGGGCTGCCACGTGGGGCTCATAGCGCGACCGGTCGAGAGCTGAGAGCAGTGTCAGCAGCGACACCTCGGCACCCGAGATGCCGCTGCAGTGGTTGACGCAGAGCACGCGGATCATGGCGCTGTGAGGGCCGCTTCGGCCAACATCCACGCCGCTGTGCGCTCAACGACCTCTTGGTGCCACGCCCATGAGTAGAATCCGTGGTTGGCCCCCACGATGCGGTGGAGGCTGACCCGGGCTCCCGAGCGCTCAAAGAGCGCGGTGTAGCGGTCGATGGCCTCCTCGGCAATGGGGTCGGCGGTGCCATATATCAGGAGCACCGAGTCGGCCCCGCCGCGGAGCCGCTCACTGGCCGAGAGTTCCTTCCGCTCGCCCTCGCCCTTCTGGTGAACTGACCCGCCGAGGAGAACCCGGCCGATCACCCCGAAGCGAATGCGCCCCGAGATGAGTTTGCGCCAGGTCTCAAGGCGGAAGAGCTTGGCCGCGTAGTCACGCAGGTAGGACGCGGATTTCCGCGCGCGCCGGGAAAGGGTGGCGTCGGCCGAGAACACGGGGGCCGACCACAGGGCTGCGCCGGCGACCTTCAGGCCGTCATGCATCGCGCCCACGGCGACCTCACCGCCCGAACAGATGCCGACCAGGTACAGCGTGTCCAGTCCCAGCGCCACGTGGGCATACTCGGCGGCGCACTTGGCGTCCTCGATCATGGTGTTCAGGTCATGGTCCAGAACTTCGCCTTCGCTGTCTCCCCGGCCCCGGAAGTCAAACCGGAGGCAGACGAAACCTTCGCCTGCCAGGCGCTCCCCGGCCGAGTGGAGGATGCGGTGAGGACCCGACCGCGTTCCGCCCCAGCCGTGAAGGAGAAGTACCCCCGCTCGAGGCGTGCGACCCTCGGGCCGGTGCACGATACCCCGTACGGTCAAGCCGTTGCTGACGAACTCGAGGGTCTCTTGCATGGCCCGCACCCTTCCAGCGGCTGCCCGTAACAGGACGAGGATTCCCGATCGGTGGCGGCGGGCCTGCACGAGCGTGCTCACCCGCGCTCCGGGCCTCAGCCCGCTGCCGCCCCGTCCTCCGCTGGGGCCACCCAGCGGAGTGTCAATCGCCCGCCACGAAACCCGCGATGGCCTGGCACACCTCGGGTATGTGCACGACCCCCAGGTTGTTCCAGAATGGCTCCGCCACTAGGGCCCGAACCCTCACGCGGGCGCCTCGGGCTTCGAGGACCGATCCGAGTCTCTCGACGGATCCCGAGATGCGGTCGCGAGGCGCGATCTCAATCACCTCGACACGCACCGGCAGCTGAGCGGTTCGCTGTGCCAGATCCAACGCCGCCAGCGAGTTCTCGAGGCCGGGAGCGATGGGATGCCCGTCGAAGTCGAACACTCCGCCGGCCGGAGGTTGATCCGGGGCGCCGAGCGAGTCAGCCACACCCTCCCCTCCCTCCGCGGCGGTGACCATGCGCCGAACGCGCTTGCGCGTGCGAGCACGCGAGAGGTACAGCCGGCCGCTCGGCACCGGCTCAACGAGCAGCACGCCGGCGCAGGCACCGATCCGCTCAGCGGCCAACAGCGCGATGGCAGCACCCAATCGGACGCCGACCAGTGTGACGGGCTCCACGCCGCTGCGCTGCCGGAGGATCTGGGCCGCATCGAGGGTGTCCCGCACCAGTGTGTCGACGGTCATATCGAGGGGGCTGCCGCTGCTGTCGCCCGTACCGGTGTAGTGGAACCGCAGGCTCATGCATCCGCGCTCAGCGGCGAGTCGAGCCGCGTCTACCATGGGACGATAGACCGACTTCTCCTCCTCGTGGATCGGTAGACAGAAGAGCGCCGCCGACCGTATGGCGCCCTCGGGACGATGCTCGGCCACGTAGAGGCGACGGCCTTCCACCGCCACAAAGCTGTGAACCTCGGCGCACGATGGCATGGGGCTACGAATCCAGTTTCGATGCGGCAAACTCGGCAATAGAACGAACCGACCGGAAGAGCTCGATGTCGAACTCGTCGTCGGCAAGCACGATGCCATACTCTTCCTCGAGGCCCACCACGATCTCGAAGAGACTGACTGAGTCGATGCCGTAGGTGTCCATGAGCGGCTTGTCCGCGTCCATCTCTGCCGGATCCACCTTGAGGAACAGCTTGTCGACGATGAGCTGTTTCAGCGGCGGAATCAGTTCATCCGGTGTGGCCATGACCATCTCTCCCCATCATGCCCCGAGGCGAACGGCCCCGGGGTAAAGCGATGAACCCGCTCGGGTGACCTCCCGGTGGCGCCGGCTAGCACGCAGCGTCGTTCGGTGTCTCGCCATCGGGCAGCCGGTAACGGTCGATCTCCTTCCAGGTCGTGTCCTCGTCGCGGGGGCCGTTCTCCCGCGAGAACACATGCTGCCAGCGTTGCTTGAAACGCATTCCATTCCGGATAGTCACATACCGGAAGTTGATCGAAGCCGATCCGGCCGTGGTGATGTGCTCATAGTGGTACATCTCGACCTGAGGCAGAACCCAGCACGAGTAGCCGAGCTCCTTGAGCCGGTAGCAGTAGTCGAGATCCTCATACTGCACCGGGCTGTAGGCGGTATCCATGTGACCGGCAGCCCGCTGGGCAGTGATGGGCATCAGGATGCACGCGCTGATGAGGCACTGGACCTCGCGGGGCACACCGAACCGGGGGTCGTCAGCGTTCTCGCCGCGCCCGATGTACTGGATCCGGCCCGAGGGCGACACGCCACACCCTGCGAACTCGATGAGCCGCTCGGTGCCCGGGAACACGAGCTTGGGGGAGACCACGCCGACCCCAGGATGGGCGTCGAGGAACCGCGTGAGGTCTTCCAGCCATGCCGTGCTCTTGACGGCGATGTCGTTATCGAGGAACCCGATGAACTCGCCTCGTGCGAGATCCATCCCCTGATTGCGGCCGGCGGGGGCTCCCACGTTCTCGACATTGAACACCGGACGCAACGCGATGCCGGCGTCTGCCAGCACCGGCCCGAGGGCTTCAATGGCCTCACGGGAGCCATCCGTCGAGCCCTGGTCGACCACGATGACCTCGATGGGCCGATAGGTTGACGTGACCAGACTGGTGAGACACTGCTCGGTGTAGGCACGCTTGTTGAAACTGAGAACGACCAGGGTCACGAGCCGGCCGTCAGTGGAGTCGGGCATCGATGGCGTCCTCTCACGGGATGGGAACATCTGCTAGCCCAGGACTTGGCGGGCCGCGTCGGCGATGCTGTTGGCGTTGGGTAGCATGCGACGCTCGAGGCTGGCGGCGCAAGGAATGGGTGCCATGGGCTGTCCCAGCCGAACCAGGGGGGCCTCGAGGTACTCGAAGCACTCCTCGACGATTCGGAAACCGACCTCGGCACACACGCCGCCAAACACGACGCCCTCCTCGACCAGCACGGCCTTGCCCGTCTTCTCGACTGAGACCGCAACCGTGTCGGCGTCGAGCGGCGCCAAGGTCCGGAGGTCGATGACCTCGGCCCGGATACCCTCTGCCTGAAGCATGTCGGCGGCGGCGAGACACTCGGTGGCCATGCGCGAGTAGCTGATGAGCGACACGTCGTCGCCTTCGCGGAGCACGGCCGCCTCGCCAATCGGGGTGAGGTACTCGCCCTCAGGAACGGGACCACGCTTGCCATAGAGCAGCTTGTGCTCAACGAAGAGCACTGGATTGTCGTCACGGATGGCCGATTTCAGGAGACCCTTGGCGTCGGCAGGGGACGACGGCGCGACCACCTTCAGGCCCGGGACGCCCATGAACCAGCCCTCGAGCGACTGTGAGTGCGTGGCGCCATAGCCCCGGCCCGCTCCGGCCGGAGTGCGAACCACGAGTGGCACGCGGGCCTGGGGTCCATACATGTAGCGGTACTTGGCGGCATGGTTCACGAGCTGGTCCATGGCCAGGGTGATGAAGTCCATGAACATGATCTCGGCCACGGGCCGCATGCCGTTCACCGCAGCGCCGGTGGCGACGCCGACGATGGTGTTCTCGGAAATCGGGGTGTTGCGGACCCGCTGGGGACCGAAGCGTTCGAGCAGGCCCTCGGTTACCTTGAACGCACCCCCATACTCGGCGATGTCCTCACCGATGCAGAAGACGCGCGCATCCCGCTCCATCTCCTCCGCCAATGCCTCACGGAGAGCCCAAGAATAGTAGATCTCGCGTTCCGCCAAATCAGCGGTCCCTTCCGGTGCGCGACACCAACCCTCTGCCGGGATCCGAGGCCCCAAAGAACCTTCGCCCAAGAACCCATGCCGCATAGTGGTCCAAAGGCTCCGGAGGCCGCAGGAACCCCGCGGGTATTAGTCGTCTGAGCCCCCGCGGCGGTTGCTCCCGGAAGTACAGTTCCTTAGCCTCTTCAGTCGATCGGTGCTCATCCGTCCGCACAATGCTCTCGAACACTCCCAGACGCTCCAGTGCCCGGACGGTTTCGCGGCTGCCCGTGCGGTCGCCGATGACCAACGTGGTGGCGCCATGGCCGGCAGCCATAGCGGCCGCAACTTCACCCACCTCGGCGGCGGCAACTACGCGCTTCTCGGGGCAGGTCCCATCCGAGCGGACTACCGCGACGCCGCACTTGTCGCGTCCGGGGTCGACGGCGATTACGAGGTTGGGCCGGGTACGGGGCACGGGCGCCACCGGCCTACGACACAACCTCGAAGCGGACTTCGAGCTCGTCGGTGTTCAGCAGGTCTCGAGCCGCCCGGACGGCCACGGTAACGGTGGTGCGAGAGCCCTGTATCTGGTGAACCAGGCGATCGATCTGGCTGGGGCGCAGGCTCCCAAAGCGTCCACCCGGAGGCGGAATCATGCCCCGCTCCAGGGCGGCGTTGCGGAGGTCGGCACCCAGCTCCTGAAGCTCTCCCACAATGTCGTCGTAGGACAGTGCGGCCGAGATCTGGGCCTTGACGATCGTCTCATCGGCGCGAAACACGCGCTGCACGGCGTCGCCGGCGAACACCACCAGGACCGGCCGGCCCTGGACCGCCGCTCCGACCGAGACCACGCGAACCACCAGGCGGTCTGCCGTTTTCAGCGCCGCGGCGATCTCGTCCGCGGCCTTGTTGTAGTAGGCATCGCGGGCCGCGTGGTTCGGGGTCAGCACTCGCTTGCCTTCCGTGCTGTTGGCGTCCTCCTCGGCCGCAAAGACCACGACGCGCGACTCGGGGTCGAGCTCCTCGTAGGCGCGGGCTCCGCCGGCCTTGGCGGCCTGGTCGGCCGCGAGCTTGAGCTTCTCAAGGGCCGACCGGATCTCCGCCTTGGACAGTCCGGCCGTGAGTGTAGTGCGAGCCAGCTCATCGCCACGCGGGAAGGTGACGGGGCGGCTGTCGAAGAGCTCATACTTCACGCCGTAGGCCAGGCTCGAGGCCGCCGCCTGGCTGGCCGAGAGCTCGATCCGCTTGCGCTTCAGCTCGCCCTCCGCACTGCGGAGCTGCCCCTCGCGCTCGCTCAGGTTCTCGGTCGCCGCACCCAGCTCGTTCTCGGTCTTGGCGAGGGCCCCCTCGGCCTCCCGGCGGGCCGACAACGCGTCATCCCGCTGTTCGCGGGCCCGCACGGCCGACTGGCGGGCGGCCGCCACTGCCTGCTTCGCCGCGCTGAGGTCCTTCTGGGCTTGATCAATGTCGCTCTTGAGGGCATCGTACCGGGTCAGTGCCTCCCGGACGCGGCCGGAGAAGGTGAGCAGAATGCCCAGAGACATGAGGGCGATGAGTACCCCAGTGGTGGTGCTGACGAGAATGGCGGTCCAGCGCGGCCGGAGCCCGAACAGCGTGGCGCGACGGCGGCCCAGCCGCTTCCCGATGGTGTCGCCGATGTACGCGATGAGGCCGCCGGCTGCTACCAGCGCGATCGCGACGATGATCACCGTCGGTGTCATGGGCCCTCTCCTGCCTGGATGGTTGCGCGGTTACCGCTGCGCGCGGTACAGCAGTGCGGCCCCGAGGACGAGTGCCAGCGCCGGCGTCAGCGCCGCCGCGAATGCCGGGGGGAGATACCCCTCTCTGCCCGCCATCTCGGCATACCGGAGCACAGTGTAATACAGGAAGCACACCAACACACTGAGTCCCAGCGCCAGAGACGTCCCGCCGCCCTGGCGGCGGGCCCCAAGGGGCGCACCCAGAAGCGCGAAGGGGAGACAGGCCAGGGGCACGGACCAGCGGCCATACAGCTCCATTCGCAGCTGCGCCACCAGTCGCGCGACGTCGGGCTCGACCCGTGCCTGGGGAGCGAGCCGGGCGATCCGCTGCTGGAGTTGGCGGGCGGCCGTGGCCTGGATCTCCCGCTTGTCATGCACCAGGTCCCTCGGGGCGCGACCAACCTCGAGGACTTGCGTGGCCAGCGGCACGGGGCGCGTGTCGGTCGGCCCCCAAGCGTAGATCCGCCGGGCCTCCCACTTGCCGTCGCCCAGGTACACCGTCTGGGCCGCCTGCAGGATGGTGGGGCGGGAGGGCTCGGCCGCTGCCGGGGCTGGCGGGAAGACCAGGGCCGTCACTCCAGTCAGTGTCTGGCTGTCGAGGTCCATCTCACGGGCGAAGATCAGATACCTCGGGGCACCGGTGTTCTCGTCGGCCTCCAGGAAGTGAACGTTGTGCCGACCGCGCGCTCTCTTGCCGAACTGGGCCCCGTCCTCGACACGTCGGGCGCTCGCCAACCCGGGCACCGCCACATACTCGTGAAACGCAACACCCACCACGCCCACCAGAGCGCCCGTCACGAACACCCAACGCATGAGCGAGCCCACGGCCACTCCTGCACTGTGCGCGGCCAGCAACTCGCCCGTGCTCGCCCAGCGTCCTGACAGCAGTGCCGCGCCGAAGAGCACGCCCATGGGCAAGCAGAAGGACACGACCCCCAGGCTCCTCAGCCCCAGCACTCGCCACATGGTGCCCTGAGACAGCCCGGTGACCTGAGCGAGTTCGAGTGCCTCCTTCAGCGGAGAGAACAGGATGATGATGCCGCCAAACAAGGCCGTGCCCACCACGACAAGCGGCAGCAGCTCGCGAACCACATAGCGGTCGAGGATCCTGATCACGGCGCCTCCGGCGGCTCCTCGTGCTTCGCCTGAAGCAGGTGGGCGAACACGTCGCCGAAATAGGCGCGGGCGGCGAGCTCGTCGCGCTTCAGCTCCTCAGGCTTACCCTCGGTCAGGATACTGCCGCCCTCGATGATGTAGGCGCGGTCGGCGATGTCGAGGGTCTCCCGGACGGAATGGTCCGTGATCAACACACCGATCCCGTCATCGCGCAACCCCTGGACGATGCTCTGAATGTCGCGCACGGCCTTCGGATCGACACCTGTGAACGGCTCGTCGAGCAGCATGAACTTGGGTTCGGACGCCAAGCAACGCGCGATCTCGACCCGACGGCGTTCGCCTCCCGAGAGCTGATAGCCTCGGGAACTGCTCAATCCGTCCACGCCAAAGCGCGCCAGTACCCGCTGGACGCGCTCGACGCGCTCCTCTCGAGAGATGGGCATCAGCTCGGCGATGGCCATGACGTTCTCCCAGACCGTGAGCTTCTGGAAGATCGATGCATGCTGGGGCAGGTAGCCGATGCCGAGGCGGGCACGGCGATGCATGGGCAACCGAGTCACATCCTGATCACCGATGAAGACTCGGCCAGCGTTCGCGCGGACGACGCCCACGAGCATGTAGAACGTGGTCGTTTTCCCCGCCCCGTTGGGCCCGAGCAGACCCACGACCTCGCCGGGCTTCACGTCGAGGGAGACGCCGTCGACGACCGTCCGGCGTCCATAGGACTTGACGAGCTGCTCGCCGCGAAGACCCCCGCCGCCAAGTGAAGGAGGCGCGCTCTCCTCAGTTCCCACAAGAACTGCATGATCACGGTTCACATCGGCCATGTCCGGATGTTAGAAGCCACCCTCCTGACAACCAGACGAACCGGAGCGAGCGCGCCTTCAGCGCGGCCCGTCCGGCCGCCATCGAACGAAGAGCGCACGCCCGAAGACGTGCCGGAACAGGTCTGACTTCCTGGTGGCGCTCAGCAGTTCCTCGGGGCAGTGGGACGCCGCGCGGAGCTCCAGGTTGACAGATGCCGGGTCGATGCGCAAGGTCCGCACCCCTCGCACGCGCCCCACCTGCCCGCGGTCCAGCCCATCGGCCACGCGCAGAAGCGCCGCGAGGCGAGTGATCTCGTCCTGCTCGTCCCGCGATAGGTTGCCAAACACGGCGTGGCCGGCGTCGGGAAAAGCCCGGCGGTGGTACCGGGCGAGGCACGCGACACGACGCTGCTCATGGGCGTCCAGGCACGCGATACGTGTCTCGAGTATCATCTGCATCGATACCTTGTGATGCTTCCTCTTCCCCTGGACCCAGCCGATGTCATGCAGCACCGCGGCCGCGTGCAGGGTGAGCTCCGACGTCGTGCCCAGCTCGTGGAGCGCCGCAAGCTCGGAGAACAGGCGGCCTGAGAGCCAAGCCACGTGTTCGGAATGGTGGAAGTCGGTCACCCGGTCTGCGAACGGTGCTTGGAGCTCTCGGGTCAGCCGGGACCGAGCGGCATCGGGCCATTCCATTGGGGCGGCCTCCTGCTGAGATGATCCGCGGTCGCTCTCGCCTACTCCAATGCCGCCAGGCTGGCCCGCAGCCGCTCGATGGCCTCAGTGAGCTCCGTCTGGCGCTGTCGTTCGGCGGCAACCACTTCGGCCGGTGCACGCTCCACGAACTGCACGTTGCCCAGTTTCCCGGTCACCTGATGCAGTCGTTTCTCGGTCGCCGCGATCTCCTTCTCCAGCCGTTGGCGCTCGCGGCCGACATCGAACGCGCCTTCCGCGTGAAGAAACACATAGGTGCTCCCGCTGGCCAGCGAGAGGGACTGAGGCGGCGGAGCGCTCCCCAGCGGGATGACGTTGATCCGGGCACGCAGGATATGCTCCATGGTCGGTAGCATCGCCCGGACGGCCGCGATGGTGGTCTCGGAGCTAGAAGTTACCGACGCCGTCACCGTTCTCTGCGGCGGCACCTCAGCTTGCGCCCGCAGCGCGCGGATGCCGTACGCCATGTCCATCTGAGCACGCATAGCCTCCTCAGCCTGCGGGTCCTGCCACTCGGCGGGCGGCTCGGGCCACGGCGCGACGACGACGCTGCCTGTTGTGCCCGGCAGGGCGTGCCACAGCTCCTCGGAGAGAAACGGCATCAGGGGGTGCAGCAGGCGGTAGGTGTGGTGCATGGCCGTCCAGAGCGTCCACTGGGTGGCGCGGCGCTTGGGTCCGTTCGCCTTGTCATGCAGGCTCGGCTTAGCCATCTCGAGGAACCAGTCGCAGAGCTCACCCCAGATAAACTCGTACAGCCCCATGGCCAGGTCGCCGAAGTCATACGCGCGCACCCGCTGAGTGGTCATCTCGCAGACATGGCGCAGCCGGCTGAGAATCCAGCGTTCGGCCAGGCCCAGCTCGGCGCGATCGGGCGCCGGCGCGTCTGGGTCGAAGTCCTCCAGGTTCATCAGCGCGAACCGGCTGGCCTGGTAGATCTTGTTGCAGAAGGTTCGCGCGGCGGCCAGGCGGTCGTGGCTGAACTTGATGTCCTGTCCATGGGTGATCAGTGCCGCCAGAGCGAAGCGGAGTGAGTCGGCCCCCCACTCGTCCACGAGGTCCATGGGGTCGATGGCCGTCCCCAGCGACTTGCTGATCTTCTTCCCCTGCTCGTTGCGGACGAGACCATGGATGAACACATCCGCGAAGGGGATCTCTCCGGTGAAGTAGAGGGACAGCGTCACCATCCGGACGACCCAGAAGGTGATAATGTCGTAGCCCGTGACGAGACACGACGTGGGGAAGAAGAACCGGAGGTCCTCCGTCTCATCGGGCCAACCCATGGTCGAAAAGGGCCACAAACCCGACGAGAACCAGGTGTCGAGCACATCCTCGTCCTGCCGGATGGCCGCCGACCCGCAGTGCGCGCATGCCGCCGGGTCCTCGCGCGCCACCGTGATCTCGTGGCAGTCGTCGCAGTGCCATGCCGGGATTCGGTGCCCCCACCAGAGCTGGCGCGAGATGGGCCAGTCGCGAATGTTCTCGAGCCAGTTGAGGTACATCGACTCCCAGCGGGCGGGCACGTATCGCATCTTCCCCGCCCTCTGGGCCTCGATGGCGCGGTCGGCCAGGGGGCGCATCCGGACGAACCACTCCGTCGAGATCAGGGGCTCGATGACCGTATCGCAACGCGAGCAGATCGGCACGGTGTGGCGGTAGTCTTCGGTGTGTCGGAGCAGGCCCTGGGCCTCGAGATCCGCCAGGACGCGTTGGCGCGCATCGAAGCGATCCAGACCCGCGTAAGCCCCGGCAGCCTCCGTCATGCGACCATCGCGTCCGATGACGCTGATCTGCGGCAGGTTGTGGTCCCGGCCGATCTCATAGTCCGTCTTGTCATGGGCCGGCGTGACCTTCAGCGCGCCGGCACCGAAACCCAGCTCGACCCGATCATCGCCGATGATCGGGATCTCGCGCCCCATCAGGGGCAGAATGACGGTCTTGCCGATCTTGTCCGCGTGGCGCGGGTCGCCGGGGTTCACGGCTACCGCGGTGTCGCCCAGCATGGTCTCCGGGCGCGTCGTGGCCACCACGATGCCCCCCGAGCCGTCGGCCAGCGGGTACTCGATGTGCCACAGGTGACCGTCGACCTCGTTGTCGGCGACAACTTCCTCGTCGGAAATGGTCGTCCGGTCATGAGGGCACCAGTTGATGATGTAGGGTCCGCGGTAGATCAGATCGTCGTCATAGAGCTGGCAGAAGACTAGGCGCACGGCCCGGGAGAGGCCGTCATCGAGCGTGAAGCGCTCGCGCGTCCAGTCCACGCCGCAGCCCAGGCGCTTGAGCTGTTCGGTGATGCGCGCGTGGTACTGATGCTTCCACGCCCATACCTCGTCGACGAACCGCTCGCGGCCCAAATCGTGCCGGCTGATGCCCTTCCGGGCCAGGTGCCGCTCAACCACGGCCTGGGTGGCAATACCGGCATGGTCGGTGCCGGGAAGCCATAGTGACTCATAGCCGGCCATGCGGTGGTAGCGAGTCAGCAGGTCCATGATGGTGTCCTGCAGGGCATGGCCCATATGCAGAGCGCCGGTGACGTTGGGTGGCGGGATGACGATGCAGTAGGGCGGCTTGCCACTTCCAGGGTCTGGGGTGAACACTCCATCGCTCAGCCATCGCTCATACCAGCGGGCTTCGGTCTCGCGGGGGTCGTAGGCGTCTTTGAGCTGATCTAGGCCCATGGGGACCACACTCCCGAAGGGTTGACTCAGGTGTGGGGCAGCGACAAGCGCCCCGTTGGAGGCAGGTGGACTGGGAACCTGCGGGAGGGTGCCGGAGGTCAGGCACGCCTGAGGCGTATGCGGGTGCGGGCGGCACGTCGGGACGAGCCGCCCCCGGCTACAGCGACATCGTGTCGCCTCTGTGGTCCCGGTGTGGCACTAAGGTACATGGGCGTTCCCCTACGACTGAGCCCCGGCGGCCGAAGCGCCAGCACGCCCTGGCTTCGCATGGCCCGCCCGCTGCTCAATCGGCGCTTTGGCCAGGGCCCGGTTCAGCACCTCGCTCATCTCGCGCACGAACACGATCTCGAGATCGCGGAGCACCTCGGCGGGCAGTTCCTCGATGTCCTTCTCATTCTCAGCGGGCAGCAGAACGGTGCGCAACCCGCCGCGGTGGGCAGCCAACACCTTCTCTTTGACGCCACCCACGGGCAGAATACGCCCACGAAGTGTGACTTCACCCGTCATCGACACCGAGCACTTCACCGGCCTGCGTGAGAGTGCAGAACATAGTGCCGTGGCGATGGTGATCCCCGCCGAGGGTCCATCCTTGGGTACGGCTCCTTCGGGAAGGTGCACGTGCACGTCAGAGTTGCGGAACCAGCGCTCCTGGCCTCCCACTGCGGCGTTCCATGACCGGGCAAAGGTCATGGCCGTCTCGGCCGACTCCTTCATGGTCTCGCCCAAGCTGCCGGTGAGCAGAACCTGCCCTCGACCCGGCACGAGGCAGACCTCGACCATGATAACCTGGCCACCGGCCGAGGTCCACGCGAGTCCGGCCGCGACGCCGACCTGGTCCTCGTGTTCCGCCAGGCCGAACCGGTACTTGGCGGGTCCCAGGTACACGGGAACATCGGCCCGGGTGAACCGAACGCGCGTGATGGGCTCGCCCTGGGCGCTCGCCACTTTCCGGCAGACTTTGCGGCAGACCCGGGCGATCTCGCGTTCGAGGCTTCGGACACCGGCCTCACGCGTGTAGCTGCGGATGATGTCGCGTAGGGCGGCCTTGGGGAATGTGAGTTGGCCGGCAGTGAGGCCGTTGGCCTTCAGTTGCTTCGGCGCCAGATAGCGGTGCGCGATCTCGAGCTTCTCGAACTCGGTGTAGCCGTCGAACTCGATGACCTCCATGCGGTCGCGCAGGGCGGGGGGCACCGGGTCGAGCAGATTGGCGGTGGTAATGAACATTACTTCGCTCAGGTCAAACTTCACTTCGAGGTAGTGATCCGAAAATGCATTGTTCTGCTCGGGGTCGAGCACCTCGAGCAATGCCGCTGAGGGATCCCCCCGGAAGTCCATCCCGAGTTTGTCGATCTCGTCCATCATGAATACGGGGTTGCGGACACCCACCTGGCGGATCGCCTGCATGATGCGACCGGGCATCGCGCCGATGTACGTCCGCCGGTGGCCGCGAATCTCGGCCTCGTCGCGCACACCGCCCAGCGATACGCGGATGAACTTGCGCCCAAGGGCACGCGCGATCGACTTGCCGATGGAGGTCTTCCCGACACCCGGAGGACCGACGAAGCAGAGGATGGGCGACTGCAGGTCCTTGCCCGCGAGCTGCTTGGCGGCGAGAAACTCGAGCACCCGCTCCTTGACGCGGCGCAGGCCGTAGTGATCTTCGTCCAGCACTCGTTCGGCCACAGAAATGCTCGTGCTGTCGTCCGTGGTCGCCTGCCAGGGCAGGTCGCACAGAGCATCGAGGTAGGTGCGGATCACGGACCCCTCGGGTGACATCATGGGGGTGCGCTCGAGTCGCCCCAGTTCACGCCGCGCGTGTGCCTCGGCCTCTTCAGGCATCTGAGCCTCAGTGATGCGCCGCTCGTACTCATCGATCTCACCGGGCTCGCCACTCCCCTCACGGAGTTCGTCTCGGATCACCCGGAGCTGCTCGCGGAGGTACATCTCGCGCTGCGACGCCTGGATCTCCTCCCGCACGCGCGAGTGGATCTTTCGTTCCAGTTCGAGGATCTCGATCTCGTGGGCCAAGTGCAGGTGCAAACGCTGGAGCCGCTCGTGCACGTCCGCGGTGGCGAGTAGGTCCTGCTTCTCCTCAATGGTCGCGTTGAGATTGGAGGCGACCAGGTCCGACAGGCGGCCGGCATCGGTGATCCTCGACGCGGCGGTCACCGCCTCCGGCGCAATGTTACGCGACAGCTCGCCCGCCCGTTCGAACTGAGCCACGATGGTGCGCATGAGGGCCTCGGCCTCAGATCCCTCGTAGGGGATGTCCTCGATGGGCTCCACGAAGGCCTTCATGAATGGGTCCAAGTGGGTAAACGCTTGGATGCGGACCCGTGCCTGACCCTCGGCGACCATCCGCAGGCTGCCGTCGGGCAGCTTCAGCACCTGCAGGCTCTGCGCCAGCACGCCGACATCGAAGATGTCCTTGGGCTCATACTCCTCGAGGTTGGGGTCGCGCTGGGCTACCAGGACCAGCCTCTGACCATGGAGCATGGCGTCCTCGATGGCGTGGATCGACTTGGGGCGAGAGAAGAACAGCGGCATGACCATGGCGGGGAAGAAGACCTGGTCGCGCAAGGGCAGCACGGGCAGCGGAGGCAGGACCTCGTCCTCGTCGCGGTCGGGACCGCCGCGCGGCGCTGTCGTGGGCGGAGTGAGTGCCGGAGGTTCGAGACCTCCCCTGTCCGTCAGCCCCTCGGGCGGCAGAATGTCATCCAGGTCTCTGGGTTTTCTCACAGGCACGGCTCCAAGCTGATGCCCGGCGGGCTGCAGGGCCCGACCGGGCCTCCGGCTCTTCGGTGTCCGGGGCGTGTTGGGGCGGGTTAGGCCGTCTTCTGCTCGGCATCCCGGCCCCCGTTGTACTCGACTACCGGAGGCTTCCCGGCCAGCACGCAGTCGGTGTTTACGACCACTCGCCGGACGTTCTTCTGCGAGGGGATGTCGTACATGACGTCGAGCATGATCTCCTCAATGATGGTTCGTAGAGCCCGGGCCCCAGTACCGCGGCGTTTGGCCTCACGGGCAATGGCTCTCTGGGCCTCTTCATCCACAGAGAGCTCCACGCCGTCGTGTGCCAGCAGGCGGGAGTACTGCTTGATCAGAGCATTCCGCGGCTCGGTCAGGATCTGGACGAGTGCCTCCTCGCCCAGGGGGTCCAAACACGCGACAACGGGCAGGCGTCCGATGAACTCGGGGATCAGCCCGTACTTGCGCAGGTCATCGGGCTCCACGTTGGACAGCAGCTCAGCCAGCCCCTGCTCCTCGCGCCGGGTCAGCTTGGCCCCCAGCCCCATGGACTGCTTGTTGATCCGTCCGCGTATGATGTCCTCGAGCCCAGAGAACGTACCGCCGCAGATGAACAGGATGCCACTGGTGTCGATCTGCACATACTCCTGCTGCGGGTGCTTGCGCCCGCCCTGGGGAGGCACGTTGGCCACCGTGCCCTCGAGGATCTTGAGCAGGGCCTGCTGAACGCCCTCACCCGACACGTCGCGGGTGATGGACGGGTTATCGCTCTTCCGGCTGATCTTGTCGATCTCGTCGATGTAGACGATGCCTCGCTGGCACGCTTCGATGTCGTGATCCGCAGCGATCAGGAGTTTGAGGAGGATGTTCTCGACATCCTCGCCCACGTACCCGGCCTCGGTCAGGGCGGTCGAGTCGGCGATGGCGAAGGGCACGTCGAGGATGCGCGCCAGCGTCTGGGCCAGCAGCGTCTTGCCGCATCCGGTGGGACCGATCAGCAGGATGTTGCTCTTGCCCAGTTCGACGTCGGGGTCGGCGTCGAGCATGGCGATCCGCTTGCAGTGGTTGTACACGGCCACCGACAGCGTCTTCTTGGCCAGTTCCTGGCCGACCACATACTGGTCGAGCACACGCTTGATGTCCTGGGGCCGCGGGACGGCGATGCTCTCTGGTGCGCCATGGGGTCGTTCGTCGCTGTCCTCGCTGATGATCTCATTACACAGCTCAACGCACTCGACGCAGATGTACACGTTCGGGCCCGCAATGAGCTTGCGGACCTGATCGCGCCGCTTGCCGCAGAACGAGCACCGCAGGTTGTCACTGTCCCGCCCGCCCGAGAACGCCACCTCGGTCACCACCCACACCCGGAGGGTCACGGGCCCCCGGTCCGTCTGAACGAGCCGGCGCTACTGGCCCGCGCCGCTCTCGCCCTCGTCTGTGCGCTTGCGGAGCACTTCGTCAATCAGGCCATACTCTCGCGCCTGATCCGCGTTCATCCAGTAGTCCCGCTCGGTGTCGCGAGCAATGACGGATATGTCCTGCTTCGTGTGAAGCGCCAGGATCTCGTTGAGCCGCTCACGCAGCTGTACGATGTGTTTTGCCTCAATCTCCAGGTCGGTTGCCTGCGACCAACCTTCCAGATGCGTGGTTGGCTGATGAATCAGCACCTCTGAGTTCGCCAATCCGTAACGATGGTCCTCGGCCCCCGCAGCCAACAACACCGCGGCCATGCTCGCCGCTTGGCCCGTGCAGTAGGTGTAGACGGGCGGGTGCACGTACTGCATCACATCATATATGGCCAAACCCGCGGAAATCGAACCACCCGGGCTGTTGATGTACATCGAGATCGGGTCGTCGTAGTTCTCCTTCTCGAGGAACAGCAGCTGGGCGATGATGCTGTTCGCCACCGCTCCCGAGATGGGCCAGCCGATGAAAACGATGCGTTCCTTGAGCAAACGGGAGAAGATGTCCCACTGTTCGTAGCCGCGCGCCGTGTGCTCGATGATCGTGGGCAGCGGGATGTGCTGCATCCGCCAGAGATCGCCGCCCGGAAGCGATCCGGCGCCGGGCGCGTCGAGACCGGGCTGAGGCTGCCAGATGTCGTGACCCATCGTGTGATCCTTCCCCATCGAGCCGGATGCATCGGCCCCGTACCGGCCGTCCTGGATGACGCCCGGTATGTGAACAGACGATGGACGCCGCGCGGGGTTGTCCGGAACCACGCGGCCGCCCGGGCCAGGCCTTACTCGCTGGCCGCCTCAGTCCCAGGAGTCGCCTCGGTCTCCGAGGCCTCTTCGGGTGAGGCCTCCGGTTCTGGTGAAGCCGGCGATTCGGTCCCGGCCTCCGCCTCAGCTCCGGCAGCCTCGGCAGCCTCTTGCTGGGCTTGGGCCGCCTCGGCTTCCGCCGCTCGGGCCTGTTCGTCCTCGCGTGCTTCCAGTTCCTCGACCTCGTCGAGGATCGCGAGTTCGGCGTCTGAAAGCTTCTCGACCTCGGTCACGACGGCTGCCGACCACAGCAGTTCCTCGGCCTTGGCATTCCGGATTTCCTCTTCGATATCGGCCAGGCCGCCTTGCGCCTCCAGCTGGCGCCGCGCCACATCGGGGGAGGTGCCGGTCCGTTCCGCGAGCTCGGCGACCTTGGCGGCGATCTCGGCCTCATCGACGGTGATGCCCTCGGCTTTGGCGATCGCATCCAGCAACAAGGCGCGGCGGACGGCGGCTCGAGCCGAAGGGCGGAAGCGCTCGCCGGCGGCCTCGAGGGCCGCGTCGCTGGAGGCAAGGTAGTGAGCCATCTCGGGGTTGTCGTTGCGCAGCGCGGATACCCAGGCGATCAGACGCCGGCGCACTGCGGCGCGGATGAGGATATCTGGCAGGTCGAAACGGCACTCCTTGGCGAGACGGGCCAGGATCCGGTTGATCGCGGATTCGCGAGTGAGCGCCTCGAACTGGCTCTGAATGCGGGTGCGGATGTCCTCACGGAGCTCCTCGACCGACTCGAAACCAGTGGTCCTCATGGCAAACTCTTCGTTCACCTCGGGGAGGATCCGCTGCTGTATGTTTCGAATGCGTATATCATAATTCATCATCTGCCCGCCGCTGGTGCGCGTGATGACCTTGGCGTCGCCCAGCGACATCCCCACGACGTCGTCATCCAGCGACGGGGAGAACCAGTTCTGGCCCAGGCAGAGCACCATCGGCATGCGCCGAGGACTGACCGGGGCCAGCTGGTCGGCCGGGTACACGAAGTACTCGATGTCGACCAAGTCGCCTTCCTGCGCCGGTCGGTCGGTGACGGGCACAATGCGGGCATGCTTGGCCCGGAGGGACTCGATCTCCTCGTCGACGAGTTCGTCGGTGGCGGCTTTGACCTCGCGCTCCACCGGAATCCCACGGTACTGGGGCAGTTCGAAAGTGGGCTTGACGACCACGGTGGCAGAGTAGGAGAACTCGGCCCCCTCGGCGGGGACTTCCTCGGGCAGATCGAGGCGGGGCTCGCCGAGAATGTCCAGGCTCTGCCCCTCGATGGCCTGTTTCAGGGTCTCCTCGACGAGGAGCTCGCGGGCGCGTTCGCCGACGACCTCGCGGCCAATGACCTGCGCGATCCACTGGCGTGGCGCCTTGCCCGGTCGGAAGCCGGGAACGGGGACCGTTCGGGAGATCTCCCGATAGGCTTTGTCGAAGGCGGAACCCACGTCGTCAGTGGCCGCTTCGATCGCCAGGCGGACCTGGCTGCCCTGCAGCTGCTCGACAGAGACCTGCATCGGCTTGTACACCCTTTCCTGGTCCGGGGCGTTACCTCCCCCGGGCGCGGCCACGCGGGTCGCGACAGCCGCCCGGCATCCTTGGCCCCGGCGGCGAAAAAAGGGGAGGCCTAACGTCGACTTGCCGGACTCTGCAGCTTGGGCTGCGAGGCAAGGCCGATGCCAGACCTCCGACAGACAGGGGGCGGCTATGCGGTGGGCGAGGAGAGACTCGAACTCTCACGCCTCGCGGCACATGATCCTAAGTCATGCATGTCTGCCAGTTCCATCACTCGCCCGTCTCCCGAAATCAGGTGGGCCGTGGAGGATTCGAACCTCCGACCTTGGGATTAAGAGTCCCCTGCTCTACCAGCTAAGCTAACGGCCCCAGACTGGTTGTACCTACCCGCGAAACACACGAGTCAATCGGTGCGGCTGGGAAGATTCGAACTCCCGACCCGCAGATCCGAAGTCTGCTGCTCTATCCACTGAGCTACAGCCGCACGGGCACACTTAAGAACCGGGGTGGGTGGAGGGATTCGAACCCTCGGCCTTTGGAGCCACAATCCAACGCTCTAACCACCTGAGCTACACCCACCATGCACCGCGGCCGGCCTGGCCCGACTCGAACGGGCGACCCACTGCTTAGAAGGCAGTTGCTCTATCCTCTGAGCTACAGGCCGCAGACCCGGAGCGGGAGACGGGAGTCGAACCCGCTACCCACAGCTTGGAAGGCTGTTGCTCTACCAGATGAGCTACTCCCGCACGTCACGCGGGGCCCGTCCATCATCTCGGGCGCAGCCCCCGAACCCTCGCTCGCCCGGTTCAGGCACATGGTCGGGGCGATTGGATTCGAACCAACGACCTACTGCTCCCAAAGCAGTCGCGCTAACCAAGCTGCGCTACGCCCCGGCGAGGCGCGCCCCCGCATACGACCTACCGAACCCAGATGGTAACCCAACTCAGCGAAGCGGGTCAACGCCTCATGTTGGGTCGTCCGTCGGCGGGACCGCCGATCCCGCGTCTGCGGTCTCACCCACGAGCCATCACGCCGCAGCTACGGGATGGCCGGCGAGGGGAGCGTGTTGCCCGGAGAGGAGCGCGGACCCGCCTTGGGCAGTGGCCCACGCTTCGTGTCGACCGAAGCAAGGGCCTTCTGCGACTGCACCACATCGACTTTGCCGGCAGCCAGCCTCTTGCTGGTGACCGTGGCATCGGGCCCGCCGATCTTGACCGAGACCTCGGCGGCTCCGTCGGTGGCCAGGAATGCGGAGATGGCGTCACTGACCGTGACCAGGGCTGACGTCGGGGCCTGCAGGCCACCGCCGCGGGCCAGCACGGTTGAGATCGGTGCGGCCGCCGGGAGCGAGAGCTGTGCGCCGTTGACGAGCACCACAGCGCCTCCCTGACCCTGTTCGCGGACGATCATGAGGAGGATCTCGTCGGTGTCCTGTTTGGCCGTCACCGTCGCCGAGGCACCGGTTCCGAGGGCCGCGGGACGAATGCGGCTTCCCCAAGCCCCAGACCGGGCCTTGCCCCCCCACGGGATGGGCTTCCCGTCCATCAGACCCTCGGCGATGGGCTTCTCGATGGCCGGGAAGTCGTCGTTCGACAAAGCGCAGTGGCGGCGGAGCGCGTCCCAACCCGGGGTGGCCGCCTGGCCGGCGGACGGGAACTGGCCGGCGACCTGGACCACCACACGGCGGGTCTGGTCACCCAGCAGTCGGGCCACGGAGTCGGGGATGTCGATGGGCTTCCCGTCACGGGTACCCGGGAAGGCGATGATGTAGTAGGCAGCCGCCTCGGCGCGCGGCTCCCTGGAGACGGTCAGGGCGTACCCGGCCGACGTGATGGCGTTGACCGCTGCGGAGAGGTCCGGACGTTCCTTGGGCGGTTGCCCCACGAGGATCACGTTGCAGGACTTGCGTCCCTCGTCCGGCGCCTGGGCGTACTGGCGCAGGTTCTTCACCAGCTCCGATGACGTGCCCTCGAGCGCGTCGATCGGCACATCGAACACGAACCCCGTGGGCTTGGCAACGACGGTCAGGTACTGGAGGGCCGACAGCGCGGCATCGAGACTCGGCCACTGGGACGCCCATGGCGAACCCGCCTCGGTCTTGCGACCGAAGGAGACGCCCACCCAGGCCGGACGCTCGACCTGTGCGGCGGCCGCGCAGGACAGCGCGGCCCAGGTGAGCTCGTCGATGGACCGGGGGAACAGCATGAGGCCCGTGCTGCTGCGAAGCGCGAGTGTGTCGGCACCCAGGCCGTCGCCGCTGAGGAACTGCTTCCGCTCGGCCTGACACGCCGCATTCGCGGCCGTCGCCCAGTCGTCGGGGAACCACTGTCCGATGATGCGATCCACGCCCTCGAGGCGGCAGAGCGCGGTGCAGATGTCGGCGATCTGATCCTTGGTCAGCTCGTCGCCGGGCAATGGCTCGGGGGTCACACCGTTGTCCTTACGCGACAGGGCCAGCCGGCTGATGTCGAGGTTCACCGTCAGCCGCAGGCTCTGGGCGGCGGTCAGAAGCCCGGAGAGACTGGTGCCTTTGGTGAACCCGTGGTCGGAGAGCTTGGATCCATCGGAGAAGGCTACGTCGTCGAAGTAGAACGAGGCAGGCTGCTGGGAACTGCCGGACGGCTCGACGGCGTAGGCCGTGATGTTGTTCCACCCGTGGCTGGAGACCCACTGGGCGAGTCGGGTCCAGTCGCCGCCGAATCGGGCTCCCGACAGATCGGCCGGGGCGACGCGAATGCCCACCAGGAAGCTGCTCTCGACGAGCTGCGAGCCCGAGGCGGCCTCGCCGGGCCGGGCCGGCTGGGCGCCTCCCTTGTATGTCCCGGCGCCGGAGCCGCTGGTGCTGGTGCCTCGCTGGCTGTACTTGGGTGAGCTGGTGGCGGTGTTCCCGCAGCCGGCCAGGCCCACGGCGGCTCCCAGAATGGTATACACGCACAGCCGGCGCCAGTGCACGAGCCTCGCCCCCAAGCCAGTGACTCGTTGAACCGCGATGCCACTGGAGACCATCCTATTCCAGGGATTATACCACCCGGAAGCCGCCGACTTTCAGAGGGCGCCGGGTCCCGGAGGAATCGCGGCCGGGCGAAGTGGAATATGGGTGCTTGCGGCCGAAGGGATTGGACCCGAGAGTCCGAACACAAGAGTCGGGTTTTCCGGCGCGGCCTCATAGTGCGCAGGCGCGATTCACGATGAGACAGGGCCTCGAGGCAGGGGCTTCTGGTATAGTGTGTCTGTCGAGTCCCGACTCGCCAGCGTGTTCGGTTACGAAAGGTGAAGTCGCGATGAAGAGAGCAACGGCAGTGCTTGCGGTCTCGGTGATCCTGGCCGTGATTCTGGTGGCGGGCTGCGGAACAGGTGCCCCGACGGTCACCCTGCAGATCCCGTCGGCCTACGAGTGCACGGTGGCTCAGGCGGCGGCAGCTGACCACGAGATGATCGTGAACACGCCTGCCGTGAGCAGTGGGCATCCGTTCGAGATCGACCTGAGTCCGATCGGTGATGTGGGGCGGGGTTCCCTCGTCGTTCACACGGCGCTCTCACCGGCCTCGACGATGACGACGCGTGGCACCACGCTCACCATTGGGGTGAAAGGTAGCACGCGATCGTCTTGTGCCCGCTTTGGCGTGGTGACCAGCACCGAGACGATCGCGGCTAACGCCTCCTCGGGCACGATCACGATCCAGTTCACCGCAACCGGGTTCACCGGCACTGCCACACTGACCACAGAGGACCAGCGGGTCCCCGCAGGTCTGAGGACCTATACGACCGCGTTTCAGGGCGAGCTTCCTGAGGACTAGGGCTGCGCGCGAGTCCAGGTCAGACGACACCGGCCGCCCCCGATCGCGGGGACGGCCGTTTGTATGGGTGCCGCACCCGGGAGTGGGCGGCGCCGTTGCCTCGAGTCCGGCATTGCACTGAGTGCCTGACTGGGCCGTCCCCGGCTTCCGACTTGTCGCCGGGTACGCTCGCTGCCGGGGGGGCTGTCTCATGTCCGAGCTCGAGTGCACACAGTGCGGCGCGGTGGTGCAGCGGTTCGACCTCTACTGTCCCTCATGCCAGTCGGACCTGATGGAGGCCGGCGCCACGCGCAGGGTGGAGCTGGGCCAGGAGGCTCCCCAGCCGACACCCGAGGCTGGTGAGCCTCTAGCCGCCGAACCTCGATCCCTGTATGCCACCCCCGTCAAGGACCCATTTGAGCGCCGGCTGGCTCCGGCGGAGCCCGAGACGGATCCCTTCGCGAACCAGCCGCCATTCATGATCCAGGGCCTGGCCGCGGGAACCATCTGCGGCGTGGTCTTTGGGGCTATCGCGGCGTTGCTGATGTGGCTGATGGGCTCGAACGCCCGTACGGCAGGGATCGCCCAGGCCCTGCTCGCCCTTCTTGGGTTCCTGCCATGGATGTTCAGCGGCGTGATCATCGGGCTGACCATGGGGTTCACCCAGGATTTCAGCATGTCGGGCGCGGCGTGGGCCATTTGGCCGATCGCCGTGGTCTACTCGCTTCTGGCGACCATGGTCATGGGCACGGCCTACGCCCTGATGCCGACACTGATGTTCGCCCTCGCCGAGGGGTACATGGTGGGCTGGGTGCGGGGGTTGATCTGGGCGCCGAGCTGGGATGTGGGCTAGGCGCGGACCCGGGCTCACTCGCCGTTGGTGGCGGCAATCCCGGCGATGGTGTCGCCGACCTGGAGGGTCTCGGCGGTGTCGAGGCCCTGGACCACGCGGCCGAATGCGGCGAAGCTGCCGTCCAGGGCCGGCAGGTCGGTCAGGCAGATCATGAACTGGCTCCCGCCACTATTGGGATCATCGCCGTGAACCATCGAGATGGCGCCCCGGTGATGGGGCAGTCCCGTGTTCTCGAACGGGAGCGTCCACGCCGGTCCCCCGGTCCCGTTGCCCAGCGGGCAGCCCAACTGGACGAGTTGGCCGGGGCTCACCCGGTACACCGATAGCCCGTTGTAGAACCCGGCGTCAACGAGGCGGAGGAAGTTGGCGACCGTGGCCGGCGCGCGTGCGACGTCGAGCTCGATGACGATGTCGCCTCGACTGGTCCGCACCCGCAGGCGAGGCAGGCCTTCCTCAGGCGTTGGGAGGCGGCCCCAGGTGGCATCGCTGCAGCGTTCGGTCTCCGGGGTCACCGGGATCATCCAGTCGGTCCGCATCCGGAGGCCGAGCACGCGCCGACGGTCTCCGTCGACCACAGAGCTCAGGATGACTCGCGAGTCCGGTGACCAGGCTGGCTGACTGGCGCCCAGCGCCACTCGAGCCGGGAGTCCGTCGTCGAGTGGGCCGACGCCCAGCGGCGAGCGAGACGAGCGCAGCTTCAGGATCGGGCGCGATCCGGCGCGCAAGGTGTACGCGATGGTCTCGCCATCGGGCGACCACGCCGGGTCAGTCTCGTCGCGCGGGTCATCGGTGAGGCGCTCGATTCGTCCGGTGCCGAGCGACACGATGGCCAAGTCCATGGACCCCCACCGATCGGTGGCGAAGACGATCTGTTTGCCATCGGGCGCGAAACTCGGCGACGCGTCCGTGGCCCCTCTTCGGCTGACTCGGCGACCGCCCGAGCCGTCCGCGGCGGCCACGAATATGTCGGGGTCACCCTCACGGTCGCTGACGAAAGCCAGGAGTCGTCCGTCGGGCGAGAAGCAGGGGGAGTGCTGATCGCCGCCGGCATCGACGAGCGTCCGCGCTTCGCGGGAGACGAGGTCGAGGAGCATGATCCGGCGCCCACCGGGTGGGCCTGCGGCATAGGCCAGTGCCCGCCCGTCGGGAGTGAAACAGGGATCGCGCTCGTCGTCGCCGGTGGCTACGAGCGGCTCCGCGTGGGTTCCATCGGGCCACGCCCACCAGATGTCGGCCGTCTGGCCCGACTCGCGGCAGTACGCGATACGCTCCAGCCCGCTCGCCCGGGCCAGAACGAAGTCGGCGTGAACCAGCGAACGCGGCGGGACCGTGACGGTGCGGCTCGCATCGGCGAAGCCAGGCTTGGCGAGGCGCACGACGCACGGCAGTCCGGCCCGGGGTACCCCGAAGAGGCGGAAGGCCGTCCAGTAGGCATCGCTGCCGCGGTCAATGGCCCGCCCCAGCTCCTCGCCGGCTTCCGAAGTGAGCGTCACCTCTGCCCCGCCGGGCGTGAAGCGCACGACCAGGAGCGATGAGTCGAGGTAGTCTCTCTCCGTTCGGACCGAACCGGTGGCGGTGACCTCACCGGGCAGCGGGGTCACCGGCAGAGGCAGCCCCCGGCCGGGCCCTCCAGCGGCCTGACACCAGCCGGGGCGCGGTACCAGCGAGATCAGACATAGCACGAGGCCAACGCACGCATACGTCCGTCGCGCGACGGCTCCACGGGCGGGGTGTAACGCTACGACGCGTGGGGCTCCTTCTTCGTGCGCGGCGCGCGCACGGGCATGGTGCGTCCGCCGGCAAGGGCCCGGCGCGCAAAGAGCGCAGACGAGATACAGGCCGCCAGGCATCCGTAGATCACCGTCTGTACTGCGTACGCCCAGTCGAGGGCCAGAGTCCCGTGCATGGCACACTTGATGGTCTCCTCGAACGGAGGCGTCAGCAAGCGGCTGACGAAGACCAGAGGCTCCAGGGGCACCGACCGCATGATCTCTCTCGAGAGATCGGACCGGCTGGCGCCCAACACGAGCACCACGATAGACAACACCGAGGGGGCATCGCTCGAGAGCACAAGGCCGGAGAACAGGAACGTGACCATCACCGCGGTGGCGGCATTGATCAGGATCAGTCCGTACCCGACGGCGAGAGCCCCCGCGGTGCCGATCTTCCCGGGTGCCAGGACCGCGCCGGCCACGAACGTGACCGCGACGAGTATGGCGGACATCAGGAAGCAGGCCAGAGCCTCGCCGAACAGCAGGGCCTGGCGGTTGCGCACCTCTCCCAGGTCGACATAGGACCGCTCGGACCGGCACGCGATGGTCCGGCGGTAAGCCAGGGTCCCCGCGACGACGAGTGCGAAGATCCCCGGGTACAGCATGAACACCTCCGGGGTCATGTCGCCGGCGCCGAGGGCGATGAGGTAGATGCACAGCGCCGCCTCGCCCGCCTCGGTCACCCATGCCCAGGTGCGCAGATGGTGGGTGATGGCGGCACGGAAGTAACCTCCGAGGGTGTCCTCGGGTGGATCGGCAGGCGCGTATCTCGGCATGAAGGTCCTCACTCAAGAGGGGGCAAAACCACGGGAGCCCCGGAACCCCGAGGCCCCCTGTGTTGGCGCGAGTGTACCGCGCCGCGCCGCGAGCTGTCAACGCGCCGCGAGGCTCGGATCACACAGTCGGAGCCACACACCGGGGTGTCCCGGGCGCGACCGAGTGCCAGCCTACAGCCCGCTGGGCCCCGGCGGCGGCATTTCGGGTGAGAGCACCTCAAACTCCCCCGCCAGCGGCGCCGACGCATTGCCGGCCGCGTCGGTGGCCACCACCGAGACGTTGTAGGTCTGTGTCGCGCCCGTTCCGTTCCCCGGCGCGGAGTACACGGCCGCGTACCGCGTCCCGTTCGCAGTTCCCGCCAACTGGCTCGGTGTGCCCGATGGCGGCGTCACCGTGAAGGTCACGGCGGCGACGCCCACATCGTCCGTCGCCGTCACCGCAAGGGTCACATCGCCCCCATCCAGCTCCAGCGTGGCCGGGTCGATCGCCAGGTTCGTCAGAACAGGCGCCGTGGCATCGACCGCGTTATTGTTGTTGTTCGCGTTGTTGTTGGGTGGTCCGTCATCGCCACACCCCTGCGCCATCAGGGCGACGGCCAGCGCGATCACGGTGCCCAGTGCCGTACGGCTCATGCAGACTGCATCCCCTTCCTGACGGCAGACCATGCGGGGCCCGAATCCAGGTGCGCCCGATGCATGGCCCACGGCTACCGGACGACAACCAGTGGTGTTGTCGAACGGGTTCGCTCGCCGGACAGCCCGGTCAGATCAAGCTCGA
>JAKPQA010000278.1 GCA_029547025.1 Armatimonadota bacterium
ATGACCTCTGTAGCCGAGGCTTTAGCCTCGGCTCACAATGGCCTGTAGAGCCACTTGGCGCGAGGCTCAAGCCTCGCCTACGGTTGGGTGTGCGTGGGTGCCGACCCCAAGCCCAATGCCAGAGGCGTATGTCGCATCACCTCTGTAGCCGGGGCTGTAGCCGAGGCTTTAGCCTCGGCTCACAATGGCCTGTAGAGCCACTTCGCGCGAGGCTGAAGCCTCGCCTACGGTTGGGTGTGCGTGGGTGCCGACCCTAAGTGCGTGCCATTCGGGACAGGCATGGCTTTCCGGTACTTTACGGAAAACCATACCTGCCCCTGGTTTTCGGCCACCCACGGCGCCGACATGGGTAAGGAGTGCCTGAATGCGCGGAGTCAGAGTGACGAAGGTCCAGATGCTTGTCGGGCTGGCTGCCTTCCTGGTAACGAGCTGGGCCGGCCCTTCGGACGCCTACAACGGCAACGTGCCATGGATGATGTGGGACTGCCTCGTCCGGCAGTGCAAGGCCAAGTTCGACCGCTGTAACGGCATCAGCAAGATCGCCCTGAAACACCTGAAGGCAGAGGGCTTCGGCCGGTGCGAGAAGGCCCGTGCGGCACTGGCCAAGCGCTCGGCCGCAGGCGATCTGACCGAGCCGGAGATGCAGTGGATCGAGCAAGAGCTTCGCTTCGTCTCGGCTCGTGAGAAGTTCCTTCAGGGCCTCATGGACACCACGCTGTTCTGGCGGCAGGAGATCTTCGACAAGCCTGGTCAGGGCGTCCTCGGTCAGTCCGTCGATGAGATCCGCTTCTGCTACGACCTGAACCTCAAGCCCCTCCTCCTGGAGCGGCAGGCGGCTGAGCTCGAGTTCGGACAGAACGCCTTCGGCCAGGCGCGCGAGATCGAGCTCCAGGCCCTCCGTCTCCGCCGCGATGCCGTCCAGGCCATTCAGGACCGCATCCAAGCCCTCAAGGCCGGCCAGCCCGTGGCCGGCGAGGTGGGCGGCGATCCCGCCGCACGGGCGAAGTACCTCGAGTTCCACCTCGCAGGCTTCCAGTCGCAGCTCGAGGCCCTGGAACGCGAGGTCGAGATGGGGCAGGACCCGGATCGACTGCTGAGCATGGCCGCCTTCTTCGCCGCCCGCGAGCAGTTCGGCGGCGATCGTGTCGAGTTCCGCCATCGGCCGCCGAAAGCGATGGTCGGCCAGACCACGAACCAGTTCTACCGCGCCAAGGCCGCTTTCGCCTGTGACCTCAGGGCAGCGGCCGAACCCGCCCAGGCCGAGAGGTGGGCGCGGCTCAAATCGCAGATCACCGAGTCGCGTGAGGACCCACGCCCCATGGCCGGGCCCGACTGGTACATGCCCGTCTTCCACGAGCCAGGGTGGTACGACTTCCCGATGGGACCTTGGCAAGAGTCCGACGAGGACAGCCGTTAGGCGTCGCAACGCCAGAGGGGATGGGTGACGGCCATGGCTCCGGGAGCCCTTCTGGCAATGCTTGGCACCCTCATGATGGCCCCGACCGCCGGGTACCCGCGGATCGCCAGTCTGTGGGGGTGTAGCCCGGCTTCGCACGATGTCGAGGCCTGGTCGCGCTATGACCTGCTGATCTGCGCCGGCGGAACGGCCGCGGACTGGCGCCGGTTCGCCCGGGAGACCCGAGAGCAGAACCCCGGTCTGATCCTGCTCGGGACCGCGCCGCTGATGAACATTGGACCACCCAAGTCCACCCCGTGGATGCGGCCCGAGTGGTATCTCTACCGTCCCGATGGAAGCCCCGTCAACTGGTGGGCGGGCCAGGTCTATGCACCGAACCTGTCGATCACCGAGTGCCGCGCAGCGCTGCTGTCCCAGACAGAAGAGACCTACGGCGATCTGCTCAATGAGGCGGTGCTCAGTGGCGTCTTCTACGACAGCGTCGTCGGAGGTGCCACATGGTACGGCGAGGTCGATGCCGATCGAGATGGAGTTGCCGATGCCCCGGCCGATATCGATCCCCGCTGGCATGGCTATCAGTGCGCCTTCTTCGATGACCTCAGGGCGAGGCACCCCGCCATGGCCATCATGGCCAACGACGTCGACCTGGGCCACGCGGCGCATCTGCACGGGCGGCTGTTCGAGGGCGGT
>JAKPQA010000280.1 GCA_029547025.1 Armatimonadota bacterium
AGGAACGAGTACGTGGCCAGCATCGGGGCCTCGTCGGTGAGGGTGTAGAAGATCGTTGCCATGGGTGCCTCGTTGCTCCTCGCTGGTGCTGGTTATCTTGACGTCAAGACAAATTCTACCGGATCGCGGTAGTCATCGCCCCAGCTGCTCGGCCACGAATGTGTACGGGCCCTCGTTCAGCGGGCGGGTGCGGAACGCCGCGACCTGCTCGTCGAGGTCCTTGGCCATCTCGCTGACCGTGGACTTGATGACGCTCATCTGAAAGTCCCCAGACCTGCTCATTGAAAGTCCCCACCCTGCGTGGCTCCACGGAGTCGGGCGGGGCTCCTTTGACGCTGGTGGTCTCTGACCACGCGCCAGCTCATCAAAGGAGCCCCTGCCGCTCATGCTCACACGGGAGGACGACATCGACGTGCACGCGTTGCGCCGGCAGGGGTGGACGATCTCAGCGATCGCCCGCCACCTGGAAAGGACCGCAAGACGGTCCGGGCCTATCTCAACGGTCGGCAGGCGGGCGTGCGTAAACGCACCGTCGTCGACCACTTCGAACCGTTCGCCGCCTACGTGAGGCAGCGCCTGGGTGACGACCCGCACCTGTGGGCCTCGACGCTGTACGACGAGCTGCTGGGCCTGGGGTATGACCGCTCGTACCCGTCCATGACGCGGGCGATCCGGGCCCGAGGGTTACGCCCGGCGTGCGAGGCGTGCCGGCCGGCCAAGGGCCGGGCGGTGGCGGTGATCGAGCACCCGCCCGGGCAGGAGACCCAGTGGGACTGGGTCGAACTGCCCGACCCGCCCGAGCACTGGGGTGGGGCAAGACCGCGTACCTGCTCGTCGGCGCCCTCTCACACTCCGGTCGCTGGCGAGGGGTGCTGTGTGAGTCGATGGAGCAACCCCACCTCATCGACGCCCTGGACCGGGTCGCCCGGGCCCTGGGGGGCCTGACGAAGGACTGGCGCTTTGACCGGATGGCCACGGTGGTCTCCCCGAGTACCGGCAAGGTCAGCGCCTCGTTCGCGGGCGTGGCGAAGCACTACGGCGTGACGGTCAAGCCGTGCCCACCCCGGCGGGGGAACCGCAAAGGCGTGGTGGAGAAGGCCAACCATGTTGCCGCGCAGCGGTTCTGGCGGACCGTGCCGGACGACGCCACCGTCGAGGAAGCACAGGCACTGCTGGACACGTGGTGCGCCACCCGCGGCGATGTGCGGATGCGCGCCACCGCTG
>JAKPQA010000303.1 GCA_029547025.1 Armatimonadota bacterium
GCGCCGCGAGCACGCTCGCGTGGCGAACCGTATCAGCCGGTCCCGCTCCGCTCTGCCATCGGCCTGGCCGACCTCGCGCCACACGGCCCGGGCCGTCTCATCGGCCAGGCGCTCGACGGTCAGTGCCTCGTCGGGCGCCCAACGGCGGCCGTCCCAGTAGTGCCAGCCCCGGCCGGGGACGAAGCGGAGGTCGGCCGCATACCTGGCCACCAGGCGGTCAGCCATGGCGAGGTCGGTGCAGTGGTCGGCAACGGCCGCAGGGCGGTCCTCTGCCGCGTCGGGGGTGTCAGGATACCCGGCAGCCGCCCCAACGGCTCCTGGGGCCTCCTGGGCGCGTTTGCGGCCGTTCCCGCCGGGGTGGCCGGCCAGGTTTGACAGGTCGCGCGGCTCAGCGCGACCTGCCGTGAGCCCAGAGCGAATCGTCGCCTCCGCCTCCGCGCGCGGCAATCCACAGGCAGCGGCTGCCCGATGCAATTCGGCAATGGCTGTCGCCTCGTTCAGCACACCGCTGCCCACTAATTGCCCGAGAGCGAATGCCGCGCGATTCAGCCGGTTGTTGCGGCCCCCCCTGGGGGCGGCCGCCACCTCTTCCACCTCGCACGCGACGGCCTCGCGCACATACGGGATCATCTCGTGCCCCAGTGAGCGCCCCGAGGCTGCGGGCACCGATTGCCGCGCCCGCCCGCGCTCCGACTTGACGCGGCCCATCTCGTTGTAGAGGTCTGCTAACACCTGATTGGCGTCGCCGATGGAGTCGGCGCTGCCCTCGACCTGGCGCCCCGTTACCGTGAAGAACCGGCCGGTCGTATACGCCTCTACGTTCATGCCCGGCGCGGGGTAGTCGAGCAACTCGCGCCCCTTACGCTCTTCGGTCACGAGCGCCAGGATGTGGATGCCCTCTCCAGAAGGCGACCACTCCGCATAGCTACCACACTTGGCGATAAGCTCGACTGCCCATGGGTGGGGTTCGCCGCCCGGTGCGATGTGGTCCAGATCGATGCCCGCGAGGCCGTCGCCCAGGACAATGCCAATGCCAGGCAGTTGGTAGCGCCGCATAGCATCAACGGCGAGCGCATAGGTGCCCCAGGTCCGGCGATCGGTTGTGCTGCCCATGCGGCCAGTGTGGGGGTTAACCGGCCACTTCTTGTCGTTGTATGCGACCCATCGGGGGTCGTCAATGAATGGCGCAAACGCGCCATGGACTAGGGGGGTCATCGTGCCACCACCTGCCCGGTGCGACAGCCAATGGTGTGTTCGAGTGCGCGGAAGTCGTCGTAGAGCGCGCAGAGCCTCTCGAAGAGCGGCCGGAAGCGCTCGTCCGCCCCTAGAATGGCAAGCTCGCCGCCGGGCACTGTTATCGCCGCACGGAGGATGCCCCTGGCGAGATGCGCGCAGAGCTGTTGCGTTGGATTACAAGGTCTAGATGCCATCGATTGCCATCTCCTAGCGTGGCGGCCAGGCTCCCGCCTACAGCGGGAGCCCAACCATAGTGGCCCGGGGAGCGACCCCGGGCTGAGCAGGAGCAGCGGGACCGATGGCAGGCCCTGTGTACCCCCTGGACCCGTAGAGTCCAGGGGCTTGTCGAACTCAATGCGGTCGGGTACACTGCTAACATCAGGTCCACCATATCGTGTCTGGTCTCTCCGATCCCGCCGCAGCCTCCCAAGACTCGGTGGGATCGCGCTTTTCCTGCGTGCTGCCAATCGGGGCCCCGGTCTCGTCGACCGGGGCCCGATGCCTGCTACACGGCCTTGTTGTAGCCCAGACTCACACACACCGCGGAGCTGGGCTGGGTGCACCGTAGATCGCCGCGCCAGGTCGCGACGCACGTTAGCGTCTGGGACGAGATCGATTTATCGACCTCAATGGTAATCCCCTTCCGAATGCCCATGCGCCATGATGGGCGGTGGAACAGCAACACGCACGTGTTGTTCTGCTCGTAGTCGCTGTTGTAGTAGCCGTATTGGCTCAGATCGGTGCGGATGATCCCCGAGACAACCACTGGGATGCCGAACAGCGTCCCGATCTGCCCACTGACCACCGGGTTCGGGCCCGTATCAGCGCCCGCGGCCGGGAGCCAGACCGGGTTGTT
>JAKPQA010000308.1 GCA_029547025.1 Armatimonadota bacterium
CTCCTGCTGCTGGGCCTGGGTGCGGGCCACCTCGCCGAAGCAGGCCCAGGCCCGGCTCCACACGCTCTCCGCCAGCGGCTCCGCGATGGCGTGGATCTCGACTGCGAAGAGCAGGAAGATCCGCAGCCCGGCGGCCAGCTCTGCCAGGTTGGCCGGCGTCCGCTTGTGCCCGCCCATGAGGGTGAGGGCGTTCCGGTACCGCTGGGTGTCATCGCGCAGTGCCGTCCGTGCCTCCGGGTAGCGCCGGGCCAGCCACTGGACGAAGCCCGCGGCGGCCGCGGCGAAGCGCCCCTCCGTCGCCAGGCGCTGGCACTCGGTCAATTGTTCCCAGCGCATGGCGCCAGGCTCCAGCTCCAGGACCAGCAGCCGGGCCCGGATGCTGTGACCGTGGGGCACGTCCTCGCCGGTGGAGAGGACCAGACCCCGGGGCGGCCGCTCTGCCAAGAGCTGCCCGTCCCGGCTCAGGCGCATCCGGCCGGCCAGGTTCCCTTGGGCGCGGAAGAGGCGCTCCGCCTCCCGGTGGTAGCGCCACACGTCGGTAGCACCGCCGTGCGGGGCGAAGTCGTCCACCACGCAGAGGGTGTCCTTCAGGGAGAAAGCCAGCACCTCCAGGGCATTCCCGGTAGAGGACCATCCGCCCGGCAGGTGCCGGGCGTTGAGCCCCGCCCCGAAGTGCTGCTGGGCCAGGGCGGCCAGCTCCGACTTACCCGAGCCCGACGGGCCGGTCAGGTGCAACCCGAAGTCGGCCGAGCCCAGCACCGCCCGCCAAATGGCGGCGAACACCGGCAGGGTTACCGCGTCGGGGGCCACTTCGATCATCTTCAGGCTGTCCGCCACCGCGTCCGTCAGGTCCAGTCGATGGGGGACCGCCGGCAGGGCGAACCCGCCCAGACCTTTCGGCAGTTCCACTTCCACCCCGCTCAGGTCGCCGTCCGGCCCGATGGCGCCGGTGCCGTGCAGGTAGGTCCACTGGCCGTCCATCTCCCGCCAACCGGTGTGGGTGAACACCGTCCGGTTGCGGATGGACCGGCTCAGGAGCTGGATGGCCACCCGCACGTGGTCCCGCAGTGAGCGGCCGGGGAAGACCACGGCCTCGGCGCCGATCTTGTCGTGGATCCAGCCCAGGCTGTCGAACTGCCGGGC
>JAKPQA010000309.1 GCA_029547025.1 Armatimonadota bacterium
TCGTGGACGCGGACGAAGAACGACGCTCCCTCGCGGGCGACCTGGATCTCCCCCGCCTCCAGGACGCGCCCGTAATGATCCCGCAGGATGGGCATCAACACCGTGTTGCGCTGCTGTTCGGCCGGCGTCTTCCAGTCCACGTCGAAGTACGGCGCGTACGGGCTCACCGGGCCGCTCTCCAGGACGTCCCACCACCAGCGGTTCTCGCGCGACGCGATCGACATGTGGTTCGGCACCACGTCGATGACCTGCCCCAGCCCGTGCGCGCGCAGGGCCGCGGCCAGGCGCGCGTGCCCGTCCTCGCCGCCGAGCTCGTCGTTGACGCGGCCGTAGTCGATCACGTCGTAGCCGTGGGTGCTCCCCGGGGCGGCCTTCAGGTACGGGGAGAAGTACGCGTGGCTGACGCCCAGCTCGGCCAGGTAGTCGCAGAGCGCGGCGGCGTGGTCGAAGCCGAAGCCAGGGCGGAGCTGGAGCCGGTAGGTGGCGCGCGGGGCGACCGGCGCGCGCGCCGGCAGGGGCGCCTCGTCCCGGGGCGGGGGCAGCGATTCGAGGCCTCGGTTCGTCACGGTGTGCCCGTCCCCTACTTGTCCCGGATGAAGTCGTAGATGTTCAGGTAGTGCTGGCCGGGGACGTTCCAGGAGTAGTCCGCGCGCATACCGTTGACCATCAGATCGCGAAAGTGCTGCGGGTACTCGTAGTAGCAGCGCACGGCGCGGTGCAGCGTCACCTCCAGCGCGTGGTGCGTGTAGTGCTGGAAGACGTACCCGTTGCGCTCGTGCAGCGGACGCCAGTCGTAATCCTTGTCGAAGACCGTGTCCGCCAGGCCCCCGACCGCGCGCACCACCGGCACGGTGCCGTAGCGCATGGCCACCAGCTGCGTCAGCCCGCACGGCTCGAAGCGACTCGGTACCAGCATCAGGTCGGCGCCCGCATACACCAGGTGGGACAGCTCCTCGTTGAACCCGAGCTCGAGGTGGACGTCGGGGTGGTCGTTGAACCGCTGCTTGAGGGCCCAGAATTCCCGCCCGACCCGCGGATCCGGGGCGGACCCGAGCAGGACGAACTGCGCGTCGTTCTGCACCGCCCAGTGCGGGGCGTGCTGGATGAGCTCGAGGCCCTTCTGCTCGTCGAGGCGCCCGACGTAGGCGATGATGGGCTTGGCGCCGTCCGCGATCCAGAGGCGGTCGCGGAGCGCGCGCTTGTTGCGGTACTTGGCGTCGAGGTCCTCGGCGCTGTACCGGTGCGGGATGTACCGGTCGACCTCGGGGTTCCAAACGTCGTAGTCGATCCCGTTGACCACCCCACCGTACTTGATCTGGTGCAGGTGCAGGGTGGGCTCGAGGCCGTGGCCCTGATCGTGCTTGGCCTCCCAGGCGTGGTTCGGCGACACCGTGGTGACGAAGTTCGAGTAGACGATGCCGGCCTTCATCAGGTTGACCTGGCCCGGGTGGCGGTTGTCGCCCAGCCGGTCCGGGTGCAGGAAGTAGCCGATCCGCCCGAGCTCGGTGGCCCAGAGCAGGTACTCGCCGGTCGTGCCCTGGTGCTTGAAGTTGTGCACCGTGAAGCAGACCCGCGGGTGCCAAACCCCGAGCTGCTGGTAGATCTCGTAGAGGAAGACGGGCACGAGCCCCGTCTGCCAGTCGTGGCAGTGGATGATCTCGGGCCGCTTGCCCGATTTGTAGATGAACTCCATGGCCGCGCGCGAGAAGAACGCGAAGCGCAGGATGTCGTCGTTGTCCCCGTAGAACTTGCCGCGCTGGAAATAGTTCTCCTGCGAGTGCGGCTCGATGAAGTAGGCGCGTCGGCCGTGCACCTCGCCGGCCCATACGGTGCAGTGCACGCGACCGCCCCACCAGGGCACCCACAGGTCCTGGTACGAGACGTGCAGCCCCCAGACGTGGTCGTAGCGGAGACAGTCGTACTTCGGCAGAATGATCTCGACCGTGTTGCCGCGGAGCTGCAGCTCCCGCGACAGCCCGAAGACCACGTCGGCCAGGCCCCCTACCTTGGCGACCGGCGCGAGCTCCGGGGTGATCTGGATCACGTACATGCGCGGCACCCCGGGGTGGAGCGGCCCGCTCGGCATTGGCTCCGGGGGCGCGCTCGGGGGTGTGGGAGCGGGCTCGGCCGCAGGCTCGCCGGTCGCCGCCTCGGCGGACGCCTGGTCGACAGAGCGGAACGCGCGCTCGGCGCTGACGGGCTTCGGCCCGCTCGGCGGCGGCGGCGGACCGCCCGTGGGGGGATGGCCCTGGGCGTCGGCCGGGGGCGAGCTCCCGAGCTCCGCCGCCGTGGGCGTGGCGTCGGCGGGTGGGGCGGGCCGGGTG
>JAKPQA010000317.1 GCA_029547025.1 Armatimonadota bacterium
GGGTGAGGGCGGTGTAGGCCAGTTGGCGGGGCTCGGCGCCGCTGAGCAAGGTGTGACTGGTGTCGGCGGTGACTCCTTGGGCGGTGTGAATCGTGCAGGCGTACCCGAGCTCGAGGGAAGCAGCGACGTAGGACGCCGGGAGGTCCACGAAGCGGCCGTTCTTGGCGTGTTGAACGCTCACGGTCCCGTGCTCGTCGACGCCGGTGACGGTCCAGCGGTCCCCGTTCTTGACCCAGTCCGTCGCTGCGATGCGCAGGGTCCGGTCGTTGGTTCGGGTGATGACGGTGTCGCCGACGGATGCGTGGTTGCCGTCGGCGAGCCTCACGGAAACCTGTTGTGCAGCGTCGGGTTGGGTGTTGAGTCTGTGCTGGCGCGCCCGCTGGTTCAGTTCGGCGACCAGGTCGCGGGTGGGAGCGAGCATGAGGGCGTCTCCGCCGGCGGCGTGGCTGGTCTGCCAGGCGGTGAAGACGTTGTCGGTCATGGTGGCAAGGTCGCCAACGTGGACGCGGTCGCGGTCGAGGTAGAAGCCGAGGGCTTCGGGCAGGCCGTCGCGCAGGGCGAGGGAGGCGGCACCTTCGGCGGGGTCGGCGAAGCGCATCAGTTCGGTCAGGTGAAGGCTGCCGTGGGTGGCTTGGATGTCGCGCAGCACGCCGCCGGCGCCGACCGATGCCAGTTGCTGGTCGTCGCCGATGAGCCGTACGGAGCCGCCTCGGGCGATCACGAAGTCGAGCACCTTGTCGAGGCTGAGGGTGTCGGCCATGCCGGCCTCGTCGATGACGACCAGGCTGGCGGGTCCGATGGCTGCGGCCCACTCCGGCAGCTCGCCCAGGGCCGGGTGGTCCAGGTGCCAGGTCAGTTTGGCCATGGTGTCGGTGGTGGCGCCGATGTTCTCGCCGAGCACGTCGGCGGCCGCAGCCGATGGGGCCAGGCCGATGACGGTTCCGCCTCCTTCGGACCAGGCATGGGCGAGGGCGCTCATCGCGGTGGTCTTTCCTGCGCCGGCTGGGGCGATGGCGAGCTGGAGCCTCGCGCCGGAGGTGGCCATTTCCCGGACCAGGGTTGCCTGGCCGGCGTTGAGTGGGAGCCCGTTGGCGGTGGAGGCGAGCATGGCCAGATCCACTGCGGCTGCGGAGATACGCAGGCCGTCGTGCTGGCCGGCCCGGGCCACGATGCGGGCCTCAGCAGCCAGCAGGTCAGGGGAGGTGAAGCGGGCCGAGTTCGCGATGGTGTACACGCTGCTGCCGTCGCTTCGCCGCAGTGCTTCGGGGACCTCGACGGGGTCCTCTGCCCGAGTCAACGGGACCGAGTGAGCGGTGAGGACCTCGTCGACGACGAGCCCGACCACGCGGTCGATGTCGGCGGTATCGAGGTCGACCTTGCGGACCTGGCGTAGGGCTTCGGCCTCGACGTGCCAGCGCTGCCAGTGGGACCGGCGGGCCTGCAGGGTGGCCTGGATTCCGGCTGCGGTGTCGTGAATCCACGTACTGTCCACGCGGGCTGTGGTGCGGTGATGTGGGGAGAGTGCGGCGCTGACCATGGCCTGCACCTTGCGGGAGCCCCCGAGAACGTCTTGGGCTTGACGAGCCCACGCGGCCCGTTGCTCGTCGAGGCTGCGTGGTTCGTGCTTGGCCTCGCGGGTTTCCAGGGTCGCCTGCTGGGCGAGCTGAATGGATTCGATCGGTGAAGGCGGGCGGCCATGGTTGGCTTGGAACGCCTTGGCCAGGGCCCGACGGCGGTCCTCGATGCTCTGCCGGCGCGAGGACCAGCGCGTGTTCAGGTCGGGGTCAATGCCGACGATCTCGCGGATGGGTCGTTTGCGTGCGTCCTGGCTAGGGCGTGCTTCGAAGCGGACTCCGAGGGTGCGGCGCAGGTGGTGCTCGAGGCGGGTGTTGTAGGTCTCTGAGGCTGCCACGTTTGCCTTGTAGATGAGGCGCCCGTCGATGGCCAACCACTTCCCGCTGCCCTTGGCGCGCACCTTGTTGGCGACCGCGACGTGGGTGTGGAGATCCGGGTCTCCGGCCCGTGAATCCCGGTGGGTGAAGGCGGTGGCGATCAGACCATTGGTCTCAACCTGCCGGATCCCGTTGGTGCCCTCACGGGTGAACAAGGCGTGGCCTTCCAGGTAGGCCAGCGCGTCCTGCACGGCCATCTGGTGGGCCCGTTCGATGGCGGCCGCGACCGGCTGGTCGGCGATCGCCCAGAGCGTGCTGACGCTCTTGACGGGGGAGAAGGTCAGGTCGAAACCTGCGACCGCGTTCGTGCGGGGGCGAGAGTGTTTGGCGATGGTGGCGGCCAGTTCACGGGCGTCGGCAGGTGCGCGGCCGAACTCCTCTCGGAAGATCTCAGCGGCGACCTGCGTGCGGATCCGGGCCCGGTCCTCCAAGCTGCCGGGGGCGTCGGCGGACAGCCCCCGTTCGACGTTGACGATCGCCACTCGCTGCGCGACCCGACGACGGAACTCCGAGACATCGGAGTACACCTTGTACGGCGTTCCCAACCAGGTCGCGCGCTCTTGGGCGGTGACATCCATGCCGGTTGCGGCCGCCGCAGCGCGCAACTGCTCAGCCAGGGGATGGCGCCCTGAGCCGAACAGGTTGCGCATCTGCTCCTCGGTCACCAGGTCCCCGGCGGCCAAGCCCTCCAGATGCTCCAAACCGCTGCCGACCCAAACGCCGGGAGCCTCACCTTTGGCGCTGTAGTACGACGCGAGGCCGGAATGGCCGCGCTCGGTGGCGTCCTGGGCCGCAACCTGCCGGGTCAGGTAGTCGTACCCGCTCCCGGCAGTGAGCTTGTGGACGGTCATGGTCACACCCCCTAAAGCGGGACCCAGCCCTTGGCGGGTCACTGGTTGAAGAGGCAACGACCGCGAATGCATGAGGTGTGTGGGGCAGTGAAAGTCTGAAAAGCCGGGGTC
>JAKPQA010000322.1 GCA_029547025.1 Armatimonadota bacterium
CGCCAGTCCTCGGCTGCGCCTGCTTGCCGAAACCCCGGACCACATGGCGATCCTCACCGGTCTGATGGCCAGCGGCACGATCGTCGGGCCTCGAGTGCATGACGCCCGGATCGCCGCCATCTGCCTGGGGCATGGGGTCGCCTCGTTGCTCTCGGCCGATCGCGACTTCAGCTGGTTCCCTGCGCTCAAGGTGGTCAATCCGCTGGCAAGTTGAGCTGCGATTTCGTATGCCGTGCGGTGGCGTTGTCAGACCCTCGTGTTAGGCCCTGAGTTGGGCGAATTCGCTTGGCCCTCAGGAAAATTGGTTGTAGACAACCCTTCCCTCCTCTATCGAACTGGTGTACGATCAGAACATGATCCAGCCCGTCAGCCTCGCAGACCGCCTCGCGGTCCTGCGCGACGCGCTGCCCGCCTTCGAGGGCATCACGGAGGTGCTGCATCAGGCCCAAGGTCCCGAGTTGGCGGAGGTCCTGACCTTGTTCGACTCCGTGGCTTCCGAGGGTGCGCGAGCCCGGACCGCGACGGTCGCGGAGGCAGTCCGGCGCGATGAGGCCGAGCCGACGCTCAACACGTGGATTCGTCGCCACGCGCCGTCGCTGCAGCAGGGTGGGGCCGGTCAGACGGCGCGACTGGTCACGGAGGCGATGAAGAGTGCGCATCACTGGACGACCGGCAGTTCCGCGCCTGACCCGGAGAGCCCGATCGGCATCATCTGGGATGCAGTGAGCGAGTCGGCCGCGCCCGAGGGCGCCGGCGAGCACGACGCTGCAGACGGTGGGTCCGGATCAGACCCTGGGTCCGGATCAGACACAGAGTCCGGGCCGGCGGAGTCTTCGGCCGGGGCCACCGAGGCAGACCCGGAGTCCGGTGCACATGACGTCAGCGAGCCCTGCGCCGACGCGCCGATCCCGGCTCTGACTCCGGTCAACGGACTGGCGGTCCTGTCCGAGATGCGCGTCCTGGAGAAGCGCCTGCGCCCCGAGGCCATCCCGACAGTGACCAAGATCCTCATCGAGTTGGCGCGCGAGTGGGGTCCGGCGCACATGCGGCGGCTGCGTCCGCGGTTGCTGGCGGATTACGGCCTCGATGGTGAGCTGGACGACCTGCAGGGCAAGCTCGCCCGGGGCGCTCACCTCTCGAGCCCCGAGGTCGAGTCCGGGGACCTGACCGACTATCGGATGTCCCTGACACCCGCCCAGGCCGCTGCCCTCGAAGCCGCGATCGGGCCATTCTCCAAGCCCGTACCCAACCCGGTGACCGGTGAGCGCGACCTTCGACCGGTGGGGCAACGCCGAGCCGAGGCGCTGATCGACCTCTGCCAGCAGGCTCTTGCGGCTCAGTTGGACATTGGTGGCGAAGGCGTGACCGGCGCGTATGCCGCGGTGCACGTCAACATCAACCTCGAGGAGCTGCGCCGGCTCACCGGGTGCATCGACGCGATGGAGGCATTCGGGGCAGCGGCCGAGGCGCGGAGCACGCTCTCGATCCGGCTCGGCGAAGGCTGG
>JAKPQA010000324.1 GCA_029547025.1 Armatimonadota bacterium
TCCGCCAGACCATGGAGTTGATGGACCAGACGGACGAGGGCGAGGCCTTGATCCGCACCCTCGTGCGGCTGATCGAGGAGCGGCGGCTGCAGGTGCGGGTCTACACCAGGGGCCGCCTCCACGCCAAGGCCTACATCTTCGACTACGGGGCCATCTACGACCAGAATGGCAAGCAGATGGACCGACACGAGAAGGGCATCGCCGTGGTCGGGTCATCGAACCTGACGCTGTCGGGCGTGACTCACAACACGGAGCTGAACGTCGTCGTCCAGGGCAACGAGAACCACGCAGAGCTGGTGCGGTGGTTCGAGGAGCTGTGGGCCGAGGCGGTGTCCTTCGACGAGACGCTGATGCAGGAGATGAAGCAGTCCTGGGCAGCGGCTGTCGTCACTCCCTACGACATCTACATGAAGACGCTGTACGAGCTGGTGCGGGACCGGCTGGAGGGCGAAGACGAGCAGGACATCCTGTGGGACGACGAGATCATCACGAAGCTGGCGGACTTCCAGAAGGTCGCCGTCCGCCAGGCCGTACAGATGATCCGCACCTGGGGTGGGGCGTTCGTGGCCGATGTTGTCGGACTGGGCAAGTCGTACATAGGTGCCGCCGTCGTCAAGCACTTCCGCAGGACCAACAACTGGCGGGCGCTCATCATCTGCCCGGCGCCGCTGGTGGAGATGTGGGAGCGGTACAACGACGTCTATGACCTCGGGGCGGTAGTGCTCTCAATGGGCTACCTGCGGGAGCAGACCGACCGGAGCGGGACCCGGGTGAACTTGCTCATGGCGGACGAGCTGTACCGGGATCGCGACCTGGTGCTGATAGATGAGAGCCACAACTTCCGCTACTCGGACACGCAGCGGTACCAGTTGGTGCAGGAGTACGTGTCGACTGGTAGGCACTGCTGCTTCCTGACGGCGACGCCCCGCAACAAGACGGCCTGGGACGTCTACCACCAGCTCAAGCTGTTCCACCCCAACGACCGGACAGACCTGCCCGTGGACCCGCCCGACCTGCGGCAGTACTTCCGTAAGGTAGAGCACGGAGAGAAGAGCCTGCCGGAGCTCCTGTCGCACGTGTTGGTGCGGCGGACGCGGAGCCACATCCTACGGTGGTACGGCTTCGACTCCGAGACGCACCAGCCGGTGGACCCCACCCGCTTCGACGAGTACCGGAGCGGCCGGAGACAGGCGTACGTCATGGTGGCAGGGAGACACCAGTTCTTCCCGAGGCGTGAGCTGGACACCATCGAGTACAGCATCGAGGACACCTACAGCGGCCTCTACCAGGAGTTGAGGGGGTACCTGGGAAAGGCTCGACGGGGCCGGCCGAAGGAGCCACTCGCCGACGAACTCACCTATGCACGCTACGGCCTGTGGCACTACGTCTCCAAGTCGAAGCAGAAGCGGGAGCCCTACGCCAGTCTGCAGCGGGCGGGAGCCAACCTCTGCGGGCTGATGCGAGTGCTGCTATTCAAGCGTTTCGAGTCCAGCGTCCATGCGTTCCGGGAGACCACGGCACGCCTGCGACGGATGCACGAGTCGTTCCTGGGAGCACTTGGCGCGGGCATCGTCGCGGCGGGCGAGGACGCCCAGACCCTGCTGTATGAGTCCGACTGCGACGAGCAGCGGGACCTGCTCGACGCCCTGCGGGAGGTGACAGGCCGCTACGACATCGCCGACTTCGACGCGGACCGCCTGAGGAGACATGTGGAGCACGACATCCGCTTGCTGGGGCGGATCCACGACCTGGTGGCCCCGATCGGCCCAGAGATGGACGACAAGCTCCAGACGCTCAGGGCGAGGCTCGGAGAAGCCCCGCTGGCGGGCGGCAAGGTCCTCATCTTCACACAGTTCGCGGATACCGCCAGGTACCTCCACGATAACCTCAACCCCGGCAACGCCCTGCCCGAGGTCGAGGTGATCTGCAGCGGCGACAAGAGCAAGGCGAAGGTGGTCGGGCGGTTCGCCCCCAAGGCGAACCCCGAGTATCAGATGCCCGCGGGCGAGACTGAGATTCAGACGCTGATAGCCACGGACGTGCTGGCGGAGGGCCTCAACCTGCAGGACTGCGACCACATCATCAACTACGATCTGCACTGGAATCCCGTGCGACTGATCCAACGCTTCGGCCGTATCGACCGCATTGGGTCGGAACACCAAGTGGTCTACGGCTACAACTTCCTCCCCGAGATCGGCATCGAGAGGAACCTCGGACTCAGGGAGAGGCTGGCCAACCGCATCCGCGAAATCCACGAGACCATCGGGGAGGACTCGGCGATCCTCGACCCCTCGGAGCAGCTCAATGAGGAGGCGATGTACGCCATCTACGAGCGGCAGGGTGGGCAGTTGAGCCTCTTCGAGGAGGAGGAGGAGGAGCAGCAGTTGGTGGATCTCAATGAGGTGGAGGAGCTGCTCCGCCTGCTCCGCAAGGAGCACCCGGAGGAGTATGACAGGATCGCCGATCTGAGAGATGGTATCCGCACAGGGAGACCTTCCGACACAAAGGGGCTCTACGTGTTCTGTGCAGCCGGACGGTTCCAGCGGTTGGTCCTGCTCGACCGGGAGGGCGTCGTGGTCTCGCGGGAGGTCGGCAAGGTCCTGGGAGCCATCAAGTGCGGGCGGGACATGCAGTCGGCACGGCTGCCGAGCGGGCACAACGCGGCGGTGATGCGGGTCAAGCGGGCATTCGTCGAGGAGGTGAGGCACCGGGAGGTCGAACGCCAGCACACGGCCTCGCTAGGGCTGGCACAGCGGTACGTGCTCAGGGAGCTGCGGGTTATGTTCGAGGCGGCCCGGGACGAGGACGAGAAGGGGCAGATGCGCATCCTCGAGCAGGCGTACTCGGGGCCGATCACTGCGGCTGTGAACCGCGAGCTCAACCTGCTGAGGCGGAACGGCGTGACCGGCGTGGACCTGCTGCGGGCCCTGGGCCGGATCTACCAGCAGCACGACCTCCGCCGGGCCGCCGAGCGGGCTGCAGCGGGGCTCGCAGAGACACCGGTACCCAGGATTGTCTGCAGTGAGGGACTGGTCTGAGACCCAACGCACCTGCCGCGGGCTGCTCCGGCGAGATGTCCTGGGTCCTGAAGGGCAAGGCGAGGAAGGCGTTCGGCGAGTACCGGACGCGGCGGCTGGTGCTGGGGGCGTGGGGAAGGCAACAGCGTCAGTTCTAACGAAGTGAGGCCAGTGGCAGAGCAACTCCAGAGCGTCGCCTTCAAGGTCATCTGGGTCTACGGCGAGCACGGGCCGTGGACCACGCCCTGCACACCCGAAGGGCGGCGGATCCACATCCGGGACGAGGGCAGGGTATGGTGCAGTCAGCCGGAATGTCGCTGCAACGACCTGGTGGACACGGAGGAGCGTCTGCCCGAGGACGAGGAGCCGTGCTACGACTCCCGGGCGCCGCGGGACTTCCGCTTCTCTGCGGGCGTCTACCATAACGGACCGAGGGCGGGGCAACCCATCCCCATGAAGCAGACAGGGGTGGGCAAGCTGGCGTTTCTGACGAGCCGCAGGCACGACATGAGCGAGGAGGACCGCGTCATCATCGCGTGCTTCCGGATAGACGGCGTCGGGCCGCGCGAGGACTACGAGGGGACGTTCGTCTGGGCAGAGAAGGGAAGTCCTTACGCCCGGCGCGTGCCGCCCGACCGTATCGGCGAGGCCCCCCGCTTCTGGGACTACCGCAAGGGTGGCGCGGAGCCCGTCTGGGGCTCAGGCCTCTTCCGCTACATCCCCGACGATGAGGCCCAGGCTATGTGGGATGCGGTGGACGCCCTCTGCGATACCCCGCGCGACACCGTGTTGCGCGATCTGGAGGCGATCCGGTTCGAGGAGGGGTACATCGAGGGCCAGCCGACGACGCGACTCGTCAGCTACTATGAGCGGAACCCGAATCTCCGCTCGGCGGCCATCGCCATCCACGGCATCCGCTGCCAGGCGTGCGGCATGAGCTTCGTCGAACGCTACGGCGAGTTGGGTGAGGGCTACATCGAGGTCCACCATCTCAAGCCCGTCAGCGAGTACGAGGGCGAGGTCGTCGTGGACCCGAAAGAAGACATGCGGGTGGTCTGCTCCAACTGCCATCGGATGTTGCACCGAGGTGTCGATGGCCCACTGACGATCGAGGAACTGAGGGCGGTGCTGAAGGGACAGGCTGGCCGAGAGCCGCCTCTGCCCTCAGTTTGAGCGAGGAGAGGGACCCATGCCAGGCAAGGAACCGACCGTCTGGGGCATCCACGCGGGGAAGACGGGTGACGCCGAGACGCTCTTCGCCAAGCGGAAGGTGGTCGCCCTCGGCTGGCCCGAGACCGGCGACCTGACGGCACTGAAGACGCGGGACGAGTTCAAAGCGCGGGTCGCCGAGACGTACCCTGACAAGAAGCCGGGGGCGGTGCCCGTGAACGCAGGGCAGCTCTTCCGCTTCATACACGAGGCCGCCGTCGGGGACATCGTTGCCCACCTGTCGAAGCGGGACAGGCAGATACACCTCGGCCGCATCACCGGCCCGTACCGCTACGACGCGGCCGCGGGGGAGATGTACCCGCACCAGAGGTCCGTCGAATGGGTGCGTTCGGTGCCAAGGTCGAGCTTCAGCCAGGGAGCACTCTACGAGATCGGGTCGGCCATGAGCTTCTTCCGGATCAGGAACTTCGCCACCGAGTTCCTGGCCGCGATCGAGGGCAAGGCGACGACGACGCCCGTCGTCGAGGACGAGACCGGGCCCGACGCCGACGCCATCGAGGAGTACACGAAGGACTACGTCCTCAAGCAGCTCGCACAGGAGCTCAAGGGGCACCCACTGGCAGATCTGGTGGCCCACCTGCTGGAGACGATGGGCTACCGCACCCGCGTGTCTCCGCCGGGACCGGACCGTGGCGTGGACATCGTCGCCCATCGGGACGAGTTGGGGTTCGAGCCGCCGATCATCAAGGTGCAGGTGAAGAGCAAGGACGGCACCGTGGGTGACCCGGAGGTCTCGGCCCTGTACGGCAAGGTCTCCGGTTCCGAGTTTGGCCTCCTCGTGACGCTGGGCAGCTACAGCAACCAGGCCCGCAGCTTCGCGGAGGGCAAGAGCAACCTCAGGCTGATCGACGGGAGCGACCTCGTGGACCTGCTGCTCCTACACTACGAGCAGCTCGACTCCCGGTACAAGGGGCTCCTGCCCCTCCGCCGGGTCTACGTCCCCGAGCGAATCGAGGAGACTGAAGGGTGAAGGCCCCACACTCGGGAGCCTGGACCCCGGTCGCGGTCCGGTGTCCGGTCGCGTCGTGAGCCGACATGACCGACACGACCGTGGATAGGGCCGATGGCGAGGGAGGGATGCACGTGCCGGACTGTGCGAGGAAGGGCCTGGGCACGCTCGTCGGCAACGCTGGCGAGCACTTCGTGATGGCCGAGCTGCTCCGCCGGGAGTGCGTCGGGGCATTGGCTCCTCGCAATGCCGCCCCCGCCTTCGACATCCTCGCCACCCGCGGGGGACGCACCGTCCGCATCCGCGATCGCTTGCCGACTGATGAGGCCCAGGAGGAGGAGCGCCAGTGGCTCTTCCGCATCGTCGAGTCTCCCGTAAGGTGGGACAGATCGAGCAACGAACGCGTCCATAATGCGGCCCTCGAGGAGATTCGGCGCTCCTGCGACGGCAGTCCCCCGCCCATGCTCGATCCCTTCTGTGGCGGCGGGTCGATCCCCCTGGAGGCCCAGCGGCTCGCGTTGGGGGCCCATGCCAGCGCCGCCAAACCGGTGGCTGTGCTCATCACCAATGCCCCCATCGAGATCCCGCCCAAGTCTGCGAACAGACCCCCGGTGCATCCCGACGCTCGAGGCACACGCGTACAGGAGGGGCTGTGGAAGGGCGCCGCAGGGCTGGCTGAGGGGATGTGCGGCGCTACAGCCAGTCGATGCCCGATCGTGCCGAGGAGCGCACCAGCCCGTTGAGGAAGGCCCAGACCGTTCGCTGGAACGCATGGGCCCAGGCGGGGCCGCTACGGGCCGAGATCCCGATCACCGCATCGCGCAGAAGTGGCACGAGTCCGGCGGTGCGTCGTGGGCGCTTCATGGCGCGGTCTCTCCCTGGATAGGGGAACCGTACGCGGAGTCAGGGGACGCGCAGCGCCAGAAGAGGGACTACCGAATCAGGTGACCCAATGCGAGTCAGGGGGCCCCTCGCGGAGCGATCCCAGCGGCGTCGATCCGCATGGGATAAGGGATTAGGCGCGCTCGGAGGGATTCGAACCCCCAGTCTCCTGATCCGTAGTCAGGTGCCTTAATCCGTTTGGCCACGAGCGCACCAGGAGAAGAGTGGCGGAGAGAGAGGGATTCGAACCCTCGAAGGAGCGTTAAGCCCCTTATCTGCTTAGCAGGCAGACGCCTTCAGCCGACTCGGCCATCTCTCCGCGCCGCCGCCACTATAGCACAGGCGCGAGCCCCTGATCAACTGCCGCCGCGCCCTACATCTCCGTGTCCGCCGGCGGATCGGGCGGGCCATTGGGCGGCAGTACCGTGACGTAGTAGGCGCCGCTGGTGACTGCCGTGCCGTTGACAGTCGCGGTCACCACGACCTCATACTGCTGGGTCGTGGTCATGCTGGTATTGCGGGGCAACTCGACCTGGCCCGTGAAGACCAGGGCGTTGGTCGGAGACGCGGTCAGGTTAGCGGTCTGAGCCACGGTGCCGTTGAGGCTGAAGGTCGCCACCACATTGCTGACGGTGGCGTTCGCGGGCGCCGTGACCGTCGCGGTGATGTTGACCGTCCCGCCCGCGTTGGACAGCTCGAACGGACCCGAGGCCGAGCGAGTGATCACGACCGATGGCGTGATCGTCGTACCCCCGCCTCCCCCCCCGCCGTCATCAGGCACGTTGGGCGTAACGTTGATGCCGCCGCCGGCGCATCCGGCGATGACGACGAGCAGCACCGCCGCCAGCACCAGTCCCATGGGCCGCAAATGACGCCCCGTGGCTCGATCCATGTCCACCGTCTCCCATCGTCCATCCGGCCGCCGACAGTGCCGCATCGGTCGTCCGCGGCCGGAGCCGTTCCATGTCTGGGGCCTCGGCCGAGAGCCGAGGCCCCAGAGTGCACCGTTTGATCTACTTCAGGAGGCTGCGCACGCCCGAGGCCCGCTGGCCGTCCTGAGTCGCCGCCCGGATCTCGATCATGTACTGGCCCGGGGGCACCGCAGACCCCTCATCGGTCCGGCCATTCCACGACAGCGTGTTGACGCCCGCGGCCGCATCGATGGGCGGAAGCGTGCGGATCACCCGGCCGGCCGCGTTCTTCACGACACAGGTTACCGTTGCATCCTGGGTCAGCGTGTACCGGATGGACGCATCGAAGGCCGCTCCGCGGCTGCGGATCTCGGTTGCCCCGAGGACCACCTGGAGGCCCGCGGCTACCCGGCGCTCGAGCCGGATCTCGATCTCCCGCGCACTGGCCGATCCGTCCGTGGGGGCCGAGAAGGTGTAGCCCGCCGCTGTCCTCATGCTGACTCGCTTGTTCGTCTGGAGGTCGGTGAGACTGATGCTGTACTCACGGGGGATCTGCTTCAGATCGCCCCAGGTGAGCGAGACATCGCCCGAGACTCCTGTGGTGCGAACGAGCCCGCGCCACACCATGGTGTCCTCTTGGGCGCCGCGGAGGTCCACGGCCAGCCCGCCGGTCGCGCCCTGGCTCGCGAAGGACAGGTCGATGGACTTACCGGAGGTCCCCATCGGAGGCGGCGAGCTCACGCGGACGCCACCTCGGGTGAGGGGCGACGTGGTGACTCCGATGAAGTTCTCGGTGTCCGCCTTGTCGCCCGCCCTGGCCGTGATCCGAGTGATCCAGTCGGACGCCCCTCGGCCCGACACCGACGGGGCCGCCGCCGCGCCACCCGCGGCCGGGAGGATGATGGTGAGGCCATCGGTCAGAGTCCTGATGTACATGGCCTCGAGCGACCGGAGGGTGTCGGTGGCGCCCACGAACAGCGACGAGTCGGAGATGAACACGTACTGGTCGGTGTCCGCGTCCCAGGCCCATCCGTAGGGCTCGATCAGGCCGGCGGCCACGGCCTCAGCCAGGGTCATCGTGGCTCCGCCGCTCCGGACCCGGATGTTCGAGAGGCTCCACTTCAGGTTCACGTACCTCGGGTTGCCGAGCAGCACCCAGCCGTTGCCCACGGGTATCTCGAGGGCCTGGCCCTGGTCGAACAGGGACCCCGTCGAGCTTCCGAAGGTGACGGCGGACGCGACCTGGACGAAGTAGCCCTGTCCTGGCTCGAGGACAAAGTTGCCGCTGCCATAGGCCACGTACTGGCCCGCCGCCGCGTCGTACCGCGCGATGGGAGGCGGGCTGCTCAGCGTCGAAGGATCGAAGGTGCCCGGGACCGTGATGAGCCGCAGCTTCCGGGCGCTAGCGGGTGGCGTCAGGTTCAGGCTCCAGGCGACCGTGAGTTTCGCCGTGGCAGTGATCGGCGTGAACGCCTGGGCCTGAGCGGTGATCGTGGCCTCGCCGAGAGTCCCCGGCTGGGCTTGCACCGAGAAGGTGACCTGGCCCTGCTCGTCGGTCACCAGATCCTGATTCGTAATCGGGACGATCGAGTCCCCTGTTGCGTTCACTAGGACATGGACGCCCTCGATGGGGTCACCCTCCTGGTCGAGGACTCTCGCGGTGAACGCGGTGGACGACCGCGGCTGGGCCGTTGCCGTCGTGGGGTCGATGGTGATGGTCGTGGGCTCCGGAACGAAGATCTGCCGGAACACCAGGCCTGATGCATTCCCGACGGTCTCGTTGACGGTGACCGACTGGAACGCCGGGTCGAATGTCAGGTTGTTCAGTGTAGGTGTTACGGAGTACGTGCCTGCCGGCACGGGCTGAATGGTGAACTGGCCGCCTTGCGCGGGCACCACGGTGGGGTCGATGGTCTGCGCCGAGTAGGCGCCGGCCGTCACCGTCACCAGGCCCAGCGGGTTGTCCTCGTAGTCATAGACTTTTCCGGCGATGCTGTAGGTCTTCTGCGATGCCTGGAAGTCCACCGTCTGGTTCGGTGGCAGAACCACCGTGAACGGCCCATTGAAGGTGTACTCGGGCATGGTGGCCGTGACGGTCTTGCCGCCCGACCACAACCCGTCGATGGTGTAGTGGCCCGAGGCGTCGGTGACTGCGGTCACGTCGTCGGGCAGGACTCGTACCGTGGCACCGGGCAGAGGATCGCCGGCGGCCGGTCCGGTCAGCGACGAGGCCACGGTGACCGTGCCTGAGATCGTGTAGGTTCGCCGCGTGGCCACGAAGTCGGCCACGGCGTTGGGCCCCACGGCCACATCGGTCTGGCCCCATCCAGCCTCGCCGGCGTCACCGGACTCGGGCTCGAAGGTCCAGTCCGCGTTGATGGTGTCGGTGGCTGGCAGGACGACCCGGTAGTTCCCCGCCGGGACGTCGGGGAACTCGTAGTGGCCGTTGGCGTCGGTCGAGACCGGTCGGAATGTCACCGGGCCCTCCGTGGGCGGCGTGACCGAGACGACCTCGAGGTTCACTCGCACGCCAGCGATGGGCGCGTTCCCGGCCGCGTTCCGTACGGTTCCCGACACGGAGAACAGATCGGGAGTCGTGAAGCTCCATTCCGCGCTGGTGGTTGTCCCGCCGAGCTGATCGATGGCCACCACGCGCCAGTAGTAGGTGGTGTTCTCTGTCAGCGTCGGCACATCGGCCCACATGCTGCGGGACGGATCATTGGGATCGGTGGTGCTGATGCCCTGGGCGACCACCGGTATGGGCTTCTTGCTGCCGAAGTAGACGTCGTAGGTGACCGGGCCACCTTCCGGGTCGACGGCGGTGTTCCAGAGCAGTGCCGAGGGGCGCGCGATGGACCCCGTGGGCGGCTGCTCGTCCCAGCCCGCCGACAGCTCGGGCGGGAAGTTGATGGTCGTGAAGCTCCAGACGGGCCCCGTCGTGGCGGCTCCCAGCGGGTCGACGGCGGTGATCTGCCAGTAGTAGGTCACGGCCGGCTGAAGCTCGGCGCCGAGGGCGTCGCTGGCCGCGATATGGTCCTCTTCAAGGCCGGTGACCCGGACCGAGGGTGGGTTCGACGTGCCGAAGGCCACGTTGTAGACGAGATCCTGGCCGTCGGGATCCGTGGCGGTCCACTGGAGCACCACGGTCCGCAGCACATCGTGAGCGCCGTCGGCCGGGAAGACCAGCACGGGGACATTGGGCGAGTTGTTGAGTGTCCAGAAGGTCCACACGGGGCCGAACACCGGCACCGCGTCGGGCGCGTCTTTGGCACCGACCCGCCAGTAGTAGCGAGTGCCGATCTCGAGCGTTCCTGGCGCGAAGTCCTCCGTCTTCCGGTTCTGGACCCTCAGCGGGGGATTCGGGTCGGTCCCGAAGTAGACATCGTAGACCAGCGACTCACCCTCGGGTTCGTCGCACTGCCATGTCAGGGTGGGCGTCAGGGACACCTGGGTGGCCCCATCCGCCGGGTTGGGGTTGTAGGGCACGCCGGCCGCCTGGTCGCCGGTGCTGAAGCGCAGCACGGGTCCGACGGTCTGGGTGATCCCCGTGCCGTTGGGCAGCAGGTCCTCCGCCGTGATCCGCCAGTAGTAGGTGGTGTCCGGAATCAGCGCCTGCATGGGTGGCGCGTAGGAGTTCGCCGTCTGGCCGGCCGGGTCCACGATGGGGGGCGGGTCCGACGTCCCGAACGCCACGTAGTACCGGATCGGGTCGCCGTCCGGGTCCGAGCACTGCCACGTCAGTGTTGGGGGCGGAGAGGTCTGAACGCCTGTCGACAAGTCGGGCGGGATGAACCGGGTCGGGTCAAAGACCGGGCGGCGATCGACGACGAAGCTCCAGATCGGCCCCAGCGTGCTGGTATAGGGGTCGTGGGCCCCGACGCGCCAGTAGTAGGTCGCGCCTTGAGTGAGCGGGCCCACATCGACCTGGGTGGTCGTGATGATGTCGGGTTGGCCGTTGTTGTCCTTGTCCAGCGCCGGCAGGTTGTTCCGGTCGGTCCCGAGGTAGACCCGGTAGGTCAGCGTGTCGTTCTCGGGATCCGAGCAGTTCCACCGTAGGGTGAGCGTGTCAGGAACGCTGGGCTGCCCGTCGGCCGGGTAGACCACGGTGGGGGCTCCCGGAGCCAGGTTGCCGGTGGTGAAGCGCAGCACCGGGCCGGTGGTCACGCCGCCGCGGCCATCGTAGGCTGTGATGCGCCAGAAGTACTCGGTCATCGAGAGCAGCGGCCCGGCCGGCGTGTAGCTGGTTGCCGCCTGCCCCGAGGAGACCGTCGGTGGCGTCGGGCTGTTGCCGAAAGCCACGTCGTAGCTCAGCGTGTCGCCGTCGGGATCGGTGCATGTCCAGCTGAGCGTGGGCGCCGGCAGTGTCGAGATGCCGGTGGCGCCATCGGGTGGGTTGAAGTCAGTGGGCACGTTGGGGTAGCGGTTGTCGGGAACCGTGCGGAACGTCCACGGCTGGTTGCCCGCCGTGCCGGCATCGGCATCCGAAGACACCACATGCCCGCGGCCATCACTCGCCTCGACGCGCCAGTAGTAGAGCGTGTCGGCGGCGGTCTCGTTCGCGGGAATGGTGTAGGTGTCGCTCAACAGATCCGACTGGTACCGGCCCGGGTTCGGCACCGTGCCCCAGAACAGCGTGTAGGTGAGCTGGTCGCCGTCGGGGTCGACGCTGTTCCACTGCAGGGTCGTCGGCCGCGCCACATTGGTGGACCCGTGGGCGGGTCTGACCAGTGTGGGCGCCGACGGAGCGCGGTTGACCGTGATGAACTCCCACAGCGGACTCGCGATGCGGTTGGCCTCGTCGAGCACCTCGACGCGCCACACATAGCGGACCTCGGGCTCCAAGGGCGGGTTGATGCTCCAACTCATGGTCTGCGTGGCCGCGTCTCCCGCGGGGGCCGGGAGCATGATCCCCGACTGGACCTTCGGCGGCTTGTTCCCGTATACGTCCGCGCGGCCAAAGTAGACATCGAAGAACAGGTCCTGGTTGTTGTTGGGGTTCCCGTCGTTGTTGTCGGGATCGGTGACCTGCCACGACACCTGTGTGGTGTCCGGGGACACCGTGGTGTCGCCATCCCGTGGCAGTTCGCCATCACGGATGAATGATGGCGCGTTCGTACCGGTGGTGGAAGTCCACCAGGGGCCTTGGGTGGCGTTGGTGCCGTCGGTGGCCGTGATGCGCCACTGGTACGTCTTCATCGGGTCAAGGGCCGGATCATACTGGGGCCGCCCCGGCCCCGAGATGACGTAGGAGTTCGAGACGATGTTCGGGATGGTGTGGTCGGGCGACGGGCCGGTCGACGGGTCATCGAACTCCAGCGTGTATCGAACGGGTTCGCCCTCGGGGTCGGCGCACGTCCAGTTCAGTTCGAGCTGGACGGCCACCCCCGTGGCCCCATTGGCCGGGGATGGATTCGAGGGAGTCTGCGGCGCTGCGTTCTCCGCCACGAAGTTCCAGACCGGGCTGCTGACGGTCTCGAGCACGATGCTCTGCCCGGAAGCGTCCTCGATGATGTTGTAGGCCACGACGCGCCAGTAGTAGAGCGTGCCGGTGGTGAGCCGGTAGTCGGGCTGCCAGCCGTTCGTCGTCACGCGTTGGGCGACACGCTCGCTGGAGCCGTCATCGGCGTCGGGGGTGGGATCGGTCCCGAAGTAGACGTCGTAGTAGATGGTGTCGTTCTCGGGGTCGGTGCAGTTCCAGCTGATCTTCTGGTTCAGCGAGCCCACGCCGTGGGAGTTGGGATCCCCCGGTGCGGCATCGTCGTCCACCGGATCGTCCGGTGTCTCACTGCCTGGGATGCTGGGAACCTGATTGTTGGTCAGGAAGCTCCAGGGCGCGTTGTCCATGTAGAGAGCGGCCGTGGTGGTGTCGTCCGCCGAGATGCTGGTACTGACACTCATGCGACCCTGAGAGTCGCGGGTGACGACTCGCCAGAAGTACCGCTTGTTGCCCCGGAGCGACGACGGCGTGTATTTGGCCTGGGTGAGGTTTGATGCCGCCAGCGGTGGCGCGGAGAGGCTGTGTCCATTGCTCGGGTTGAACTCGGTTCCGAAGTACACGTCGAACGTGACGGGCTGGCCGTCCGGCTCATCCCACTTCCAGGTCAGAGTCGGCGGCGGGGACGTGGCGACGTTCATGGACGCCGCGGGCGGGCCGGGCAGGCGGTAGTCCGGCGGATTGGGCTGGTAGGCGGGTTCCGGCAGGTTGTTCGGGACCGTGCGGAACGCGAAGGGCTGCTGGAAGCCGCCCTGAGTGATGCCCGTCTGCTCCGCCGGCCAGTCGGGCTGCATGTCCATGTTGTTGTCTACCGTCACCGTGGGGGAGATCTCGCCGAACAGGTCGCCATCGAACAGCCGGACGCGCCACAGGTAGTCGCGGTTGGTCTGCAGCGGTTCGCGCGCCACGATCAGCATGGGTGGGTTACCCAGGACCCCATCGGCCCAGCCGCGGAGGCCGGGGATCAACTCATCGGGGGTCGCCAACAGATACGACACCTGAGGCCAGGTGCCAAAAGGCGGCTGGGTGTAGTTGCTGTAAGGAGTCTTGTCGGAAGGCAGGTCGAGGATCCGCGAGGCATGGCTCTGCAGCGCGGGCCGGTAGTGGCCGTAGGGCTGGTAGAACGGCCCGGCCATGTTGGCCACATCGTCCGCGGCGAAGTTCCACTGGACGAAGTCGGTGATCTCCCACCGGTTCGGGGCGGCGCCGGACTCTGACCCCGGATCTTCCCACGGGTCCTTCTTGTCGGTCAGGAAGATCTGTGCGTACAGGGCGGTGCTGGAGAAGGGGATGTTGTAGTCGTAGCCGGGTTGCGCGGTGCCAGGCCCGCCGTCGGGGTCGGTTGCCGTGAACAGCAGGGTCGGCCCGTAGTAGGGCGAGACGACCTTCTCGCCGAGGCCATGCCGGTTGTCGTGGTAAGCGCGGTAGGACTCGATGACGCCCACACCCTCATAGCCCTCGGGCGGGTTGACACCGTACCGGGGATCGGGGGGCCAGATGAGGTTGGCCCTGTTGGGCGCCTGGTTGGCGGTGAACGTCCACACGTCGCCGTTGTTGCCGTCGGCGTTCGAGGTATAGACCTGCCAGTAGTACGTGCGGCCGGACGTGAGCACGAACGAGTTGGGGCCAATGTCCCGGGCGATGTCGAAGCTGGTCGTGCCGTTGGGGATCACTCGCTGGATGTCGACATCCAGGTACAACCGGCCATTGGCGTCCGTGGCGCTGTTGTGCGCGAGGATGAAGGTGGTGGTGGCGGGCGGATCGAGGTTGTTCATGTCCCATTGCCAATAGAAGGTCGGAATGGGCCATGAGCCATTGATCTCCTGTGCCCACGCGCCGCCGCCATAAGCCCAGTGATGGCGGCCGGTGGCTACGCCCACGGAGCCGTCGCCGCTGTAGCGGTATGACGCCGTGGTGCGGTGCGGGTCGCCGGCGCCGACCAGGCGGTCATAGCCGAACCGCTCGAGCTCGGGGTTGGTGGCGTTCCACGGGTCTGCCGCGTAGGCCGGGAGGGCCCCAAGGCCCAGCAGGACTGCAGCTAGCGCGCCCCACCCCACACCTCGAACGAGCATCGATGACAGGCAATGTGGACGGTTCATATGGAGCGAACCCCTTCCTCACCGATCCGCGGCCCAGGCCCGGCCTACCGATCTCACGCCTAGTGCTTACTCCTCGACCCACGGCCCGCACGCTGCCGGGGCCGTGGCGCTGGTTCCGCATCGATTGTCCGGCGACGGCGCCGACGCACAACCAGGGCCCCGGCGCCAAGCGCCGCCGCCCCGATGCCGACACCCATCAGCGCGGGCACCGCATATTGACCTATCGATTTCCCTGTCGCCTCGCCAGCCCGTGGCTTGTCGGGTGGCTTCACCTCGTACGGCGGGAGCCACCCCGGCAGATGTTTCTTCGCCACGAGCTCCTCATTGGCCTTCCACTTGGCCTCGTCCCACTCGTAGAGGAAGAAGTAGTCGTCGAGGTTCACCGGACCCTCGCGGCGGGGTAGCTCGTACTGACCGCCCGGGCCCCAGGTGACCACGGCCACCGGAGGTGCGTTGGCCTGGAGCGCCCCGGCGTCGTCATACAGATGGATCTTCAGCGCGCGGAGCATGTCGTGGGACGCGTTGAGTTCGTGGCCGATGCGTACCGCGGCCTGGCGCGCGATCTCGCTGACGATGGGCGTGGACACCAGGGCCACGACCTCCAGCCGCCGTCCGGTCCTCGTCTTCTCGTTGGTCAGCGTGCGCACGATGCGGTACGAGAACAGACCTGGATCGATGTCAGGCATCATGCGCACATCCTGACTCAGGTCCCAACCGAAGCCGGGTCCCGCTCCCGCAAAGGATAGCGCGACCCCCGCCATCGCGACCCACACCGCCTTGCGCTGCCCCATCGGGTGCGGAACACGCTCCCCTATGCCGGTACACCCTGGTCTCAACTATCGAAGACGCCCGTTCGGTTGCGGGTGTCTCTCGATTCTGTGAGCTGAACGTCAAGCGGGCCGCCGCCCGCGGCCGCGGCCCACGTCCTTTTGCCATTCTTCGGGTGGCTGGTACGCCACTCCTGCCGGCAGCGGGGCATTTGGTGCCCACGGCCCTCACGGGACAGGCTTGATGGCGATGTTGTCGATCAGGCGGGTCCCCCCCAGGCGCACGGCCACAGCGATCACCGCCCCCCCGCCGACTTCCTGGAGTGGGGCCAGCGACTCCGCGTCGACGACCTCGACGTATTCGACCGCCGCATCGGGGACCGGCTCCAGGGCCGCCTTCACGCGCGCGGCGATGGCCCCCGCCGACCGTTCGCCGGCCTGAGCGGCATCGCGGCCGGCGCACAGGGCCCGGTAGATCGCCGGCGCCCGCGCGCGCAACTCGGGGCTCAGGTAGCTGTTGCGGGAGCTCATGGCCAGGCCGTCGGACTCGCGGACCGTGGGGCAGCCGACGATGTCGACCGGCAGGTTGAGGTCCGCCACCATCGTCCTGATGACCGCAAGCTGCTGATAGTCCTTCTCGCCGAAGTAGGCCCGGTGGGGCTGAACGATGTTGAGCAGCTTCGTGACCACCGTGGCCACGCCGGCGAAGTGGTGGGGCCGCGACCGTCCACACAGGCCCTCGCTCACCCGGGCCACCGTCACGCGCGTGCAGGGAGCGCCGGTGGGGTACATCTCGACCACGGGGGGAGCGAAGATGGCGTCGGCGCCCTCGGCCTCGCACAGTGCTTGATCGTGCTCGAGATCGCGCGGGTAGCGGTCGTAGTCCTCCCCCGGCCCGAACTGGGTGGGGTTGACGAACACGGAGACCACTACGATGTCGCACTCCTGCCGGGCGCGGCGGATGAGGGAGGCATGCCCGGCGTGGAGGTATCCCATGGTGGGGACGAGGCCGATGCGGCGGCCCGCAACGCGATGAGCCTCGAGCCACGAGCGGAGTGCGCCGATGCGCTCGAAGACGGTGGCGGGGCTCACGAGCCGGCCCCCTCGGACGGCGGGAACGCACCGCGTCGCACGTCGTCGACATAGGCGCCCGCCGCGCCGCCGATGATCTCGTCGAGGGCCGCGTACTGCTTCACATGCCGGAAGCCCTTGCCGGCACCCAAGCCCAGCATGTCGTAGAGCACCAGGATCTGGCCATCGCAGTGAGGCCCTGAGCCGATACCGATGGTGGGGATCTGGAGGGCGGCGGTGACCTCGGCTGCCAGGCTGGGAGGCACGAGTTCGAGGACAACGGCGTAGCACCCGGCCTCCTGCAGCGCCGTGCCGTCGGCGAGCAGGGCATCGCGCACGGCCGCGCTGTCCTCGAGCTTGCGGCGCGCGAGGACGTTAGCCGATTGGGGCAGGTAGCCCAGGTGACCGAGGACGGGGATGCCGGCATCGACGATGGTCGACACCACACCGATCAGCCGCCGGCCGCCCTCGATCTTGACCGACTGGACGCCGGCCTCCTTGACGGCCCGTCCGGCGCTGGCGAGCGCGTCTCGTGGCGAGAGCTGGAAGGACATGAAGGGCAAGTCGAGGCAGACGTGGGCCCGCGATGTACCGCGCACCACGGCCTTGGCATGATGGAGCACCTCGTCTAGCGTCACGGGCAGGGTGGACTCGTAGCCGAGAACGGTGTTCCCGACCGAGTCACCCACGAGGATCAGGTCGATGCCCGCCTGGTCGAGCAGGCGGGCCATGGGGTAGTCGTAGCAGGTGAGGCAGGCCAGCCGTTCGCCCTTCGCCTTACGCGAGGCGAGTTCGGCCGCCGTGGTGCGCTGAGTTGCCATCGTGTCTCCCTCCTCCGCCGGGGCCAGCTCAGTAACGCCGGCCCGGGGCCGGCCTGAAGAACCCGGCGATGAACCATCCGGTGAGCGCGCCCAGGAACGATATGTTGCCGAGCACGGCGAGCCCGCGTGGCCAGGTTTCGGCTGCCGTGGCCGCCCCGGCCCAGCCCGTGGCGCACGCGAGACCGAACACGGCAAGGACCGAGAAGCTCCACCGCTCCCACACCGCGGCGATGGCCACGTAGACCACGAGGGCGAGCACCACGTGCAGGGCGGCCGCCGCCACGATGAGCGGCAGGTACGCGAGCCCGAGTCCGCCGCCCTCACCCGGCGCGTGGCTGGCCATCTCCTCATCGAAGGGACCGATCAGCGCGGCCACATCGAGGGCGAAGGCCACCAGGCCGGCCAGCACGGCGCAGCTGGCGAAGCTGCGCGCCGGGAGCCCGAGGGCGGTCGCGCCGGGGCCCGTGTCGAGCATCCACCGCCCCGCGGCCACGGCCCCCGCGAGCGCCGCCGCACACAGAGTGGCACGGGCCCGCGATGTCCGCAAGGGCTCGAGGGGCCGCACGGTGGCGAGCGGGACCACCCGGAATCGCCCGGCCGGGGCCGGGGCATGAGCCCCGTGGCAGGGTGGCGGCTCGCGGCGGCCATGGCCCCGGGCCATCTCGGATCGGACCTCGCGCAGCAGTGCCTCGGCCTGAGCATTCCCTGGTTCCCGCTCCAGGGCATCCTCGCAGCAGCGTTGGGCGGAATGCAGGCGCCCGCAGGCGAGGTGCGTGTTCGCTTCGATCAGGAGCTCATCGACCTCATCGAACGCGCTGGCCAGGTCATCGAGGTCGATGGTTCCGGGCATGGCATGGACGCCGAGGGCGGCATCATAGCGGCGCCGTCTCTCGGGGTCGCTCAGGACGCGGTAGGCCTCGAGGATGCGGGCGAACGCCGTGTTGGCCTCGGGCTTGGCCTCTGCAGACACCACGTCCGGGTGCTGCGTCCGCGCCAGCTCGCGGTAGCGCGCGCGGATCTGCTCGGGCGTCGCCGCGGGGTCGACGCCCAGCACATCGTAGTGCGACCCGGCTCGCGGATCCGTGGGCTGCGGCATCACTGGGTCATCTGCTGGAT
>JAKPQA010000328.1 GCA_029547025.1 Armatimonadota bacterium
GTGCGCCCGCGTGCCGGGTCGGGATCCCCTCACGCTGCCTCCAGCGCAGGACCGTACGGTCACTCACCCCGAGGCGGTCGGCGATCTGGGGGTCTGATGTGCCACGAGCGGCGAGGACACCCACCGCCAAGGTCTTTTCGCGTGCGGTCAGATCCGGACCCCGAGGGTCGCCATCCAGCGTGCGCCTCACGGCGACCATGTCGATCACATCGGCTCCTCGGCCTTTGCTCAGCTCGCCGTCAGGTCGTGCGGTGGGGTCGTCGATGGAGTCCTCGTCCCACGCCAGGGGCGGGGCGTAGCCGCGGGCACGGGCCCAGCCTCGGGTCTCGGGGGAGGGGCCAGGGGTCATCGAGAGCCGGTCGTAGACCTCGCACACCTCGCGCCAGCGTTCGACCGTGACCAGGTGCCCCGGGCCGGACAGGAGGCGTGCGGTGTTCGGGACGCCGGCGGCCTCCAGCTGGTGGTGGCTCCAGCCCATGGCCATCAGCGCGTGAACGCGCCGGACCGCGCCAATCTTCGGGACGTGACCGGTCGCATGGTCGGAGTAGATGTCGCGAAGACAGATGCGGGCTACTCGAGTTGCCGTCTCCTGCTGCACCTGGGTCCGCGTGCCGGCCAGGATGGCCTTGACCCCGGTGTCGCTCAGCCCACAGGCGCGCCCGAGTGCCCGCACGGGGACATGCGCGGCAGTGAGCTCGGCCAAGCGGGATCTCGTGGGTTCGGCGTCCACGTAGCGCGTCTGTCCTCGTGCTCGATCGCGCTGATACTGCACTTCCCATGCCTTGCGGTAGACCATCGTGCCTCCCGTGCGTCGATGACTCCGTAAGCAGTCCGCGGGCAGGGGAGGGTCAGGTGAGCCTCTATCGTTCGTGGGCGATGGACGACGAGCTCCAGGCTGGCGCAAGCCGCCCCGTGCGTGCTGGGGGCGGCTGGCTCCAGGCTGGCGCAAGCCGCCCCGTGCGTGCTGGGGGCGGCTGATGCCCTACCCGAGTCGCCCTGTGCTCGAGCCGCTGGAGGAGTTCAAGGGGTCGGCCACGGTCCGCCAGAGCCCCGAGCAGCGCGCCCGCCTGATCGCCTTTGCCGCAGAGCAGTACGTCGCGGGACGTTCGCTGCGCCAAATCGCGGAGCTCACCGACCGAACCCAGACCGTTCTCTGCACGCGTCAAGTCACGTGGAGCTTCGGCCGCCGGAAGATTCATGACTTCCTAGTCGTCGACACCGATTCGGCGCTCAAGGTCTTCGCCGCGCCCGACGCTGCCGACCACGGCTGGCCCTTACCGGTTCGCACTAGGACTCCGCTACAGTCGTTGTCTATGCTCTGTCCCTCCTGTTTGGGCGCCGATAGAGTGCTACTCGCCCCCGGGTTCTTTGAGTGCACGACGCCCGTGTTTCAACCGGTTCCAGGAAGTGGTCATGGTG
>JAKPQA010000355.1 GCA_029547025.1 Armatimonadota bacterium
ACGCCGAAACGCGACCACAGATCCCAGACGGGCGCCATGGCGTCGACCGACCAGGGCACCTCGGTGTCGTGCAGCAGCGAGATGGCCAGGCCCTCGGGTGTGGTCATCCCCTGGTTCCAATCGTAGACCAGAAAGTAGGCCGGAATACCGAAGTTGTGGCCCATGAACTCGGCGCGGAACGAGTCGAGAGGGACCCGAAACGGTCGCGCCTGCCCCGTCAGATGCTCGCCGTCGAGGTAGGCATCGCAGAACGAGAGCGTGGGCAGCGTGACGCTGCCCGAGGTGTGGCACACGAACAGCGTGGGCTTGCCCTGGTCCTCGAGGATCTTGGCGAAGCGCTTCACGGCATCGCGCATGGCGAACAGGCTGAAGGTGGGGTGTACCTTGCCGTCCTCGCCGATGTAGCCGCAGCCGTGCAGTGTGTTGGCGCACTCGGTCGGATAGGCCAGGCCGTCCGAGTAGATGCCGTCCGGCGCGAACTCCTCGAACAGCTTCTGTATCCCATCGGCCAAAAAGTCCGCCCAGGCGCTCCTCGCGCACGTCGGGTAGTCGCGCTGCTTGGGCTCGCGGGTGTAGATGAACCGGTCGGGTGCGATGACCTCGCACTCGGACAGGTAGAGCGGGTACTCGGGTGCGGTGTCCGAGAGCTGCCACGAGTGGTAGAGGATGAGTTTGAGGCCGGACTGGTGGCACCCGGCGATCAGCGACCGGAGCTCCTCGGCGTGGTTGGTCCGCGGGAATCCTTGCCAGTCCGTCCAGTGCTCGTGGAACCCAATGGTGCGGATGCCCTGGTCACGGAGCGAATCGAGGAGGGTGCCCTTCCGGCCCGCACCAGACAGGTCGAGTCCCGCTTCGGTCTGCATCACGCCGATCCCTAGGGTACCTACGGCTCCCGAGGCACTGCGCGCCGGCGTCGTCGTGCGCTGACCGCCCGCGCTCCTGACGGGGTCGAAGCGGTCGAGTAGGAGTGTCGAAGGAAGCGGTTCCAGCACGTCGTCGTCCGTGCCGAGCTGCTCCACGCCCAATGGCTCCGACGAGATGCGGAGTTGGCGGACGGTGAAGCCGCTATCGGCATCGCCGAGAGAGAGGACGGCGCGCGAGAGGTCGGTCCCGGCGTCGAGGCACGAGCCGGCGGGCACCTCGGCCAGCCTCTGCCGGTCGACGTAGATGGCGCCGGATCCGCCCTCTCCCCACGTGAAGGCCACCGTGTGGGCCTCGCCGGGCTTCCAGGCGAATGGCGCCCCGTAGATGACGCGATACTGCCCCGCCTGGCGGACCACCACGCGCATGCCCCGGTCGTCCTGGTTCCAGTAGAACCACACACCGGCGGCGGGCTCAGGGCTGGCGTCATCGGGCCACGCCAGCTTGAGGAGACTGCGGTTCAGCTCGCCCGGCGCCGTCGAGTCGAAATGGGGCGTCACCGTCACCTCCACCGTGCCTCTGGCCGGGCTGAAGAGGCCCTCGGCCGGGTAGGAGATCCTCTGGTCGGCCGCGACGCGCCGGTAGGGCGCGCTCTCCATGCCGTAGTAGCCCACCTGCGCGTAGCGCCATTCGCGGTAGGCGCGTGGCGTTGGCTTCACCGGGCTCGCCTGGAACGCGAAGCTGTACGGCAGAGCGATGCCGGCGTCCAGCCGCGTCGGCTTCCCGATCAGGTTCAGGGTGAGCGTCGTCTGCGCAGCCGACGGCATCAGCTCGATGGCGCGGTCCGGGTCGGCCGGCCGCCAGTACTGGTCTGATTCGGTGAGCCACTGCAGTCCACGCTCCTCGTCGCCCACCCACACGTGGTAGAGGAACGGCGACTTCCACCCGTCGGCCGGCACGGCGCGGGCGTTGAACCGCGACATGTCAACCTTCACCCAGACCGAGGGCTTGGGGAAGTGGTGCATTAGCCGCGCGACGTCCTTGCGGTAGGGCACGCGCAGCTCCAGCCGGTCGAGCGTGCGCGGCCGGTCGGGGCTCGAGACGCGAAAGTCCAGACGTATGAAGCCATCGAACTCCATGCGCCCGTGGCCCTCGATGCGGAGCCCACCGCCAGCCAGGCTCGACTCGAACTCGACGACGCCTCGGGCCTGGCGCGTGAGCCTTACCTGGCGGTCCACCCACCGCACGGGCTGACCGTCGACGACCGCGACCCACTCCATGGGCGCGGACAGCAGCTCCTGATCGGCAGCGATGGCCGATGACAGCAGCCCGCCGCTCGCGCCGGAGAAGGTCATCAGCCGACCCCAGCAGCCGATCGAGAGAGGGCTACGGCTCGCCACGCGCAGCGGAAGCCAGGGCTTCAGCACGGTGTCGTCATCGAACTTGCCGGCCGCCGAGCCGACCCAGGCGGGCTCCTCGGGCCGTTTCCAGGGGATGCTCGTCGCGGAGTTGGGCTGGCCCTGCTGGGTCGCGATGAGCGTGTAAGCCCCCGGCGGCAAGTCGCCAAAGCCCCACTCGACCGGGGCCGAGGCGACCCCACTGGCAAGACGCACCTCACCAGTCCGCACCGCTCTGCCCGAGGCATCGGCAAGCGAGAGCTCAACGGCGCCTTCCGCCTGCGCGCCGCCGAGCTGAGCGCGTACGTCGACACGCATCAGGTGGCTGAGGGCCAGAGTCTGGATCCGCGCATCGAGCGGCGGGACAGCATCGAACGCCCAGGTCGCTGCCGCAAGCGGCTGACCTTCAGCCCCGGCCCAGAGGGCGAGCCGATAGCTGCCCGGTGACACAGCAGGCGGCGCCAGGTCGAAAGGCCGCGCTGGCGACGCGGACGCCTCCCAAAGGGCAGCACCGGACGCGTCGAGCAGGCGCGCATAGCACTCCGAGGTGGCGGCGCCGCCGAGCCGCACGTTGCGCCACCAGGGCTCGCCGAGGCTGGCGAGCGATACTCGGGCCGTGCCGCCGAACACGAGGTGCCCACTCCGCGCCGGCTCGTGCAGCGATGCCGAGACGGGGGACCAGACGAGGTTCGCGTCTTCTTGCTGCCAGCCGTCGGATGGCCGCTGGGGCACCGACCGGTCGACAGCAAAGTTGGCGGCCCATACCGCCCCGTGTGCCGGCGCGCCGCCCAGGTCGGCAAGCGGCACCGTCAGCACTCCGGCCCACGCGGCGGCATCCTGCGCCACGCGCACCTCCGCGCCGCTGTTCCACGAGGCGTCTCGGCCACGCCCGTCGTAGAGCGCTCCGGTCGAGTTCACGATGAACTGCATGTAGTCGCGATGGGTGTGCCCGGGGTCGAGGAACACCTCGAAGGAGTCGTCGTTCCAGAGCGGGCCGTCGCGCTCCGTGGCGCTTGCAGCGAAGGGCGCGTCGCCCAGCCGAGGGATGCGCCACGCGATGTGGAGGTCGCGATCGTCGCGAGAGAGCCACACGACTGGCTGGCGGCGGCCCAGCTTGCCCGTTGTCATGCCGACGAACCCTGTCAGGGACGATGCCGGCCAGTCCTGGCCCGCGAGCAGTGCCTGCGGGTCGGGCGCGCCTTCCAGCGTGGTCACACACCACAGTGGCCGATCGACGGCAGCCGGAGCGTCAGCGGAAGCGGCAGATGACAGGGCGGCCACCGCGAAGCACAGCACGGCGGCCCAGCAGACACGGCGCAACATGGCGGAGGTACCTCCTCAGGACGAGTGACGCCATCCGCCCCTCTGGTTCAACGGAGCGGAGCAGTTCCCCTCTCGAGGGTGTCGGCGGCCACGCCAGCCGCGCCGGTGCACTCCACAGACGCCCCCTAGCCTGGTCGGAGGCCCGCCCTTCGACAGGCTCAGGACGGGCGCGACAAGCTTCCAGCAAGAGGCCCGGGGACTGAGCACGTTGCCAGAGCATGCCTCCGCGCTCCCGCGGGCCTCCCGCGGCAACGGGCTCTGTCCCCTCGGTGTGGACCGACTGCGCAGCGGGCCGACTCATCGGCCGCACCCTGGCAGGCGCCTTCGCTCGCCACCCGGCTGCCGCCCAACCCCGTCGGCCCTGCAAAGCAAGTGGTGGTCAGAGGTGGGCGCGTCACCAAGGGCCGAGACGGGGGCGTGGTCGTCCGCGCCCCGACGTGCGCACAAGCAGCTCTCGGAGCGCGGAGCGCCTGCTACGCGCAGTTGAGCGTGTGCCTCGCCCGTGGCCGGAGCAGCGGGGCGCGCACTCGACGCGCCCCGCCGCCAGCCCGTCATCCTAGAACCACGGCTCCCCGGGAAGCCGGTCTCGCTGAGGCGACTCCTCGTTCCGTGGCATGTAGACGGCCAGTGAGTGGCCGTCGGTATACCAGAGGTACCACTTGACCCACCATGTGCCCGGTGGCTCCCCCACGAAGGCGGTAAGGCCCTCGCCCACGCCGCGCAGGGGCTGTGCGGAGCGGGCCGCCATCTTCTCACCCTCGACAAAGAACCTGCGGAACAGCGCAGGCCCGATCTCTCCCGGCGCTAACCCCTCGATCAGCTCCGGGGCGGGCCGGATGACCACGCACAATGCCCAGAAGTGCTGATTCACTTGTATTTCAGTTCCGTCACGCTCGAAACGGCACACGGCGGACGACTCCGCGGGATCGTCCTCCTGCAGGAGGACGATTCGGTCTAGCAGATCGTCTGGCCGCCACTCGCCTCGGAGCACGATCCGGGCCCAGATCAATGCATCATACTGGGCCGCAAGGGGCAGGCAGGTCTGTCGCGGCCGCCCTTTGGAGCCCCAGCCGCCCGTCGGGATGGGCCTCGATCGATCCTTCGGCGGCTGTCGTTCGGCGATGTACTCGTCCGATGGCCAGACAACCCACCGTGACATCTGTTCC